>DASZHO010000202.1:0-20303 GCA_035937795.1 Vicinamibacterales bacterium | reverse complement strand
CGCTCAAACCCGAGTGCCCGTACGGAAATGAGAGCCGTGCATGACCAAGCCGATCACGCAGCTCGCGAGTGTCCTGGCAACGGTGTGCCTTGCGATCCCGGTCTTCGCCGCCGCGCCGCGTTATGTCGACATCACGTGGTTTTCGATTTCGAACGTTTACTATCAGGTCGGCTCGCTCAACATCGTGACCGACGGCTACATCACGCGCATTCCGGCGAGCGCATTTTTTGGTGGAGGCGGCGGCCTCGCCCGGACCCATCAACCGTACAAGCCTGATGTTGCGGCCGTCACGCGGGTATTGACCGCGCTTGGCGGACCATCAAAGGTGAATTTGCTGCTGACCGGCCACAGCCATTTCGATCACTCGTTCGATACGGCGACGTGGTCGAAGCTCACCAGCGCGAACATCATCGGATCCAGGACGACGTGCCTGCAGGCGGAGGCCGAAGGCCTTCCCGCCGCGCGCTGCCGGGCGGTGTACGGACGCGAAGCCATCAAGCTGGCCGACGGCGTGACGCTGAGGGTGGTGAGGTGGAATCACAGCGGAGATTCTGCGCAGAATCCCGAGCAGCACGATCCGGTCGAGCTGAAGGACGTGCCCGTTCCTGATGCGGCCACCGGAGGGTTGCACGCCGGCGTGGCCGAGGACTTTCCGAACGGCGGCGGATCCCGAGGATATCTGTTTACGGTCGACGGCTCGCAGGGCCGCATCAGCTGGTTCTTCCAGAACTCCGCCGGCCCGGTCGATCTGCAGACGCCTATTTCCATCGGCGGCGTCAACTACGGCGCGCCGCTGGAAAACCTGAAGCTGGCCATGAAGGATGCGGGCCTGGACTCCGTCGACCTGTGGATCGGGACGGGCGGACGGGCCATCGCTGAGCTGGTATTGCCCATCCTCAAGCCGGCGTTCTATCTGCCGGTTCATTGGGATGGGTTGTACGAGCCGTTTTTCGCGGGCATGCCGCACGCCTACGAGGATCCCGCCCTTGAAGCGATCCTGACCGCGGCGCGCGTGACGCTCGTGAAGCCGCGCCAGTACCTGGACAAGTGGCGGCTCGATCGCACCGGCATGCGGCCCATGGAAAACAGTGCAATGAAACAGGCCTTGGGCTTCCGAGACGTGCAATCATTTGCGAAGTGACACGACGTGCGATGAAGGTCACTCGATACGATTCGGCTGAGGCGTTTTTGAAAGTCGCGCAGCCGCTCTTGATGATTGCCGAGGCCGAGAACAACCTGATCATCGGCGTGGCGCAGGGGCTCGCCCGCAATCCCTCGGCGGCGAAGGAGCCGTATCTTGCCGCGGTTGATGATGGCAGCCATGTTCTCGCGTGCGGCGTGTACATTGCGCCGTTCAAACTCGTCATTACCCGCGCGAACCGCGAGCCAATCGTGGCCCTGGCGCACGACGTGTTCGAAGCGGTGCCTCAGTTGGACGGGATGATCGGACCCCATCGATCCGCCGGCGATTTCGCCGGCGCCTGGACCAGCCTCAGCGGCGCGCAGCCGCGCATCGGCATGCGGCTTCGCATCCACGAGACGCGCACGGTCACCGATTCGGGCCTGCCGGCGCCGCCGGGCTCGCTGCGACAGGCGACCAGCGACGATCTCGAACGCTTGAGCCAATGGACCGAGAGCTTCGTCGCGGAAGCCAAGCTCCCGGAGAAGGTGGACGCGCCGGCGGTGGTGGGCGATAGCATCAAGCGCGGGCGCCTCTATGTATGGGACGCCGGCGGCCCAGTCTCCATGGCAGCATGGGCGGGAAAGACGCCGAGCGGAGTCCGGCTGAACTTCGTTTACACGCCGCGGGAGCTCCGCGGCAAAGGCTACGCAACGGCCTGCGTGACCGCGCTGACGCGCCGGCAACTCGAGCAAGGCAGCGCCTTCTGCTGGCTCTACACCGACCTCTCGAGCGGCGCCTCGCCGAATATCTTCAAGCGGATTGGATACAGGCCGGTCTCTGACGTGACGGAGTATTACCTGAATCCTGAAAGTTGAAAGTGAAAAGTAAAAAGTGAAAAGTGAAAAATAAAAAGTAAAGCATTCGCCACTTTCAACTTTCAACTTTCGACTTTTAACTTTCCAGGTACACCCTAGTTGAGCGACGCAACTCGCCGCCGCAGCGTCTTCACGTGCTCCCAGAGCTGCTCGTGGTCGCTGCGTTCTTCCTCATCGACCTGGGACCCAGCGCTGAAGTGAAGATACTGCTGAAGGTCTCGCAGCGCGGCGGAGAAATCATTCATGTGGTACGCGAGAAGGCCGCGGTCTCGCAGCTCGGCCAGGCCAGGCGGATCCACCGCCAGCAGCAGCTCGGTCACGTTTCTCGCCTGCGGAAACGAGTGCAGCCGCACGTAGATGCGCTTCAGGTTGAGCAGCATCCTGGTCAGCATCTGGGGCTTGGTGGCCGCCGCGAGCAGCGCCGGGTCGAACGCCGCTTCCTCGCCGACATGCCGCTCGAGCAGCCGGCGGCAGTCGTGCTCCGACAGCCGCGCGCCGCGATGGAACGGATCGAGAATCAGATCGAGCGCGCCTTCGCGGCTCAACGGCGGATAGCGCATCAGAAAGTGACCCGGGAAATTCACGCCTTCGATCTGCACGCCCGCGCGCCGCGCGACTTCCATGTAGACCAGCGCGAGCGTGATCGGGATGCCCGTCCTCCGCTCCAGCACCTCGTTCAGAAAGCTGTTGCTGGGGTCCTCGTAGCGTTCGCGGTTGCCGGTGAAGCCTTGTTCGTCGAACAGGTAGGCGTTGAGCACGTCGACGGCGGTTTCCGACGTGCGCGCGTCCCGCAGGCACCCGCTGGCGCGCAGCCGCTCGCGGGCCGCCGCTCCCATGGCGTCGAGTTGTCGCAGATACGGAGCCGGATCGAGCTGGACGCATTCCAGCCTGGCGATCATCAAGGCGGGCGTCGCCAGGTCGCGGTCGGGGCTCAGGGCCAGCCGTGAAAATTCGTGAAGAAAGGCGTCCTTCATTCGATCGCTATTATCGCACCCTGTTCAATCCCAAAGCCGTTCCAGCCTGGGAATAGTGATATCACGCAGGTGGTGCACCACGAAGCCGGCCCCCGGCAGGTCGGCCGTCGAATACGTGTGCGTGACCGCGACGGTGCGCATTCCGGCTTTGTGCGCCGCTTCCAGCCCCCATTTCGAGTCCTCGATCGCCACACACGATTCGGCATCGATCGTCATGAAGTCGCGCAGTTTCCCCACGGCGAGCAGATACAGGTCGGGCGCCGGTTTCCCGCGAACGCCGTCGGAGGCCGAAGCGATGGTCTTGAAGCAATCGCTCAGGCCGGCATTGGCGAGCACGAGCTCGATTTCCTCCTCGAGCGCGCCCGACGCAATCGCCAGAGGAAATCTGCTGGCGAGCATCCGCACGCAGTCCACCGCCCCGGGAAACAGCACCGAATCGTGTTCGAGCGAATCCTTGATGATTTCCGACTTCGCGTCGATCCATGAGTCGACGCGGTCGTCGGTAATCTCGATGCCTCGATCCTTTGCCAGCTCGCGGAACAACCCGCTGTCGTCGAAGCCGAGATACCGCGCGTAGTATTCCTCTCGCGTCAGCTCGATGCCGTCGCGCTCGAGAATCGTCTGGTAGGCGCGGAGGTGCAGCGGCTCGCTGTCGGCGATGACTCCGTCAAAGTCGAAAACGATGGCTTTCAGCACGGACTAGTGAGATGCCGGTCCGGACGGCGGCAGCCGTTCACCGGCCCGGATCGGAATCGGCAGTCGATTTTCGCCGGGAGGATAGGGGCAGTCGAATTTGGAGCTGTAATAACAATAGGGATGATACGCCCGATTGAAATCGATGTTGTAAAGCCCGGTCGGCGTCCGGTCGAGGTCGAGATACCGTCCGGCCTGGTACGTCTCGGTTCCGCTGGTGAGATCGCGGAACGGCACGAACAGCCGGTTCACGTCTTTCGAGCCCGCCTCTACGAATGCGCTGAGCGTAAGGGGCTGACCTTTCAGGCTGAACTCGAGTACGCCGACGCGCTCTTCCTTCCGCACTTCGCCGGTCGAGGTCGGCATCTCGACGACATCGCGCTCGGATGCCAGCTTGAGCGCGGCGGGCGTCACGTATGCGGGATCGGGCGGAAAATAGGAGAGCGGCAGCAGCTCCTTGACCTTGTCGCGGGGAATCGGCGAATCGAACGCGGTCCGGAATTCGGCGTCCTTCGTCGCGCGCGCGCCTTCGAGCTGCTTCACGTAATCGGCATCGTTGGCGGGCGGCGCACCCCCTCCGCAGCCGGTCACCACCAGCCCGCTGATCAGCCAGATACCGAGATCTCGCCAGCGTGTCGTCATTGAAAAATGTACCCGCCGCGCCGCGCGGTCTCGTCCGCCAGTCGCCGGCAGCAGCTGACGGTGTCGGTCGGCGTCGTCCTCAACACGCGTCTCAATGCGGCCAGATAGGTTCGAAGGGTATCGCCCTCGGCGGCGACGGCCAGCACCAGTCTGGCCGATGCCTCCACCTCTGAAGCTGCGTCGTTGATAAAGACAGATGCCGCATCGGCATGCAAACCGGCGTTGTTCCCCGGAGCCGCCATCGCGCGCAGCAATGCGCTTTCCGCGCACGCTGCCGCGATGACCACATCGGCGCTCGAGAGCAGCACCTCCTGCTCGTCTGCGATGGCTTCACCGTAGCGTTGCATCGCGAGGCCAAGGAGCATCACCGCGATGTTCTTGTACGATTCGACCGCCCGCTTCTCGGCGGCGAAAGGCCCCTCCCCAGCATTATCCCGGATCGCGGGAGCCGTCAGAAGGGTGTCCTGCAGCGCACGTGCGGCTGGAATAAGCGGCAGCGTGCCTTTCAGCGCGCGCTTGATCAGCATTCCGGGAATCAACAGCCGATTGATTTCGTTGGTGCCCTCGAAAATGCGATTCACCCGCGCGTCGCGATAGTGCCGCTCGGCGGGGTAATCCTTCACGAACCCGTTGGCGCCGTGTATTTGGACGTTCTCGTCGAGCACGTAGTCGAGTGTTTCGCTCCCGGCGACTTTGGCAATCGACGCTTCGACGGCGAACTCCTCCATGGCGGCCAGGGCGCCGGCCGCACCCTCCGCTTGCTCGATCGACGAATCGATGAGTCCAGCGGTTCGATACAGGAGGCTCTCGACGGCGTAGGTGCGGGCGGACATCCTCCCGATCTTCTGCTTGATGGCGCCGAAACTGGCGATCGGTTTGCCGAACTGCCGTCGAGACGAGGCATAACGCGCGGCCTCGCCGATGGCCAATGCGGCGCCGCCGACGCACATCGCGCCCAGCTTGAATCGGCCGAAGTTCAGTACATTGAAAGCCACCTTGTGCCCTTTGCCAATCTCGCCAAGCAGATTTGCCGCGGGCACGCGCGCGTCCTGCAGCAGCAAGGGCGTCGTAGACGAGCCGTGGAGCCCCATCTTGTGCTCTTCCTGGCCCGTGCTGACCCCTGGAAACCCGCGCTCGATGATGAAAGCGGTGAAATGCTCGCCGTCTACCTTCGCAAAGACGATGAACAGATCGGCGAAGCCGCCGTTGGTGATCCACATTTTCTCGCCGTTCAGCGAAAAGCTTCCGTCTTCGAGCTTGACCGCGCGCGCGTGTGCGCCAAGCGCGTCGGAGCCCGACTCCGACTCGCTCAGCGCATATGCGCCGACCAGCTCCCCGGAGATCAGCTTCGGCAAGTACCGGTTTTTCTGCTCGGCGGTTCCAAACAGGAGGATGGGGACGATGGCGAGATTGCCCTGCGCGCCAAACGCGGCGCTGAACGACGCGCTGCCGGAAAGGTAGCGGCTCACGACGAGCGCGGCGGCCTTGTCCATGCCGACGCCGCCGTACTCCTCGGGCGCATCCACGCCGAGCAGTCCGAGATCGCCGGCGCGGCGAAGGAGCTGCCGCGCCAGAGCCCAGTCCTTTTGCTCGAGGCGATCGATCGCCGGCACGACTTCCTTGGTGGCGAATTGCTGCGCCGTCTGTGCGATGAGCCGATGTTCGGCGGACATGCGCTCCGGCGTCTGGACCGATGACGCGTTGCCGGGCTCGAGCAGCCACGACCCGCCCCTTGCGCCACCCATCGCGACGGTCTCGCTCATCCGACCCTTTCAAAGATTCCGGCGGCGCCCATGCCGCCGCCCACGCACATCGACACGAGCCCGTAGCGTGCGTTTCTGCGGCCCATCTCGTAGAGGAGGCTGGTCGTGAGCTTTGCCCCGGTGCATCCCAAGGGATGTCCGAGCGCGATGGCGCCCCCGTTCACGTTCAGCTTGCCCTGATCTATCGGCAACTCCCGCAGGCACGCCAGCACTTGTGCGGCGAACGCCTCGTTCAATTCAATCAGGTCGATCTCGTTCAGCGACAGGCCCGTCTGTGTGAGAACCTTGTGGATCGCGGGAACCGGCCCGATCCCGAAACGCTCCGGCGCCACGCCCGCCGTTGCAAAGCCCACCAGGCGCGCCAGCGGTTTCACGCCGCGCTCTCTGGCGGCATCGGCGGAGGTGACGAGCACGGCTGCGGCGCCATCGCTCATCTGCGACGAGTTGCCGGCCGTGACCGTCCCGCTCACGTGAAACGCCGGCCGCAATTTCGCCAGTGCATCGAGCGACGTGTCGCGGCGTGGTCCCTCGTCTACGCTGAAGCCCCCCACCGTGGCAATCTCCTCCTTGAACCTTCCGGCGTCGATAGCCGCGATCGCGCGCTGATGGCTGCGGAGCGCGAATGCGTCCTGCTCGCCGCGGGCGATCCCGTAGTCGCGCACGTGATTTTCGGCGACCAGCCCTGTGCTCAGGTACACGTCGGGGTACGAGTCGACGAGCGCCGGATTCGGCGCAACCTTGTTGCCGCCCATCGGCACCAGGCTCATGCTCTCGGTGCCGCCCGCCAGGACGACAGCCGCCGAGCCGCCGCGAATACGATCGGCGGCGAAGGCAATTGCCTGCAGGCCTGACGCGCAGAAGCGATTCACCGTCACCGCAGAGGCTTCAACGGGGAGGCCGGCGCGCAGGCTGGCGATGCGCGCGACGTTCAAACCCTGCTCCGCCTCCGGCATCGCGCAGCCGAGAATCACATCGTCTACGTCCGACGGCGAGAAGCCGGGCGCCCGGCTCAATGCTTCCTTCAGCACCACGGCTGCCAGCTCGTCGGGGCGCGTCGACCGCAGCGCTCCCGACGGCGCCTTGCCGACGGCCGTGCGGACGGCAGAAACGATTACCGCGTCAGCCATCGTAATCCTGCAGCAGATCGACGATTGTCTCGCCGACCTCCGCCACCTTGCCATCAAAAAGATGATTGGCGCCGTCGATCACCACGAGCTCTTTCGGCTCGGAGAGCCGGGCGTAGAACTTGCGGACCTCTTTCAGCGGCACGACCTCGTCGAATTCGCCGTGAATCAGAAATGTCGGCCTGGCTGCCGCGACAACCGGCGAGAAGTCGTATCTGGTCACGGGCGGCGCAATCCCGATGAGCGCCGTGACCCGTGGATCCTCTGCCCCGACGGTCATCGCGATCCAGGAGCCGAACGACATGCCCGCCGCCCAGAGGCGTATGGCGCCGGGATATCGCCCCGTCATGAAATCCAGCGCGGCCCGGAAGTCTTCCTTTTCGCCGCGGCCGTTGTCGAACAAGCCCGCGCTGCGCCCGACGCCGCGAAAATTGAACCGGAGGACGGGACACCCGATCCTGGCAAACGCCTTTGCGGCGTGAAACACGACCTTGGTGTGCATGGTGCCGCCGAATGTCGGCAATGGGTGCGCCAGCACGGCGATGGCGCGCACCTCGCCGTCGGCGCGCGCGTTGATCGCGCCTTCGAGCGGACCGGCAGGTCCGGGAACGTCAACCGTCAAGAGGCGGATGTCGTCGGCCATGTGCGATCGGGCAGCCTGCTCAAGAATTTCGAGACGATGGCGGCGAACCGATCCGGCGCCGACGCAGTCCCGAGGTGTCCGGTCTGTTCGAACAGCTGAAACTCGGCTCCAGGAATCGAAGCCACATAACACATTGTGTCGTCGAACCTCACCACCTTGTCCAGGTCCCGCTCGCCGGCGATGACAAGCGTCGGCGCCGCGACCCGCGCGCAATCGTTCTCGAAATGTTCCTCGACGGCAAGCCGCGCGCGCGCGCTCATGCGGGATGGAATCCCCGGGGCGGAGGCTACCTGAATCGCCAATCTGGCGCAGAACGCCAGGCGTTCGCCCAGGTAGGGCAGCGTAACCCGCAATTCCGACCACCCGCGCTTCACGGCGCCCAGCACGAAAAGCGGGCTGTTGAGAATCGGCCAGCGCATGTGCCTGGCCTGCCGCGGGGTCGGTCTCCATCGCGGCCCCGGCGTGGAGACCAGAATCAGCGCGCGGACCCGCTCGCGCCGGCGGGCGGCGTAACGTAACGCGATGAGTCCGCCGAACGACACGCCGCAGATGACCGCATCGGAAAGATTCGCCGAATCCAGAAGGCGATCGACATGGCGCACGTAGCTCTCGAAGTTGCCGTTCCCTTCGGGTAGAAGCTCGACGCCAGGTTCGCCGGGTAGCGAGCACGTGATCACGCGCCAGCGGGTGGCAAGCGCCCCGATGGCTGGCCGCATCCACTCCCAGCGGCCCTGGATGCCGGGAATCAGCACGATCGCAGGTCCCGCGCCGACGTCATGAATCGCGCCCGATCCGGATGACCGCATCTAGTTTCTAAGCGTCTTGCCGGTTTTCAACGTGTATTGGATCCGTTCGAGCGTTTTTGCTTCGCCGCACAGGCTGAGGAACGCCTCGCGCTCGAGGTCCAACAGATGATCTTCACTGACGTTCGCCGCGCCAGGCAACGACCCGCCCGCGAGCACCCAGGACAGCTTCCGGCCGATGAGGGCTTCGTGATCGGTGATTCGGCCCCCACGCCACGCGAGGTGGACGCCGAGGTCGAGGGTGGCGCGAACCGCATCGCCGCCCACCGGAACGGCGAGCGGTTTTTCCGGCCGGACATACCCCTCTCGGGCCCGCGCGAGCGCGCGCTCCTTGGCGTCGTAGATCAGCCGATCGCGATTCATCGTCATCGCGTCCACCTCACGCAGGAGTCCGAGGCGGTGCGCATCTGCGGCGGAGGTTGACACCCTCGCAAACGCGATGGCTTCGAACGCCCGTTGCGCGCCGTGGCGCAGCAGCAGTTCCTTGGTGCCGCCGCCGGCCGGAATCAGGCCAACGCCGACCTCGACAAGCCCGATGTAGCTCTCGGCCGAGGCCTGGACGCGATCGCCGTGGAGCACGACCTCGCAGCCGCCCCCCAGTGTGAGCCCGAGCGGCGCCACGACCACGGGCACATCCGAATATCGCAGGCCGGCCGTCGCGCGCTGGAACGCGCGAATCATCGCGTCGATTTCCTCCCAGTTGCCCTCCCGGGCCTCGAGCAGCAGGAGCATGAGATTGGCACCGACCGAGAAATTCTGGGCCTCGGTGCCGACGACGAGCGCCGCGAAATTCCTGGACGCTTCGCGAACGCCGCGCTGCAGCATGTCGAGCGCGTCGCCCCCGATGGCGTTCATCTTGGAATGCAGGGAGACCGCAAGGACTTCGTCCCCGATGTCAATCAGGCTGGCGCCCGGATTCGCGGCCACGACCTTCTCGCGCTCGCGCGCGCTCCGGAGAATTTCGAGGTGGGGGCCGGCGGGTTCGAGAAGAGAGGCTCGAATGCGTTTCTCGTCGAGGCCGATGGCGTCCCACAGCTCGAACGGGCCGAGCGGCCAGCCGTAGCCCCACCGCATTGCGCGGTCCACGTCGTCGATGGAGTTCGCGATTGATGGCGCTACGTGCGCCGCGTAACGGAGCGTTGGCGCGAGCGTCGTCCGAAAAAACTCTCCCACGCGATCGCGGCCTTCGTAGAGCTTCCGCATGCGATCGGGAAGCGCCGCAGACGCGCTTGCCTCCAGAGACGGGAACCGGGGCGTCTGCCGCGGCCGGTACTCGAGCGTCTGCGTGTCGAGCGCCCAGATTTCGGTCTCGCCCGAAGGCCCGGCCTTGCGCTCGTAGAACCCGCGTCCCGCCTTTTCGCCAATCCAGCCCCGCGCGTGCATCTCGTGGAGAAACGGCGGAAATCTGAATTGTTCGGCCTGTTCCGGCGGAAGACGGTTCGCAAGGTCGTTGGCGACGTGAATCAGAACATCCAGGCCGGCGATATCGACGGTTCTCAGCGTCGCACTCTTCGGGCGGTCGATCGCCGGACCGGTCATCGCGTCGATTTCCTCGACCGTGTATCGGCCCGCGGCAAGCGCTTCGAAGATTCTGACCAGCCCGTGCATCGCGACATGGTTGGCAATGAATCCAGGCGTGTCTTTCGCGACGACGACGTTTTTCCCGAGGCGGTGATCGGCGAACTCGGCAACCGCGGCGAGGATTGCAGGGTCGGTTGCCGGTGTAGGAATGATTTCCAGCAGTTGGAGGTAGCGCGGCGGATTGAAAAAGTGCGTGCCGAGCCAGTGCCGGCGGAAATCCTCTGAGCGCCGCTCGGAGAGGCCGGCAATGGACAATCCCGACGTGTTCGAGCTGACGATCGAACCGGGGCGGCGCGCGGCATCGAGCTTCTGGAGCAATGCGTCTTTGAGATCGGCGCGTTCGACAATCGCTTCGATGATCCAATCCGCCTCGCGCACGCTCTCGAGGTCCTGTTCGAAACCGCCGGTCCGGATGCGCGACGCCACCTCCGGCGTGAAGAACGGATCCGGTTTGAGCGCGCGCGCACGCTGAAGACCGTCGCGAGCGGCCTGCGGCGACACGTCGAGCAGCAGCACGGGCAGACCCGCATTGGCCGCGTGCGCGGCAATTTGCGCGCCCATCGTGCCGGCGCCGAGCACCGCGGCGGATCGAATGTGAATGCGGGAACGATTCATCAGATGCTGACGCCATGTTACAACGGCCAGTTCTGCCGATGGAGGGGAGGGACCGGCGCCTAGTCGACCAGGCCGTGCTGGATGGCGTAGTACATCAGCTCGGCGGTCGTTTTCATTTCCATCTTCTTGAGCACCCGGGCCCGAAACGTGCTGATCGTTTTGACGCTGAGCGACAGCTTCAGGGCTATCTGCGACACCGTCAATCCCGAGGCGATCATTCTCATCACCTGATATTCGCGATCGGAGAGAGACTCGTGGGGGCGGGAGCCCCGATCCCCTCGATCTGTCTCGAGATCGGCCGCGATCTCTTCGATCACCTCCGGGTTGAGGTAGCGGCGGCCGGCGATCACTTCGGCGACGGCCTTGACGAGCTCGGTGGGGTGGCTGTCCTTGGTGAGATAACCGGAGGCGCCCGCGTGTATCGCGCGGCGCGCAAACTGGTCGGGTTGATACATGCTCAGAATCAGCACGGGCACCGAGGGGCGCTCGCGCCGGAGCTCGCGGAGCCAGTCGAGGCCGCTCATGCCCGGCAACGCCAGATCCAGCACGATCACGTCCCATGGCGAGTTTTTCAGCTCGGTCGCGCCTTCTTCGGCGCTCGACGCCTCACCGACCAGGGCCGGATGGAACGCGCCGGTGAGCACCTGCTTGATGCCGTGCCGGACGACCGGATGATCGTCGACAAGAAGGATGCGTGTCATACCAGCGGCACCCGGACCGTCACGGTCGTCCCGCGGCCCTGCACCCCCGAGATGATGACCCGCCCGCCAAGCAGCCTCGCCCGTTCGGCCATTCCAAGCAGCCCGATCGCTTCCACGCTGGATATCTCGGCCTTGGTGATGCCCCGCCCGTTGTCTTTCACCACAAGCAACAGCAGCTGGCCCCGCTCGCGCAACGTGACGCGCACCGCGCCCGCATGCGCGTGACGAACCACGTTGGTGAGCGCCTCCTGCAGAATTCGGAAGAGCGCCAGCGCTCTCGCGCGGTCCCCAAATTGGCGCGTCAACTGCGAGCTCACGCGGCAGCGGATACCCGTGCGCGCTTCGAACTTGGTGGCCTCCCACAGGATCGCTTCGGGCAATCCAAGGTGATCGAGCACTGCGGGTCTGAGGTCGGCTGCGATCTGCCTGACCGACTGAATGCTGACTTCAATCAATCCGACCAGCGCCTGCAGTTTGTTGACGAGCTGATTCCCGGGTTTCGGTTCGCTCTTGCCGAGCTCGTCCACCAGCCACATGAATTCCAGCTTCAGGCTCGTGAGCACCTGCCCGAGCTCGTCGTGCAGCTCGCGAGCGACGCGCGCCCGCTCCTCTTCGCGGACGTTTTCCAGCCGCAGGGAAAGTGCGTGAAGGCCGTCTCGTTTGGATCGCGGCGGATTACGCCTGGCGCGCGGCCGCGGCGCCGCGCGAGCGCGCCTCATCTGTCGCACGCGGGGTCGGTGGTCAGGATGCGTTCCAGATAATGCCGCAAATATCATAGCCGCCAGGACGTCCCGTGCCATCTAGGAAAACCGGGCCAAAAACCAACACTTGCCGCTTGTCAGACAAACACCGATGCGTTGCGCCTGGATTATGGCTACATAAAAGGGTTGCTGAGACCGATATTTCCTGTAGCCGGGTTCATGGCTGTTCACAACGGCTCATGGAGGCGCATAGTGTCTTCTCGCTCGGTCCAACTGCCTTCGCGGAGCCTTTGAGTGAGCGACCCCGTCCGATCCGCCGGCAAGATTCTCGTGGTCGATGATCAGTCGACGGAGGTGGATCTGCTGAAGCTTCTCCTCAACCGGGAGGGCTATGCAGTGGTCACGGCGTCAGACGGCCGGCAAGCCTTGGAGATGGTCGAACGCGAGCATCCCGACCTTGTGCTGTTGGACGTGGTGATGCCCGAGCTCACCGGTTTCGAGGTTTGTCAACAGATCAAACAAAACAAGGCCACGCGGCTGACTCCGGTCGTGCTCATCACCGTGCTGGCCGACAGCCAGGACAGAATTACGGGCATCAACGCCGGGGCCGACGACTTTTTGACCAAGCCGGTCAATCAGCACGAGCTCCGAGCGCGCGTGAGCTCGCTCATCCGGCTGAAGCGCTATACAGACGATCTGGATTCGGCCGAGTCGGTCATCTTGAGCCTCGCGCTGGTCATTGAAGCGCGCGACGCCTACACCGACGGCCACTGCCAGCGGCTGGCGGACTACGCGACGGCGCTCGGCACCGTACTGAACTTGAGCGAGGAGCAACAGGCGGCGCTCTATCGCGGCGGGTATCTTCACGACGTCGGGAAAATCGGCATTCCCGATGCGGTCCTGCTGAAGACGGGCAGGCTGACCGAGGCCGAATACGAACAAATCAAGTTGCACCCGCTGATCGGCGATCGGTTGTGCGGCGGCATGCGGTCGCTGCGGCAGGTGCGATCGATTGTGCGGCACCATCACGAACGGCTCGACGGAAGCGGCTACCCGGACCACTTGCAGGGCGATGCCATTCCTCTGCTCGCCCAGATCATGGGAATCGTGGACGTCTACGACGCCATTACGACCAGACGCCCGTACAAGCCCGCGATGGCGCCGAAGCGGGGGTTCGAGGAGCTGAGGACGGAAGTGAAGCACGGATGGCGCCGTAGCGATCTGGTCGAAGCCTTCATCTCGGTCGTGGAATCGTCAACGGTCGCTGCGGTGACTGGAACGCTGTGATGGGGGCGATCACCGAACTCAAGCGCATTGTGCTCGCCGAGGACAATCCGAACGACGTCGAGCTGACGCTGGCGGCCCTGTCGGAAATCAATCTGGCGAACGAAGTGGTGGTCGTGCGCGACGGCGCGGAAGCGCTCGACTATCTCTATCGCCGCAATGCCTTTGCCGACCGGTTGCCGGGCAGTCCGGCCGTCCTCCTGCTCGATCTGAAGATGCCAAAGGTCGACGGCCTCGACGTCCTGCGCGCGATCAAAGCCGACGATGCGCTGAAGACCATCCCGGTGGTCATGCTGACTTCGTCGCGTGAAGAACAGGACCTGGTGCGCAGTTACAAGCTCGGCGCTAACGCCTACGTGGTGAAGCCCGTGGATTTCCACGCGTTTGTCGATGCTGTGCGTCAGCTGGGCGCCTTCTGGGCCGTGGTGAACGAGCCGCCGCCGTCTCGAAAATGAGTACCGGCAGATGAGCCATCGGTCGTTTGTGCACGACATGAAGAACTATCTTGGCATCGTGATCGGCTACGCGAATCTGATGCTCGACGAAATGCCTCCAGACGATCCGAGACGCGGCGATGTAGATGAGATCCGCAAGGCCGGCGATGCGGCTCTCGCGCGGCTCGCGCAGCTCGCGGCTGCGGCGCCCGGAGACGATGGGTAAGTAACGCCGCGAAGACTGTTCAATAATCTTACAGACGTCCCAAAGTACGGCACGGACGCTCACGCTGATCGCCTCCTGACGCCAACAAAAGAAAACCCGATCAGGTGTGCAGTTGTGCACACAACGCCGTTCGTGCGACAGCGTAAGCTCGAATCGTTTTCCTCACTTTTGTAGGAGGTTCGCATGCCAAAGAAGTTGCAGCTCGTCTCTCTCGTCATCGTCGCGATCGTTTTCAATGTCTCGGTGGCGTCGGCGCAGGCGCTCGGCACAGCGCAGAACTTTGCTCTTCTTGGTGGGACGCAATTGACGTGCACGACATCTCCGGTGACCGGTAACATCGGCGTCTGGCCGGGGACTGCCGTCACTGGGTGTACGCCCACTGGGACAACCCATTTAGCCGATGCGGCCGCGCAGCAGGGGTTCTTGGATTTCGTGGCGGCGTACAATAACTTACGCGATCATCCGCCGGCGTGTGACTTGGCTCACACGTTGACGGGCCCGCTCACGGCCATGGTACTGGTGCCCGGCACGTATTGTGTCGACGCGGTCGGGAAGACGGGAACGCTGTTTCTGGACGGCCAGAGCAACGTCAATGCATCGTGGTTGTTCTTGGTCAATGGGGCGCTCACCGGCACGGGTTTCAATGTGGTGATGCTCAACAGCGGCAACCCATGCAACGTTGTATGGTGGGCTCGCGCAGCCGCTACGATGACCACGTCCAATCTGATCGGAACCGTTCTGGCCGGTGCGGATATCACGACCACCGGTGGAACCGTTCACGGGGATTTGCTGGCGATGGCCGGGGTGACCCTGACCGGCACCGCTGTTACTGGCTGTGCAAAGGTCGGCAGCACGATGCCACCGCCGATGAAATGCGACGTGGATACGGACAAAGACCGCGACAGGCATCATGACGGTGATCACGACATGGACAAGGATAAGGACCACGGCCGTGACCATGACGGTGATCACGACATGGATAAGGAGAAAGACAGGGATCACGACAAGGATCACGACAAGGATGGCAAGGAGAAGTATTGAGGGTTTGGTGCCGTGAGTCCTGACCGCAGGGCTCACGGCCCTTTTTACGGTAGGCTCACCGCTAGGCAGGACTCGGCGTTCGGCTGGGATCTAGTACGCCGCGACCTTCTCGATCGCCTTCACGATGTCGTCAATCTGCGGCAGGATCGCTTCCTCCAGTTCCGGGGCGTAGGCCACCGGCGTGTCCATGGCCGCCACCCTGGTGACGGGGGCATCCAGGTGCTCGAACAGCTCTTCCGAAATCCGCGCGGCGATCTCGGCGCCAAAACCGCACGTCAGCTGATCCTCGTGTGCCACGATCACGCGGTTGGTCTGCCGCACCGCCTCGGCGATCGAGGGCCAGTCATAGGGGATGATCGTTCGGAGATCGATGACGCCGACGCTGATGCCCGTCTTCTCGGCACGCTGCGCCGCCACGAGCGAGCGCTGCACGACGGCGCCCCATGTGATGATCACCAGATCGGTGCCCGGCCGCCGCTCGGCCGCTCGCGCGAAGGGGATCTGGTAGTCGGGCCCTGGATATTCAGACTTGTTGTAGGTCTGGCGGTAAAGATGTTTGTGCTCGAGAAACATCACCGGGTCGTCGCATCGAATCGACGTCCGCAGCAGCCCGGCGGCATCGGCGGCGTTCGATGGGAAGACAATTCGAAGCCCCGGGCAATGCGCGAAGATACTCTCGCCCGACTGGCTGTGGTAGACGCCGCCTCCGCGGAGATATCCGCCGATCGCCACGCGAATGACCACCGGCGCCGCCCACGTGTTCGCGGATCGGTACCGCAGCATCGACAGCTCATCACGAATCTGCATCATGGCCGGCCAGATGTAGTCGAAGAATTGAATCTCGACGACGGGCTTGATGCCGCGCACCGCCATGCCGATGGCGCGCCCCACGATATTGGCCTCTGCAAGCGGTGAATTGAAGCAGCGCTCGCTGCCGAAGACGCGCTGCAGGCCGTGGGTCACCTTGAACACGCCCCCCTTGCCCGGCACTTTCTCCAGCAGCTCGCCGCGGCTCGCGTCAGCGACATCCTGCCCGAAGACGACCATGCGCGGGTTGTGCGACATCTCGTCGTGCAGCGTCCTGTTGAGGAGCGTGACCATCGTTTCGGGTTTGCCCTGCAGATGCGCCGGCGTACTGAACTGGTCGGAGGCGGGATCGACGTCGGGGGAGTACACCCAGAACCCGGCGGAATCGGCCGGCGGCCGGGGAGCCTTCAGCGCCAGTTCGGCGGCCTCCGAGATCTCGCCGTCTACCTCGCGCCGGATGCGCGTCAGGTCGTCTTCGACGGCGAGCGATTCGCTCTTGAGAAACTGCGCCAGCATGGCGATTGGATCGCGGGTGGCCTCCAGCGCGCGCTCCTCGGCGGGCTTGTACAGCCGCTCATCGTCTGAGTGAGAGTGCGAATAGGGCCGCACGACTTTCGCATGAACGAGCGCCGGGCCCTTCCGCGCGCGCGCGTACGCCACCGCTTCGCGCATCGCCCGGACGCTCTGCACAAAGTCTGTTCCGTCGACGCGAATCACCTCGAGATTCGGGAAGCCTTCGATGAGCCGCGACACATCGCCGCCGGCCGTGTGAAATTCTGCGGGGCACGAAATTGCGTAGCCGTTATCTTCGACCACGCACACCACGGGAAGCCGCTCGGAGGAAATCGTGTTGAGGAACTCCCAGAACTCACCCTCGCCTGTCGCCCCGTCTCCGATCGACACGTAGGTGACCTCGTCGTCCTGAACCGCAGGCCGGCCGGGCGCAGACCCACCCAGCGCCGGGAGCCGCTTCGAACCTTCGGCGCACCCGGCCGCATGCAGGCACTGCGTTCCTGTGGCGCTCGAGCCATTGACGATGTGGAGAGACGGTTTGCTCCAGTGCGACGGCATCATGCGTCCGCCGGAGGCCGGATCGTCCTTCGAACCCACCGCGGCGAGCAGCATCTCGTAGGGGCTGATGCCGAGCATGAGGGCCAGCGCGCGATCACGGTAGTAGGGAAAGAACCAGTCGTAGCCAGGCTTGAGCGCGAGGCCGGCCGCCACGAGCACGGCCTCATGGCCCGCGCCGCTGATTTGAAAGAAGATCTGGCTTTGATTCTTGAGCTGGATTTCCTTGTCGTCGAGCCGTCTCGACAACAGCATCCAGCGATAGGCCGTCAGCAGGTCGTCGCGCGTGAGGCCTTCGTACGTTTGCGCGCGGTCCCGCGTAGAAGCCTTCATTCGCGTTCCTCAGATGATCGCATCGATACCCCCAAACGCGAACAGCCGAACAGCAGAGTATACATCGGTACCGGGTGCTATAATCGGCGCTGTTCGTCCCGACACATGCAGCCTTCGTATCGTCTCTACCGCTGGGACGAAATCGCGCTCGAAAAAATCACTGAGATGGTTTCCCGGAAATTCGTATCCGGAGAACGGGAGACCATGGCGCAAATCTACCTGAAACGCGGCGCGATTGTGCCACAGCACGCGCACCAGAGCGAGCAGATGACGTACGTGCTGCAGGGCGCGCTGAAAATGCTGGTCGCGGGCGAGGAAGTGACGCTGAGGGAAGGCGAGGTCCTGCACATTCCCCCGGGAGTGCCGCACCAGGTCGAGGCGCTGGACGATACCTTCGTGCTGGGAGTCTTCAGTCCCGTCCGGCTGGATTGGCTGCTTCAGCAGGATCGCTGACTCCGAGGCGCGCGAGCGGGGAATATTGCGAGGGTGCGGTGGCCCCTCGGCGGGCTGGAGCGAGTCGTGGTCAGGGAGGAGGTTCCGGTGGCGGGTGTGGTGCTGATTGCCGTCCTGGTCGTGCTCGTGGTCTGGGCCATCGCGCTCTACAACAATCTGATCGGCCTGCGCAATCAGGTGTTGAACGGCTGGCGGCAGATTGACGTCCAGCTGAAGCGCCGGCACGATCTCATCCCCAACCTGGTGAGCACCGTGAGAGGTGCGATGGAGTTCGAGCGTGACACGCTGACCCAGGTGATGGAAGCCCGGGCGCGGGCGGTGACCGCCACAGGTCCCGCCGATGCGGCGCACAAGGAAGGCGAGTTGACGCAGGCGCTCGGCCGGTTGTTTGCCGTGGCCGAGAACTACCCCGCGCTGAAAGCGAACGACAATGTGAAAATGCTCCAGGAGGAGCTCACCTCCACGGAAAACAAAGTCGGCTTCGCCCGCCAGTTCTACAACGACATCGCCACCAAGTTCAACACCTCGCAGCAGACGTTTCCGTCCAACATGTTCGCCACCATGCTCGGGTTCAAGCCGGCCGAGCTGTTCGAGTTGACCGGGGAGAGCGAGCGGCAGGTTCCAGCCGTCGATCTGTCGATGCGCAAGGGGTGAGTTGAACCTCCTCGAACAACAGATCTCGAACCGGCGGCGAACGTGGGCGGTCATGCTCGTGTTCGTCGCTTTCTTGTTTTTTCTGGGTGTCGGATTCGATCTGATCTTTGTGGGCGGCGGTGTCATGCCGGTTCCAATCGGCAGCATGCTCGCGCTCGGTCTGGGCGGCGTGTCGGCCTGGTCGAGCTATTACGCGGGCGATCGCGCGGTCTTGCTGTCGAGTCATGCCATTCCGATCGACCAGGCGGCGCTTCCCGCCCCTGAAGATGCCAAGCTGAAATACCGCCAACTGGAGGACGTGGTCGAGGAAATGAGCATTGCGGCGGGCCTGCCGCCCCCGAAGATCTACATTGTTCCCGACCGCGATCCCAACGCGTTTGCCACAGGCCGCGACCCCCAGCACGCGTCGATTGCCGTCACGCAGGGGTTGCTCGACACCCTCAATCGCGACGAGCTGCAGGGCGTGGTCGCGCACGAATTGAGCCATGTTCGCAACCTCGACATTCGTTTGATGACCGTGATTGCGGCGATGGTCGGCGCCGCCGCGCTCCTGTCAGACTGGACCAGCCGCGGGCTGCTGTTCGGCGGCGGAGGCAGCAGCCGGAGCCGCAATCGCGAGCAAGGCGGCGGCTTGTTCGGGCTCGTGCTCCTGGTGATCTGGGTGATCGCGGTGCTCCTGGCGCCGATTATCGGCCAGGCCCTGGCGATGATGGTGTCGCGGCGGAGGGAATATCTGGCAGACGCGTCCGGCGCCGAGCTCACCCGCAACCCGATGGCCCTCGCGAGCGCGCTGGCCAAGATTGACGAAGCGGTGGATCCGACTGTGTCGATCAAACAGGGTACGGCGAATCTGTGCATCGCCGATCCGCTCGGACGCCAAATCGGGCTGCGTGAAGGGAAATGGGCGAATCTCTTCGCCTCGCACCCGCCGATGGCTCAGCGCATCGCGGCGTTGCGCCAGATGGCTTTTCAGCAGTGATGGCCCATCGACCCGGGCTTCCGAAAACAGGCCGGTCGCAGCAGGCGCAGGCCGCGGGACTGATGATCGTCCGCGTTACTTCCGGCGTGTACCTGTTTTTCATCGGCCTCCACAAAATCCCGTGGCTGCTCGACTCCACCCCGCTCGCCAATCAGCTGTCGTCGTGGCTCTCGCAATCAACCCCGATCAACCGTTGGTACCTCGAGCGCATCATGCCCGGCACGCCGCTTTTCGCGCGGCTCGTGCCGCTCGGCGAGATGCTCGCGGGGGTTGCGCTGATTGCGGGCTTCTGGACGAGGCTGGCGGCCGGCTGCGCGTTTCTGATGGTGTTGAATTTTCAGCTCGCCCAGGGGGCGATGTGGCACTACGCCTACCTGACGGATGCGACGGGGTTGCCGTATCTCGGTGCGCTTCTGGCATTGACCATCGGAGGCGGGAGGCTGCCGCTGAGCGTCGGCGAGAAAGTAAAAAGGAGAAGGTAACTTCATTACCTGCCTTCCACTTTCTACTTTTCACCTTTCCAGGTGCTTCAGTGTACGTGCTTGTCCCAATCATCTCTGCGGCCGCCTGAGTAGACTCCGAACTTTTTTCTCGCCCGATCCATTTTCCAGCGCAGTTAGCGATACCGCACCTCGCTCGCCGTCCTGAGCCGCGTTCCACGCAGAAGCGCGTAGCCGGCAACCAGGCCCCCCAGATGCGTGACATGCGCGACGCCGCCGCTGTCGCCGGTTGACAGGAGCAATTCGATACCGCCCATGATCATCACGAAATACTTCGCAGGAATAG
>DASZHO010000201.1:0-6828 GCA_035937795.1 Vicinamibacterales bacterium | reverse complement strand
GCCTTCACGATGTAGCTGCCCGGCACCAGCCGGAGAAACTCATACGCGCCGCGCGCGTCGGTCGTCGCTTCCTGATTGCTGCCGACGGTTCCCTGCGTGCTGGACAGCTGGACCGTGGCGCCCGGCAGCACAGCGCCGGTTGAATCCATGACCGATCCGCCGATCGCACCTACTCCCTGCGCCTTCGCGGGCACGACAGAACCCACGACACAGGCGATGACGACCGCGACCGCCACGAGCGTTCTCTGGAGGAAGACTTTCCGACACATGAGGTACTCTCCTTGATTAGCCTAGAAATCGACGCTGAAACCGAGCTTGATCAAGCGACCGCGCTGGATGCTGTTCACCGCACCATAGCTCGATCCAAGAACGGTGGCCCTGCTGAGCACCGTTGCCGAGTTGGCGAGATTGTAAACGTCGATGCGCGGCTGGAACGTCGTTGATCGCGTCCGGAGCGCCTTCCGGAGGCTCACATCGACCTGATTGAGCGACGGCAACCGAGTAGTCGCGCGCGGTTGTATCGCAATACTCGTGCCCCCCTGCGTCAACGCGATGGTGTTGTTGCCAACCGAGACTGTCGTGATTTCCGGGAACCCGGTCTGGTGTTGAAACGTCGCGCTCGCCGAGACGCCATAGGGCAGCTCATACAATCCGGAAAGACGGAGCGAGAAGGGGACGTCACTTCCCGCGATCCCGCGGCGAAACGTCATGTTGGGATTGTTCAGATCGTTGACAATCAAGGCCGTTGTCGGTGTCGGGTAGATATCCCCTACGTTCTTGCCGATGCTGACGCCACCGGTAGTCATCCAGTGGTTGCTCAAGCGCTTTTCCAGTGTGAAGTCAGCACCGTTGTAGGTGCTATCGAGCGCCGTCTCGTTGTTCCACAGGATGTCGATCTTGCCCCTGAGGGCCGGATCCTGGTTGTACACCGTGACCGAACGGCCGCTGTTCACCTCGGTCACCGTCACCGGAATATAACTGGACATCGGCACCGCCATGTTGCGGTACCCGATGTTGCCGAGCTTTTCGCGGCGCGTGTAGCCCACGGTCGTGAGCAGGTTGCCGGGAAGCTCACGCTGCAGCTCCACGGTGTATTCTCTGGCCCACGGCCACTTGGTGCCGCTTGCGTAACGCTGGCTGGCGCCGAAGTTGTAACCTGACGATGGACCCAATTCGTTGATCTGGGGAAGCCCATCGCCGTTGAGATCGCAGGCGCTCGTCTGGCCGGGCGCGCACGCGGTCCAGGCGCGCATATCGCTGGCAATCGCGATCGGATTCACCCGATTGACGATGCTCGCCCCCACGCCGACGATGTAGCGATTGGCGGCAAACTTCAACGCGGTCTTTCCGTCGCCGGCGAGATCGTAGATCGCAGAGAAACGCGGGTTGAGCGACGTCCAGTCGGGAAATCCCTTGAGCGGCGGGTAGCACTGCGCCCCGACAAACTCGTTCGGCGCCTGGCAGGCCGCATTTTCCCAGCCGTAGTTGTTATCGATCCGCAGGCCTAGATTGAGCGTCAACCTCCGGGCCGGGCGCCACCTGTCCTGGACGTAAAGGGCGATCTCCCGATCCTTCATGTCGGCGTAGGTGGGCGAGTTGAAGGTATTGACCGAATCGGGCACCCCGTTGCGGTAGACCGCGCGCATATTCGACGTCGAGTAGTTGATGGGTGCCCAATTCATCTGATCGAGTTGAACGCCGACCTTGATGTCGTGCACAGCCGTGAAATAGCTGACGCTGGCCTGCGCCACTGTCCTGCGGTTCTGCTGGTCGCGATACGCGCTCGGGTCAAGCACTCTCAACAACGTGTTGGTCAAGATGTCGAATCCCGGGATAGCGTTTGTGGGAGTGCCTATCGGCGGGCTGAACCAGTCGCGATTGCGGTCGACGCTCAGCGACAGGTCGGCCACCGTCTTCGCATTGAGCGACGAGGTCCACTTCAATTGGTGCAACTGGGGCAGCTTGCTGTTCCGCGTGGTCGCTCCCGACTCGACGAACATCGTTGTGCTCGCGCGGTGACCGTTCACCTTGTGCTGCAGCGTGTAGAAATATGACAGCTGGCTGGTCTGGCTCATCTGCCACGCCACCTTGTTGCTGGCGTTCCAGAGAAAATTGTCGTCCGGTACCTGCGTGCCGTCCGGGTTGTAACTCCCCAAATCGTGCTGCAGAATTGCCTGGTGATGGAAAGAGGTCGAGTACCACAGCTTGTCGTGGGCGATCGGACCGGCCAGCCAGGCACCGCTGTCGTAGAGATACCGGATGTCGGCCCCCGGCGAGATATTCGGGTTGATGGCCAGGATTTTCGCCGGAAGCGTGCGCAATATCTGCGCTCTCAGCGCCGCAGACGTATTCGCGAACGCCATCGTGTGATTCGTGCCGTTGAATTGAGCACCGCCGTGCACCTGATTGGTGCCGGTCCTGGTGATCACGTTGAAGACCAGACCGCCGCGCGCGGCTTCAGCGGGACCGTTGCCCGCCAGAAAGTTGGTCTCCGAATAGGCGAAGGGATCGAGGTAAAACGTCGCGCCGTTTCCCGTACCGTCGTTCTGCGAGACATCCATGCCGTCGACAAGGTACGCCCCTTCGTTATCGGTGCCGTGCACGGTGACACCCGACTGCTGAAACGATTCCGACCCTCCCACGTCGACCTTGCTCACGACGATGCTCGGGACCGCGCGAGTGATTGACCACATGTCCACGCGGTTCGGGAGGGCCTGCAGCGTCTCTTGCGTCATCACGGTCTGTCTCAGCGCGGATGTCGTGTCGAGCAGCGGCGCCTCGCCCGACACGACGATGCCCTCTTCCAACCCGCCGATGGGCAGCGTCAGATCGGCCCGGGCGGTGTTATCGGCGTTCACCGAGATGTTCCGTTGCTCGACCGGGCGGAAGCCCTGCATCGTCGCCTTCACGCTGTAGCCGCCCGGCACCAGGCGGAGAAATTGATAGGCGCCCCGGGCATCGCTGACCGTCTCCTGATTCCCACCGACGGTTCCTTGTGCGCTGGTCAGCGTCACGGTCGCGCCGGGCAATACCGCACCCGAGCCATCCATCACCGTGCCGCCGATGGCGCCGACACCCTGCGCCGTTGCCGGCGCGGCAGCGACGGCGAACAGCACTGTCGCCAAGACCGCGGTCGAGACGTAGTCCGTTGGGCGCATCGTGGTCCTCCAAACGCTGGCCTCATTGCGGACCCGAGGGCAGCGAGAAAACTACGGTTGGTGAGCGAGTGATTGTGTAGTTAACACAATCTTTAGTTGGGAGTCCATGAAAAAGGCGGAGAAAAAAAACGAGGCCATGATTGGATCGCAATCATGGCCTCGTGTTACTGCCCGCGCTCGCGCACGGACGGTCCAATTTTCCGGATTCTAGCTGCTCACGATCTGCGGTATCAAGGTGCCGTAGACGTCGGTGAGCCGCATGTCGCGCCCGTTGAACCTGTAGGTGAGCCTGGTGTGCTCCAGGCCGAGCAGGTGCAGCATCGTGGCGTGCAGGTCGTGATACGAGATCGGCTGATCCTGCGCCTTGTAGCCGAACTCGTCGCTGGCGCCGATCGCCTGGCCGCCCTTGATGCCGGCGCCGAACATCAGCACCGTCTGCGTGCCCGGGTTGTGATCGCGGCCGACGCCGCGCTGGGAGATCGGCATGCGGCCGAATTCGGAATGCATGACGACGAGCGTCGTGTCGAGCAGGCCTCTCGCTTTCAGATCGGTAAGCAGCCCCACGGTGGGCAGGTCGATTTCCGCCGCGTGCTGGCGGTGATTCGAGTTGATGTCGCCGTGCGCGTCCCAGGTGTCGGTATTCTGATTGCCGACGCCACCGGCGAAAATCTGCACGAATCGGACGCCGTGCTCGACGAGCCGTCGAGCCATCAGGCACTGCCGGCCGAACTGCTCGGTGACCTTCTCGCCCAGACCGTAGAGCTTCTTCGTGGCTTCTGACTCGGTCGAGGTGTCGATTGCGCTCGGCGCGCACCCCTGCATGCGGTACGCGAGCTCGTACGACGAGATGCGCGCGGCCAGCTCGCTGTTGCCGGGGAACTTCTGCATGTCGAGCTCGTTCAGCTTCGCGAGGGCATCGAGCCTCGCGCGCTGATCGTCGGGCGTGAGGCCGGCCGGCGGCTTGAGATCGACGATCGGATCGCCGGTCGCCCGGAAGAGCGTGCCCTGGAACGCGGCGGGCATGAAGCCAGCGCTCCAGTCGTTCGGGCCGCCCAGCGGGCCGCCCCGCGAGTCGGTCATCACGACGTAGGCCGGCAAGCTCGACGCCGCCGATCCCAGACCGTAGGTCACCCACGAACCGACGCTCGGGAATCCGAGGTTGATCTGGCCGGTCTGCATTTCGTAGGTGCCCTGTACGTGGTCGTTCGATCGCCCGTACACCGAACGGAGGAACGCGATTTCGTCGACGTGCTGGCTGAGGTACGGGAAGATCTCCGATACCTCGATGCCGCTCTGGCCGTACTTCTTGAAACTGAAGGGGCTCGGCATCAGCGGTCCGGGAAAGCCCTGGCGGACGATGACGTCGCCCTTCACCTTGCCGTCGATCGGCTGCCCGGCGTATTTCGCCAGCGCCGGCTTGGGATCGAACGTATCCACCTGGCTCCAGCCGCCGCCCATGAACAGGGAGATGACCGCGGTTGCACGCGGCTTAAAATGCGGCGCCTTGGGCGCGTACGGATTGTTTCCCAGAGCCGGAGCGGCGCACGCATCAGACGGCGCGGCCGGGGCCGCCAGGAGGTTCTCTCTATCCAGGAGGTACGCGAGGGCGAGCCCGCTGATGCCCCCGCCGGACTTGAAGAGAAACTCGCGACGATCCCAGAAATTCCTGCTGCATCGATGGGACATCACTCACCTCATGTACAAAAACTCGTCCAGGTTCAGGACGACGTGCGTAAAGGATTCCAGCGACTGTTTCTTGATCAGGGCCATTCCGACGCCGATCTCATTCTCCGTCGCGCCGCGCGCGAGCGCGATCCGGTACGCGAGGTCGACCTGCGTGTATGGATCGCTCGCCTCGCGGGTGACGCGATCCGCCAACCACCTGGCCTCCGACAGCACGAACGGATTATTCAACAGCGTCAGCGCCTGCGTGGGAACCGTCGAGACGTTTCTGGCGCCGGCGCTGGCATTCAAGTCCGGATGGTCGAAGGTGTCGAACATCGGATACGGGAGCGAGCGGCGCTGATAGACGTAGACCCCCCGGCGCCAGGCCGCCGGACCTTCCGGCGTGTTTTCCCACTTGCCGCGGTACTGTCCCGCAAGAATATCCTCGGGGATGTACGGAAAAATCGGTTCGCCGCCCATCGCCAGATTGATATTCCCGCCCACGGCCAGCATGCTGTCGCGCACGACCTCGGCATCGAGCCGCTGCGGACGGAACCGCCACAGATAGCGGTTCTCGAGGTCGTTCTTCGAATCGGTGGCATCGTCGAAGACCGACGCCATCTGGTAGGCGTCAGACATCATCATCAACTTGTTGATCTGCTTGCTGCTCCAGCCGCGGTTCATGAACTCGACGGCCAGCCAGTCCAGCAGCTCCGGATGCGTCGGCTGGTCGCCCATCTTGCCGAAATTGTCGAGCGTCGACACGATGCCGCGCCCGAAATGCTTCTGCCAGAGGCGATTCACCCAGACGCGCGCGGTCAGCGGGTTCTGCGGCGAGGCAATCCATTCGGCCAGCGCCAGCCGGCGGCCCGAGGTGTTGCCGTCCGGCCGCGGGATCACCGTCGGCGGCTTGCCGTAAGTGATGACGTCGATGAAGCCGGGCTGCATCTCGGGCCCCTTGCTCTCGACGTCGCCCCGAATCAGGAAGTACGACTTCGGAACCTTATAGGGCTCAGGCCCCTTGTGGAGGTAGCTGCCGCCCTCCGCAGGCGGGATTCGGCATTTCGGGCAACTGACGGTGTTATCGCCCAGGCCCAGCGGCGTGAAGCGATAGTCGCCGTCGGTGACGATCTCGGCCATCGGCAGCGGCTTTGGCTTTTGTTTCAGGAGTGCCGTGCGCTCGGCGGCCAGCGCCTTCTTCCGATCGAGCTCGGCGGGCGTCATCAGCTTCTCGACCTCGACGACCGAGACCCTGACGCCGGTGAGCACCTGGACGGCCAGCAATTCCTCGCCCGGCGTCCGCTCGTTTTCCGGCTTCGCGGCCGCCTGGTAGATGTTGTCCGGGAATTTAGCTTTGACCTGCTCGAGGTTCAGCTTGTCGCGGTACGGTTTCTCCAGCTTGTCGATCTCGGCTCGAATGTTGTCGAGCCTGGTGTTGATCTCCTCGGTCTTGGCGAGGTACGCCTCCGCCTCGGCGCGAGGCGCTAGAGGATATTCGGTCTCGACGTAACCGAAGATCGACGCTTCGAGCGCGTAGTAGTCCTTTTGCGCGATCGGATCGAACTTGTGGTTGTGGCAGCGCGCGCAATTGATGGTCATGCCCAGGAAGGTCTGCCCGACGTTAGTCGCGATCTCGGTGAGCACCTCCTGTCGGCTTTCGTCCGGGTCAATATTGCCGGCCACAAGGTGTTCCGAGCCGGCGCGGAGGTAGCCGGTGGCAACCAGCGCTTCCTGGCTGCCGGGAAACATTTCGTCCCCGGCGATCTGTTCCCGAACAAACCGATCATAGGGCTTGTCGGCGTTGAACGACTGAATCACGTAGTCCCGATAGCGCCATGCGTGCGGACGATCGAGATCGAGTTCGAAGCCATTGGTATCCGCGTACCGAGCCACGTCCAGCCACTTCGAGGCCCAGCGCTCACCATATTGCGGCGAGGCAAGCAGGCGATCGACCACCTTCTCGTAGGCCTGCGGCGAATTGTCTTTCAGAAATGCATCGACGTCG
>DASZHO010000200.1:0-76333 GCA_035937795.1 Vicinamibacterales bacterium | reverse complement strand
CGCCACCGGTTCGCAAGGGCCGCTGGGCTTGACCGGCGCGACCGGCGGCACTGGATCGCAGGGGCCGAAGGGCGACCCAGGCCCAAGCGGCTTGACTGGGCCCCAGGGGTTCCAAGGCAACATCGGAGCGACAGGCCCCGCTGGTCCGACTGGACCTGCCGGCGCGATAACAGGCTGGAGCGCGACGGAGAGTCCTGACCAGATTTGCCAGGCGGGCGCTACCTGCCAAATTCGCTGGGGGTGTCCGACCGGGCAAAGGCCCTTCTCCTCGTACTGGGAAGTTGGCAACTACAAAGATGGAATCACCAATATAGCCCTGATGACCACCTTTCCTGTCCGCGATCCTACTAGTGGCTTTATCATTTACAACACTTTCATCAAGAATTGGTCACCAATTGAAGAGACCCAATGGCGTGTCGGCCTGGTGTGCGCGAATGCGCCGAAATCTCCCACGGCAACGATCACAAGCCCCAGTGCTGATGTGGTGACGACCCTCGGAGCGGTGGTCTCCTTCGCCGGAACCGGAACAGCCAATGCCCCTGACGCGACCATCGTGTCGTACCTCTGGACTTTTCCAGGCGGCACACCGTCCGCCAGTTTGGATGCAAACCCTGGCAATGTGACTTTCGGCGCGGGCATTTGGACCGTCATATTCGAGGTCATCGACAGCAATGGCGAGACGGCCGGCGCCAAGCGTCAGGTCGTCGTCCTCCCATGATTGCAGGCGGGACCCACACGTGCCGCCACAGACCTCAGAAGCGGCAACGGGAGCTGACCGTCTCCACGTTCCTCGGCCGGTACTGGACGGGCTACGTGGAACGGTCGCATTCCGTTCGATCCGAACGAGCGTCTCGCTCCGATCCTGAAGCGACGGGCGACCCTCGGACCAGGCGCGTTCGTCTTCGGCTCACCGGCTGACGAGTTCCAGGCATCGCCCGACGCTATTGCCCCGCTGCCGCTCGTCCGTCTTGCCGGTCGCGTCCGGCGTGAAGCTGTGCGACGACCTGATGCCGCTGCGCGTATCGGAGATAGGCCTGCAGTGTGTGATAACTGATCCCCAGCGCGCGGCAGGCTTTGCGTTTGTTGCGCCCGCTGCGTTCGAGCACCAGAAGAACGTAACGGCTACCCCACCTGCGCAGTGTGTCTTCGCCTTCTATCGACGGCAGGAGCACCGCGTCGTAGCCGGCGCGCAGGCGCAGCGGCAAATCCTCCAACGCAATCACCTGGTCCCGGGCCAGGGTGACCGTGCGCTCCATCAGCCGCTCCAGCTCGCGCACATTGCCCGGCCAGTCGTAGGTGAGCAGCGCATCTCCCGCCGCCCGGGACAATTCCACATGGCGCGCCGAACGATGCCGCTCGAGAAAATAGGTGGCCAGCTCGATGACGTCTTCGCGACGCTCCCGCAGCGGCGGCACGTGAACCTCCAGACCGGCCAGGCGGTAGTAGAGATCCGCTCGAAACAGCCCGGCCTCCACGAGCGACGCCAGGCTCTTGTTGGTGGCCGCCACTACGCGGATATCAACGCGGCGCGTGCCTTGGCCGCCGACCCGCTCCACCGAGAGGTCCTGCAACGCTCGCAGCAGCTTCGCCTGCGCCGAGGCCGAGAGGTCGCCCACCTCGTCGAGGAACAACGTTCCGCCGTCGGCATGCTCGAACTTGCCTTTGCGGCCCCTCACGCCTGTGGCGGTGCGATCTTCGATCCCGAACAACTCGGCCTCGAGCAGCGACTCGACCAGCGCGGCGCAATTGAGCGCGACGAAGGGGCCATCGCGCCGAGGGCTGATATCGTGGATTTGCCGCGCCACGAGCTCCTTGCCCGTCCCGGATTCACCATCGATGAGGATCGTGAAATCGGTTTGCGCCACCCGCTCGATGCGCTCGCGAACCGTGCGCATCACGAAGCTCGAGCCAATCAGCGGAGCTGCGCCGTCTCGAGGCACGCCGGCCGCTTGCAGTCTGTGGGGGGTTGTCGGATGCATGCGGATGCGCCTACCAAGCGCCATGCCATCGCCGGAGGAGCGACAAAGGCCATGCGTGACGCGTCATGCTGGGAAATGGCGCTGCCTCTCACCTTGGGCGGTGGGAACTTGATTCCCGCGCGAACTTGGCCGCCGCTGTGAACGCGCTACCCTCCGCGGTCTTTGATTCCCCTTCAAAACAGCAGTTGCTCCTCGAAGGCGAGCGCGCCGCGGTACCGAATGCGCTCGCGGTCGAGCAGCGACACGTGGCATCGCACAATCCGGCCCTTCACTTTGTAGAGCGCTACCGGCTCACCGACTTGCAACTCCACGCGCGTGCCGGGAAGAAGCCGCCACTCGGTTTCAATGAGCGCCCCGCCAGGCGAGACATCGACGATGCGTGCAGGCCTCCCTGGGCGCACACGCCCGTTCGCCATCTCGAGGTGATCGATTGTCAACGTTCGCGGCCAGGCGCGGCGTTCTAGTTCCGCCACTGGCCGTTCCCGAAATCGAAATGACGGATGCGTGACTGGGCGGTGATGCCTGAGACCGTGACCGCAAATTGAGTGAGGTTCAGGCCCCGGATGTACACGGTGCCCGCCGTCGACGAGCCGTTCGGACTGAAGCTCATGACGGTTGATGGGCCTATTTGAATCGGATCGTCCGGGTTGAACGGATATCCCGGCATGACGGCTGTCACGTTGGGGCAAATCCCGAACGTCACTCCGGCAAAACGCTGTTCGAGCTGTTCGGCCGGGCCAAGAGGGCGATCGATACCGAGTGAAATATCGCCGGCCAGCACGCCGTTCCCATTGCCGTCAACGTAGGTCTGAAACCAGTAGCCGTCGTCTTGCCGGACAAACTGAACTCCGACGAACGCAGAACGCTTGACGGCCTCGAAACGGGCTTCCATGAGCCTGCTCGAGATATAGGCGGCCGCGGCAGCGGTTCGCGATTGGTCCAGACTCGAGAGAGCCAGAGGAATCGCCGTCCCGGCGACGATCGAGATGAACGCCAGCGCGAGCAATACTTCGAGCAGCGAATAGCCTCGGACCATTCACGATCCTCGCCGCGGGAGTCACGTGCCTTCAAAATCTGGTGGTGCGAAGAGGCCCTGGCCATGAACTCCTGGCATTTCGGTGGAGAGGTCGGGCACCGGAACACGATGAGGCACCCAGGGCCGCGGCCGGCTATCGCAAAGGCGGTGCCCGAGCCGGGCGATCGTCTACGTCGCTGGATGTCGTTGAGCTGGCGCAGCTTCGCGGTCGGAAATGGCGGCGGCGGCGGAGAGGGAGAAACCAGACGGTCGAAATGTCGCCGGCGGTTGTCGAACGGCCGGGCTCAGGTGCGTGCGGGGGCCGCGTTTTGCGTTCTGAACCATTCGACCGTCCGGCGTAATCCTTCATCGAACGTCACAAGGGGTTCGTAGCCCAGAAGCTGGCGAGCCCGCGAAATATCGGCCTGCGAATGGCGGACGTCACCGGCGCGAGGGGGACCGTAACCGGGGTTGACGGTTCGGCCGGTCAGCGCGCGCAGCGCGCGAAACAGGTCGTTCAAAGAGATGCGCGATCCCGTTGCGAGGTTCAAGACCATGCCCGACACCGGTGCGGCGCACGCCCGCAGCACGCCGTCGACGACATTGGCGATGTAGGTGAAATCGCGGGTCTGTTCGCCGTCACCGTAAATGGTGACCGGGGCATTTTCGAGCAGCGCACGCGTGAAGACGGAAATGACGCCTGAGTACGGGGACGACGGATCCTGCCTGGGTCCGAACACATTGAAATAGCGAATCGTCACGGTTTCCAGACCATAGAGCTTCGTGAACATGCTCATGTACTGCTCGCCCACCAGCTTCTGCAGCGCGTAGGGCGAGAGCGGGTTGGCGGGCATGTCCTCCTGCTTGGGCAGCGTGGGCGTGTCGCCATAGGCCGAGGACGAGCCGGCGTACACGACCCGCTTCACGCGGGCGTCGCGCGCCGCCACCAGCACGTTCAGTGTGGCGTCGATGTTGGCCCGGTTCGAGGTGATCGGGTCCTCCACCGATCGTGGCACCGACGGGATCGCCGCCTGGTGGAGCACGTAGTCGATGCCGGCTACCGCGGCCTGCGCGATCTTCAGGTCCGCGAGATCGCCTTCGATCAGCTCGACGTTGGATAGATGCGTCAGATTCTGGCGCTTGCCGGTGATGAAGCTGTCGACCACGCGGACGCGCTCTCCGCGGCGGCTCAGCTCTTCAGCAAGGTGGGAGCCGATGAAGCCGGCTCCGCCGGTGACGAGATAGGTCATGGAAAGTAAAGAGTTAAAAGTTGAAAGTAAAAAGTTAAAAGTTGAAAGTTAAAAGTAAAAAGTTGAGAGCCAAAAAGCGCCGCAGCCGGACCGTAAGCCGAATTCTGTTCCCTCCGCGAAGCTCACCACGCACGCGATGTCGCGCGCACGAGAGCCGCGCCTCGGGAGACGATCATTCCTCTAGCTCCGCCATCGCTGGCGGACTCAAGCGACCTACCCGGAAGCCTGGGACGGGCCGTCCTTTCGACGCTCGCGAGCGAGCGCGTCGCTTCCCTATTTGGTCTTGCTCCGTGCGGGGTTTTGCCTGCCATCTGCCTTACGGCAGACGCGGTGCGCTCTTACCGCACCTTTTCACCCTTACCCGCCTTCGTCTCCGGCTTCGGCGCCGCAAGCCCTTGCGGGCCGGCAACGCCTGGCGCGAAGCGTACAGGCGGGCGGTATATTTTCTGTGCCACTGTCCTTCAGGTCACCCTGACCGGGCGTTACCCGGCGCACTGCCCTGCGGAGTTCGGACTTTCCTCTCCCAGTGAAAACGAGGTCGCCTTCACCGGCAGCGATCGTCTGGCCGACTGCGGCGGTGTTGTCAAAGAACGAACCCACAGTGTGACTCAAAAGGGCTCAGGGCTCAAGGCTCAGGGCTCAAGCTCAGGGCTCAAGCAGGGCTCTCAAGCCTCAGGGCCCAAGGCTTGGTCCCGTTCCTATCCGTCGGTTTCCTGCCGGATCGCGTACTGCTCCAGCTTCTTGTAGAGATTGCTGCGCGGCGTGCCGATCACCTCCGCGGTCTTCGAAATATTCCACGCGTTCTCGCGCAGTTTCTCGACCAGATAGGCCCGCTCGGCCGACTCTTTGAATTGCCGCAGCGTGCCGGCATCCGCCGTGCCGCTCGAGACCGCCGGAGCGCCCGTGACCGCGGGCCGCGGCGCGGCCTTGTCGGAGCGCAGCGATTCGGGCAGGTCGGGCAGGTCGATCATGTCGCCCGAGCTCATGATGATGAGCCGCTCGACGGTGTTTCTCAGCTCGCGGATATTGCCGCGCCAGCGGTGACGCTTGAACGCTTCGATGGCTGCCGGCGTCATGCGCTTGGGCTTCTGGTTGTTCTCGCGGCTCAACGTGTCCAGGAAATGCTTTAGCAGCAGCGGGATATCTTCGGGGCGCTCGCGCAGCGGCGGCACGTAAATCGGGATGACGGCGAGCCGGAAATACAAGTCCTCGCGAAAATTGCCCTTTTCGATTTCCTCTTCAAGGTTCTTGTTGGTGGCGGCAATCACGCGGACGTCCACCGTTGCGGTCTTCGCCGAACCAAGCCTCTCCACTTCGCCTTCCTGGAGCACGCGGAGCACTTTGGCCTGCGTCTTCAGGCTCATATCGCCGACTTCATCGAGAAAGATCGTGCCGCGGTCGGCCTGCTCGAACTTGCCCACTTGCCGTTCGGTGGCTCCGGTGAAGGAGCCCTTTTCGTGGCCGAACAATTCCGACTCGATGAGATCTTCGGGAATCGCGGCGCAATTGACCTGAACAAAGCGCTCGCGGCTGCGCGGGCTGTTGCGATGGATGGTCCGCGCCACCAGCTCTTTGCCAACGCCGCTCTCACCCTGCAGGAGCACGGTGGCCTTGCTGGGCCCCGCTTTGTGAATGGCGTCCTGCACTTTCTGGAGCGCCGGGCCGTTGCCGACCATCTGATAACGGGAGTCAATCTCCTGGCGGAGCGCCCGGTAAGCGGTTTGCGTGCGGTTTTCACTCAGCTCCTTCTGGACCCGCTCGATGAGCACCGCCTCCGAGAAGGGCTTTTCGATGAATCCCGACGCTCCCCTGTCGCGCGCCTCAAAGCCGGTTTGCGTGGTGCCGTGCCCCGAGACCATCACCACCGGCAGCGCGGGATTGGATGTCTTGATCCGCTCGAGCACTTCGAGGCCATCCATGCCGGGCATCTTGATATCGAGGAACACGAGGTCGGGAGTGTCGCGCTCGATCAGCGCCAGCCCTTCGGGGCCGGTGGCAGCACCCACGAACTGATACCCCTGGTATTCCAACGTGCGTCTTACCGACTCGCGGATCCCCGCATCGTCATCAATCACGAGAATTCGAGGCTTCATGGCCAATGTGGGCGTAAACAGGGAGGCTAGCGCGCGTCGACGCGGACGCCCCGTATGGCGCGCTGTTCGAGGCCGGGAACATAGACATACACCGCAACGACGTCGCCGGGGCGCGCGGCTCGGGCAAGCCGGTTGTAACCGTCCACAGACGTCACGGGACGCCGATTGATTTCCAACACGACGTAATCGCGCTGGATGCCGGCGTCCCACGCAGCGCTCAAGGGGTCGACGCGCGTCACCACCACGCCCCGCATGCCGCCCGGCAGACGGAGTCGCCGGACGAGATCGCGGTCGAGATCGCGCACGTCAAGCCCGAGGGGCATGCCGGCGGAGGCCTGCAAGATCGCGTGACCTCTGCCTTCGGCTGGATCAGGGGGCTGGCGGCTCGGCCTCTCTCCCAGTCGCACCGTCAGCACCTGCGGCTGGCCGTCGCGCACAATCTCGAGGCGAGCCACCGTGCCGGGCCCGCGGCGCGCCACTTCGCGAATAATCTCGTCGTTGGTGGCCACGCCCCTGCCCTCAATGGCGGTAATGAGGTCGTAAGGCCGCAAGCCCGCGCGTTCGCCCGGGGATCCCGCAGACACGTCCTGCACCAGTGCGCCGCGCACCGAGCCGAGCCTCAGCGAACGTTGCAGATCCGGATCGACGTCGGTGAGCCCCACGCCCATGAACCCGCGCGAGACCCGGCCGTCGCTCTTCAGTTGCGGGAGAATCGCGGTGGCCTCATTGATGGGCACGGCGAACCCGATGCTGCTCGCGCGCTGGCTGATGGCCGCGTTGATGCCCACCACTTCGCCCCTGCTGTTGATCAACGGCCCGCCGCTGTTGCCGAAGTTGATCGCGGCGTCGGTCTGGATGTAATTGTCCAGGCTGCTGTCGAAAAGCTTCCGGCCAAGATAGCTGACCACGCCCACCGTCACCGTGTGCTCGTACGCGAGCGGATTGCCGATGGCGCACACCCATTCGCCGACGCGCAGCGCATCAGAATTGCCGAGGGGAGCAACAGGAAAATTCGTGCCGTCGACTCTGATGAGGGCAATGTCGGTGTCGGGATCAATGCCGAGCACCCGGGCAACCAGATTGCGGCCGTCCGAAAACTTCACCGTGATGCGTTCGGCCCCCTGTATCACGTGATAGTTGGTCAGGATCTGGCCGTTCTTTTCGATCACGAACCCGCTGCCCGACTGGGGATGAAGCGGCGGCATGTTCTGCAGGCCGGGTGCGCCTTCATCCAGGAGCCCCGAATCAGGCTGGGGGCGCCGGCGGCGGTTCGCTGATTCTCCTGGCCGCGCGGTGGCTTCGATGTTGACGACGGCCGGGTTGATGCTTTCGGCGACGTCGGCAAAATTCACCAGGCCCGTGACCGGAGGCGTCGCCGCCTTGCCGGCGTGGACGACCGCCGCCAAGCCGGCCGTCGGCGCCTGCGGCTGCGATGCAGATGGAGCCCGGTCCCATGCGCGGCTGCCGGTCATTGGGGCTGACGGGGCTGACGCCGGCACTACCGATACGGCGACCAGGAGACCGACCATGAAGGATATCGCCGCGGTGAGCGCGAGCGTCACGAATACAAAGGGCCGGGACATGAATCCTAGTGATTATAAGCCGAGCAGCGCGCGGAAGGCGGCCTCGTCCAGGATCGGCACGCCCAGGGTCTGCGCTTTGGCGAGCTTGCTGCCCGGGTCGTCGCCGGCGACAACGTAGTCCGTTTTCTTGCTCACCGACCCGGTGACCTTTCCGCCTCGGCCGTGAATGGCTTCTGTCGCAGCCTCGCGCGAGAACTCCTTCAAGGTTCCAGTCACGACGAACGTCTTGCCCGTGAGCGGGCCGGGCGCTTCACCCCGCACAATCGGCGCGTCCATTTTCAAGCCCGCGGCGGCCAGTTCCTCGACAAGGCGCCGGTTCAGCGGTTCGCCGAAATACTCGCGCACGGCGGCCGCCACGACCGGCCCGATGTCGGCGACCGCTTGCAGCTGATCGATCGACGCATTGATGATGGCATCCATCGACCCGAATGCACTCGCCAGAGCCTGCGCGCCACGTTCGCCAACGTGGCGTATGCCCAACCCGTAGATCAACCGCCACAGCTCGCGCGTTTTGCTGTGTTCGATTTGCGTGATGAGATTCGCGGCCGACTTCTTCCCCATCCGCTCGACCGTGGCGAGGCGCTCGGCGGTGAGGCGGTACACGTCGGCATAGCTCACCACGATGCCGTCGGCGATGAGCCGGGCCACGAGCGATTCGCCGAGCCCTTCGATGTTCATCGCGTGGCGAGCCGCAAAGTGTTCCAGCCCGCGCTGGAGCTTCGCCGGGCATGACGTGTTCTCGCAGCGCCATACCGCTTCGTCTTCAGCACGCACCAGCTCGCTGTCACAGCGCGGGCACCGCCTGGGCATCTCCCAGCGGGGCGACCGATCTCTGCGATCGGGGTCCACCACCCGGACAACCTGGGGAATGATGTCTCCCGCCTTTTCCACGATGACGCGATCTCCGTCGCGAACGTCTTTCCGGGCGACCTCGTTGGCGTTATGCAGCGTGGCCATGGAGACCGTCGTGCCTGCGATGAACACAGGCTCGAGGACGGCGAACGGCGTTACCGCGCCGGTGCGGCCCACATTGATGTCGATTCTGGTGAGCGTCGTCTCCGCCTGCTCCGGAGGGAACTTGAACGCGATCGCCCAGCGCGGAAATTTGGACGTCGCGCCCAGCCGGCCGCGCATCGCGATATTGTCGAGCTTGACGACGACGCCGTCGGTGTCGAACGGCAGGACGCGCGTCGGCGCGGACCGTTTTCCGCTCCACTCGCGGCAGTACTCGGCCACGCGCTCGATGCCCTGCAGGGCTTTCCAATGGGGCTCGACCGGCATTCCCCATTTTTCCAGGCTCCCGAGAAGCTTCGCATGGGTCGCCGGCATGCCGTCGCCGCCCACCAGCTGGTACACGAATGCCCGGAGGCCGCGCTTCCTGACCTGTTCGGGATCGATTTGGCGAATGGCTCCCGACGCGGCGTTGCGGGGATTTGAGAACGGAGGCTCGCCGGCTTCTTCCCGCTCCAGATTTGCGCGCTCGAATTCCTTGCGAGGCCAATAGACCTCGCCGCGGATTTCGACGATCCCCTTCGGCCCGCGCTTGAGAGCGTGCGGGATGTCCTTGATCGTCCGGACATTGGCCGTGACGTCTTCGCCCGTGACGCCGTCGCCCCTGGTTGCGGCCCGAATCAGCCGGGCGTCCCGATACTGCAAGGCGATGCCGAGGCCGTCGATCTTCAACTCGGCGACATATGGAACCGGGCCCTCGAGATTGTCGAGTCCGCGGCGCAGCCGTTCATCGAAGGCCTTGAGCTCCTCCTCGCTGTAGGCATTGTCGAGGCTGAGCATCGGCTCGGCATGGCGAACCGGCGCAAACCCTTCGGCGGTCCGTCCGCCGACGCGCTGTGTCGGGGAGTCGAGGGTGACGAGATCGGGATGGTCGCGCTCGAGCGCCTGCAGCTCTCTGAGCAGCGCATCGAATTCGGCGTCGGAGACCTCCGGATCCTGAAGGATGTAGTAGCGCTCTTCATGATGGCGGATCAGGGCACGAAGCTGGGAAATGCGAGTTGCGGGATCCACAGGGCTCAAGGCTTTGAGCCAATCTTCTGGCTATCGATCTCTGGCGAGGATGTAATCCGGAAGCGCCATCAGCGCGTCCCGCTCGGGAGACGGCGGAAACACGCACAGGTGCTTCTTGGCGGCGTCGGCGAATTGCTGCGCCTTCTCCATCGCGTACTCCACCGAGCGCGTTTCGTGAAGCAGGCGGCACAACTCGCGCCATCCTTCCGGCGTCACGAGGCCGTCGCGCACGACTGCGGTGATCATCTCGGTCGTGTCGGCGTCGGCGTGCTGAAGCAGCCGGATCATCGGCAGCGTGACCTTGCCTTCGCGAAGATCGCCGCCCACCGGCTTGCCGAGCGCCGACTGGTCGCCTGAAAAATCCAGCAGATCGTCGATGAGCTGGAACGACATGCCGAGGCTGATGCCGTATTCCTGCAGCGCACGTTCCTGTTCCGGTTTCGCGTTGCCCAGCACGCCGCCGATGCGCGCGCAGCCCCCGAACAGATACGCCGTCTTGCGCCGGACGATCTCCAGATGCTCGTCTTCCGTGAGCGCGAGGTCGCCCTTCTTGGAAAGCTGATACAGCTCGCCTTCAATCATCCGCAGCGTCACGTCGCAGAGCTGGCGGACGATATCGAGCCGGTCAGGCGTCAACGCCAACCCCATCGATTTGATGTACAGGTAGTCGCCAAGCAGCACGGTGACGTCGCTTCCCCATCGCGAATGCACCGAGGGTTGGCCGCGCCGCCACTTCGAGTCGTCGATGATGTCGTCGTGCACGAGCGTGGCGGTGTGGATGAACTCGACAACCGCCGCGTAAAGAACGGCGAGCTCTCCCGTGTAGCCCGTCAGTCTTGCCGCCATCAGGAGCACGGCCGGCCGGACGCGCTTGCCGCCGCCGTTCTGGATGTAGCGTCCGATTTTCGGAATGAGATCGACCTGGGATTCGACGTGACGGTAGAACTCGGTCTCGACCTTTTCCAGGTCGGCCCGGATCGGTTCGAACATCTGGACGAGCGTGGCGTACGACGGATGTTGCTCGACGGCGTGCTTCAAAGCGAGATGATCAGACCATACTCCCGAGAGGGTGTCAACGAACGGGCGCTTGCCTTGCGCAGCGTTACGGGCGAAACAGCGCGGCGAAATTCTCCGCCATCCGCTCCCGAAGTTCGTCTGCGGACACCTGTCGGAGCGCCGCGAGTTCTTCGGCGATGCGGATCACCCATGCGGGCTCGTTGCGCTTCCCACGGTACGGCGTGGGTGCGAGATACGGACTGTCAGTCTCGCACAACAACCGGTTTTCAGGCACCGCGGGCGCAATATCCCTCAGCGCCCCTGCCTTGGGGAAGGTGACGATGCCGGCGAACGAAATGTGTAATCCAAGGGCGAGCGCCTCCTCGGCCAACGCGCGGGTACCGGTGAAGCAATGCAGCACACCGCGCAAGCCGCCGGCAGCTTCCTCGCGCAAGATGGCGAGCGTGTCGTCTTCGGCTTCGCGGGTGTGGATCACGACAGGCAGATCGATGTCGCGAGCGACCTGAATCTGCGCGCGGAAGACACGCCGCTGCGTTTCCTTCGCCGCCAAGTCGTAGTGATAGTCGAGGCCGATCTCGCCAACCGCGCGCGCGGCCGGATCTCCCGAGATCTGGCTTTTGACCATGACCGCGAGGTCGTCCTCGCGGTCCTCGTATTCGCCCGCCTGATGGGGATGCACGCCTACGGCCGTCCGAACGCCCGGCCACAGCGTCCGGGCACGAGCCGCCCGCTCGGCTTCGGTCGCGTTGCCTGCGGCGAGAATGCAGAGCGCGTGCGTCAGCCCGGCGGCTTTCGCGCGATCGATCACGGCGCCCAGATCAGCGGCAAAGGCGTCATCGGCCAGGTGGCAATGGGAGTCGATCATTTCAGGGCTCAGAGCTAAGGGCGAAGGCTCAAGGCGAAGGGCTCATGGCGCGAAGAGTTGCAGATGTTACACCGTCCAACCACTGCTAGCGACTGTAATTGCTTCAATATCCAGCTGGGATCCCTCACGGAGTATCGATTTTGCGCCGCTGCGCATCGCCGCATTCGCTTCCACCGTCGTCGCGTCGATCGCGACGGTCTTGCCCTTCAGGAGTCCGGCCTCGACCAGCCGTTGCTGCACCCAGGTAAACACGGCGCGATGCGTATCCACGTCGCTCGGGCGCCGCGTCCGCGAAATCGTCGAGTGGTCCGGGGCCACAACGGCGGCTGTTCATGCTCACGCGTACCCATGGCCATACAAGCATTGTCGTACACGGCGCGACGCCTGAGGTTCCGACGATACGCCATTCACGATGCATTGGTAGAATGGCGAACCAGAGAACAGTATGCGGAGTCGACTTCACCTCCTCAGCGTGTCTGCAGTCTTCCTATTGCTCACGGTCGTTACGTCGTATTCCGCGGTCGGACGTCAGGTCCCCACGCCGCCGGCAGCGAGTCACACACAGGTCGTGCTGCTCGGGACTGGAACGCCACGGGCCGACCCGCAACGCTCAGGACCGGCCACGGCCATCGTCGTCAACGACACGCCCTACCTCGTCGACGCGGGACCTGGAATCGTCCGACGCGCGGCTGCCGCCTACGACAAAGGCATCAAAGGCCTCGCGGTCGTGAACCTGCAAACCGCATTTATCACCCATCTGCATTCCGACCACACGGTCGGCTATCCCGATTTGATCTTCACGACATGGGTGCAAGGCCGACGCGGACCGCTGAAAGTGTACGGTCCCACAGGTCTCGAGGCGATGACGAAGTACATCATGCTCGCGTGGCAAGTCGACATCGGCGTTCGGACCAAGGGTCTGGAGCAGCGCAGTACCAGCGGGCTCGCCGTCGAGGCGCACGATGTGAAGCCTGGCCTGATCTACCAAGACTCCCGCGTCAAAGTGACGGCGTTTCCGGTCTCGCACGGGGAGTTGCAGGCGTACGGCTACCGATTCCAGACGCCTGATCGCACGGTCGTGATCTCAGGCGATACGAGCCCCAGCCCTGCGCTGATCGAGAGCTGCCAAAAATGCGACGTCCTCATACATGAGGCATTCTCCGAAGATTACAGGCCCGCCGACATGCTGAACTGGCTGCAGTACCGGCCGAAGTACCACACGACAACCACCCAGCTCGCGGAGATTGCGAACAAGACACTGCCAGGAGTTCTGATCGTCTATCACCGTGGCGTGGGTCCACCGGGTCACGAGATCTCCGACGAGCAATACTTGGCGGAGATTCGGCGGATCTATCGCGGAAAGGTTGTCATCGGACAGGATCTTGACGTGTTCTGAATCGCAAATCGCTCGCCACGATTTCCATCGCGGTATCGCACGTCGTTATGCGCCGACTTTCACCACAGGCTGTCAAGCCCCGAGCCTTGAGCCCTGTGCCGTGACCAGTCAGAGATCGACCGCATGACACAACACCAGACCCCTATCCTTGAGCCCATCATCGCCTGCCGTCATACCATGCGTAGCACGCCTCGGCGCTCCGCAGTGTCCGCCCTCCACTCACGATGGTTCGACCGAAGAAGGTCAACAGTTCCCACGATGTGTAAAGCCGGGCCTTGCGGTCGCTCGTCCGTAACGGATGCCGATGGAGCACAACGATGATCCGACCTTTCAGCCGGGCCAGACGCTTCAAGCGCCGGAACAGATCGATCTCCTCGCCCGCGTACATCGCCTGATTGAACCCACCCACCTCGCGGAACGCCGACGCTTCACAAAAGATACATGAACCGGCGGCCCATTTATTGATCCTGCTCAACGCGTTCCAGATCGAGACCCCGGCGCTCATGAGCGGATGAGCTCCTTCCACCGAAACAGTGCTGCCGCCGGCCAGGCAGCGCGCCTGCCGGATGGTCCGGGCCATGTCGGCAAAGAGCTCAGGGGTTGGATAACAGTCCGCATCGACAAAGATCAGCCATTCACCATTGGCATGAGCGGCCCCGGTATTGCGCGCGCGGGCGATCTGATTGAGCGGCTCGAACACGACCTTCGCGCCGGCCTGTGCGGCGATTTCCGGGGTGCGGTCCGTGGAGTTGTTGTCACACACGATGACTTCCGACGACCAGCCTTGCCGGTCGAACTCCTTTGCCGCCTCACAAATACTGCGCAACGTTACCGCTAAAAGGCGCTCCTCATTGTATGCAGGAACGATGACGGAGACTCTCACGGTCTGATTATCGGCCGCCTACCTCTTTTTCATCTCATCAGTAAGGAGTTTGATCCGCCCCGCCAGACCACCGAACAGCGTCGGAGCGGTCGCTGAATAGCCCAGGGTCTGGTACTTCTCGGGAAGCTTCCATTCACCCGCGGCCTGCTCCGGGGTCTTTCCAGCCTTCAATTCCGCCTGCGCCCACACGAGGAAATCCTGATTGAACTCCGCATATGTCTTCAGATCCGGCCAGGTCGTCGTCGTGTTGTTGTGGCCGTTAATCACCGTGTCTACGTTCTTGATCCCGTTGTAAGCCTTGTTGAGCGTGTCGGGGTAATGCAGCACGCTGCCGCCGTTATCGGTGTCGATGTTCGGGAGTCCCTTGTTGGCGAACAGATCGGCCGCGTGCACGGTGCGCAGCGCCGGGAAGACCACCCACGCGTCGCCGTTGGTATGACCCGGGCCGAAATAATACAAATCGATCTGGTCGGCCCCGCGTCCGATGGTCATCTTGTCCTTGAACGTCCGCTTCGGCAGGCCCTTGCCGCCGCTCTGCTTGAAGATGTCCATCTTCTCCATGTTGGCCTTGGTGTTTTCCTGCGTCACGATATCGATCGTCGCGGGAAACTCCACATTGCCGCTGACGTGGTCGCCGTGCGTGTGCGTATTGATCAACATCGAGATCGGCTTGGGCGTCAGCTCCTTGATCTTGTCGAGGATCGGCTGACCCCATCCCGGATTCTTGGCGTCAACGACGACGACGCCGTTCGCGGTGAGGAATACGGCGGTGTTGCCTCCGCCTCCCTTGAGGACGTACAGGTTGTCCTTCAGCTTGTCGACCTGAATGACCTTCGGCGCCTGCGCCGGCGCCTGGTATGCCGCGACCGCGAGCGACAGCGCTCCGACCGCGATCAACGCGCCCAAGACGATGCCTCGTTTCATAACGCCTCCGTGTTCATTTCAACTCATCGTAAATCGCCTGAATGGCTCCCTTGTAGCGGTCTTTCGTGTAGCCCTTGTACTTCGTTGTCAAATCGATCGACGCTGTCGCGTCGTCCACGCTCTTACCCGCCGCCTTTGCCTGTTTGACGGCGGCGACGAAGTCGGTCATGAACTGCTGATATTCACGCAGCTCGGGAATGGTCCGCAGCGGACTGTGGCCGACAATCAGCGTATCGACGTTCTTCACGGTGGCCAGCGCCTTGCCGACCGTCGCGGCGTATTCAACCCCGCTGCCACCATTATTGCGGTCGAGCGTCGGCGCATCCTTCCACGCAAACATGTCGCCCGTCTGCATCACGCGAACCGCCGGATACACGATCCAGGCGTCGCCGTTGGTGTGGCCGCGGCCGAAATAATACAGCTCCATCCGATCCTTGCCGCTGCCGAGCGTCAGCCTGTCGGCGAATGTCTGCTTCGGAAGGAACTTCGCGTTGTCGCCCTTGAACGCGTCCATCTTCTGCATGTTGGCCTTGGTGTTTTCCTGGGCGACGATGTCGACCGTTGCAGGGAACATGTTGTTGCTGCCGGTGTGATCGCCGTGCGTGTGGGTGTTGACGATTCTCACGACCGGCTTGTCGGTAACGGTCTTGATCTTGTCAAGAATCACCTGGCCCCACCCCGTCAGCTTCGTATCGACCACAACCACGCCAGCGTTGGTGACGAACACCCCGGTGTTGCCGCCGGCGAACCCTTCGGGACCTGCCGGGTTCTCCGCCCCGGTGACCATGTACAAGTTGTCCCGCACCTTTTCAATTCGCACCGCCGCGACCGCCGTCGGCGACAGTCCCCGGGCCGGCGCCTGGAAAGCCGCTGCCGCCACCGTCAAACCTCCGACCGCTGTCAGCGTCGCGAGCAGGATTCCTCGTCTCATGACCATCCTCCAGGAAAGAAGACACGTTGAACGAACCAGAATGCTCCCGCCGCGATCACGACAATCGAACCGGCAAACGCGACCCGCCGACCGGCGGCTTCGCTGCGCGCGCTCACTATCCTCAACATGGACGCGACGGCGACCACGACGAGGAGCTGGCCGATCTCCACGCCCACGTTGAAAGAGAACAGCGACCAACCGAGCGCGCGAGCCGGGAGGTCCATTTCGCGCAGCACGTTCGCGAAGCCGAAGCCATGAATGAATCCGAAGCCGAACGCAATCCACGCGCGCACGTCGCGGCCGTCACGAACCAGCAAGTTGTCGGCGCCGACATACACGATGCTGAGTGCAATGGCCGGCTCGATGATCCGCACGGGCGGCGTCACGATATTGAGCGCCGCGAGCGACAGCGTCAGGCTGTGGGCAACGGTGAAGGAGGTCACGACCACGGCGAGCTGCCGGATGCTGCCGCCCAGCAGCAAGAGCCCGAAGAGAAACAGCAGATGGTCGGGACCGATCAAGATATGGTGAATGCCGGCGGGAATGAACTTGCGCATCACCGCGAGCGCCCCCTGACCGGTGCCTGCGAAGTATTCAAACCGCGGGTGGCTGCCGTCGACAATCGCCTGGGTGAGGGCCCCGCCCTCATAAATATTGATGAATGTCTGGTGCGCAGGGTCGTAGGGAAACATCGCGGCAAGGACCGTCAGGGCCCCCGGCGCAGCCGCCAGCGGATATCGCACATGCACCCGCAGCGATTGCCGCTCGGCGAGGATCTCGACCCGCGACCACTCCGCCCGCAACGGGCGGCCGCCGGATGAGATTGTGAGTCTTGGACTCAGGAGCCGAACGATCGCGGAGGCCTCTTGATCAACCAGCCGCGGGTCGAGCAGCCGTTCGGGCGGATCGATATTGAGATCGTGAGCCAGGTCGAAAATATGGATGACCAGCGAGCCGTCGATCTCGTCCGCCGGGCCCGGCTGGAGGCGCAGGTCGAGATAGCTGAAGGGCACCGGATGCGCCGCCGCCGGCATGGGACGGGCCAGCACGCAAAGCGCAAAGAGCCCCCGCAAAAAAGGATTCCCGAGCCGCCGGCGAGGAGCCGCTGGAAACATTATTGATGATCCGAAGTGGGCGGGATTATAGCGCACGGCGCGAGGAATCCGCGCCGGGCGGGTTGAGCAACGATGATTACCGCACCCGCATTCCCGGCTCCCCTTCCACGCTCAGAAGGATGGGCTTGCCGGCGTCGGTGCTTGCCGCCAGCACCATGCCGTTGGACTCGATGCCCATCAGCTTCGCGGCCTTGAGATTCGCGACGACCACGATGGTGCGGCCGGCCAGCGTCTCGGGTGCGTAGGCCTCGGCGATGCCTGCGACGATCGTGCGCTGCTCGGTTCCGAGATCCACCTGGAGCTTCAGGAGCTTCTTCGACTTCGGCACGGCCTCCGCCGCGACGATTCTGGCGACGCGCAGCTCGACCTTCATGAAATCATCGATAGAAATTCTTGCATCGCCCGGCGCAACCTGTGGCGCTTCGGCCGGCGTTTGGCCTGGAACAACCGGATCGGACATTTTTCGCAACTCCTCGACGCTCTGGTCGATTCTTGGAAACAGAGGCTCCACGGTCCCGAGCCGTGTGCCTTCTTCGATTCTCTTCTTCTGAAGCTGGTGCCACGTCTCGGGTTGAATTCCGAGCATCGTTCGAATTCGCCCGGCGGTGGCCGGCATGACCGGTTCAATCAATCCTGCGACGACGCGCAGCACGTTCGCGCTTTGACGGAGAACCTCGTGCAACTCCTCCCGCCTGCTGTCGTCCCGGGCCAGCGCCCATGGCTCTCTGGTCGCGATGTACTTGTTGGTCACCCCGATGAGCTCCCAGATATCGCGCAGTGCAAGGGAGAACAGATAGGACTCACTCATCCGCGTTTTCGCAAGCGCGAACACATCGTCGAGTTTTTGAGCCAGCGCCGCATCTTCGTACCGAGAACTGGATGGAGGCACCCGGCCCTCACAATACCGATGAATCATCGTCGTCGATCTGCTGACGAGATTCCCGAGATCGTTGGCGAGATCGGCGTTGTAGCGCGTCAGGAATGCCTCATCGCTGAAATTCGCATCGTGGCCGAGCGTCATCTCGCGCAGGAGGAAATACCGGAACCCATCGACACCGAACACGCGAGTGTACGCCTGCGGGCGAACGACGTTGCCGAGCGATTTGGACATCTTGGCTTCGTTCATCAGCCACCATCCGTGGCCCACTATCCGTCTGGGCACCTCGAGGCCCGCCGCCATCAAAAAAGCCGGCCAGTAGACAGCATGTTGCCTGATGATTTCCTTCCCCATCAGGTGAACGTCGGCGGGCCAATACCTCTGCAGGCGCGCCTGGTCGTCCGGGAAACCAGCGGCGGTCAGGTAATTCGTGAGCGCGTCAAACCAGACGTACATCACATGGCGCGGATCGTCCGGGACCGGAATCCCCCAGTTGAATGATGTTCGACTGACGCTGAGATCCTTGAGTCCTGATTTGACGAACGCCGTGATCTCGTTCAGGCGGCTCTCCGGGGTCACGAAATCCGGATGTCTTGCGTAGTGCTCCAGCAGGCGATCCTGAAACGCCGAGAGCTTGAAGAAGTAGCTCTCCTCGCTGAGCCGTTCGACGGGATTGCCGCAGTCGGGGCATTTCCCGTCCACCAGCTGCGTTTCCGGAACGAAGACTTCATCCACGGTGCAATACCACCCCTCGTACATCGCCTTGTAGAGAAGACTCTCATCTCTCTCTCTGACCCGCCGCCAGAGAGCCTGTGCGGCGCGGATGTGCCGTGGTTCAGTCGTGCGGATGAAATCGTCGTTCGTAATGTTCAGGTGGCTGAACAGTTCGCGGAAGGAGCTCGAAATCAGATCGGCAAACGCCTGCGGCGTCATTCCCCGGGCCCTGGCGGCGCGTTCCACTTTCTGGCCGTGCTCATCCGTACCGGTAAGGAAGAAGACATCCCCGCCCAGCAAGCGTCTTGACCGGGCAATCGCATCAGCCACGACGGTGGTGTATGCGTGTCCCAGATGAGGCTCCGCATTGACGTAGTAGATGGGCGTGGTGATGTAGAAGGACACGGTGTTTGAGCGGTTCGTCAGCCCTGAGGGTTGCGCCCGGCGTTCTCCCGGTCCAGGTAAGCCTTCACGGCGATCGCCTGCACTTCCTTGACGGGCATCGCCTCGCCGGCAGCAACGCGTAGGCAGTCTTCGAACTCGGGCGACGCGTTCACCACCTCCCCGCAAAGCCGGGCAACTTTGAAACGAATGGGGCCGAGAGGCGTTTCCACACGAACGATTTCGCGCTCCAGCCGCTCTCGCGTGACCTCGTGATACCGCACGCCAATTGTCGTCGTCTCTCGAAACACGATCGACACGAGACTCCCGCGCTGCTCGGGGCGCGCCAGGATCGTGAGCAGCGTGCCGGGCCGGTTCTTTTTCATCTGGACGGCCGCGAAATAGACTTCCAGCGCTCCGGCGGCATACAACCTGTCCATCACCGATCCGAACAGCTGCGGGTTCATGTCGTCGATCTCGCACTCGACCACGACGATCTGCTCGGTGCCCGCGTGCCCGGCGCTCTCGCCAATCATCACGCGCAGCACGTTCGGCGTGTCCGACGGGTCGCGATCGCCGGCGCCGTAACCTATCCTATCGACGGTCATCGCGGGCGTCGGACCAAACGCCGTTGCGTAGGAAGACACCAGCAACGCGCCGGTGGGCGTGACCAGCTCCCGCTCGGCGCCTGACGAGTACATCGGAATCCCTTCGAGCAGCTTCAGAGTCGCAGGCGCGGGCACCGGAAACCGGCCGTGAGCGGACATCACCATTCCTCCGCCGACGTTCAACGGCGAGGAAACGATGCGATCGGCCTTGAACCACTCGAGGGCGAACACCGCGCCGACGATGTCGATAATCGAGTCGAGGGCGCCGACCTCGTGAAGGTGAATGGTCTCGACAGGAATCTGGTGGATGGCCGCCTCGACCTCGCCCAGCCGCTGAAACAGCTGGCCGGCGCGCGACTTCGCGGACCCCGACAACGCCGACCGCTCGATGAGGGCGTTAATCTCCGGGAGGCTCCGGTGGCCATGCGCCTGGGCGACCGCTGCGGCGGAGTGATCGTGCGTGTGCGCGGTTGCCTGCTCGCGCGGGTGATCGTGGAGATGGCGCTCGTCGTGATCGTGCGAATGCGCATGGTCATGCGGATGACCGTACCGGCCGTTTTCGTGAACGGAAAACTTCGTGGCTGACACCCCCGCGCGCAGTACCTTCGCAGCCGACACCGAGACGCCCTCGACGGCAAGGCTGCCGAGCGCCGCGCGAAGCTCCTCGAGCGGCAGCCCGGCATCGAGCAACGCGCCCAGCACCATATCGCCGGAGGCGCCGGAGAAACAATCGAAGTAGAGAATTCGGCTCAAAGCTCAGGGCTCAGGGCTCAGGGCAGCCCGAAGCCCTATAGTCTACCAGCCTCTTTGAAGCTGAAGTAACGCGTGTCGGCCAGAATCAAATGGTCGACCACATCGATGCCCATCAACTCGCCTGCCGCCACGAGCCGCCTCGTCAAGTCGACGTCGTCGACGCTCGGCGTCGGATCGCCAGACGGATGGTTGTGGAACAGCACGATGCAGGCTGCGGAGGCGGAGGCCGCCTCGCGAAAAATTTCGCGGGGGTGGGCCGGGCTGGAGTCGAGCGTGCCGACCGAAATCACCGACGTGCGCAGCAGCCGATGCTTGGTGTCGAGCATCACGAGGCCAAACTGTTCGACGGGCCGCGAGCCGAATTGCGGCAGCAGGTAGCCGGCGACGTCGCGCGGGTGACTGAATTTCACGCGCACGGGCGGGCAGCGCAGCAACGTCCGGCGGCCCAGCTCCACCGCGGCGAGCACCTGCGCCGCCTTCGCGAGCCCCATCCCGTCGAGGCGCCGGAGGTCGTCGACGCCGCTCCTGGGAATGCCGTGCAGCCCGCCGGCATTTTCCAGAATCTGGTTCGCCAGCGCCAGCGCGTTGGCCCGACGCGAGCCGCTGCCCACCACAATCGCGACGAGCTCGTTGTCGCCCAATCCGGCGGCGCCCAAACGGAGGAGTTTTTCGCGTGGCCGATCGTCCGGCGACAGCGCTTTCATATGTGCGTGGCGGGGTATACTCAGCGTGATGTTCGATCGCCTGTCGTTGGTGGCGACTGTACTCATTTTCTGCGTTGCGCTCTTCAGCTCGGCGTGCGGGACACCGCCAACCCGCGAAATGGATCAGGCGCAAGGGGCCATCGATGCCGCCCGCGCCGCCGGCGCCGATCGGTACGCCACCGAGGAATATCAAGCCGCGGTCGACGCGTTGAAGCAGGCGCAGGACGCCGTCGACCAGCGTGACTACCGGCTGGCGCTCAACCATGCGCTCGACAGCCGCGAACGCGCGCAAGCGGCCGCCAAGCAGGCCGCCGACCAGCAGGTCGCTCTCCGCAGCGGCGCCGAACGGCGCCTGAGCGAGGTGACGGCGCTGCTCGCGCAGGCCAATGGGCGGCTCGCCGCGGTGGAGGCGGCGCACGTTCCACGGCGATCGCTGAACGCGCAGCGCGCGGCGATTGCCAGCGCCGATACGTCTCTGCAAAAAGCGGGCACGCAGATCAACGACGGAGACTATCAGGCCAGCCAGCAACAGCTTTCCGACACCGCGGCCCAGTTGCGCCTCGTGATTGCTCAGCTGGATGGGCTGAATGGCGGTCGCGGCCCGCGTCCGAAGCGTTAGCCGCCGGCCTCGAGACAGGAAGCGCGAGGCTGAAGGGAGGGCCGAGGGACGTCGAAACTGCGCCGCGGCGCAGGGCCGGCGACTTTGAAAACTGCCACCTAATCTTAGTGGCCCACTAGACCCCACTAGACCACAGGTCCAAGCCAGACGCCTTCGAACACCAGCTTTGCCCAGCCGGTAAGATAGAGGCCGTCTTCGCGCCACTCGACGCGCTGGCTGCCGCCCGGAGACACCACTTCGACATCGCGCGCCGCCCCGCCATGGGCAGCGGCGGCCACCGCTGCGCCGCAGGCGCCCGTGCCGCTCGCCAGCGTCGGCCCGGCCCCGCGCTCCCAGATCAGGATACGAATGCGGTCCGGCGTTTCAACATGCGCAAACGAGACGTTGGTGCGGTGGGGAAACTGCGGATGGTGTTCGAGCGCGGGCCCGAGCCGGTGAAGCCGCGACTCATCCAGGGAATTCTCCAGCAGCACGCATTGCGGATTGCCGACCGACAAGGCGACCACCCGCACACGCTCGCCGGCGGCCTCGAGCGTGAGCACGCGAATATCGGTTGGCGCGCCCATCGACGCCCTGAACGTGCGCGCGTCTTCCGCATCTCCCATCAACTCGAGCACTTTCAGCCCGGCGGGCGTGTCGATCGTGACGGTCGACATCTCCGGATTTTCGCGGCCCAAGAGCGCCGCCAGACACCGGATGCCGTTGCCCGACATCTCCGAAGGGCTTCCGTCCGCGTTGAAGAGACGGAAGGACGCGTCCGCGCCGTGCCCGCCGTCGAACCTGTAGGTGACAAGGCCGTCGCCGCCGATGCCGGTCTGCCGATGGCACATCGCGCGCGACAACGGTCCGAGATCGAGCCCCGCCACGGCCGATTGCGGCACGAGCAGAAAGTCGTTTCCGTAAGCGTGGCCCTTCACGACCGGAATACCCTTCGGCCTCACCTAAGCCTCACAGAACGCCAGCAGATGCCAGCCGTACCGGCGCACCAGCGATCTCGGCATGGCATTGAACAGCCCCACGAAGCATGTGTTGTAGATCAAGCCTTTCAACCCGCCGTGCAGCCGCGTCTTGACGGGAAACCGCTCGGGCACGATCCGCACCCGCGAAAAGTCTTTGAGGAGGCTCTTGAACTCGCCGATTGAATATTTCCCGAGGACCGGCGCGTCGGTGTGCTCGAGGTCGACCTTGGTCACGCGCGACAAGGCGTTCAGCCAGGAAATCCGGTTGTAGACCTGAAAAATCGCCAGGCCGCCGGGATTGAGGACGCGGCGGCATTCCTGTACCAGCGCGCGATCGCTGGTTGTGTACTGCACGACGCCGTGAGCGTAGACGAGATCGAAGCTGTGATCGGCGAACGGCAGGGCTTCACCGTCGGCCACCAGCAGACCCGCCTTCCGTCCTTCGATCGAGAAATTGCCGGCGGCCAGTTTGACGGCCGAGGCGGCCATGTCGACGCCGGTGACGCGCGCGCCGTTTCGCGCGAATCGAATCAGGTCGGTGCCGGCACCGCATCCCACCTCCAGCACGCGCCGGCCACGGTACTGATCGAAGGGCACCAGCCGCGGCAGATGGTGGAGCTTCTCGAAATGGTATTGCTCGAGGTCGGCGAAAAATCCCGGCGACCCGGGCGGGTGACGCGTGACGTCGAGATCGTGAATGTGCTCTTCCCAGTACTGGCGGACCGAGCGCTGGGACGCGATCGGCGGCGAAGGTTTCGACACGACGCCTACTATAAGATATCTCCGGCGTGATCAGAGATCTTCCGCGTCTCTCCTCCACTCTGTTCGACCTCCTCATCGTCGGCGGCGGCATCTACGGCCTGTCGGCCGCCTACGACGCGGCGCAGCGCGGGCTCGCGGTTGCGCTGGTCGAACGGGGCGATTTTGGCGGGGCGACCTCCTTCAATCATCTGAAAACGATCCACGGCGGGCTTCGCTACCTGCAGACCGCCGACGTGCGCCGCATGCGCGAGGCGATTCGCGAGCGGCGCGCCTTCGCGCGGATAGCGCCGCGATTTGTGGCGCCGCTTCCTTTCGTCATGCCGACGTCGCCGACGCTCACCAGGAATCCGCTCGCAATGCGGGCCGCGCTTGCAATTGACGCCGTGATTGCGTCGGACCGCAACCGGGGACTCGAGCCGAGGCTTCATCTGCCGCCAGGCCGGCTCGTGCCTGCCTCGGAGTGCCGGACGTTCTTCGAGGGTCTCGAGACCGGACACCTCGGCGCCGGTGCCATGTGGTACGACTACGAAGCCGTACATAACGATCGGCTCACGCTCGCGTTCGCGCTGGGCGCGGCCGAGGGCGGCGCGGTGCTGGCGAACTACGCCGAGGCGTTGGGACCGGTCAAAGATCACGACGGCGTCAAACGGATCCCCGCGCGCGATGTGCGGACGAACGCCGGCTTCGAAGTCCGGGCACGGCTGGTCGTGAACGCGGCCGGACCGTGGGTGTCGTCGCTTCTTGCGCAATCAGGGGTGACGCGTTCGTGGCCGCTGCTGAAGGCGATGAATCTCGTGACGTCGCGTCCGGCACGCCCGGCTGCACTCGTCGCGCCGGCAAAAAGCGGACGGGCGTTCGTCCTGCTCCCGTGGCAAGGCCGCTCGCTGGTCGGCACCAGCGAATCGGCCCGTGAGCATGCTCCGGACGATCGGGGAGCAGACAGCGGCGAAGTGGCCTCGTTTCTCGCCGAAGTGAACGAAGCTTTTCGAGGCCTCGATCTCGATGCCTCCGAAGTGACGCTGGTGCATCGAGGAATCGTTCCCGCAGCGAAGCGCGACCGCCGGCTCACGCTGCTGGGCCATTCGCAGATCATCGACCACGCCCAGGACGGCTTGCCCGGCGTGATGTCGATCGTCGGCGTGAAGTACACGACAGCGCGCGCGGTTGCGCAGCAGGCCGTCGATCTGATCCTGAAGAAGCTCCGCCGTCCTGCCGTGGCGTGCCGGACGGCTGAATTGGAGCTGCCGACCGCGGGAATCGAGGACGCGCCTGCCGGCGATCCGATGCGCCGGGCGATCGACGTGGAGATGGCGCAGACGCTGGCCGACGTCGTGATTCGCCGCACCGGCGTGGGCGCCGCCGGCTATCCCGGCGATGAGCTCGTCGCGAGGTACGGCAGCAGTATGCAGCAGATTCTTGGCTGGTCCGCCGATCGCACCGCCTCGGAGATCGCCGCCGTCAAGAACTTCTACGAAATCGGATGACGCTCACTTGCCGATCACGTAGGTGGCGCCCGCAGAGATGCCGAACGCCGGGTCGCGCGGGGTAATGCCGACCAGAATGCCGAGGTCCAGGCGGAGCAGCCCGTGCGTGTAACGGCCGGCGAGCCGCAGGATGCCCCGGCCCTCCGTGCCTGGCGGAGGAGCGGGGCCCATCGGATCCAGATGACCGTTGACTTCGCCGACCACCTCGAAGTCGTTGGTCAGCGCGCGCGCGACCGACAGCCCCAACGCGAGCGCGCGGACCGGTTGCTGCGCGCTGATCGGATTGCCCAGCACCAACAAGCCGACATTGCCGACGGTGCGGACAGACTCGACGGTCTTGCCGACGAGAAACGCCGCAAAAAAGTCAGTCGTGCCGAGCCCCATGCCACTCTCGCGCCTGGCCGTCGGCAGCTTGGTGCCGAAGCGAACGCCGAACGCCGGGTGGCCCTCGTGCTCCCCCGCGAGGCGAATCTTCGTCGCGACGGTGAAGTCTTCGAGGCTCGACGAGGTGCCGGTAGTGAAATCAAGGACCTGGGAAAGAGGCGCTGGTGTGCGCGTGTTGACATGGAGGCGCTGCAACAGGCCGGCATCGACATGAATTTCGGTGCTGGGGCCGAGGCCCACGCTGACGCCGAAGGTGGGCCCATGCGTGGTGTCGCCCTTCAGACCGTATGCCGAATACAGCTGGTCCCGGTCGAACTCCATCCCGCCTTCGACGAGCACGCGGTTGACGCCCACCGTTTCCGGATCTTCAGTCACCAGCGGCCGCTGCTGGGCACGTGCGCCGGCCGGCGCGAGCGCCGAGAGGACCATGGCGCCGCAGATCGCATCTCGAAGTCTCATCACATCTCCTGAAACGCGCCCTTTCAGAAGCGGCGCCGGCTATCGAGCAAGATCGTCACCGGACCGTCGTTGACGAGCTCGACATCCATGTGGGCCTGAAATTCGCCGGTCTGAACCTCAAGCTGCGACGTGCGGAGCGCCGCAATCAGCTGCTCGTAAATCGGCCGCGCCGCCTCCGGCGCTGCGGCTTCGTCGAACGACGGCCGGCGTCCGCGCCGGCAGTCGCCGCATAGCGTGAATTGCGACACCACCAGCACGGCGCCGCCCGCATCGCCGACGGGCACGTTCATCTTTCCCCGAGCGTCTTCGAAGATCCGGAGGTCGCGCACCTTTCCTGCGATGTATCGAACGTCGTCTGGACCGTCGGTCTTCTCAACTCCGGCAAACAGAAGAAGACCCTTGTCGATTTCACCGACGACGCGCTGGGCGACTCGAACCTGCGCGGAAGACACGCGCTGAATGACGGCCTTCATGAAGGCACGCGAATCTGCAGGAACGGCGTGTCCCGGTGCTCCGCCAGCGTCTCGACGGCAGGGTTCAGACGTCTGTCGAGCAGGTGGCGGGGCGAGACGTTGGCCAGAGCGCGCAGCATCGAGTGCTTCACGCCGGCATGCTCGCGCTCCAGATCCATCAGGAGCTGCTTGACGCGCTGGCGCTGCAGGCTCAGGTCGCCGCACGCCGGGCAGCAGCAGCCGACGACCGGCAGGTTCATCGCCTTCGTGTAGTCGCGGCAATCGGCTTCCGCGACGTAGACCAGCGGTCGAATCACGACGTGCGCCTGGTCGTCGGAGACGAGCCGCGCTGGCATCGCCTTCAGGCTGCCTTCGAAGAACAGGTTCAACAGGAGCGTTTCGATGAAATCGTCGGCGTGATGCCCCAGGGCGATCTTGGTGGCGCCGAGCTTCTCCGCAATTCTGTAGAGCACCCCGCGCCGGAGGCGCGCGCAGAGCGAGCACGGCGTGGCGTTGGCGGCGAGCAGGTCGTCCATCACCTCGCCAATCGACGTGTGCTCGACGTGACACTCCCACCCGCGCGCGTCGCACGCTGTCTTGATGGTGCCGTGCTGGAAGTTCTCGTACCCGGAATCGACGTTCACACCCACGAGCGAAAACGTGATCGGCGCCCGGCGTCTGAGCACGTCCAGAATCTGAAAGAGCGCCCAGCTGTCCTTGCCGCCGCTCAAGCCCACCATCACGCGATCGCCGTCTTCAATCATCTTGAAGTCGTGAATCGCCCTCGTGGCTTTTTTTGCGATGCGCGTTTCAAGAGAGGTGGTGTATCCCATGTTCACTCCATCAGTAGTTGGCCGAGCGCGGCAGGCCACGTCAATCGGGACGCGCGCTCGAGGCCGGCGCCCCCCATCCGCTCCGCCAGGCCGGCATCCTCCATCACCTCACGCAGCGCCACGGCGAGCGCCTGCGGCCGCGGCGCGCACACTCTGCCGGTCACGCCGTCCGCGACCAGCTCGGCGGCGCCGCCGCTGTCGGTACAGGTAATGACCGGTTTGCGCGACGCGAACGCCTCGACGGTCACGAATCCGTAGTCTTCATCAAAGGGGGGGAAACACACGGCCCGGCACCGCGACAGATGGTCGACAAGCTGATGGTCGTCTATACGGCCGATCAACTTGACCCGCGGCGACAGGCCTCGCGCGGAGATCGCCTGCTCCAGGATAGCGCGCTCTTCGCCTTCTCCGGCAATCACGCAGCGAATCCCTTCCGCCGCCGGATCGGCCAGCGCCTCTATCAGGAGCGACAGCCGCTTGAGTGGCGCGAGACGGGAAACGGCAAAAATATAGTCACCGTAAGCCTCGCACCGGTAGGCTCGCTGCGGCGGCGGAGGATACAGCACCTCGGAGCCGATCGACCCCCAGCGCGTCAGCCGGGCCTGCACGGTGCGAGAGAGCGTGAACAGCTTCCGCACGTTCTTCGTGAGGAGCCGTCGATCGACCCGGTGGATGAGCAGCCGGCGCGCGCTCTCCTTCAGCCGCCCCTTCCAGCTCAGGGGCGCGCTGAAGGCGTCCCACTGATCGTAGTACTCGCGCATGGTGTGGTTGAGCCAGCAGACATGGAACGGGTGACGCACGGCGTAGCTCGGATAGCGCAGGGAGATAACCTGGTTGACTTTCTGCCCATCGTGGCCGACGCCCAGATCGGTCAGCCAGGCTGCGAGGTACGCAGACGCCTGACGGCCGAACCGGTTCTGTGGCGTGATCACGAGCTGCGATTCATGGCCGGCTTCGCGAAGCGCCCGAACAAGCGAACGCGCCATCACCAGATGGCCACCCTCCACAAACAACGGGCTGGATGTCACGACCGCGACTCGGCTCATGGGCGAATAATCCGCGCCGGGATACCCGCCGCGGTGGCGTTGTCGGGCACCGACTCGCGCACCAGGGCCGCCGCGCCGACGACAGCGCCCGATCCGATCGTGACACCGTCCAGCACGGTCACGCCGGCCCCCAGCCACGCGCCGGCTCCCAGGCTGATCCCCGCCGATGTCCGCGGCTGGTCGAGTATCGGTTTCCCCGGATCGGCAAAATCGTGATCTCCCCCTACCAGGTAGCAGTAGGCGGCTATCAGCGTCCGTTCGCCGATCGTCACCCGGCTGGCGGAAAAGATCTCGCAATTGAAGCCGATGTTCGCGCCGTCGCCGATCTCGATGTCGCCGTTCTTGCAGGAAAGGATCGAATTCCGGCCGATGAACACGCCCGTTCCAATCCGAATGCCCGAGTTGGTCGATCCTTTTGCGTCGACGAGGCAGTTGTCGTCAATGACCACGTTGTCGCCGATGCGAACCTTGTGCGGGTGCCGCAGCACGACATTCTGACCGAAGACCACATTGCGCCCGCACGATCCGAGGAGCGACGGATAGAAGGTCTGGCGCAGCGCGAGGCCGAGCGCACCCGGGACGCTCTGCGTCATCAGCACGACGGCCTCGTAAGCGAGCAGGTCGAGCCAGCCGCTCTTACCGACGACGAGCGCGGAATATCTCTGGCGCGCGGTCATCCCCGGCTTGAACAGATCGTCCTGCGCCCGCGGGACGCCGGTCACAGCCATCGATGCTCCCGGTACCATTCCAAGGTTTTGCGGATCCCCTCGCGCAGCCCGACCTGCGGAGCGTACCCCAGCTCCCGCCGCGCGCGCGTGATATCGAAGGCGCGGCTTTTCGTAAAGAAGTCCACGCGACGGCGATAGAGGGGCGGCTCGACTCCGAACGGGACGCAGATCGCCTCGCAGGCGGCGCCGGCAAGCCACACGGGCCACACGGGCAGCTTCAGAGACGGCGGCGCGACGTGGGCTTGCTCGGCGATGATGGCGACGAGCTCGTTCAGCGTGGTGACCTCTCCTCCAGCCAGGATGTAGGTGCGGTTGGCGGCAGCCGGCACTTCCCCACACAGCCGGAGGCCTTCCACGAGATCGTCGATGTACGTCAGATGATAGAAGATGTCTCCAGACCCGAGGATGACAAAGCGCCTCCGAGACACGCCCCTGAACAGTTTGAGGAGCCGCCGATCGCCGGGTCCGTAGATTCCGGTCGGTCGCGCGATGGTGACCGCCAGACCGGTCCGCGCCGCGGCAGCGCGCGCGACGCGCTCGCCTTCGACCTTGGTGCGCTGATACACGTCGCCCGGATTGAGCGGCGCCTCTTCGCCGGCCGGCGGATGCTCGACGTCGCCGTGGACCCCGACGGTGCTGCAGTGCACCAGACGCGTCACGCCGGCCGCGGCAGCCAGGTCAATCAGATCGCTTACCGCCGTCACGTTGACGGCGCGGTACCGCGCGGCGGGAATCCCCGCCTGCCTGTAAATCGCGGCGATGTGATAGACGACATCAACGTCCTTGACTGCACGCGCCACAGCGGCGCCGTCCTCCAGCACCCCGACGGCCGGCTCGATGCCCGCGGCACTCAGATCCGCCGCCGCCGGCGCGGTTCGTGCGAGGCCGCGGACCTGGTATCCGCGCCGCGCAAGGCTTCTGGCGAGATGACCTCCGGTAAACCCGGTCGCCCCTGTGACTAGGACGCGCACCGCTCGGCCGCCACGGTAACCGGCGAACCCGCCACGCGGAGCAACCCGCCGGCGGACAATGCGCCTTCGACACTTCGAGTGAAACGCGGCGATCCAACCAGCTTGTGCAGCGCGATCGGCAACACGAATTGACGCTCGACGCCGACAATCCGAAAGCCATGGGACGCCAGCTCGTCGCGGACCTCGCCCGCGCTGAACACCCGGTAGGCTTCCACGTGGCTGCCCATTTTCAGCGCCGCGCGGCGCCACAGGGCTTGCAGAGCCGCGATACTCGCGATCGACGGGTAATCGAAGATCACCCCTCTGTCTGCGACGCGGCAGAGCTCGGCCATGGCGGTCCGCCACGCCGGCACGTGCATCAGCAGGCGGAAGCAGACGACGGCGTCGAAGGCGCGGTCCGGCCAGGCCAGTGCATGGGCATCGCCTTCAAGAAATTCGATCGAGACCCCTTCCTCGGCCGCACGCCGCCTCGCAACCTTCAACATCTCGCCCGAGGCGTCGACGCCGGTGACCGTTGCGCCACGCTTCGACAACGCGATGGCTGCGCGTCCGGTCCCGGTGCCGACGTCGAGCACGCGCCGTCCGGACACCTCGCCGAGGAACGCGAAGAGCGCGCGTTCCTGGTCTTCGAGCAGCAGCCGGCCGATGGGTCCGCCGAAGCGCCCCGCATCGAAGCCGGACGCCATCGCCGGATCGGCATACGCGGTGTATGAATAATGAGAGGCAGGTTCCGGGCCCCGCTTCACAGCGCGCGGGAAAACGACTCCCGTCCCCTTTTGATTGGGAGGCTCAACGCGGCGCACGCTTCGCGCGTCCGCTGGAGATAGGCGTCGTAGGTGTAGCGCGTCTCCGCGAGGCGCCTGGCTGCCTGGCCGAGCCGTGCTGCGAGCTCCGGTTCATTGACGGCGCGCAGGATGCCTCGTGCGAAGTCGGCCGGCGCGGGGTCGGTAAGAATCGCCACCTCATCCGACAGGACCTGAGTGTGGGTGAGCAGCCGCGTGGCCACAATGACCCGGCCCGATCGCAAGTATTGATAGATTTTCAGCGGAGTGTTCGTCCCCGTTCGACGGGGCGAGACGAGCACGTCGGCGGCATCCAGGAAGCCGGGAATCGCCTCCGAGGGTTGCTCTCCTGCGAAGATGATCCCCTCGGCGCCCAGTCCGGCGGCCTGCGCTCTGGCGCGCGCCACCTGCTCGGGCTTCCCGCCGGCGAGCACGAACCTCACGTCAGGGCGATCGGCGAGCACCGCTTTCGCCGCCGCGAACAGCAAGTCGAGTCCCTGATAAGACTCGAAGGTGCCGGTGTACAACACCATCGGCGCCGAGTCGCCGACGCCGAACGAACGCCGGACATGAAGGCCGGCGCCGGCCTCCGGCATGTCCCCCGATCCCGGCGCATTCTCAATCAGGATGGTCTGCGCATCCGGCGCGACTTTTCTGGCGGTTTCCTGGAGGTGGGGGCAAATCACAATCGTGACGCGCGAACGGCGAACCGCGATCCGCTCCAGGCGCGCGAACAGCCAGCGCAACACGGCCGAGTCGCTGAAGGCGAAGTTCTCGAGCTGCTGCGGCAGACTCGAGTGCATGTCGTAGAGATGCGGGATGCCGAGCGCCGCCGAGATCGGGATGCCGATGGCGGCGCCTTCTTCGTGCGAGTGCACCGCGTGGTAGCGTCCGCGTCGTGCTTGATTCAGCGCCGTCCACGCCAGCGTCAGGTCGAGAAAGAGCTTCGCCGCCGACGGGCCGATCTTCACGCGCGTGACGAATGGCGGGCGCGCGGCGCGAAAAATCCTGAGCCCCGGCAACTCCACGTCGCTTCCAAAGGGATAGGTGACGAGGTCGATGGTGTGCCCGAGATCGGCGAGCGCCCGGATGCGGTGATACTCGCTGAATGGAGTGCCGCGCGGCTCGAAGAACGGCTCGGGCGCGATCATCAGGATGTGCATCCACGCCGATTGTAGCCCAGGTTTCGTGCTACTATGCGGCGGCGTGTGAAGCGGCCAACCCTCAACGGTATTTCTCGCCTCATCTTCGCGGCTGTTCTTGTCGGCTACACCCTCTGGAAAAGCAATCCCCAGGATGTGTGGCGGATCTGCACGCAAGCCTCGGTCGCGCCACTGCTCGTCGCGGTTCTGCTGGTTCTCGCCGATCGCACGTTGATGGCGTATCGCTGGTTTGTCCTCCTGCGGCCGCTCGAAGGAGGGCACTTTCCCCCATGGCGCGCCGTGCTTCGAATTTTCTTTGTCAGCACGTTCGTCGGGACATTTCTGCCGGCGAGTATCGGCGGCGACGCCGTTCGCGCGTACAGCCTGTCCAATCACCGCGTTCCCATCGCCGACGCCATGGCGTCGGTCTTCGTGGACCGGATGCTCGGCGTCCTGTCGGTGTTGATCATGGCGCTGGCCGGCCTGGCCATCGCCCGCGATCTGGCTGCGAACCCCGGCGTGATGCTGGCGCTGGGCGTCACGAGCGCCGCGTGCGTGATTGCGGCGCTGCTGATTTTCAGCAACGCGGCCGATGCGTTCGCGGAACTCCTGTTTGCGCGAATTCCGTGGGTGCGGCTGCGCCAGGCGGCGGGCTCGCTGATTGCCTCTATCAGACGGTATGCGAAGCACCACGACGCGCTCAGCGCGGTGCTCGTCGGCTCGGTGACCGTGCAAATCCTGCGCGTGCTCCAGGCGTATTACCTCGGAGTGGCGCTCGGGATTCAGCAGCCCAGCCTCACCTATTTCGCCTTCATTCCGCTGATTCTTCTGATCATGTTCCTGCCGATCACCGCCAATGGCATCGGTACGAGTCAGGCGGCGTTCGTCTGGCTGTTCAGGCGAGCCGGCACGTCCGGCGCCGAGGCGTTCGCGCTCTCGGTGCTCTTTGTGGCGCTGGGGATTCTCGCCAACCTTCCCGGGGCTCTCTACTACCTCGGGCCCGCGCCGCAGCCGATCCCATCGGCCTCGCCGGACTGAGCCAATACGGGTTGAACCCAGGATTTGATGCACACAGCCAACACAGACGCGCCTTATCAGGACAGATTCGAGCTCGCGAGGGCCGGGGTGCTCCTCGGTTTCGCGGCGGCGGTCCAGGTCTCGATTGCTGCCGCAGAACTCCTGCTGGCGGTGCTGCTCGTGCTCTGGGTGATCTGGCTGTTCGGGGAACGCCGGCGAATCGAGGCCCCGGCGATGTTCGTTCCGCTGATTGCCTACGCTGTCGCGACGGTGGTGTCGACCGGTTTCTCCAGCGACCCGCGCGTGAGCCTCATGGCGTGCAAGCAGCTTGTGCTCTTTCTGGTGGTCCCGGCGGTGTATCAGCTTGCCAGAGGACGGCGCGCCAGGGCGGTGCTCACGGTGATCATTGTCGTGGGCGCGGCCAGCGCGACGATCGGAATTCTGCAGTACGCCCTGATGGGATACGACAATCTGGCCCGGAGACCCCACGGCGTCATGGGCCACTACATGACCTACTCCGGGCTGATGATGCTCGTCGTTTGCGCGGCGGCCGCCCAGCTGTTGTTCGGCCGACGGCGACTCTGGCCGGCGCTGAGTCTGTCGCTGCTGCTCGTCGCCCTGACGCTGACCTTTACCCGCAGCGCCTGGATTGGGACGCTCGCCGGACTCGGAGTGTTACTCAGCCTGAAGGACGTCCGGCTGCTCGTCGTCCTTCCATTTCTGGCGGCGGCGTTCTTCGCGCTCGCCCCCCACGGCGTCACGCATCGCTTCTATTCGATCTTCGATCCCGTAGATGTGACCAATATCGAACGGATCGCCATGCTGCGCGAGGGGGCGCGCATGGTCGCGGCGCATCCGCTGGTGGGCCTTGGCCCCAACATGGTCGAGGAACGTTACGCTGAATACCGTGCCCCGACCGATCCTTTCCACAACAACCAGCATCTCCACAACGTGCTGGTCCAGATCGCGGCCGAGCGGGGCTTGCCCGCTCTTGGCGCCTGGCTGTGGTTCGTGCTCTCGCTGGCTCTGGATCTGACGAAAAAACTACGACGCGCAGCAGAGCCGATGTTTCCAGCCGCCGCAGTGGCAGCCCTGGCGGCGATGTTGGCCGCCGGATTGTTCGAATACAATTTCGGCGACTCGGAATTCCTGATGTTGTTTCTCGTGCTCGTCACGCTGCCTTACGCGGCGGAGCATGCCCTGGAGGTCCAGACGCAAGTGAGGTCTAGTCCCCTGGTGGAGGCGTTCCAAACTCGATGATCTGATACAAATTCGTCCCGGCGCCGACCGGGACGTACGAAACGTAGAACCATCCGAAGCCGTACGTCGGGTCGCCCACCCCGTTGTGATGCGGCTGGAACTCAGCACCCGCGTAGATCCCACCCATCGCGTTCAGCCTGTCGACCACGGCCTGGCCGTTCGAACCGTCAGGTCTGGCGAGGCCACTCGCGAGCAGCGCCCGCAGCTGGAGCTCGACGGTGCCAGTCCACGCATGATCGAAGAGCACGGCAGGTGGCGGCGGGGGCGCCGGCGCCGGTGTTTGGAAGCCTTGGGTCGCCGACCACGGACCGGCCGTCGCCGGGTCGTGCGCCTGGACGTGCCAGTAGTAGACCGTGTTGCTTGCGAGGGGCTGGGGCACGATGAAGGTCGTCTGACCTGGTTGTTCCGCAGTCATCCACGACCCTATCTTGTTCGAGAACGGTGCGTCGGTTGCGACTTCGAAGAGGTACGTCACGGCACCTGCCGGACCCGTGCGAACGGCATCCGTCACGGCAAGCTGCGGCTGGAGGGTCGTGACCATCGCGTTCGGCTCGGGCGCAACGAGGACCGGGGCCTGGATCACAACCGGTGTTGCGGGCTGCGGCCGGTGCAACCTTTCAGTGCCGCTCACGGGGCCGAGACATGTCGTGCCGGTGTACGGCACGGTGAGCGTATTGCCGCTGTCTTCAATCGTACCCGTGCCGCTCAGCGAAAACGGACAGGACGGGAATGCCGGCAGACTCGCGTTTCCGGTGACCGTGATTGGCACGGTTGTGGTGTTGACCAACTGCCCCGAAGCCGTGCCGGAGATGGTCACGCCACCGGCGCACACGGCTGAAAAAGTGCCGCTGAGCGATGCCGTCGTCTGGCTTGTCACGCTCCACTGAAAGTTGCTGCAGGATTTGGGGTTCGGTGCGGCGATGCTCTGGGAAGCCCAATTGCCCATCAGCGACGGTTCCGACGACACGGTGACCGGGGTGGCCGGCATGGTGGCCGCGATACTTGCGCTCGGCAGACTGGACGGATTCGTTGGGAGCAGCGAACTACTCGAATGTTGGAAGCTGCAGCCGGCGAACGCTGAAAAGGCGGCGAATGCGACGAGGAGACACAAGACGTTTTTCATCGATGGTTGTGCTTCTGACTATCGGATGCAGGGTGGAAACGCTTTACCAAGCCAGGCTGGGGACCTGGGCCGGAACAATCCCGGGCAGAACGAGCGTCAACTACTATAGCACAGCCTCGGGCGGGTGTGGCTCCCACACGCCGGGCTACTGCGCTTTTTCGTCTGTCTCGAACAACATCAACTCGTGGGCAGTCCAGTTCCACGAGCGGTCTTGACCGGTCTGCCGCAGCACGAGCGTCCCACAGCGGTTTGGCGGCAGTCCGATCTCTATCGACGCCGGCACGGGCTGCATGAGCAGGGCCCTCATGACTGCCCCGAGCGGACTCGCATTCGTCAGCGTTCGAACCTGCGCCCCGTCAACTGATTCGATGCTGAGCGTGTGCGGGTAGATCAGCGTGCGCGGGTAGCCAACGAGATCTCGTTCCGTGAGCTCGATGCGGATACTGCGCACAGCGTGGGGTCGATCGAGGTCGATCCGGATCGAGTCTGTCCGGGCGGTAACCTGTAACTCGCGCGGGGGAATACGGCGCGAGACCTGCTCATCCGGCCATGCCACGCGATCATTCACAAGATCGAGAGTCAGTACTCTGCCATCGTCCCACGTCCTGAGGATCGACCCGGTTGCCGCCAGCGCGGCCTCGGCGGTTTCCTGTGCCAGCTCCGGATTTTGATAGCGATCTCGCTCCAGCACGATCTGGCGAATGCCAATCGACTGGAATGCTTCCACGACCGGCGGGATCTGGGCGGGGTCGTTCAACGGCGAGGTCGGGCCGGCCAGAAAGGCACCGAGCTTGCGCCAGTAGGGACCACCAGCATCTGCCAGCGGCAGCCGGCCCACGAGCGTGGCGTGCGCGACTCGAACAATCTCGAGAAAATCTGTTTGTTGAATCGGCAGCTCGGCAGTTGCGCCAGCGGGGCCAAGCCGAATCCACGACCGCGACGAGGCGCCGGCCGATTCGCCGCCCTCCGTAGCCTCAAACTGCCGCGACAGACTCTGTGATGAGACGTACTGACTCCCGAGCCACTCCATGGAGTCGATCATCACCTTCCGCTGCGCCTCGTAATGCAAGACATTGCTGACGATCATCAGCATCAACAGCACGTAGACTACAAGGTTTCTCCCCCCGTCGCGCGCACCGTTTGCCTGGCTGACGCACAGCGTGGCGCCAAACAGGAGGACGGCCTGCATGGTCAGTGTGTAGTACCAGAGCGCGTGATCGGGGATTGTGTACACAGGAGGATGACGCATGATCATCAGGCCGAGGAGCCCGACCAACGCTGCAGAAGAAGCCAGCAGCACAAGAAGGGCATCGCTTGCCAAGAGCCGCCTGTTGGAGCCGACGCCAAACGCGAGGCCCACGGCGCACACGACGATGAAGGGCGCATTGCCGAAGAAGAAGCTCACCTGCGCCGTAAACATCTGAAAGGCGTGTTGAGTCAGCGTCCAGTCGAGCCGGCTGAAGGGAATGTGCTGATACGAGAAGTCAGGCCCGTACCCGTTCGTCCACCGAATGATCACTGGTGCGAGCAGGTTGTTGTAGAGGATCGCGGTGGCGATCGCGCACACACCAGTCGCAACGACCCATCGGTACCTGCTTTGCGAGTGCCCGGCCTGGATGTCCTGCTTCATCCACAAGATTGCGACGATTCCCGTCGCGGTCACGAGATAGAAGAAGCCCTGTCGATCGCTCACCGACATCACGAACCCGAGGAGGAACAGGCTTGCGAGCTGCCCCACCGACCTGCGCCGCGTCCCGTTCTCGCGAAGCAGATACGTCAACTGAAACAGAAACGCGAGAAGCGCGACCGTGAGCACAATTTTCGCCGAGCGATATAGGACTGCCGTCGATGCCTGCGTGACGATGGAACTCAGGAAGACCGAAAGCAGCAGACCAGCGGTGATGCCGTCGAGGCGGAGGACTTTGCGGCTGCCGTAGAGATAGATCGCGGCAGCCGCAATGATACCGAGCGCGCCGCTGACAGGAATGAAGGACAGAACGTGCCGGTCGAGCAACGCCGCGAACACCCTGGCATCGACATAGTCGAAGAGGTAGCTCAGTTCACGAGCCTGAAACGAGCCATATTCCGTCAGGCGCGGGTCGAAAATGGTCGCGAAGAGCGGTCGCTTGGCCAGATAGTTCAGGACGAATCCTTCTCCTTCTTGATCCACGATGCCGCGGCCCCAGAATCCGATCGAATGGAAGATGAGGAGAAGGGGGAGGGCATATCCCGCCGCAGCGAACAAACCTGTCTCGAGGGCGGTGACTCCTGCAGCACGATCGAGAATGACGACCACACACCAGATGGCTCCGAAGAGCACCACGAAAGGAGCGACTGAACGGGCAAGATCGACCAGGTGTGCGGCCGCCACTGTCCGGTAATGCACTCGCCGCTGCGAAAGCGCCCAGGCAGGGATACTCCTGAAGCTGCCGGTGTCGCGAGCCCAGGACCAATTCAGACCGAAATCACCGCCGGCCTGGAAGAATTCCAGGCGGACCTGGTGCGCGCCTGCGTTCAACCGCACGCCTCCAGACCGCATGGTGTTCGCGTGAGCACCGGCGTTGTCGACAATCAGCTGGTCATCGATGAACAAACGCGAGCCATCATCGGACGTCGTGGCGAACTTGTAGAAACCGGTCCGCGCCACGCTCAGATAGCCCGTCCAGATGACACTGAACGCCGCCGGCGGCGTATCGTGCCAGCGGCGCCTGATCTGCGCCGTCGATGGCTCGGCGTCGACGGCAGAAAAGACCGGCCAGCCACTCCAGTTTGGATTGTCGTAATACCGCGCCGAGAGGCCGTCACCCGCGTGCAGGGCCGGACGCACGATTCCTGACGCCGCCCAGAAGACAAGGCCGGTCAGCAGAGTCAGCAGCGGCAGCCGGCATCGCGTCAGCATTTCCGCTGGCGTACGACAGTCATTGCGATATCAAAAGCGCCGCGGAAACCTATTCACGTGCCGGAGAGCGTGGCACAACGCCCGCGTTTGAATCAAGGAACGGCGACGCCCTGTGCTATCGTGTCGTATTTGACATATGAACCAGGCACGGTCCCTGTCCGTGATCATTCCCGCGTACAACGAGTACGAAAACATCCTGGCGACTCTCGAGAACGTCACAACGGCGCTGGCGCCGTTATCGCTTCCCTATGAGATCCTGGTGATCGACGACGGCAGCCGCGACAATACCGCCGATCTCGTGGCGTCGTCTTTGTCTCGCTTCTCGAACGTACAGCTGTTGAAGAACGAACGGAACATGGGCTTCGGCTGGTCGTACCGCCGCGGCGTGGAGGCCGCGTCGCTCGCCCACGCAGTCATGGTCCACGGCGACAACGCCTGGGGCGCGGCGACGCTCGGCGAGCTATTTGCTCACGTCGGAGATGCCGACATCATCATCGGCTACACGCGCGATATGTGGCATTCGCGCCCGCTGATGCGGACGGTCATCTCCAAGACGTTCACGTTCATCGTGAATGTGATCACCGGCCGCCGACTGAAGTACTATAACGGCCTGCAGATTCACCGAGCCGGAGTACTGAAGAGCCTGACGATCCAGTCGACCGGTTATGGCTTCCAGGCGGAAGTGCTCGTCAGGGCTCTGCGCCTGACGAAAACGTTCATCGAGGTGCCCATGGACCTGACCGAACGCGAACGCGGCGAAAGCAAGGCCTTTCGGATGAAGAATGCCATCGATGTGATGCGAACGCTGAAGCTGCTGTGCGGTCTCGAGTGGGGAGCCGCCGGCAAATGACGCCAAGCCGTACCGGCACCGTCGATCGCGTCGATCAGCGCGACAAGATCGTGACGCTCGAGGAGCTCCCGAAGATTCGCGAGCGTCTCCGCGACAAGAAGATCATCCTCTGCCACGGCGCCTTCGACCTGGTGCATATCGGGCACCTCACGCACTTCGAAGAGGCCAAATCGCTGGGCGACGTGCTCGTGGTCACGATTACCAGCGACAGCCACATCGCGAAGAAGCGGGCCGTCTCGCTCCACGAGAACGCCCGGGCGCGCCAGATCGCGGCGCTGGAAATCGTTGACTATGTCGCCATCGTGGATGAGCCATCGGCGCTCGACGCCATCCGTGCGCTGCAGCCGGACGTGTACATCAAGGGCCCGGAATACGCGAACCTGCTCCTCGACAAGACGTCGAACATCTCGCACGAGAAGGAACTGATCGAAGCGCTCGGCGGCCGCATCCATTTCACGTCCGGCGAAACGTATTCGTCGACCAAGCTCTCGCATTTCCTGCTGTCGTCGTCCGAAGCGGTCCAGGACAACCCGCTGCTGCGAAACGACCGCGTCATGTTCCGGGACGTCTCGGCGTTTGGCTTCACGCTCGAGCAGGTGAAGAGCTTTCTGGTCGATGCCGGACGGCTGCGGGTCTGCCTCATCGGCGAGACAATCGTGGACGAATGGGTCGACGTCACCGTCGAGAACATTTCGCAGAAGTCGCGCTGTGTCGCGGGCCTCGAGACTGCGCGGGTCCGGCAGATCGGCGGCGCGGGCATCATCGCGCTGCATCTCTCGAGCTTTGCGGCCACGGTGGATTGTTTTACCAACGCGCTCGATCAAGCGGCCGTGCCGCCGAACGTGAGAGTGACGTCGCTCGCTTCGAGCCCGCTGGTGAAGACGCGGTTCGTGGACAAGGACACGGGCTTTCCGCTGTTCGAGTCCAAGCAGTTGGCTCTCGAGGGTGTCACGCGGGAACGGCTGCCGGCATTCGACGATTACGACCTGGTGCTGCTGGCCGACTTCGGACACGGCCTTCTCGACGTTGCCGTGCTCAATGGACAGCTCGCGCGCGGCCGCCGCGCGTTCGTCGCCGCAATGGCGCAGGTCAATTCGAGCAACTACGGGTACAATTTGCCGACGAAGTACGTGGGCGCCGATTATTACAGCCTGAACAGAATCGAAGCGGAACTGTGTCTGCACCAACAGGGTCTCGCATTGCCGGAACTGCTCGAGCGGATCTCCGGGCTGCTCCAATGCGACCAACTATCGGTCAGCGACGGCGCCAATGGCGCGAGGGTGCGCATTCACGGCGATCGGTTCACATTGCCCACGCTCAGCACGAGCGTGGTCGACACCATCGGCTGTGGCGACGCGCTTTTCGCGCTGAGCAGCCTTGCGGCGTGCCTGCGTCTGCCGGCATCCATGGTGGCGCTGGCGGGTGGGATCGCGGCCGCAGCCATGGCCCAACGCCGCTGCAATGAGCGGCCCATCTCCGATCAGGAGTTCCTCACGATCGCAAAGATTGTCATCTGACGATGGAAACCTGGGCCGAGTATGTCGAGACGATTGCACAAGGGCTGAGAGGACTCGCGGTCACCGATCGCCAAGCCTCCGACCTGTCGCCGCCCGTGGCCCTGAGCCGCTGGGTGGCCATGACGCATCAGCTGCACGAACGCGACGGCTGTCTTTTTATCATAGGCAACGGCGGAAGCGCAGGGATGGCGAGCCACATGGCCGCCGACGCGTGCAAGAACGGCCACCTGCGCGCGTTGGCGCTGAACGATGCCGCCATGATCACCGCCACGAGCAACGATCTCTCCTACGATCAAGTGTTCTCGCTGCCCCTCGAGCGGTTGGCCCGAAAGGGCGATCTGCTCGTCACCATCAGCAGCTCCGGCAACTCGCCTAATATTGTGCGGGCGCTCGAGACCGCCCGGGGCATGGGCCTCGAGGTGGTGACGCTTTCGGGTCAGCGCCCCGACAACCGGTCGCGGGGGCTCGGGGATCTGAATTTCTACGTGCCGCTTCAACGCTACGGCTGGGCGGAGTCCGCTCATCAAATCCTTCTCCACTACTGGTTCGATCAGTACTTGAACACCCACCGTCAGGACGCCATTTGATTGGCGCGCCCGTGAACATTCTTGTGACTGGCGGCTGCGGGTACGTCGGCACGATGCTGACGCAGGCGCTCCTGGCCCACACGCCACACCGGGTCACCATTCTGGACACGCAATGGTTCGGCAACCACCTGCCGTCCGATCCAAGGTTGACGTTCTGGACCGCCGACGTGCGCACGATAGACGACTACGACCTCTCGACGTTCGACACGGTCTTTCACCTGGCCAACATCGCCAACGATCCGTCCGTCGATCTCAATCCCTATCTCTCGTGGGACGTGAACGTCCTTGCCGGGATGCGCCTGGCCGACCGGGCTGCGCGCCACGGTGTGAAACAGTTCGTCTTCGCATCCTCGGCGAGCGTGTACGGCGTGAAATCGGAGCCTCGCGTGACCGAGGATCTCGAATTGTTTCCGCTTTCCGAGTACAACAAGACGAAGATGGTCGCCGAGCGCGTGTACATGAGTTATGCCGGCGCCATGACGACGACGATCATCCGTCCTGCAACCGTCTGCGGCTATTCGCCACGAATGCGCCTGGACGTCGTGGTCAACCTGCTCACGATGCAGGCGCTCGGAACGGGCCGCATCACGGTGCTCGGCGGCGAGCAAACCCGCCCGAACATCCACATCGATGATCTTGTCGATGTGTATCTATTTGCGCTCGAGCACCGCCTCGCCGGGATCTACAACGCGGGCTTCGAGAATCTGAAGGTGAGCGACATCGCCGCGCTGGTGCGCCGCTACGTGTCGGCCGAGGTCAAGTTGCTCCCGTCCGACGATCCGCGATCGTACGCGATCTGCTCCGACCGCCTGCTGTCGGCGGGCTTTCACCCGAAAAAGGATGTGGAGACGGCTATCCGCGAGATGGTGGCGGCTTACCATGGCGGCCGCATCAAGGACGAGGCGGCGTGCTACAACGTCAAATGGATGAAACAGCTCGCTCTGGCGTAAAGGAAGGCAGCGTGAACAAGAAGGTACTGATACTGGGCGGCGGCGTGGCGGGGTCCTCGATGGCGTTCTACCTCTCGGAGAAGGGCTACGAGATCACCCTCGTCGAGAAGAACAGCCGAGTCGGCGGGCTGGCGCGCACGTGCTACTACAGCGGCCATCCCTACGAGTTCGGGCCGCACATCTGGTTCTGGCCCGGAGGCAAGGACGACCCGATCAATCAGACGATCGTCAAGCTCACCAACGACGAGCTGTTCTACATCGATCGCCGACTTTTCACGTACGTCGAGGCCGATCGGCGGAAGTACCGCTATCCGGTGCACTATCAGGACATTGAGGAGATGCCGGAGCGCGAGACGATTCATCGCGAGCTCGCCAGGAACCGTGATGCGTCGCACAAGCTGATCGACAGCCAGTTGCCGGAACTCGGCCAGTGCACGTTCGCCGATTACTTCACGGAGGCGATCGGTGAGACGCTCTACCGGAAGTTCATGATGAACTATACCTGGAAGATGTGGAACATCCCCGGCGACGAGCTTCAGACCTCCATGGTCTGGGCCGATCGGTTCCATCACGCGTACTCCAAGAGCGGCGAACAGACCGCCGCTCGCGGGTTGCGCGGGTACGATCCGATCAAGTTCGAAGACCACACGCTTGGCAAGGGCATTCGCTTTCAGGTCTATCCCAAAGGCGGCTGGAACTCGGTCTGGAATGCCATGGTCGAGAAGTGCGTGGTGGTCCGCGATCGCGTCGTCGGCATCCAGGACGAGCACAAACGGCCGCACGTGCTGCTGGCGAGCGGCCAGAAACACTACTTCGCCGACTACCATACCGTATTCAGCTCGATCGATATCGATGAGCTGTGGGGCGAGGACACGCTTCCCTACACGGGCCGCATGATGATTCCGCTCCTGATTCCCGGCCTCGAGAGCGCGTTTCCCGAAGGCGCGGAGTCATTGCACTATTCGTCGTGCGAGTTTCAAACGCGTGTGACGGAGATGAAGGCGATCACCAGGCACGAGAGTCCCGACACGCTGATTCTCATCGAAGTGCCGGTTCTGCCAGGCGCGGCCAAGTGCTTCCCGAAAAACACGATCGACTACGCGCTCGATCAGAACCTGTTCACCGAAAAAGCCTACCCGCAGCAATCCCAGCAGGCTTTCGGGACCTATTACGCATACCTCGAGCGCGGCAAGAAAATTTCCAACCTCCGATATGTCGGCCGGCACGCCGAATTCAAGTACTGGGGTATGCCCGAGACGGTCAACTCCGCGTATCTCAAGAGCCTCGAGTTCGATCCCGTCTGATGCGGCCACTGCAGGTCCTCCCCTCGACCACGTCGCACAAACACGAACCACTCGTGCCGACGCTGGAGATATTCGCGCGCCTCGGTCTGCTCGATCTGGACTTGAACCTGAGCCACATGGTCGAGGCCGGGCAACCGCCAGAGGAGGTCGTGCGAGCGCTCGAGGCGAACGGCCAGCGCGTGTGGGTCGTGTCGGGCGGTTGGTGTGATTTCTTTGATTCAGCCCCAAAGATCGAAGAGACGTTCACATCAGTCGCGCGTCAGGTCGCGCTGGTGCGGCAGTTCGGGGTCGATCGTCTTCGGCTATTTTTCGGCCGTCTGACGAAGGAGGCGTACTCGGAGGCGGCGCGCGAGACGATCGCGGCCAACATCCAACGAGTCGCCGATCTCCATCCCGATCTGCTCTTCCTATTCGAAAACCACGACGGCGCGTCGTCCGAGCCGGCCGTCTGCCGCGAGGTGCTCCTGGCGGCCGACCGCCCGAACGTCGGTCTCAACTTCGACCCGATCAATTTCGAGCACGCCGGCGTACGTGCGATGGATGCTTTGACCATGCTGCGGCCGCTCATCGCCCACGTCCACCTCAAGGGAATGGAGGCCGAGGGCTTCTGTGAGTTTGGGGCCGGCGACGTCGATTTGAAGCCGATGGTGAAGGCGCTGATCGCCGGCGGCTACCGTGGCGGCTTCACCGCGGAGTACGAAGGACGCTTCGACCGGACGCTGCGGCTCTACGAAGGCCTGAAATGCGCGAGGGCGACGGTCGCGGCTCTCGCAAGCCCCTCTGACGGCGCCGCAGTCGTCTGAGACGGCCGCAAACGAGGCCAATCCCGATTGCGGGCGCCGGACCGGGCCGCGTGCGCGCCGGCCTGGCGCTCGTCGAGGCCGCAGCTACCACTCTCTCAATCCCAGGCTAATCTGGACGTCCCAAATCCCCCCTGTGCCGAAATTCCCGTCGCGGGCGGAGATATAGACAAACGGAAAACCGATGACGAACTTCGGATATGGATACCATGCGGCCGACGTTGGATAGCCGTTGTTGAACATCCAATTGATGGCGCTTTGTGGATCGTAACCTCGATCAAGCAGATCGAAAACCCGGAGCATTTCGATCGTCGGACTCTGGAAGTCGACGCCGGCGGTGGGGGAATGACAGGTCGCGATTGCCCAGTTAGGGCTTCCATTGCAGTTATTACCAAGAAAGGCATGCCCATTGACGCCGGTCGGCACAGCGCCCGGCCAGAGGAGGATACCCAGTCTAGCGGCGATGCCCGCCGCCACACCCGGGAACTGGATCGTCGTGAAGGTTGCGGTGGCGCTCGCCGGGCTCGTCACCAGGTTGATCTGGTCGATCGCGGTCGCGCGCCAGTAGAACTTCACACCGTTCGCAAGGGGCGAGCCCGGCGTGAATGAGGTCTGCTGGCCGGCCCCCTCGCCGACGCTCCCCTGCGTGGTGAGGGTCGAGAAATCCGCGTTCGTAGAAATATCGAAGCGGTACGCGAGTACGCCGACCGGCCCCGTGCGCATCGCATTGGCGACGGTCAGGGTCGGGGGGTTGATCACGGTCGAGCCGTTCGCGGGGGCGACGGCCGCCGGCGCATTGATGGTTATCGCCGACCCAATCGTGAAATTAGCGGTGGCGCTGAAGGGGCCCGTCGTGCCGCCGGCAATCGCCTGCGCGTGCCAGTAGTAACTCGCGCTCGCGGGCAAGGGATCGAGGGTGATGCTGGTCTGTCCGCCGCTGCCCGCGGCCACGCCGGGTTTGGTCTGCACCTTGGTGGCGAATGCCGCGTCGGCCGCGACTTCGAAGTTGTAGGTCACGGCGGTGGCGCTCTGGGTCACGGTGGCGTTTTGCACGACCAGTGTGACCGGCTGCGCACTGTTCGCGATCTGCGCGCCGCTTGCCGGCGCCTGCGCGGTCGGCGTGGAGACCGACGCGGCGGGCGCCAACGGAGTGCTCGAACAGGCCACCGACGCGAGCAACCACGCTGCGGCCGTCAGAGAGAGGACTTGCTTCAGGACGCGCTGAGGCGTGACCGGAGCCAAAGGACGCCGCCGCATGAAATGAGTGTCTGTCGTCATGATTCCTGCCTCTCGCTCCTCCGCTCGTGAGAGCGTAAGCGCTCGACTACGATGATTGTGCGAGTGTGGAAACGGAGTGCCCGATTGCGCCGCCACGCGCGAAGTTGTTTGCGGAAATGCAGCAATGCGCGGCGCTCCGACGCAGCGACGGCCGAGCTCTCCAGCCGATCCCTGACTGCCACTTCCAAATCGCTGAAACCGCATCCGGGCTCAAGAGCCAGAAACGCGCGATCGGCGCTCAGAGGCACGATATTCACGCCGGGAAGCCGCTTGAAGAGCGCTCGATTGATCACGATCAGGAACGCATCGCGTGGCCCGATGCTGACCAGCCCGCTTTCCGCGCCGGGGTTGCCGTTGCTCGTCGGCGCGCGTTTTTCGAATTGCGCCACGATGGCCCACGCCAAATCGGAGTGAACCTTTCGCAGCCCCCGGATCACTTGCGTGGGCAGCGTGAGCGCGACAAGCTGGCTCGGCCGGTCGAACTTCGGAGGCCGTCCCCGCCGGCGCGATCCTCGCGCCCGTTGTTCAGAAGCCAATGCGTTGTCTGGTCAAACAGGAGGACCCTGAAGCCACGAATGGCGCAAGGATAGCATGGATTATCATGGGTGGCGCAATTATTTCGAAACAATGTCCACAAGGCCCCTTTATTTTATGGAAATAGAAAATGAAAGGCAGGTCGAAAGAAGGTCGCCGATCTCTATCCCGCCGGGCCGTTCGAGCCGGCCGTCTGCCGCGAGGTGCTCGCAGCAGGCGGCCGCCCGAACGCGGGCTCCGTTAGTCGCCGAATGGCGGCGCCCCATATTCGACGATCTGATAGAAGCTTGTCCCGTTGCCGATCGGAACGAACGACACGTAGAACCATCCGAAGCCGAAGGTGGGGTCTCCGATTCCGTTGTGATGCGGCTGGAAGACAGCGCCCGCAAAAATACCGCCCATCGCGTTCATCTGGTCGACGACGGCCTGCCCGTTCGAACCATCCGGCCCGGCGAGGCCGCTGGCGAGCAGATCGTGTAAGACGGTCTCCACCCTGCCGGTCCACGGATGATCGAAGAGCACACCAACGGGCATCTGGAACGCAAAAACCGTCGAGAAGGATGTCGTAATACCGTCAGTTGAATCGATGGCCTGAACGCGCCAGTAGTATGTCGCGCCCTCCGTCAATCTGGCGGTCACCGCGATGGACGTCTGGTCGCCCGACTGCTGCGCAGTCGTGCTATCAAACACAATATTTGTGAATGCCGACGAATCGGCGACCTGGAATCGATACACGATCGCACCTACGGGGCCGGACGTCTGAGCGTTCTGCGTCGTCAGTGTCGTCGTTGGGGACGCGCCCATCCCGTTCTGGCCAGGAGACAACGGCGCGGGCGTCTGCACGGTAGGTTGAGTTCCGATCGAGAACGCACTCGCCGCCGAATTCGGACCGGTGACACCGCCGGTCGTTACTCTGACTCGCCAGTGGTAGGTGGTGTCGCCCGGAAGCGTGCCGATCGCCAGACCCGTCTGGCCACCGCTTCCCTGCGGAACGTTGCCGTTCGAGAAGACGATGTTGCTGAAGCCGGCGTCGGTGGCCACCTCAATTGTGTAGGTTGAAGCGCCGCTCGCCGTGGCGGCTCCGTTGGCGACCGTGATGGTGATCGGCTGGCTTCTCCACGGGATCTGCGAGTCGCCTGCCGGCGTCGTCGCGTGCGGCGCGACAAATGAGACCGACGTGGATGCCGCCGACGAGTTCGTCGGCTGGAGTGGATTGCTGCTCGAGCACGCGGTGGTGATCGCCGCCACCGCAAACGTGACAAGGCCGGGCGCAAATTTGTGTTTCATGGCTCCCATCGCAAGAGAACGTGTGACGAATTGTTGGTGAGTGAAGGCGACTCCGCCTTCACAAGGAACGCCGCTCGGCTGATCACGTGCGACAGTGCTGGGAGGCTCGTCGCTTGCCCGGGAAGGTTGGCAAATAGTACGCGTTCGGCTGGTGGCTGTCAAGGAACTAATGCATGATTCTCCTGCCCATGCCGGCCGCGACGGTACCTGCCCACGGAGTCTTATCGGATGATCCCGCTGGAGGCTTCACTCGCGTGCCGCGCGGGCTTGTTCTTGCGTGGTCCGCGGCGTTCGTACTGATCGCCTTCCGCTCGGCGATGATCGTGTTTCAGCCGCAACTGGCGTTTCACGCCGATCAGGGCGTGATCGGTCTTATGGCAAAGCATCTCATCCAAGGCCGGGCGTTTCCGCTCTTCATCTACGGGCAGAACTACCTTCTGGGGGTCGAGGCCTGGCTGGCCGCGCCCGTGTTTCTCGTCGCCGGCGTGTCGGTGGCGGCGCTCAAATTGCCGCTCCTCGTCATCAACGTGGCGATCGGCTTGCTGCTCGTCACGCTGCTGTATCGGGAAAGCGGCCTCAGTCCGACCTTGGCGCTCATCGCCAGCTTGTTCTTCGTACTCGCCCCGCCCGGCACCGCCGCGGAACTGCTCGCCGCGAGCGGCGGGAACGTCGAGCCGTTCCTCTACGTGCTCCTGCTCTGGCTGCTGCGGACGCGCCCAGTGTGGTTCGGCGTCGTACTCGGCGTGGGCTTTCTGCATCGCGAATTCACCGCCTATGGCGCGCTTGCGATTGTGTTGCTGGAGCTCATCAGCGGACGCTGGCGCGGCAAAGCCAAGGCCGAGCTCGTCGGCGCCTTTCAGGTGTTGCGCGTGGTCGCCGAGGTGTGGCTCGTCTCGCAATTCCTCCGGCAGTGGGCGTCGGCCGCCGGACCCGGTACCGACGCCAGCATGATCACCTTACGCGGAAACGACCTGATCGAAGCGATCGGTAAATTCTGTTTCGATCCCGGCACGGTACTCGGCGGCGTGGCGAGCCTTGTCACCGTGCACTGGTCACGGCTGTTCGGGACGGCACCACTGCCCGTTCTCGACCTCGGGCTCGAAAGCGATTCACGCCAAGGGCTCGCGTGGAGCGGAATCGTGCTCGGAGCGACAATGGTGCTGTTTGCGGCGCGCATTATCGCGCACGCGAGCCGGCGCGCCGACTGGTGGACGCGATACGAATTCTGCGCGTATCTCATCCTGGTCGGCGCCATTTCGGCACTTGCGATCGCGGTCAGCCGGTGTGGTGATGTGACGGTCTTGCGCTACGACCTGCTCTCCCTTGTGGGCGCCGTGGGGCTGGCCGCCTGGGGCTTGTCGGTGGAATCGCGGCCGTGGATCCGGCGAACCGAGATCGCCGTGCTGCTATGCTGGGCTCTCGTCTCGGGCGTCGCGCACGCGCGCATCTACAGTGTATACAGCCATCATCCTCGAATCGCCGACAAGATCCTCATCATTCGTGCGCTCGACGCTCGCGATATTCGTTACGCGGTGTCCGATTATTGGATCGCGTACTACATCACGTTCTTCACCAACGAGCGAATCGTGGTGGCCGCTGACGATTTCCGGCGGATTCATTCCTACGACCAGGAAGTGGCCTCTCATCGCGACGTGGCCGTCAAAATCTCGCGGACGGCTTGCGGCGACGCGAAACCGATCATCGACGGCGTCTACTTCTGCCCTCTCGACTAGCGCCGCATGGTGTGGCTATGATTCAAGCCGAGGGTGGCTCTTCTGCACGCAACGGGTAAACACATCTCCGCGGCCGCAACCTGCGCGCTGGTCTGCGCCGCCGCTGCGTTCTGGGTCTCGTTCGGCGCAATCGCGTTTCTCGACACCGGCAATCGCGCGCGATACGTTGGCATCCTTCCCGCTCCCATCTGGCTCCTGGCGGCCTTTCTGGTGGCCGCGGTTCTCGCGTACGAGGTGCGCCCAACCGCGCGCGGGTCGGCTCCCCTGTGGCTGTCGGGGATGCTCCTGCTGCCGTGGCTGCCCGTCCGGTTGCCGTTGTCGGTGTTTGTCTGGACAGGCCATGTCGCGGTGTGGGTCTGGATTGCGATCGGGGCCATGCTTGCGGCGCCGCTGGTTCGGGGAGCGCTCCGCCCGCTGCAAAACAGATTGCATTCGGCGTCAGGTTCAGCGCTCCTGGCTGGAGGAATCGGCCTTGTCGTATACGGTCTCGGTGTCTGGGCCACCGCACCGCAGCACCCAAACGGCGACGAGCCTCATTACCTGATCATCACGCAGAGCCTGCTCGAGGATCGAGATCTGCAGATTGAAAACAATCATCTCCAGCGCGACTACCGCGCGTACTCGACGACCACCCTGAAGCCAGACTATCGGGCTCGCGGAAAAAACGGCGCCATCTACTCGATCCACGCGCCCGGCCTTCCGCTGCTCGTCGCGCCGTTTTTTGCGGCGTTTGGCTATCATGGCGTGGTCGGTGCGCTGCTTGCCCTGAGCGCGTTCGCCAGCGGTCTGGCCTGGTATGTTGCCTGGCAGGTCACGCGCAATCAGGCCGCCAGCTGGTTCGGGTGGGCCGGGGTGAGCCTCTCCGTGCCGTATTTTTTCCTGACGGGCACTGTGTTTCCTGACGGACCGGCCGCTGCGCTGGTGCTCGCCGGAATCGTTCCGCTCGTCAGCGCCCGTGCGCGCCAGCCGCGCTGGCTGTTTGCCGTCGGCGCGGCGCTGGCGATGCTGCCGTGGCTTCACTCGCGGTTCGCGATACTCGCGGCTTGCTGCGCGCTGGTGGTTGCCGGCCGGCTACTCAGCGAACACGGCCGCGCCAAACGTCTGGCGGCGCTGGTGACCGTACCCGCGGTGAGCGCTGTCGGCTGGCTGTGTTTTTTCCAAATCATTTATGGAACTCCGAATCCATCGGCGCCTTATGGCGGAACGCTGGAAACCGCCGCCGGCAATATCGTGCGCGGGGCCCCGGGTCTCTTGTTCGATCAGCAGTTCGGATTGTTGCCCAATGCGCCGATCTACTTGTGTGCGTTTGCAGGGCTGGCGGTCATGCTGTGGCGTGGTCCGCGGCGGCTCGCCGTGGAGTTGCTCATCGTCACGCTGCCGTACTTCGTGGTCGTCACGTTCTTCTATATGTGGTGGGGCGGCACCAGTGCCCCAGCGAGGTTCCTGGTGCCGCTCACCCTCGTGCTTGCGATCCCGACAGCGACGTGGTTCGCCGACATACGCGGAGCGGCCGCGCGAGCGTTTGGCGTCGGCGCGTTGTTCACGAGTGTGCTGATTACCGCCACGATGACGTGGGTCGCTCGCGGCGAGCTGGTATTCAACTTCCGCGATGGCAGCTCACGCCTGGCTGCGTGGCTGCTGCCGGCGGTCGATCTGACCAGGGCACTCCCGAGCCTGTTCCAGAATCCGCCATCTGTCGTCGTGGGCCAAACAGCGATCTGGCTCGCCGCGGTCGCGGCCGCGATGGCCGCGACGATGGCGGTCCAGCGTTGGGGGAGCTCGCTTGTGGTTCTGAGCCTCGCCATGCAAGTGACAATTACCTGTGCGGTGTCGCTCGTCTGGCGCACCAATCATGCCGCTGCGCCGATCCCATCTTCCGGCGGGGCTTCGGTTCTACGCCAGTACGACAACGGCAGCGGTCAACTGGCGCTGGAGTACCGACCGTTTCGGCGAATCCCGTTGCAGAGCTTACCCGCCGAGATTCCGTTGGCGCGGCTTGTAACAGCCAATCGCAGCGAATGGTCGAAAATGGTGCACCTGCCACCGGGCATCTATGAAATCACCGGTACCGTGCGCGGTCATCCGGCTGGACGAATTCGGGTGATGACCGATCCCGACTCTCCCGCAATCGGGGATTGGACTGTTGCATCCCTTTCAACGACCTGGAAAAACACGGTGTCGCTTCCGGTTGCTGTCGCGGCGCTCGAGCTCGACCTCGATGAGGCCGCAAGAGGCAGCCTGCGCAATGTGGAGCTTCGTGCGGTGTCAGTACTCCCGCCCCGCGATCGAATCGAGAGCGGCTCTGAAGCCGGGCACGGGGCCCGTTATGGCTCTGCGGTCATGTTTCACCTCAGCGGGCCTGTGTGGGTCGAGCCCGACGGCACCTGGATTGGCCGCGGAGCGGACGCGGACTTCGTGATCGCGCCCGATGTTCGCGAAACGCTCCACTTGTTCGTACGAAACGGCGCGGTCAAGAACCAGGTCACCCTGGAAAGCGGGGATTGGCTTCGCAATTTGGACCTCGCGCCGAGCGAGGAAAGCGTCATCGAGATTCCAGTGCATGAAGGACCGGGAACGCCCTTGACGGTTCGGTCGCTCTCCGGGTTTCGTCCGTCGGATGTCGACGCCACGAGTCAGGACGACCGATTTCTGGGCGTCTGGATCGCCACGCGATAGCTCACTGCCAGTCATGGCGCGGGCGCCGGCGGAAATTTCAGAATCTCATAGAGCCGCGTTTCATCATCGATATAGAGCGGCGCAAGGTAGGGCGCAAATTCATTCAGCTTCGCCGATACCGCGGCGCGATCCTGGTCGCCGTAGGCCAGCATGTGAAACACGGCGTACCTGGGGTGCCGCGCCGCAAGAGCCTGGAAGGCATCACGACTTGGAAAACCTTGAACTCTTGCCGCCGATTCGATGAAGTCCGGAGGAATGTAATCGCTGTAGCCGTTGACGAGCGGCATCCAGTGCGAGGTTGAATAGCGCATGTACCGGGCGTGTCCGTGCAGTTCCGAGCCGCTCGACCAAAACGGCAGCTCGATGACCGGTCCCGCAGGCAGCTTGCTCATGAGCGAGTATGCCGGAGAGAGGGGCGGAACCTCGCGCATGATGCCCGTGCCCAGCGGCACGGCGAGATCGGCCGCGGCGACGATCACCAGCAGCGCGCCAGCCGCCGATGGCCATTTGACACGGGCAAGCCCCTCACGCACCGCCACGCCCGTCAACACTGCGAGTCCGAGCGCGACGATGAGGCCAAAACGCGCCGGCGCCCGCAGCGAGGTGACGAACGGGATGACCCAGTACATCACCGTGTAGAGCCCGGCTTGCGGTCCGAACGATGCCCAGAATGCGAGCAGCGTGATGGTGCCGTAAATGACGCCAACTTCCCTCAGCCGGCCGCCGCTTCTCCACGCCAGCACCAATCCAGCCGCGCCGCCGAGCGTCGCGACGAAACCGGGGAAGAGAACCTCGCTCCAATGCTCGAAGCGATCAAGGAGTGACAGCATCCAGCCGTGTGCCATGGCATTGGACGCCAGATATGCGGTCAAGTTGGCGGAGTAACGAGTGGCTTCCCCGAGAGCCCGTTGAAACCCGCTCTCGCGCTGAAATTGCAGATACGGAACCGCGAGGGGTGCCACGACGAGCGCGGCGGTCAGCGCCGCGACCGCGATCATCCTCCAGTAACGCAGGTTGCTCCACGATCCGCGCAGGGTTGGAACGGCCAGCGTTGCGAATCCGACGAGCAAGATTACAAATACCGCGTAGTATCCACAAAACGCCGTCTGTGCGGCCATCGACAGACCCAATACGATGCCGCGACGTGCCGATGGCAGATCGGCAGCCCGGTGAAACGCGAGCATGCTGAACGGCAGACCTGCCGTCATCAACAGTTGGATATGAGGCGTGTGGGCGAACACGTAGGGACAGAAACCGAAACAGATCGCGGCAACGGCGGCCCCTCGGCGGTCGCGGACGAGATAACGAACCAGATAGTACGCGCCCGTGACGCCCAGAATAAGGGAGAGGAGAAAGACAAAGTTGGTGGCGAAAATGGGATTGCGGGTCGCCCAATAGGCAGGGATGCCAAGCGCGCCGGCGCCGAGGTTCGTCTCCGAATACAACAACGTTCTGAGGTGCGGATAGAAGATATTGGCGTCGAGCACGTGGCGGGGATCGACCACCAGCGTCCTGGCCACCCAGGCGACGTTCCAGATCGAGAACTCGCCGTCAGTGGAATCGACCCGCCCGGCGTCGCCCATCCGCAGAGCAAACGGATATGTGAGACAGACCGCGAGCGCCGTGCCGCCCGCCAGAACCGCGAGCAATTCGCGCCATCCTCCGCCGGGGATCTCCCCGACCGCTCGATCAGTCTGGCTCATCGGGAGGCCTGAGAGCGGACGGCTCTGACCGCGGAGAACCGCAACTGCGCTCCGAGGGTTCGATAATCGCCGGACTTCGGGTCAAGGAGGTGCGGAACAAAGGCTTCGGACGCTTTGGCCGACATCAAGTACTCGTAACTCTGAAATCCGCGTACGCCGCGGACCGGCACATTGAAATTCACCGGCGTGTTCGGCGCCATTGTCACGGTTACCGCCTCAGCACCCGCGGATACCGTCAGCGTCGTCTGGATGGGTGATTCGGCCGTGATGACGAGGTGATCGAGCGGATCCTCGGTCCTCACGATGATATCCGCCCGGTGGTTGCCGACCCACATCCCCATCGGTTCGGGCGGAAAAGCGTTCTGATCGAGAAAATAGAGCAGCATGAACGGATCGTCGCCGTAAGGGATATGGCCGCGCAGCGGCGACGAACTCAGCATCACCGGCAGGTCGTTGGCCATCGTCAGCTCGACCGGAAGAGATCGCGCGGGGCCCGATTCGGTCATGAGATAGGTGTATTTGGCGGTCACGAACGGATGCATCAGCATATGCGCCGTAAACAGCGCACTGCCTATCCCGGCAACAACCGGCGTCGTCATCGACCGCAGCGGTGGGACAAGGAAGAACACGACCGGGTACAAATTCAAGAAGTACCGATTGCCGGGCGGCCCGCCGCCCCCGCTCCACGAATACGGCAGAAAGATCAGCAACACGATCGTCGACACGACGAGCGCGACGAGCGCCAGCACGCGCCACGCGGTGAAGCGCTCCCTGGAAAACAGCCAGAGGCACACGCCAACGAAGCCCGGGAAGAAGTACGGCACGAAGCCAAAGTGACGGCCGACGAAGAAATACTCGACATTGTGGTCGAAGCGATTGACGAACTCGGACCCCTTCAACACGCTTTCCGCGTCGGCGTCATTGGTTGCCGATTGAATGCCGCGACCGAACACGGTGCCGGACCCGTCGAAGGGGAAACGCCCGTAGAACGTATTGCGATCGCCGCCCTGGTAGTTGAACTCGCCCGAGCTCCACGCATTCGCGCCGAACAGGCCGGCCGTTGTGAGCGCGAAGACCACGCCGACGACGATCCCACGCCAGAATCGACGGCGCCGCCACAACAAGAGTACCAGTGGGACGATGAGCAACACGGGGATCGGTTTCGAAAAGGTCGCGATGCCGAGCAGTATTGCCGCGACGAGGTCGCTGCCATCCGAGCGGAGGAATCGCCAGGCCTGCGGGGGCGCGACTTCCTTGTACAGCCACAGAAAGTACGCGTAGAACACGAGGGCGAAGTTGAAAATGTCCGACGTGAAGAAGACCCCGTAAATGGGGACGACGGTCAGTCCGACGAACGCAAGCGTAAAGCCGAGGGCGGGGCCGGCCCGTGACCGCGCCGAGAGAAATACGTATCCGCAGAGAATCACCCCGAACATCAGGAGCGCATGAAAGATGAGAAACCCGTTCAGGCCGAACAGCCGGACGAACGGGGCGGCGAACAACGAATAGATGAACGCCTTGCCGAAATACAGCCGGTTGGAATCAGGAGGATCCGGAACCCTGTCGAAGTGCCCGAACGGAGGAGTGCTGTCGATATAGAAATGCCACTGCTCACCCCGCTTCAGAAAGATGCCTTCCGGCCCCTGCCCATACAGCGTGCGAAAGCGCTCGAGGTCCGCTCGTTGATAACTCAGGTCGTGGTCGAACGCGAGGCTGAGAGCCATCGACGCGTACGTGGCTTCGTCGCCCTTCACGCCGAATCCGCTTCGCGCCACATCCACAGATCCTGCGGCGATGAGGATCGCAATGAGCGCGGCGGCGACCGACAGCGTGCCAACCGCGCGAGACACGGATAGATGAGACACGGATAGATAATATGATAGGCATTGGTTAACCCAGCATGACAACTGGCGTGCCCTTCGAGGAGCGTGGGGGGAAGCTGCGCGGCGTCATCGACCTGGCCGCCGGACGTTATCCTGCATTTCTGCTGGGCGGCCCGACCGGCGATCTGCTGCCGGTATTTCATTTTCACGAGGTCGCGCGCGCGGATCTCGACGCAAAACTGAATTTTCTCGCAGAGAACGGATACCGGACGGTGACCTCTTCCGAGATCGCCGCGCACGCCCGCCGCGAGACGGTGCTCAAGGGTCGATTCGTAGGCCTCTGCTTTGACGATGCATGGGCAAGTCTCTGGACCGTGGCCGCGCCGCTCCTGCGGCGCTATGGAATGAGGGCGATCGCTTACGCCATCCCGTCGCGCATCGTCGATGCCGCCGACTGCCGTCCCACGCTGGATGATGAGGGCCGGCCGGCGGCGGAGGGTTCGCCGTTCGTCACCTGGCCCGAGCTGCGCCGGCTCAGCGTCTCCGGCGTCATCGACGTGCAGTGCCATACAGATACGCATTCGATGGTTTTCTCCTCGAGCGACGCTCGCGGGTTTGTCACACCCGACTATGCGAGCACGCCGCTGCTCAACAGGCCTCAACTAGTGCCACGCCCCGCGCTCAGGTTCCTGACCGCGAGCGAGCTCGGCGCGCCTCTGTACGCGGCGCGATCGCGCATGTCGGATGGCCTCAGGGCGATGGTACCGCTCGACGTGCACGAGCAGTGTCTGAAGCTGGTCGCCCGTGAGGGCGGCCCCGCGTTCTTTTCACGCGGCGATTGGCGCGCCGCCCTGCGCCGCGTTGCGAACGAGGCGAAGACTCGCACGCCGTTCGAGAGCGAGCCTGAACAGCGTCGAGAAATTGAAGAAGAACTGGATCGCGGACGCGCCACGTTGAACGAACGGCTTGCCATCCGGTCGGTGAATCACATCTGCCTACCCTGGGGCGTCTCCGGCCGCCACACGGTTGAAGCGCTCGAGCGGCTCGGGTATCGCAGCGCGTTTGCCAATCGGTTGCGGGGAGCCCTCGGGGTGCGCCCGGGTGATCATCCGTACTGGCTCAAGCGTCTGCCCAATCGCTATCTCTTTGCGCTGCCAGGCCGCGGCCGCCGGTTATGGCGTTGATCGGTATAATTCGGCCATGATCGGTCACTCACCAGGCAGCCGGCGTCTGATTCTCGGCCTCGTGCTGCTCGCCTCTTATGCGTACTTTTATGAGGCCGGCGGGTGGAATCAGAACAGCCGCTTCGATCTCGTCCGTGCGATCCTCCAGCGTCACACGCTGCAGATCGACGCGTTCCACGAGAACACCGGTGACAAGGCCACCTACAACGGGCATGTCTACTCAGACAAGGCGCCAGGTTTGGCGCTGACGGCTGTTCCCGTCGTCGCCGCCGCAACCGTGGCGCTCAGGAGCATCGGCGTCGATCCGAAATCCGAACGTGGCATCGTCGCGTTGACGTACACGGCGACTGTGGCCCTCGACGGCGTAGCGATCGCCGCCGCCGCCGTGGGCCTGAGCCTCATTGCCCTGTGGCTATTCGGCAACGAGTCGGGAGCGACGTTTGCGGCCTTGTCGTTCGGGTTGGCCACACCGGCGTGGGCCTTCGCCACGCTGTTCTTCGGTCATGCGCTGGCGACAGCGTGCCTGCTTTTGGCATTCGGCGCGGCCGTGGCGCTGCCGACACTTACCGTGACACCCGCGCGCGTCCGCTGCGCCTTTCTCGTCGGCATCGCCGCCGGGTGGGGAACGGTGACGGAATACACAGTGGCGGTTCCCGCTGCTTTGATTGCCGCACTCGTCGTGGCCAACGAGCGATTGGCCAAGCGAGACGACTGGCTGGCCGTCCTTGGCGCCCTGTTTGCTGGCGCGATCATCTGCGCAACCGTGCTTGCTGCTTTCAACGCGGCAGCATTTGGCTCACCGTTCAGCCTTGGGTATGCGGTCGCGAACTCGCCGCTCGGGGAACTCCATGTCGGCGTCTTCGGTCTCACCTATCCGAAGCCGGCGATCATCGGCGAGCTGCTCGTCGGCGCGTACCGCGGGCTCCTGCCATTGGCGCCTGTGCTCGCCCTTGCGCCGGTGGGGTTCTGGGTGTGGTATCGCACGGCCGCCGACCGGAAACCGCTTGCCGTCGCGGCGATTATTCCCGTGTACTATCTCCTCCTCAATTCCAGCTACTTCTATTGGGAGGGCGGCTGGAGCTACGGTCCTCGCCACATGTTACCGGCCTTGCCATTTCTGGCATTGGCGCTCGCGCCTCTCTGGAACGCCGCCGGCCGGCCTGCCCGCTTTGGCCTCGCGGCCATTTGCGCCTGCGGGATCGGCATCACCCTGATCGCTGTTTCCGTTACGCCGCAACCGCCCTCGCTCTTCGATCACCCGTTCAGACAGCTGTGGTGGCCTGCATTCCTCGAAGGCGATGTGTCCGTGAACCAGGAGTCGTTTGAAACGTACGGCTGGAATCCAGAGCTTTTCCGCAACCATCCGGAAGTGCACCAGGCCTGGAATCTTGGCGAACGGATTGGGCTCCGCGGCCGAACGAGCCTCGTCCCGTTACTTGCGGTCTGGATGCTCGGGGCCGCCTGGTGGGTTCGCGCCCCATGAAGGGTTCGTCCTTCAAGTCGAAAGGCCCGAAATCCACATGCGTCGAGCTCATACGTCACCATCCGCACGGCCAATATAGAACATTGCACACCGACGAGAAGGAGATGAGGTTCAGTTCTTCACACGTGACTGTCGTAGTCTCAAACTATAACGGCGTTGCAGTCGTGAAAGATTGTTTTGAGTCGATCCAAGGTCTCACTTCACCCCCGGGTGAAATCCTCATGATCGATGATGGATCCGAAGACGGTAGCCCGGCGCTAGTACGAGAGCTCTTTCCTCACGTGCGTGTTGTTGAGCTGGGATTCAACAGCGGCAATCTGAACAAGCTGCGCAATCGAGCGCTCGAGGAATCCAAGACAGACTTCGTCTTTCTGGTGGACAATGATGTCACCTTGAAGCCCGACTGTCTGGATCAGTTACTCGGCGGGCTCAAGAATCTGCCTCAGGCGGCCGTTTGCATCCCTCGCACGTTATACGAACGCGATCCCTCGATGATCTACCAGGACGGTCAAGTGCTTCACTATGTGGGCACGAGTCTGGCGCGCAATCGCGATTTTCCACTCAAGGACGCCGATGATAGACCTCGGCTGACCATCGGCTGGGGCGTTCAATTAGTCGACAAGCGCCAGGCTGCCGAACTGGGCAATTTCAGTGAAGACTACGTCATGGGTTGGGGAGACGACGGGGAGTTCAACCACAAGATGAATCTCGCCGGGCACTTCTGTTATCACATTCCCTCCGCAGTTGTTTATCACAAGAGAGTGAAGGGTGCGCGGCGGTACTATGGCACGGTGAGGAATCGGTGGAGATTTCTGCTGGAGCTTTACCAGGCGAAGACGCTCATTCTATGCACGCCGGCGCTGGTCGTCTATGAAATGTCGGTGATCTTGTTCATTCTGAAGAAACGCGAGATGCGGCAGTATCTAACGGCCATGAAATATGTCCTGGCAAATATCGGGTCGATCTTGAGCGTTCGCCGCCACATTCAGCCAAAACGCCTGGTGAATGACAGGGAGTTGATGACAAGCGGGTCGATCTTCATTTCCTCGGAGTATGTTGACTCGGCGATGCTCGCGTTTGGCTACAAAGTCATGAATTCATTTCTGAACGGTTACTGGTTGATCATTCGCGGGGTGTTGTGAAGACATGCCCAAAGTCTCCGTGGCGATCGTCACCACATTTTACCCCCCAGAACTTGGGGGCGCCGAGGCTGCCGCCGAGCGGCTCGCGACGTTTCTCGTCCGCCGGGGACATCCCGTCCTCGTCGTCACGAAGCGGACTTCGTTAAACCATCCGGCCGAGGAGACACTCGCGGGCGTGCGTGTCATCCGGACTGGACCACATGGAGAGCGGCGAGCGAGCAGCAAATGGCTGGCGCTGCCATGGATCCTGCGCGAGGTCACCCGACGGCGTGGAGAGTTTCAGATCATTTGCTGCGTAGATTATCGTGGCGTCGGGCTCGCGGCGCTCCTGGCCGGACGGCTCGCGCGGGTCCCCGTCTTGTTCCAGGCGCAAACCGAGGGCGTTCTCAGCGGGGCGGGGCTCAGCGAGCGCATGCGGCCGCTAGGCGTGCGGCCTGGCAGCGCGGCTGAGCACGTCATCACGTGGCCTGTTCGGTTTCTCTACGGCCACGCGGATGCCTTCGCCTGCATCTCCCGGGCGATTGAGCAAGAGGCCCTGGCGTGCGGGGTGCCCCGGGACGCTGTGTACTACATCCCGAACCCGATCGACACGGCGCGATTCGCGCCCACCACCGTCGCGGACAGGCTCGCCAGGCGAGCGGCCCTGGGAGTGCCCGCTGAGGCTCTGGTCGCAGTGTTCGTCGGGCGCCTCAGCCGGGAGAAAGGGGTCATGGAGTTGGTGCGTGCCTGGCAGGCTGCCGCAGTGAAGAACGCGCTCCTTGTCATCGTTGGTCCGGATATGACCGGCAATCCGTGGGATGTCGGTACCGAGGCGAGGCGCTTGGTCGTCGACCAGGGCCTTGCGCATCTCGTGCGCTTTGCAGGCGGACAATCGACGCGCGAGGTCGCCAGCTGGCTTCAGATTGCGGACATCGCCGTGCAGCCATCCCACTTTGAATCGTTTGGAATCTCGTCGGTCGAGGCCATGGCGACCGGGCTGCCCCTCGTCACGTCAGACACCGGGGGCTCTCGCGATTTCGCGGAGACGGAGATCAATGCGCTCGTCGTTCCACCTCAGGATACCGGCGCGCTCACGACGGCGCTTCGCCGATTGCTGACCGACCAGGAGCTTCGACGACGACTCGGCGCGGCGGCGCTCGTGACGGCCCAGCTGTTCGACGAGCGCATCGTGCTCGGAAGGCTTGCGCAGGTCATCGATCGTCTGGCAGCACCAGGACCATCAACAGAAATGGGACATCTCCCGGCGAAGAGATGACCTTGAGCGGAGGCGTGAGCGCCGCGAAAATCCGAGATCGCTTTCCGCTTCTCGTCAGCAGCGGCTATGCAACCGTGACCGCCGGCAGCGCCGTGCTCCTGCTGGTCCTGTTGATGGCGGCCGGCCGCTTTCTCGATGCGGCTGATTACGGCCGCTTTTCGTTTGCGCTCGCGCTGACCACCATCCTCGAAACCATCATGGACGTCGGTCTGAGTCAAGTCACCGCGCGCGCCGTGGCGAGGCAGAAGGAAACAGCCGCGCAGTTGTTCCGGCACGTCCTTGGGCTGAAGCTCGTCTGGGTGGCGGGGGCTCTGCTTCTCCTCGTCGCCATTACGCCAATCCTGCGGTCGGACCCCGTGGTCATCCGTCTTTGTTACCTGCTCGGAATTTCAGCCGCGGTGCGCTCTTATCTACTGACCGCACGCGGGCTTCTCCAGGGACTCGATCGGTTCGACCTGGAAGCCGTCGTCGTGGTCGCCGATCGGCTGTTGCTCCTCATCCTCGGCGGGTCCGCATTGTGGGGGGGCTATGGCTTGACGGGCCTCGCCCTTGCGTTCGTTGCAGCGCGTCTTCTCATGTTATTCGTCATCGGCGTGCTGCTCAGGCCCACCCTCGGCTCGATGCGTCCCCAATTCGATCGCGAGGCGTGGCGTGGACTGCAGGCTTCGGCGCTGCCCCTCGGCTTTTTCATGCTCGCGCTGAACATGTACAACTACATCGACACCGTCATTCTGGGCCTCATGCGGAGCGACGCCGAGACAGGGTGGTATGCGGCGTCGTACCGGATCTACGAAGGTCTGACCTATGCGCCGTCGGTGCTGGCAGCCGTGTTGACCCCAAAGTTGTCGTTCCTCTTCGTGCAAGATCGACGCGCCCATCGTGGGCTGATGATGTGGGGAATAGGCGCCTCGGCCGCCCTGGGGGTGCTGCTCGGCGCCGCCATGGTATGGGGGGCGCCTCTCGCTGTCACCGTCCTCTTCGGCGAGAGCTACACGCCGGCTGCGGCTCCGCTCCGCGTGCTTGCGGGAGGATCGGTGTTCGTATTCTGCACATGGATCCTTCATGCGGTGGCGATCTCAGTCAACCTCGATCGCCGCCTGTTCGTGACGACCGTGATCGGCCTCGGCGTCAACGTTGCACTCAACATGCTGCTCATTTCGCCATGGGGTATTCGCGGCGCGGCATGGGCCACGGTGCTGGCGGAGGCCGTGACCGTGACGCTGTTGGGCCTCCAAGTGCGGCAGCGCTTGCGCTCGAACTGACGCCGTATGCTGCCCCGCGCAAGTCGATGGACTTCAGCGTTGAGCGGTGGGTGGTGACACGGCACCGCCGCTCTCGCGGCTGTAGATCTCGATGGTGGGGTTGATGTTGCGCACCTCAGAATACGCTGCGGTCTCGAGGCGCGGGCCAACCAGATCGTGGTGCGGAGCCGGCAGCCACGGCCACGGCGCCGGTGAACGGTAACGAAAGACCAGCCGGTACCCGAGCGTCTCCTGTTGCAGTCCGGCAATGAGGCGGCCAAGCGGACTGTCCCTGGAGACGGCGCGAGCGTAGTCGGCATTGAGAATATACGCGGCGGGCGCATTCTGCCGCAAGGCGTCGATCGTGCCGATGTCCATCGAGTGAAGCCCACCGAGCCTGGGAAGGACAGTGACGGGAAACATCGTTCCAACGAGACGATCCGGGCCTACGCGAGCGGCGAGCAACCGCTCGACGGTATAGCGGGAGTCGCGAATCATGAGCACGTCGACGGTTGCCGCATACAGGAACGTATACACGAAAACCGTGGCGACGAGCGCGATGCGCGGGATCTGCCGGACGCCTCCGGGCGATCGAAGAAATTTATCGAACGCGATCCCAGCGAAAAGCGACTGCATCAGGTAGATCGGAAGGAGAAACCGATCGTACACGTACAAGATCACGTCGATAAAGCCGATGTAGTATCCCATCGCCATGAGCAGCAGGTAGACAGCGCTTCGTCGCGTCCGCGAATCCTTTACGGCCGCGACCATTCCGATCAGGCAGACGAGGCACATCGGCCAGCCCCACGCCATTTCATCGAGGCCGGCCGCCAACCGGAGCAGCGTCAGCCGTCCGCCAAGCGTTCCCTCCACCATGCGATATGGCTGGCTGCCCGGACCGGTGATGTAACGGACGTGGCTGATGAATCCCGCTGTATTGAATGGTATCTGGTAACACGCAACGAACAGGGCTGCGCCCGTGACCATCGCCAGGCCCAGTCTTCCATTGGCGAGCACGCCTCGCAGCAAGGGGTGCGAACGCCGCCGCTCACAATTCGACCGCCAGCCCTGATACGCGATCACGAATGGCACCGGCAGGTACAACCCGTAGGCCTGGTCCTTGGTGCAAACTGCCAGCGTCGTGGCGACCGAGAACAGAACGGCGTCTCTGAGAGTGTCCGTGCGCGCGAACCGCACGTAGAAGACCAGCGATAACGCAAACCAGAAGACGTACGGAGCCTCCACATTCGCCGTCTTGGCGAAGTACAGGAACGGCGTCAGTACTGCAAGCGTCGCGGCCGCAAACAGGCCCGCGCGTTTGCCGAAGGCATCGGCACCGCACACGTATACCGCTATCAGAGTGCCGGCTCCCGCGATCACACTGGTCAATCGACCCAGCAGGAGCAGTGCTCCGAACTCAAAAGTATCGGAGACGCGAATCAACCGGAGCGATTTCAGGAGGAGCCACGGGCTGTACACCGCGCTCAAGACGTAAAAATGAAATGGCGGATACTTGTCGAACCACCCGCCCGTGAAGCGCTTCGCTAACCCTTCGAGCACGGCCGGCGACGCGAACTCGTCGCCGGCCCAGCTGCCTGGGAGACCCCACCAGACGCCCCCGAGATTGAGCGCGCACGAGCCGATAATCACGCCGACCAGGACAAGGGAGACGGGATCATCTTTGCGGAGACTGATCCATCGCATCAAAAATCGCCGCAGCCAGGCGACACCGACGACCGCAAGCCCAACGACCCAAAGCACGACGACCGCGGCCCATGCGCGCCTCACAACGACGCTCGCCAGGAAGCGTGAGAAATTCACGTGGCGTGCCGACAGCGCCCACGCGGGCATCAGCTCGAGCGGAGCCGCGTCGCGAGCCCACAACAGATCGAAATGGAACGACCCGCCATCCTGAAAATACTTGATGAAAATCGCATGGACGCCCTGGTCGAGATGTACGCGCCCCGTGGCGACGAGCGCCGAATGCCGTCCTCCGTCGTCGACGACCAGTTGCCCGTCCACGTAGACCCACGCTCCGTCATCGGAGCGCGTGCCGAAGGTATACGTGCCCTCTCGCAAGGCGATGAAGGAGCCAGTCCAGATCGTGCTGAACACCTCAGGTGGGCGGCTGGGGCCCCATGCCTCGAGGAGGCTGTCGGTGGATGGGCTGGGCTCAATCCGCGACCGTGCCCGGGACGAACTCCAGTTGGCGTCCGAGAAATAGATCGCGTACAGCCCTTCAGGCAGCGGGTCGAGCGCTCGGAGAATTGCGAGGAGGGCGAGCAGCAATGTGGCCGCGCCCAGCAGAGCACGACCGCGTGTCGAGCGATTAGAGAAATACACGCGTCAACAGATCAGCGCTGCCACACGGAGCCGAACGCTCTCAAGATCTCGTACGCCGCACGGCGGTTCGCCATGGCATTCGGATGGGCGTCGAACGGGCTCACCCATGCGGCCCGAGGATCGCGAAAGGTCGAGAACAGCGGAAGGAGATCGAGGCACGTCACTTTTTCATCCTTGCATACTTGCCGGACGGCGTCGTGCAGGTAGCCGAAGGGATAACCCGTCCCGTTTGGACCGGAAGCATCGGTCGCGGGAAACAGGACCTCGCCAGCCAGCACGCCGGCGGCGCGCGCGCGGACGAAGAATTCGCGGAGCTGACCGAACGCTTCGCGGGCATTTGGAGCATTGCCATCGCGGAGATTACGTTCCATGTAATGCGTGTACCCTTCAGAAACCCCGGCAATCTCCTGCAAGTGTGCCCACTGGCCGAGCGTCAGCCCGTAGAGGAGCGACGCCCCGCCCAGCCGGCTGTCGAGGGGGTCTGGCAGCAACGGATACGGGCGCGGGCGCTCCATCTCCGGTGTCTCGAAGTCGTTGGGGTAGAGCTGGAGCAGTACGAAGTCGGGTGACACCGCCAGCGCCTGAGTGAGCCGGGTCAAATGCTCGGGCATTTTGTCGCCTGGAAGGGCGAAGTTGAACACCTCGTATCGAGGACCGAGAAAGTGCTCGAGCAGATCCGAGAACCGTTCGGCCCGCTCGATGCCCTGGCCCCACGTGAACGAGTCGCCAACGACGACAATGCGATATCGAGCGGCAGACCGGGGTGGAACGTCCCGGTCGCGAAATCCGAGGCTATTGGACGGCCCCGGCGACCAGGCGCTCGTCCGCGCGATGTAGTCTCCAGCATTCTGGCTCGTGCGCGCCTGCCGAAACCGAAATCGTGCGAAGTATTCGGTCGAGACAAGTGCGACGACGGTCATCCCGACCAGGAGAACAAGCCGGAGCGCGAACATGCGGCCCTCGGCGGCGGTCCGACGGGCAAGCGCTCGCGCGACTCCTGCCCCGGCGATCGAGGCGAGGAATAGCTCGTCGAAGCTGACCTGGTTGAACGCCTGCAACGATCTGACGCCGTACTGATCCCGCAGCACGAGCAGTAGCCAGGCGAGCACGGCTGCTGTTGTACAGCCGGTCGCCACCCGGCGCCATGCGGAGCGTTCGGGTAGGGCGTTCGGAGAATCAGTTGGCATGTGTCAAGCGGGGGCAGCCGGTCCGCTGGTGGAACGCGACGATGATGGCGAAAAAAGAGTATACATCAACGCGTCGCCATCGGGCGTGGATCGCCGGAACTGTCGCACGTCCTTCGATCAGAAGTCGAAGTAGATGAACTTCGCGGAACTCCCCTGGCTGACGGTGATGGCCGTTATCCAGAGGAACAGCAGGATTGGCCATAGCACTTCCGGACGCAGGTAGCGCACCAGCAATCTGACGCGGCGGTGATCGTCGAAGCGATGCCCGAAGGCAAACAGCGTGATGAGACCGACCACAAACAGATTGCCCCGCACGAGTGTTGCTGTCGTGGTCCAGTTGCCACCAAAGGCCGCCGCCGACAGGATCTGGAGGGCGTGTCTCAGATTGGGCGCCCGAAAGAATACCCAGAGAATCGTGACGAAGTGAAACGTCAGGATGACGCCGAACCACCTCGGCACCAGGCGGGCCCGCCCGGTAATCCCGTCGATCATGTGAAGGGTGGCCACACTGAGGCCGTGCAGGAATCCCCAGACGACAAATGTCCAGTTCGCGCCATGCCATAAGCCGCCGAGCACCATCGTGACCAGGGTGTTCCGGGCCTGAAGCAGTGGGCCCTTCCGGCTGCCCCCGAGAGGGATGTAGAGATAGTCACGGAGCCAGAACGACAGCGTGATGTGCCACCGTCTCCAGAATTCCACGATCGACACTGCGCCGTAAGGGCGGAGGAAGTTGTTCGGCAGGCGCACTCCCAGTAGAAGGGCCAACCCGATCGCCATGTCGGTGTAGCCGCTGAAGTCACAATAGATCTGGACCGCGAACCCGTAAATCGCGAGCAGCGCGGTTGGTCCAGTGATCGCGCCGTTCGACTGAGCGTAGATACTGTCGACGACCTCTGCGATCGGGTCGGCGAACACGAGCTTCTTCACGAGGCCGAGCGTGAAGATGGAGACCGGGACCGCAAATCTACGAATCGGCCGGCGCCTCGGATGCTCGAGTTGTGGCACGAGCTCGTTGGGACGCAGGATCGGTCCCGCGATCAGGTGCGGAAAGAACAGCACGTATGCCAGCGTCGTCGATGCGGCCGGCACGCTCGGGTACTTGCGCGTGTAAATGTCGACGACAAAGGCGGTCAAGGTGAATGTGACGAACGACACGCCGAGCGGCAGTGCCAGGTTCAGCAGCGTGCCCTGCCAGCCAAACAGGGGCCCCAGCACGTCGCGGTAGAAGAAGTTCGTGTACTTGAATATGAGCAAGGGCATGAACAGCAAGACGATGGTCGCCGCCGCCCGTCGCTTGCGGGCCAAGGGATCGGGGCCGTGTTCCATCCACTGCACCCCTCCGTAGGCCGTGGCCATCAGCACGAAAGGCAGCCACGTGTACGAGACTTTCCACCACGAATAGAAGATCGCGCTGCCGACGATGATCAGGTAGACCCGATAGCGCGCCGGAACGAGGAGGTGGCAACAGAGATAGACGCCGAAGAAGACGAAAAATGTCGGCGAGCTGAAGAGCACTGGGCTACTGCGAAAGCACGGGAAAGATCGCGTCGGCCATCAGCTGATGACCGAGCGCATTGGGATGAGGGTCGCCGGGCATCGCGAACATCCCTTCTGCCGGCCGACCCATCATGGCCGGCAGGAGGTCGATGTAGGTATAACCGGCGCGCTGGGCGATCTCGCGCATGGTGTCGTGCACGAAGCCGAACTTGTAGTCGACCAGGTTGTGTACATCGGGCGTCATCGCCAGGTAGAGCCGGATGTTGTTGGCCCGCGCGTACTCGGCGAGCTTCGCCAGGCTGGCCTGCATCTCGATAAACCCCGGCGCGTTGGGTTGGTACACCGATCGATAGTGGTCCACCAGGCTCCCCTCACCGGCCTTGTCGAAGAGCCGGTGGTACGCGATCCACAGGGTGACCGCCAACTCGCTGTTACGAAGGACCACGTTGTTGCCGCCGGGCGGCAGGTCTTCGGCGTCACGAAGAAAGTAGTGGACGACGATGTCCGTGGGCCGCAGTCCGGCGAGCTCCTTGAAGAACCGGGATACGTAGCGCTTGGCATTGTAGTTGCCCACTCCGCCATTGAGCACCTGCACCGCCTGCCCGCTCTTGCGCAGATGCCGCTCGAGACGCGCTTCCACCGTGTCGTCTTCGGGCACGCCCCATCCGAGCGCGATCGACCCACCGAGAAACAGGATCCGGCGCCCGCCGGGCGGCAGCGGCTCGACGGGGCCGCCGCGCAGGCCCCACTCGTTCAGGCGGATCGTGACCCCCTGGAGCACGCTCGACCGGGACTTCACGTGATCGAAATCGAGCGCGGGGTCGTCGCTGCGAACCTTGAGGTCTTTCGCGTACCGCCACATCTCGATGTCGTAGGTCTTCATCGAGCTGTTCTTGACGCGCAGGATCACCTCGCCGGCACCAATCGCGAGTGCCAGAGAACAGAGCAGCAAGACGATTGAGAACAGGACGTGCGTGCGCGAGGATGGGGTGGGCATTCGGCGGATCAGTCCGCATGCGTCAGGTGCGCCTTCCACGAATCATCTTCCACAAGCGGCGTCTGCTGCCCTTTCTCAAGAATGAAACGACCGAGCAGGAGCGCGTCCATGTTCGTTCGCATGAAACAGCGGTAGGCATCCTCCGGCGTGCACACGATCGGCTCACCGCGAATATTAAACGACGTATTAACGATGACCGGACAGCCCGTGCGCTGGTAGAACGCGTCGATGATGTCGTAGTACTCCGGGTTCAGCTCGCGGCGGACGGTCTGAATCCGAGCCGAGTAATCGACGTGCGTGACCGCCGGAATCGTCGACCGCGGTACGTTCACCTGCTCGATGCCCCACAATGCCTGCGTTTCAGATGGCACGGGGATCCGCCTTCCCGGCAGCACGTCGGCAACGAGCAGCATATAGGGACTTTCCCGGTCGAGATCGAACCAGTCGCGCACATGCTCGCGAAGGACCGAAGGAGCAAACGGCCGGAACGACTCGCGGAACTTGATTTTCAGGTTCATCACCGACTGCATCCGCGGGGATCGGGGATCGCCGATGATGGAACGGGCGCCGAGGGCGCGGGGACCGAATTCCATCCGGCCCAGCAGGAGGCCGACGACTTTTTCCGCGGCGAGAAGCCCCGCCACGTGGCCGGCAACCTGGGAAGGCTCCAGACGGCGCCCTTCGTACCCATTCGCGGCAAGGAACCGTGCGATGTCTTCGTCGCTGAATCCCGGACCTAGAAGCGCTCCGCTCATGCCGTCCGTATATTTCGGCGTCCGGCCAGGGAGCGCTGCCGAGCGCTCCCACGTCCCTGCAGATTCCGGGCTCACGCGGGGGTTGCCCAGATAGCGATGCCACAGGGCCAGGGCGACGCCGACCGAGCCGCCGGCATCACCCGCCGCCGGCTGAATCCAAAGGTGTTCGAACGGTCCCTCACGTTGGATGCGGCCGTTGCCGACGCAGTTCAGTGCCACACCGCCCGCAAGGCAGAGATCGCGCAGGCCGGTCTCCCGGTGCGCGAACGCCGCCATCTTCAACATGACCTCTTCGGTGATCTCCTGGATCGACCGCGCGAGGTCCATCTCGCGCTGGGTCAGCCGGGCTTCGGGCTGACGCGGCGGCCCGCCGAGCAATCGCTCGAGCGCGCTGCCGGTCATCGTCAGACCGTAAGGGTACGTAAAGTACTCCATATTCATCCACAGGCTGCCATCGTCGCAGACCTCGAGGAGGTGATCCTTGATGAGCCCGACGTACCTCGGCTGGCCGTATGGAGCGAGCCCCATCATCTTGTATTCACCTGAATTCACCCGGAAGCCGGTGAAGTACGTGAAGGCCGAATACAGCAGGCCGAGCGAGTGCGGAAATCTCAGCTCGTGGAGAAGCGCGATATCGTGCCCGCGTCCGACGCCAATCGACGACGTCGCCCACTCCCCCACGCCGTCGATCGTGACGATCGCGGCATTTTCAAATGGCGACGGGTAGAACGCGGAAGCGGCGTGTGATTCGTGGTGATCGCCGAAGAGGATCTCACCTTCGTACCCGTCGAGCCGGTCCCGTATGTCGTCCCGCATCCAGAGCTTGTCGGTCAACCACAGTGGCAGCGCCATCAGGTACGACTTCAGGCCGCGCGGTGCGCATGCGATGTAGGTCTCGATAAGTCGAGAGAATTTGACGAGCGGTTTTTCGTAAAAGCCGACGAGGTCGAGCTCGCCGGCCGAGATGCTCGCTTCACGCAGGCAATAGGCGACGGCGTGCGATGGAAAACTCGCGTCGTGCTTCTTGCGGGTGAACCGCTCCTCCTGCGCGGCGGCGACAATCCTGCCATCCTCAACCAGGCACGCGGCCGAGTCGTGGTAGTACGCCGAGATGCCTAGGATGCGGGTCGCCACTCAAAAGAGCGTATAGATGAACGGTGCGACCGCGCTTGTCTGCGAGAAGACGATCAGAAGGCCGAACAGCACGAAGATCACGATAATCGGTACGAGCCAATACTTCTTTTCCTGGCGGAGAAACTGCCAGAACTCCGAAAGCACACGCCCTTTGCTCATCGGCTTCCTCAGGACATCAGTACATCCGCGTGTAATGGGTGGGTCCCCGATTGGCCGCGGGATATGGCGACCATCCTGGCCACCGATCCCGGCGCCGGCCGATCGGATCTTTTCCGGTCAATCGCCATACGATCGACATCGGAACGAACACGACAGAAAACAGGAGCGTCAACAGCACACGGGCGTTCACGTGCCCGAGCGCGCGCGAAAACCGCCACCACCAGGCGCTCGGCCATTTCAGCAGCGGCGCATACAGCAGACCGCACGCCAGCAACAGGGCACCGATGGTGCCGACGATCGCTGCGCGGTCGATGCGCCCTCGCCACCACAGAAGCAGCGCGATGACGCAGAGCGTCACTCCGACCGACACACCAAAAGACCGCTCAGGGTTGGTAATGACCTTCTTCGCCATCAACTGGCAGAACCAGTTCTCATAATAACCGAAAGGTAGTCGTCAATGCCCGCCTCAAGAGCCGGGACGCTCTCGAAGGCGCCGCATGGCAAACTACGCCACGCACAAAGCGCCGAAGGTCATCGACTGGTTTGTGCGCTATCCCCGCTACCACTTACATTGCACGCCCACGAGATCACATGTGGTAACAATGAGCCGCGCACTCACCCTACACGGTGATCGGGTTGACACCCGACGCGAGCTCGTGTCGGTGCTCACGCTGCTTTGACGTGAGCACGTGGTGCCACGCACATCGGTAAGATGGTCGTACGCTGTCGACGACGGGGACCGTCCATACGCCAAGGCGAGGTGGCGCGATGATACTCAAGGGTTGACGGCGTGTCAAATCATTCACTTATAAAGATTTGTAACTGTTCAGGGGTTGGTGCGCTTCTGGAGCAATGATGCGACGGTTTGGTGATGACGGTGTGGGCCGCGGGTGTTTGCTCGGCCCGCCGCCGCGTAACGGCATCTTCGATCTGTTTCATTCCGCTACTGTAACGCCGACCCGCGCCAATCAGCAGTCTCGGCCCGCATCGTCAAGAACGTAGTTCGTCGAACGCATACGTCGGGCCTGGACATCACAACCGGCAATTTGCCACACTCTGCCGCCTGGCGATCCGGGCTCGCATGGTGGGCCGTCCGGCAATCGCGCGCCAGTTCTTCGAGATGATGCGATTTTCGTGTGGTCAACAATGTCCAAGGTCGATTCTTCTGCGTGGGCGCTGGACCCGAGACTGGACCACATCCGCCGCCAGCTGGCGGCCCTCATGGTCTTCACCGTGCTCGCGATCGTTCACACGTGGCCCCTTGCGCGGAATCCCGCGCATCTCTCGCGCAACGATACCGGCGACACCCTGTTGAACACGTGGGCCATCGCGTGGGTGGCCCACCAACTGCCGCGCGATCCGGCGCATCTATTCGACGCCAATATCTTTTATCCCTCACGCCTCACCCTCGGCTATTCCGAGGCGATGGTCGTGCAGGGGGTGCTCGCGATGCCGATCCTGGCGGCGGGCGGATCGCCGGTCCTGGCGTACAACCTCGTATTGATGGCCGGCTTGGCGCTCACGGGTTGGGCCTTCTGCCTGCTCGTCTGGCGGTGGACCGGGAGCTGGGCGGCCGGCTACGTGAGCGGATCGCTGGCGGCCTTCAACGCGCACGTGCTCGTACGCCTGCCACACCTGCAGACACAGCATCCGGAGTTCATCGCGCTCATCCTGTTTGCCGTCGACCGTCTTCTCACGGCGCGACGTCTCCGCGACGCGGTCTGGCTCGGGATCGGGTTCGCGCTCGAAGGATTGACCTCGGTCTATCTGCTCGTGTTCTCCACGTGGATGCTCGCGTTCGCGGTGCTGGCACGCGCCGCTGACGCCAGACGTCGCGCACCAGGACAACTGCTCGGGTTGCTCGGCGTCGCGGCTGTGACCAGCGTGATGATTCTCGGGCCCTATCTGTTGGCGTATGCGCACCTGCACCAACTGACGGGGTTCGAGCGGACGATTGACGACGGTCAGCGCTACGCAGGATCGTGGGTGGACTATCTGGCGACCGGCTCGCGCCTCCACTTCACCCTCTGGAGCCAGCCGTTCTTCGACCGCGCCACCTCGGCGGCCTTTCCCGGCGTCATGGCGTTGCTGCTCGTCGCTGTCGCCCTCGGCCGGCGGGAGGTGCGGTCGGACGGGCGCGTGCGGATGTGTCTGGCCGCAGCGGTCGGCTGCGTCGTTGTTTCGATGGTGCCGCGCGCGCCGTTCTACCCGGTGTTGTTTCGATGGATTCCGCTCTTCCGCGTAGTGCGCGTCGCCGCCCACCTGTCGCAAGTCGTGCTCCTGATGATTGCCGTCGTGGCCGGCTTCGGCGTGGACAGTCTCCGGCGCCGATGGCGCCCCACCCGCGCCTGGCCTGCGTTGGCCGTGGTACTGTGCGCCCTGGTGAATCTCGAAGCCCTCCGTGCGCCGTTCGACTACACGCCCTTCGCCGAGATTCCGGCGATCTACCACACGCTGGCCACGGAGCGGGGCGCCGTGGTCGTCGAACTGCCGTTCCCCGAGCCGCGGGTGTTCTTCCTCAACGGCGCGTATATGTTGAATTCGACACGGCACTGGCGCCCGCTCCTGAACGGGTACAGTGGGTTTCGGCCGGGTTCGTACGACGAGACCTACAGCGCCATCCAAGGCTTCCCGGACGTGGCGGCGCTCGCCGCGCTGCACGATCGGGGCGTGACCCACATCGTCGTGCACATGGCCGAGTTCTGCGGCACGCCGGTCGGTCGCTGCGCCGCCCTTGAGAACGCCTCGCTCCGGCTCCTGGCGGAGGACGGCGATATCCGGATCTTTCGTCTCCGGTGAGCCGTTGCACGATCAGCGCGCATGAAGCGCATCCGAGGTCGCGATGCACGCGGCGCAGCCGGTCGATCGCATCTTCTGGCAGCGTCAGCGCGACGACCCGGCTGGGCGGCCGAACTTTGGGGGACAATCCGTCTCAGGCGTGTGAAGGCGGATGAAGCGTCCCAAGTACAAAAACGCGAAGGCTGACGTCACAACGAGCGCGATCTCAATAGAGGGCGCCGACCTTCGCAGGAGGTCTCCGAGAAACACAAGCTGGTGCTGCTCTTTCCAGTCCCAGTTCGGCGTACGTGCCCACAGTTGCATCCTGCTTTCCATGTAGATCTCGAGCGCGACACCGAGGACGAAGTCGGTGAACAGCCCACACCACACGAGGATCCGGACGCCGCGGCTCAATGTCATGTACCTCGCGGCGACAAGCGTCACGGCCAGGTAGGTGAGCGGCTGGAGACAAATATTCGCATAGCCTGTGGGGCTGGGGTCTTCGTTCACCGCGATGCCAACCAGCAGCGTAAAAGGAATAAACGCCGCCCAGAACACCCGATCACGCCGCGGCAACGGGGCCGACCATAACGCGCTGCCGATGAGCCATGCCGCCACGAAGGCGTTGATCAAACCGACAGCCCCCCAGAAATTCTCTTGATAGAAGGTGAACGCGCGATCGATGAGCAGCCTGAGCGGCGTGTCGTCCGGCGCACCTGGCCAGAGATAGGGCCGAAAGGTGTGAAACACGTTCAGGGAAATGCGTGTGAGATTCTCTTCCAGACCAGACCGGGTTGCCAGAGCGCTGACGTAATCCTGCGGCTTCACCGTGTAGTGAGCCGCCAACGTGGCCGCCGCCCCGTAGCCGACGAGCGACCACACGAGCCAGACCGCTACCAGGGCCGCAGCCGGCAGCGCGACGATTGCGAGCTCGCGCACCCGCCGGCGCCTCCACGGCCAGACCGTTGTCATGTATGCCAGCGCCAGAAACAGCAGGTACGGGCCGGCGGAGAAATGAATGAGCAAGCCCGTGGCGAGGCAGATAAACGCTGCCGACATGCGAATCACGTCCTGCTTCCGCCAGCCAGCCAGATACAGCCACAGCGCCAGAATGATGAAGAACGCCGCCAGCGCTTTCGTCCATGTGAAGGTGGTGTTGACGACGAATGTCGGATTGAACGCGAGGAAGATCGCGACCAGGGCCGGCAGCCGTTTACCTCTCGGCGAGAACATCCGCGCGAACAGGCAGCACGGAAAATACACCAGGACATTCAGCAGGGAAAAGACGATCTGATAGAGCGCGAACTCCTTCCCCACATTGCCCAGAAAGTACGCAGAGAGGATGTTCATCAACGGCGGACGCGCGGTGAGCGGGTACTTGTTGATGAAGAGGAAGTCTTTCGGCCACCGCTCGAGGAAGAAGAGCGTCCTTTGATAGTGCTCCACCCAGTCGCAGCACCAGTCGCCGCCCGAGTAGTGTCGAATGACCGACTGCGCGCCGAGGATCCAGGCGACGAGCAGCCCGAAGGGCGCAATGGTGCGGAGGACGCGAGGAGAGCGGAGGAGCCGCCACCAGTCGGGCAACGCCGCGAGGGTCAATGCGCCTGCGATCGCCGTGATACCGAAGTACAAGGAGCTCGGCAGACCGGTCCAGTACGCGCCGAACGTCAGCCCTCCGAGCAGAATGAGCGACAGGGCGATCGAACCGGCAATCTTCTCGACAGGATTCCAGCCGAGCTTTCTCAGGAAAATAAGGCCTGGACCACACGAGCACACGAGAACGAGAAAAATCAAAATCAGCGCGCGGGCGATCATGAAACGCGCACGTTAGCACGACGGGGTCGAATTCGCATACCGGCCGAATCTTTCGAAGCGATTTCTGCGTGATAACCTATCGTGGGCGGCTCGCGATGAATCACCCGGACTTCACCAGCACTGCGCGCGTTCTGGGCGGAGTCTCGCTCCTGTGCGTGCCGGTCATAGCCCTCGGCTGGCATTTCGGATACCACTCCATCGGCGCTTACATCGTTTTCTGGCTGTTCAGCGCATCGGTCGGCGTGACCGCTACGGTCGTCGCCCGGCGCACGTTTCCCTGGCACGGCCTCGTCGGCGCGGTCATCCGAGCGGCGACCATCGCGTTCGCCATCGTCGTTCTGACAGGTCTCATTCTGGGGAGTCTCGGACAGCTGACGGCGATCGCCGTCGGCGTGCTGCTCACGGCCGTGTGTGCGCTGTCTCGCTTGCTACTGCCGCCGCGTTCCGGCGCGACGACGCCAAGGGTCCCGGACGTTCCGATCGCTGTTGTGGCGGCGGTCTCGACGATATTCATCTTCATCGTCAGCTACGGAATCGGCCACTCGCCGCTGACGGCCTATGACAGCCTCAGCTACCACCTGTTTTTTCCTGCCAGATGGCTCCAGGAGCATCGACTGTCGATCATCGCCACGCCGTTCAGCGACGAGGCGCAGGCCTATGCGCCGGTCAACGGCGAGCTGTACTTCCTGTGGCTGATGCTCCCGTTTCATGGCGACCTGCTCGCTCGAATCGGACAGGTGCCTTTCTATCTTCTGAGCGGCGTGGTCCTGTTTGCGCTTGCGCGCCGCATCGGCGCGAAGCCCGAACACGCGGCGTACCCGGCGGCGTTCTGCTTCTTGTCGAAGCCGATCGTCGATCAGGCCGTCGGCGCCAATGTCGATCTCATCTGCTGGGCGATGTTCTTGAGCGCGCTTTACCTGGGCATTGCGGCCGTCGACAGCGACGAACGACGCGATTGGATCCTGTGGGGCGTCGCGGTGGGCCTGTGCCTGGGCAGCAAGTTCGTCGCGCTCGTCTACATGCCGGTGCTTGCGCTGCTGCCGTTCATCCGCGGATTTCGCATGAAGGCGCTCTGGGCGCTTCCAGGCGTCGCCATGTTCGCACTGCCGTGGTATCTCCGAAACTGGATCGTCGCCGGCAGCCCGATTTTTCCAGCCTCGGTGACATTCGCGGGAATCACGATCGCGCAGGGCGCGTTCACCCGAAACGCCCTGCTGAACTCGGTGTTTCACACGACAGACTTCAGGCTCTTTCCGGTCCTGGCGAGCCGCGCCTTCGGATCTGCTCTCTCCCTCGTCTGGTTGCCGTTCGCCGCGCTCGGCGCCTGGTCGCTCGTGAAGCGGGAACACCGATGGCCCGGAATGTATGTCCTGCTGGTTCCGTTCCTGATGGCTCCGTTGTTCTGGTTCGGCGTTCCCGATAACATCGACCACCGATTTCTCCTGCCCGCCGCTCTTGTCGCGCTCGTGCCGACGGCCTTCGTGTTCCGAACCAACAGGATCTGGAACGCCGCCCTGCACGCGTTGTACGCCGCCGCTATGGCCTGGCTCGTCGTTGGCGCAGACGCCACAATACCCGTCCGTAATCTTCCGTGGCCCATGGGCGATGGGTTATATCTTGAAGCGCTCGCGAATCGTCGCTATCTGGTTCTATTCCTGTTCGTCGCTTCAGTCATGATCGCTGCCTGGATGGTTTCGAAGAAGACGCGATTCACGTTACCTGCCCTGGCTGTTGTCAGTGTCGCGGCGACCACGGTGCTGGCCGTCGGCTCCGAACCGTGGTGCGGCTCGTCGCAATGCGACTTCCTCCGGATCGCGCCGACGTATATCCGGCCGGCGATGCTCGACGGATGGGATTGGGTGGAGCGGAATACACACGACGCAACGTTCGCGTACGCGGGCAATAACGTTCCATATCCGCTCGTCGGGACCCAGATGACGAACCGCGTGTACTACGTGAATATCGATCACCATCTGACCTGGAAGCTTCACGATTACGCACGCGCGGTGAGAAAGCGACAGGGCACCGTGACCGGGCTGCCCGCCCTCGCTATCAGCTCGGGCGAGCTCAGACCCGCCGAACGGACCCCGGGTGGGGGCGTCGATGCCTCGAGGCCAAGGTACGAACGGATGGACGGCTATCGAGAAGCCTGGATCGGCAACCTGAAGCAGCTTGGAGTCGACCATCTCTTCGTCTCCACGCTGTCGGCTGATGAAGTGAGTTACGTCTGGCACAACGAGCGAGGTTTTCCGATCGAGGACGAGTGGGCGAAAGCGGACCCTAAAGCCTTC
>DASZHO010000199.1:0-36267 GCA_035937795.1 Vicinamibacterales bacterium | reverse complement strand
TGAAGAACTTCCACGCGGCGAGTCACCACGCCCCGATTCTTCCCATCCTCGTCGCAACCCAGGCAGAAGTCGCGGATGACGCGTGGCGGGCGGCGTACCCGGACGGCGTGAGGCCGCCGTATCGCTGCGGCTCACGCCACCTCCAACGCGTGCTTCAAGATGGTCTCGCACAGAGCAGCGGACCTCCGATCGATGCCGAGGCATGGGGCGCCGCCCCGTATCAACCGACGCCGACGATCATCGAAGCGGCTCGGGCGCTCTATGCAAGGCACTCGGTTGAGGCAATCTCTCGTCACGATGCTGGAGCCAAGAATCTGCGCCTGACGTCAGTCGGTGTCGAGGAGATCATCGAACGCGCGTGCCAAGATCACGAGAAAGCCATAGTGTTCGTCACGGGCGTACCTGGTGCCGGGAAGACGCTCGTCGGCTTGAACGTTGCGACACGCAGGCGGACGTTGGGCGAGGCGCGCGCTGTGTACCTCTCGGGAAACGGTCCACTGGTAGCCGTGCTCCAAGAGGCGCTCACTCGCGACGAACTTGCACGGGTCGGCAACACTGAACGGAAAGGCGCGATCCGCCAACGAGTGAAGCCTTTCATCCAAAACGTCCACCATTTCAGAGATGAGGGCGTCCGCACCGGGACTGCACCATACGATCACGTCGTCATCTTCGATGAAGCGCAGCGCGCGTGGACGCAGGCGAAGACCACCGACTTCATGCGTCGTCGGAAGAAGATTGCGAACTTCGACCGGTCCGAACCTGAGTTCCTCATCTCCTACCTCGATCGGCACGAAACCTGGGCCGTCGTGGTATGCCTCGTCGGCGGAGGTCAGGAGATTCATACAGGCGAGGCGGGCATCGGGGAATGGCTCGAAGCTGTGCAACTAAAGTTCCCACATTGGTGCGTTTATGTATCGCCAAACCTCACCGATTCCGAGTACGCCGCGCAACTCCCTCTCGAACGTCTTGAGTCGGTAGCGTCAGTCGCATGGGACGAACGCCTCCACCTCGCCACATCCATGCGATCGTTTCGATCGGAGAAGGTGTCGGCCTTCGTGAAGGCAGTTCTCGACTGTGACACGACCTCGGCCCAGGCATTACTCGGTGAAGTCGCGCCGCGGTATCCGATCGCTGTCATGCGCGATTTGGCGCGCGCGAAGGCCTGGATGAGAGCCCACGCCCGCGGGTCAGAGCGATACGGCCTGGTCGCCTCGTCGCAGGCACAGCGTCTCAAGCCGCATGCTATTGACGTCCGCGTCGACGTTGATCCGGTCCAGTGGTTCCTGAACGATCGGCAAGATACGCGATCGAGCTATTACCTGGAGGACGCCGCAACCGAATTCCAGGTTCAAGGTCTGGAACTCGATTGGGTCTGCGTGACCTGGGACGCCGACCTGCGGCGACACTCAGAGATCTGGCGTTACCAGTCCTTTCGTGGCGACAGGTGGACGACGATTCACAAAGAGGACAGGAAGCGGTATCTGCTGAACTCATACCGCGTTCTGTTGACGCGCGCTCGGCAGGGAATGGTGATCTTCATCCCACCTGGCGACGAGTCGGATCCGACGCGTGCGCCCGCGTTCTACAACGAGACGTACGATTACATGACAAGTCTCGGCATCAGGGAGGTCTGAACGGGTTAACTTAACGCTTAGGTTCTAAAAAAACGCGCAGGCCGAAATCATTCGACGAACGCTCGATCTGACTCTTGAGGTAAATGCCTTTGAGCACAGGTGCATGCACTCCTCACTGTCTCGAAGACAGATGATTATTGAATCCCGGTTAGGCTAAGACGTCCTGAGACTACCTGCTACGACCCGGCCTCGACGCGGCCTCGCACCGTCGAGCCCTCGGCCATCACGAAACGGGGCGCGCTGACATCCCCCTCGATCGATCCCGTGTCTTTCAGGTCGATCCTTTCCGTGGCGCGGACGTTCCCGGTGACGGTACCCGATACCGTGATGGCTTTTGCGAGCAAATCGGCCTTGATGGAGGCGCCAGGCCCGATCGTCAGGCTGTGGCCGCCAAGCTCGATCGATCCCTCCACGTCGCCGTCAATGGTGAGGTCTTCGGTGCTGATCACTCTGCCTTCCACGCGCACGGCCTTGCCGATCCAGGCCGACACGCGCCGTTCGGCCGCAGTCGCTTTGGGGTCTACAGTCGTCATAGGGAGATTATGGCTCATAGCCACCCGCCGGTGAACCCTGCGCGGCGAAGCCCAGCGACGATGTAGGGGCACTGCCGCATCAACCGCCACAATAAACCCGAACGGTAGTTCTCGATCATGAGCACGATTGGGCCCTGATGCAGCCCGAAATGATACGGCGACACCCATCCGTGCCCGCCGGCCCGCGTGTCCGGATAGGTAGGGTTGAAGCTGGCCTTGAAGCCGTATGTGCTGCCCTCGCTGAGCTTGGCGTGATGGGTGAAGTATCTGATGGTCGGCAGCACGATTTCCGGCGCGAACGGAAATGAGGCGACCACGGCCCACGGGGCCAGCGTCCCATCGTCGGGCCCGAACGGAACCCCGCGCGCCGCGTAATCGAAGAAGCGCCGCTTGCGGCCGTTCACTTCCAGGGTCGCAGCGCCGGGCCCGTCGCTCGCCGTGATGCCCCAGCAATCCTTGCCGTAGAGCGCGAATTCGTGGGGATTGCGGATGGCATACGCCTGCTGCATGCAAGTGGTCCGGCGGCTGTTCTCGAAGTAGTCGATCCCTCTCGCGCGCATGTAGCTGTCCTGGATCCCGCGAAAGTCGAGCCAGATGTGGGACAGTTGATGAATGAACAGCGGTCCGGCATAGAGGAGCTCGTACTCGTAGATTTTTTTCCACGCATACGTCGAGAGCCACGCCGCGTAGCTTTCGGCAGGCAACGGATGGGTGGGCGAGCCCAGGCCGAGTACGTAGAGCAGGAGGGCCTCGTCGTAGCCCTCCCATCGATACTTCAGGAATCCGCCTTCCGGCTTCCAGCCGTGCGTGACGGTCGCACCGCCATGTTGCGCCCATCGCCAGTCGGTCCGACGATACAGCTCGTCGGCGACGGTCCGAATTTGCAGCTCCTCCTCCGAATCACGATCGAAATAGGCCGCGGCCGCCAGCGCCCCGGCGAGCAGGAACGCGCTGTCGATGGTCGATAGTTCGCACCGCCACGCCCGCCGTCCCGTCTTCAGGTCCAGAAAGTGATAGTAGAAGCCGTGGTGGCCGGTCGCGTTGGGCTCCGGACTCTGCGGAGAATCCCGAAAAAATCGCAATGTCGTGAGCGTGATTCGTGCCGCGGCGTCGCGCGTCATGAATCCGCGCTCGACGCCGGCCGGGTAGACGGCCAGGGCCAGGCCGGTCGCCGCGATGCTGGCGGGCCAGTTCTTCCGCGTCTTGTCGGCCACCAGACCGTTGGCTGGATTGGTTTCCTTCAGGAAGTACTCGAACGTTTCACGCTGGAGCCGATCGAACAGCGCGTCGTCGGTATCCAGCGGGTCCAGGGGGTGCCGCCGGTCCAGCCGGTCGATCGGGTCGCGCGAATCGGGCGCCTGTTTCGTCATGAACGAGTTCTAACATACCTGTCGCGATCGCGCGCAAAACGGGGTAGGCTGCAATGAGCGCAGCGCGTCGATGCCGCAGATCTTTCATCGAAGCACCAACACTATTGCGCGGGTCAGCATCTTCGGCGCCGTCTTCTTCATCGCCGGCCTGCTCCTTCTCGCGACCGCCGTCAGCCGGTCGTCCTGGGTTACCGAGGCCGGCGTGCCGCGCGAACAGCCCATCCAGTTCAGCCACGAGCGCCATGTAGCCGGCAACGGCATCGATTGCCGTTACTGCCACACGTCGGTCGAGGACTCGGCGTTTGCGGGAATCCCGCCGACCAAGACGTGCATGAACTGCCACTCCCAGATTTTTTCGAACAGCCCGTTCCTCGAGCCGGTACGGGAAAGCTTCCACACCGACCGCTCGATTGAATGGACCCGCGTGCACGATCTGCCCGATTTCGTTTACTTCAACCACAGCATCCACGTCCACAAAGGAGTTGGCTGCACGACCTGCCACGGGCAAGTCGATCGCATGCCCTTGATGTGGCAGGCGAAGTCGCTGCAGATGGAGTGGTGCGTCGACTGCCACCGCGAGCCCGAGCGCTACGTGCGGCCCCGCGACGCGGTCTTCAGCGTCGAGTACGCGCCGCCGGCCAATCAGTTGGAGCTCGGCACCCGCCTGGTGGCCGAATATCACATTCAGAAGCTCACGAGCTGTTCCACATGTCACCGCTGAATTCGTCGAAGCCGGACAACGCCGGGCCGCGGACGTGGTGGAGGGCACTCGAGGAGCGCGCCGGCGATCCGGCGTTTCAGGAGCTCCTCCACAACGAGTTTCCTTCGCAGGTCGAGGCGATCGCGGACCCGGTGGCGCGCAGGACGTTCTTGAAATTGATGGGCGCGTCGCTCGCGCTGGGTGGCTTCACCGGGTGCACGCTGCAGCCGTCCGAAAAAATTGTGCCCTATGTACGCCAGCCTGAGGAGCTGATTCCGGGCCGGCCGCTGTTCTTCGCGACCGCGATGGCGCTGGGAGGTGTAGCGATCGGGTTGCTCGTCGAGAGCCACGAAGGGCGTCCGACGAAAATCGAAGGCAATCCGCTTCATCCCGGAAGCCTCGGCGCGACCGATGCCTTCGCGCAGGCCGCGGTGCTTGGTCTTTACGATCCGGATCGATCGCAAACGCTCACCAATCTTGGCGACATCCGCCCGTGGTCCGCGTTTCTTGGCGAGCTTCGCGCCGCGCTCGCGGCGCAGCAGCCGCTCAAGGGCGCGGGGGTGCGAATACTCACCGAATCGGTGTCGTCGCCGACGCTCGCGGCGCAGATCCGTGACGTGTTGTCGCGATTTCCGTCGGCGAAATGGCATCGGTGGGACCCGGCGAGCGGCGAACAGGCGCGCGCCGGCGCGCGCCTCGCGTTCGGCGAATACGTCGGCGTGCGGTATCGCTTCGACCGGGCGGACGTGATTCTGGCGCTCGATTCGGATTTCCTCGGGTGCGGGCCGGGGAGCGTGCGCTACGCGCGCGATTTCGCCGAGCGCCGCCGCCCCGGGCAGGCTGGCCGGATGAACCGCCTCTATGCGCTCGACAGCATGCCGAGCTCAACAGGCGCGCGCGCGGATCATCGGCTACCCGTGCGCCCGAGCGAGGTCGAAGGCCTGGCGCGCCGGATTGCCGCCGCGATCGGCGTCGGGGGTGTGGAGCAAGCGACCGGCTCTTCTGCCGGAGGCCAGACAACGAGCGACCAGACAGCCAGATGGATCAACGCGGTAGCCAAAGATCTGCAGGCCCACCGGGGATCGAGCCTGGTCGTCGCCGGCGACGAGCAGCCGGCAGCCGTGCACGCGGTGGCCCACGCGATGAACGCGGCACTGGGCAACGCGGGAAGCACCGTCATCTACACTGATCCGGTCGAAGCGGAGCCGGCCGATCAGCTCGCGTCGCTCGGAGATCTGGTGAACGACATGAACGCGGGCGCGGTTGATCTGCTCGTGATCATCGGCGGCAATCCCGTCTACACGGCGCCCGCCGACGTGCCATTCGGCGCCGCGCTGAGCAAAGTCAGGCTCCGCGTCCATCTCGGTCTTTACGACGATGAGACGTCGGCGCTGTGCCATTGGCAGATCCCTGAAACGCATTTTCTGGAAGCGTGGAGCGACGCCCGTGCCTACGACGGCACGGCGTCGATCGTGCAGCCGCTGATTGCGCCGCTCTACAACGGAAAATCAGCCCACGAGCTGCTCGCCGCGTTCACCGACCGCCCCGAACGCTCGGGCTACGACATTGTCCGCGACTACTGGAACGCGCGCGCGGCCGACCTGAAGATCGGCGGCGGCGATGGCGCGGCCGCGCCCAAGCCAGGCGCCGGATTCAGCGCCGCGTTCGAGTCGGCGTGGCGGCGGTGGCTGCACGACGGCTTGATTCCCGGTACCGCTCTCAGTGCCAGAACGGTCGCGGTGAGAGGCCCGATTCCGTCAACGTCGATCGCGACGATGATTGCAGGCGCCGCAGGCCCCAGGGGCGCCGCAGGCGGCACGGCGCCCCCGCCGGCCGACGGGGCGCTGGAGATCGTGTTCCGCAGCGACCCTTCGGTGCTCGATGGCCGTTTCGCCAACAACGGCTGGCTGCAGGAGCTGCCGAAGCCAATCACGAAGCTGACCTGGGACAACGCGGTGCTCGTCAGCCCGAAGACCGCCGAGATGCTGAAGGTTGGCGGCGTCCCTTCGATGCAGGGCGGCGAGCACGGCCAGATCGTGAGCGATGTCGTCGAGCTGCGCTATCGGGGCCGCAGCGTGAAGGGCGCCGCGTTCGTGGTGCCCGGCCACCCGGATGGCTGCGCGACGGTGCATCTGGGCTACGGCCGGACCCGCGCGGGGCAGGTTGGCAGCGGCACTGGCTTCAACGCCAACGCGCTGCGCACCTCCGACGCCATGTCGTTCGGCCCGGGGCTGCAGATCGCCCGCACCGGCGAGCGCTATTCGCTGGCCTGCACCCAGTATCACCATCTGATGGAAGGCCGCGGCCAGGTGCGCGCCATCACACGCGACGAGTTCGTGCGCAATCCGTCCGCGCTGAAGGAAGGCGACCAGACGCCGCCGAAGACCCTGACGCTGTATCCCGAGCACAAGTACGAAGGCCACAAGTGGGGGATGACCATCGACGTGAACGCCTGCATCGGGTGCAACGCCTGCGTGGTCGGCTGCCAGTCGGAAAACAACATCCCGGTCGTCGGCAAAGCGCAGGTGCTGGCGGGCCGCGAGATGCACTGGCTGCGCATCGATACCTACTACCGCGGACCGGTCGACAACCCCGAGACGTACTTCCAGCCGGTGCCGTGCATGCAATGCGAGAACGCGCCGTGCGAGGTCGTGTGCCCCGTCGGCGCCACGGTGCACTCCGACGAGGGGTTGAACGACATGGTCTACAACCGCTGCGTCGGCACGCGCTACTGCTCGAACAACTGCCCGTACAAGGTGCGGCGCTTCAACTTCCTGCTCTACCAGGACTGGACCACGCCGAGCCTGAAGCTCGGGCGCAACCCGGACGTGACGGTGCGCAGCCGCGGCGTCATGGAGAAGTGCACCTACTGCGTGCAGCGCATCAACGAAGCAAAGATCGACGCCGAGAAAGAGGAGCGGCCCCTCAAAGACGGCGACATCAAGACCGCGTGCCAGCAGGTCTGCCCGGCCGATGCGATCGTCTTCGGCGACCTGAATGACCCCGGCAGCCGTGTGGCGCAGCTGCAGAGGGAAGTACGGAACTACGCGCTGCTTGCCGAGCTGAACACACGCCCGCGCACGACGTATCTGGCCGTGGTCCGGAACGTGAACCCGGAGCTTGGGGAATAGATGGCCGAAGGTCTTGTTCCCAACGAAGATCCCGGTCAGGCCGTCGCCGCGAGCGGCGGACCGCCGGTGATTGCGCCGGGATACACCTTCGGCTCGGTCACCGACAAGATCAGCGCGATCGTCCTCACGCGCGGCACACCGCTCGGCTGGTGGCTGGGATTTCTGCTGGCCTTCGCGCTCGTCAACGTGCTGCTGGTCTCGATCACCTACCTGCTCGTGAAGGGCGTCGGCATCTGGGGCATCGACATCCCCGTCGGCTGGGGCTTTGCGATCGTGAACTTCGTGTGGTGGATCGGCATCGGACACGCCGGTACGCTCATCTCCGCGATTCTGCTCCTCCTCAAACAGACATGGCGCACGTCGATCAACAGGTTTGCCGAGGCGATGACGCTGTTTGCCGTGTCGTGTGCGGGGCTGTTTCCGCTCATCCACATGGGCCGGCCGTGGCTGGCCTACTGGATGGTTCCGTATCCCAACACGATGGGCGTGTGGCCGCAGTTCAGAAGCCCGCTGGTGTGGGACGTGTTTGCGGTGTCGACGTACGCCACCGTGTCGCTGATGTTCTGGTTCGTGGGTTTGATTCCGGACCTGGCGACGCTCCGCGATCGCTCGCCGTCGCGCGCGGGCCGCGTGATCTACGGGATGCTGGCCATGGGATGGCGCGGCTCGGCGCGGCATTGGCACCGCTACGAGATCGCCTATTTGCTGCTCGCAGGTCTGGCGACACCGCTCGTGGTGTCGGTGCACACGGTGGTGAGTTTCGACTTTGCCATCGCGATCGTGCCGGGGTGGCACACGACGATCTTCCCGCCGTACTTCGTCGCGGGCGCCATCTACTCCGGGTTTGCCATGGTGCTGACGCTGGCGATTCCGATTCGCGCCATTTACGGCCTCGAGGATTTCATCACGATGCGCCACTTGCAGAATATGGCCAAGGTGATGCTCGTCACCGGATTGATCGTGGCCTATGGCTATCTGGTGGAAGCCTTCATCGCGTGGTACAGCGGCGACCGGTTCGAGCGGTTCGTGCCGTTCAATCGGGTGACCGGCCCGTACGCGCTGTTCTACGCGGCGCTCATTCTGTGCAACGTCGTCATTCCGCAGGCCCTGTGGCTCAAGCGCGTGCGTAACAGCGTCCCGGTGCTTTTCGTGATCGCGATCATCGTCAACGTCGGCATGTGGCTCGAGCGCTTCATCATCGTCGTTACGAGCCTGCATCGGGACTTCCTGACGTCCTCCTGGGGCATGTACAGCCCCACGTTCTGGGATTGGGCGACGTTCGTGGGAACGATAGGTCTGTTTCTCGCGCTGCTGTTCCTGTTCCTCCGGTTCCTGCCGATGATCTCCATCGCCGAGATGCGCGCGATTCTGCCCGAAGCCAAGGTCGAGGAAGGCCGATGAGAACGATGAGAACGCCGCCGTTCGTCTACGGCGTGATGGCGGAATTCGAGGACCCCTCCGCGCTCGTCGAGGCCGCTAATCGGACCCGCGAGGAGGGGTACCAAAAAATCGACGCGTATTCGCCGTTTCCCATAGAGGCGCTGCACGACGCCCTGGGCAAGCACCATTCGCGCCTGCCGCTCGTGGTCCTCATCGGCGGGCTCGTCGGCTGCGTCGCCGGCTACGGACTGCAGTATTGGGTGTCGGCGATCGCGTATCCGATCAACGTGGGCGGAAAGCCGTTTCATAGCTGGCCGGCGTTCATTCCGGTCACGTTCGAGTGCACGATTCTCGCCGCGGCGCTATCAGCAGTGCTCGGCATGCTGGCCCTCAACGGCTTGCCGATGCCGTATCACCCCGTGTTCAACGTCCCGCGGTTCGCGCTGGCGAGCCGCAACCGGTTCTTTCTGGTGATTGAATCGAGGGACGCGAAGTTCGATATCGACAAGACGCGCGCGTTTCTTGAAACGCTCAAGCCGCGCGAGGTAACGACCGTTGAAGACTAGGATTTGGGCCGTCGCGGTGTCGATCGCGCTGAGCGCCGGCTGCCGCCAGGATATGCACGACCAGCCGAAGTACATTCCTCTGCGCGAGTCGACGTTCTTCGCCGACGAGCGATCGGCGCGGCCAATTGTCGCCGGCACCGTCGCGCGCGGTCAGTTACGAGACGACGAGCTGATGTACACCGGCAAGGAGAACGGCGCCGACACGACGATGTTCCCATTCCCGATCGACGAGCGCGTCATGGCGCGCGGGCAGGAGCGGTTCAATATTTATTGCTCGCCGTGCCACGGACGTACGGGTGCCGGCGACGGCATGGTGGTGCAGCGCGGCTATCGTGCGCCCCCTACGTTTCATCAGGACCGGCTGCGAGGCTCGCCGGCCGGACATTTCTTCGACGTCATTTCCAACGGCTTTGGCGCCATGCCCGACTATGCCGGGCAGGTGAAGCCGGAAGATCGGTGGGCAATCGTCGCCTACATCCGCGCGCTTCAGCTCAGCGAGCACGCGACGGTCAGCGACGTGCCGCCCGGAGACCTCCAGAAAATGACGGCCCAAAAATGACGGCCCAAAAATGACGCCGATCACACAGACCGCGGACGAGCTCTTTCCCGAGCTCGCGCGCTATCAACGGCAATTACTCGCCGGCGGCGGCGTCGGCCTGCTGATCTCGCTCGTCGAGTTCTTGTTCAAGCCAACGCAGTTCTATCAGTCCTACCTGATGGGCTACATGTTCTGCCTGAGCGTCACGCTGGGCTGCCTCGCCCTCGGCATGGTCCATCAGCTCTCCGGTGGCGCATGGGGCATCGTGATCCGTCGGCCGATCGGGGCCGCTTCCAGACTGCTGCCGCTGATGACGCTCCTGTTCCTGCCGGTCGTCGTCGGCATGAACAATCTGTATCCGTGGACGCACGCGGCCGTGGTGGCGCGTGACGAGCTCCTCCAGGCGAAGCGCGCGTATTTGAACGTGCCGTTTTTTCTCCTGCGTGCGGCGATCTACTTCGCGGTGTGGAACGCCACTTCCCATTGGCTGAACAGGTGGGCGGCCGAGCAGGATCGCACCGGCGACCCGGAGATCGCGCGCAAGATGCAGAAGGTCAGCGCCGCCGGCCTCGTCCTCTACGGGCTCAGCGTCACCTTCGCGTCGTTCGATTGGCTGATGTCGCTCGAGCCCGACTGGTACTCGACGATCTACGGCGTCCTTGTGATGGGAGGCCAGGGATTGTCGGCGATGGCATTCCTCATTGGCGTGCTGGTGTGGCTCAGCCGCCGCCCGCCGCTCGATCGCATCATCGTCAAGGCGCACTTCCACGATCTCGGCAACCTGATGCTCGCGTTCGTCATGCTGTGGGCGTACTTCGGGTTCTCGCAGTACCTGATCATCTGGGCCGGGAATCTTCCGCAGGAGATATCGTGGTACGCGCATCGGCTGCAAACCGGCTGGCGATTCGTCGGCATCACCCTGATCCTGTTTCATTTCGTGGTTCCCTTCGTGCTGCTGCTGTCGCGCACCATGAAGCGCGAAGCCGACTTGATCCTCAAGGTCGCCATCGGAATCCTGTTCGTCCGGCTGGTCGATCTGTTCTGGCTGATCGCGCCGGAGTTCCACACCGGTGGTCTCGCGGTGAGCTGGCTGGACATCGTGCTGCCGGTATCCCTGGGTGCCGTCTGGCTGGGGTTCTTCATATCGCAGCTTCGCCGGCGCACGATCCTGCCGGTGCACGATCCGGAATTCGAGGAGGCTCTTGGGCAGGTCGCGCTGACATGACAGAGACGCATTCACCCGATCGGGCTCCTGCCGGGGCGGCCGTGATCGGTCACGAGATGAGCGACGTGCACGTGCGCGGGGTGCTCGTCTTCGCGGCCGGCCTGTTCGTGACCGGCATCGTCATCCACCTGCTCGTCTGGCTGTTCTTCGTGTTGCTGGCCGAACAGCAGACCCGGGGGACGGTGCGGCAATATCCCCTCGCGGTGGGGCAGCAGGAGCGCGTTCCGCCGGCGCCGAGGCTGCAGATCAACCCGCGCGAGGACCTCCGCGAGCTTCGATCCGCCGAGGATGCTGCGCTGACGAGCTACGGCTGGGTGGATCAAAATGGCGGTGTCGTGCGAATTCCCATCGACGCGGCCATGAAGTTAACGGTGCAGCGAGGGCTGCCGGCCCGGAGAAAACCATGAAGACGGCGGTCGCGCTCGTGGTGCTCTTCGGGATGGTCGCCGTCGCCGCCCCGATCGCGACCGCGCAGGTCAACGGCGCGCCGGCTGCGGGCTACAGACCTGAGGCGGGCGTGCCTTCGTCGACTGTGCCGCCGGCGCTCCGCGAAATCGGGTTCGACCAGAACCTCGACGGGCAGATGCCTCTGAACACGCCGTTCAAAGACGAAGCGGGCCGGACCGTGAAGCTCGGCGACTATTTCGGCACGCGCCCCGTCGTGATGGTCTTTGCCTACTACGACTGCCCGATGTTGTGCACGGTTGTCATCAACGGGCTCGCGAGCGCGCTGAATGTGCTCTCGCTCCAGCCCGGCAGCGATTTCGAGATCGTCACCGTCAGCTTCAATCCGCGCGACACACCGGCCACGGCGTCGGCGAAGAAGGCCTCGTACATCGCCCGGTACAAGCAGCCGGGTGGCGCGGGAGCGTGGCATTTCCTCACCGGCGATCAACGGTCGATCGACCGGGTGACCAAGGCCGCCGGCTTCCGTTACGTATGGGACCAGGACACGCAGCAGTTCGCGCATCCGACCGGCGTGATGGTGCTCACGCCTGATGGCCGGCTCGCGCGCTATCTCTTCGGCATCGAGTACGGCCCTCGTGATCTGCGCTATGCCATCGTCGACGCCTCGAAAGGCAAAGTCGGCTCGGCGGTCGATTCGCTGGCGCTGTATTGCTATCACTACGATCCGGCCGCTGGTAAATATACCGTTGCAATCATGCGGCTGGTTCGTGCCGGCGGCGCGGCCACGGTGCTGGCGCTGGGCGCGTTCATTTTCATCATGACGCGTAAGGAACGCCAAGAGAAGCGGGCGGGGGCGTAGCGGCCATGTGGAGCGGGACGCCGCTGTTCCCGGTCGGTGCCTCGACGATGGCGAGCCGCGTCGACATGCTCTATTTCTTCGTGCTCGCCATCTCGGCATTCTTCTCGCTGCTGATTGCGGGCCTCATCGTGTTTTATGCGGCCAAGTACCGCCGCCGGACGCCCAACGCTATCGGCGTGCCGGTGCACGGCGGCATGGCGCTCGAGATCGGCTGGATCGTGATCCCGTCGCTCATCACCGTCGCGATTTTCGTGTGGGGCGCCAGCGTGTTTTTCGCCATGTCGACCCCGCCCGACGAGACGCTCAATATCTACGTCGTCGGGAAACAGTGGATGTGGAAATTCCAGCACCTCGACGGCCAGCGCGAGATCGACGAGCTCCACGTGCCGGTCGGGCGTCCCGTGAAATTGATCATGACGTCCGAGGATGTCATCCACGACGTGTTCGTGCCGGCGTTCAGGGTGAAAGCCGACGTGCTGCCGGGCCGCTACACCAACCTCTGGTTTGAGGCGACCAAACCCGGCCGCTATCGGCTCTTCTGCGCGGAGTACTGCGGCACGCGCCACTATGGCATGACCGGCGAGGTGATCGTGATGGAGCCCACCGAGTACGAAACATGGCTGAGCGGCGGTCCCGCTGAAGGATCGCTCGCATCGGGCGGCGAGAAGCTCTTCGCCCAGCTCGCGTGCAATACGTGCCACCGAGCCGACGCGCAGGGCCGGGGCCCCGTTCTTCAAGGACTGTTCGGTAAGACCGTGACGCTGCAAGGCGGGGAAACGGCGACTGTCGACGAAGCGTACATCCGCGAATCGATCCTCCATCCCAGCGCGAAGGTGGCAGCCGGCTACCAGCCGATCATGCCGACGTTTCAGGGAGTGGTTAGCGAAGAGCAGCTGCTGCAGTTGATCGAGTACATCAAATCGCTCGGTCCGGCCGCGCCGGCAGGTCAGGCGGGGGCGGCAAGATGACCATGGCGAACATCGCCGCCTTGCCGCCGCGAAACTACCTGAACGACGGGTATGGCATCAAGTCGTGGCTGCTCACGCGCGACCACAAACGCATCGCGCTGCTGTACCTGGCTGCCGTCACCTTTTTCTTCTTCATCGGCGGCTCCTTCGCGGTGCTGATTCGCCTCGAGCTGGCCACACCGCCCGGCGATCTGGTCTCCGACGAGACCTACAACAAGCTCTTCACGATGCACGGCATCATGATGGTGTGGTTCTTCCTGATCCCCTCGATTCCGGCCACGCTCGGCAACTTCCTGGTGCCGCTGATGATCGGCGCCAGGGACGTCGCGTTCCCGAAGCTGAACCTCGCCAGCTGGTATATCTACATTCTCGGCGGGCTGTTCACGCTGTACGCGCTCGTCGCGGGCGGAGTCGATACCGGCTGGACCTTCTACACGCCGTTCAGCACCGTCTCGTCGACAACCAACGTCATTCCGACGGCGCTCGGCATCTTCATCACCGGCTTCTCTTCGATCCTCACCGGACTCAATTTCATCGTCACGATCCACCGCATGCGGGCGCCGGGTATGACCTGGTTCCGGATGCCGCTGTTTTTGTGGTCGATGTACGCGACGAGCATGATCTTCGTGCTCGCGACGCCGGTGCTCGCCATCACGCTTTCCCTGGTGGCCATCGAGCGGCTCTTTCATTTCGGCTTTTTCGATCCGGCGGTCGGCGGCGACCCGGTGCTGTTCCAGCACCTGTTCTGGTTCTACTCGCACCCGGCGGTCTACATCATGGTGCTGCCCTCGATGGGAGTCGTCAGCGAGCTGGTGGCCGCCTTCTGCCGCAAGCCGGTGTTCGGCTACCGGTTCGTCGCGTTTGCCAGCGTCGCGATTGCGGTCATCGGCTTTCTCGTCTGGGGACACCACATGTTCGTGGCGGGAGAATCGGTGTACTCGGCGCTGATCTTCTCCGCGCTCAGCTTCATGGTGGCCATTCCCTCCGCCATCAAGGTCTTCAACTGGACGGCGACGATGTACAAGGGCTCGATTTCGTGGCAGACGCCGATGCTGTACGCCATCGGTTTCATCGGCCTGTTCACCATCGGCGGTCTGACCGGTCTGTTCCTCGCCGCGATCGGCCTCGACGTGCACGTGACCGACACGTACTTCATCATCGCGCATTTTCACTACATCATGGTCGGCGGCACGCTGATGGGCTACCTCGGCGGGCTCCACTACTGGTGGCCGAAAATCAGCGGCCGCCTCTACAATGAATTTCTGGCGAAGCTCAGCGCCGGCATCATCTTTCTCGGGTTCAACCTGACGTTCTTCCCGCAGTTCATCCTCGGCTATCTCGGCATGCCGCGGCGCTACCACGCGTACCCGCCTGAATTTCAGATGCTGAACGTGCTCTCGTCGGCCGGCGCATCCATTCTGGGCATCGGCTACCTGATTCCGATGGCGTATTTGATGTGGTCGCTGCGTTACGGGCCTGCCGCCGGCTCCAATCCGTGGGACGCGGTCGGTCTCGAGTGGACGACCAGTTCGCCGCCGCCCACGGAGAACTTCCAGCGGACGCCGGTCGTGACGTGGGACGCCTACGAGTATGTCGAGCAGGTGGAGGACGTCGTTGCCTGAAGCTCTTCAAGCAGCCGGTCATCCTGCGGTGCTGGCTCATCAGTTCGATGATGTCGAGCAGCAGAGGCAAGCCACGACGCTGGGAATGTGGGTGTTTCTGGCGACCGAGATCCTGTTTTTCGGCGGCCTCTTTGCCGCCTATCTCGTCTACCGGACCTGGTATCCCGAGGCGTTCATCGCCGCGAGCCGCCAGCTGATTGTCTGGGCCGGGACGACGAACACGGCCGTCCTGATCACGAGCAGCCTGACCATGGCGCTGGCGGTGAACGCGGCACAGACGGGGAAGCGCCGAGCGCTGCTGAGTTTTCTGCTCATGACGATGGCGCTTGGATGCGTCTTCCTCGGCATCAAGGCGTTCGAGTACTACGCGGAATTTCTCGAGCACCATATCCCGGGCCCGAATTTCCAGTTCGACGGCAGCGAGTTCCGGCACGCCCAGCTGTTCTTCTCGCTGTACTTCGTGATGACCGGCCTGCACGCGCTGCACATGATCGTCGGGTTGGGTGTGATGTCGGTGATGGCCTGGTGGGTCCATCGCGGCGTGATCACCGACGCCTACTACGGTCCGATCGAGATCAGCGGCCTCTACTGGCACTTCGTCGACATCGTCTGGATTTTCCTGTTTCCGCTCTTGTACCTCCTCGGGAGGCACGTGCATGGCTGAACACCATGGCTGACCACGCCGCCTCGAAGCGGTCGTACTTCGCCATCTACGCGGTGCTGATGGTCTGCACCTACCTCACCTGGCAGGTCGCGTACTTCGATCTCGGTCCGCTGAATACGGTCGCGGCGCTCACCATCGCGGTGTTCAAGGCGGCGCTCGTGATCCTGTTCTTCATGCACGTGCGCGAAACACGGCTCGCCTGGGTGGTCGTCGCCGGGGGCGTGTTCTGGTTGGGGATCCTGCTGGCATTGACGATGGGCGATTTTCTGACACGCGGATGGATGACCCGCGGTTGACGAAGGGAGCGCTTATGAAAATCCGCCGCGCGATCGTGTCGGCCGCCGTGCTGCTCTGCGCTGCTCCGCTCCACGGACAGACGCCGCCGCAAACCCCGCAGCGGCCCGTGACAGACGGCTACTTTGGCAGGAAGGTCGTCGATCCGTACAGGTGGCTCGAGAACTGGGACGACCCTGAGGTCCGGGCCTGGACCGACGCGCAAAACGGGCGCACGCGGGCGATGCTCGACTCGTGGCCGTCCGGCGAGGCCGTCCGGCGGCGCGTGCAGGCCTTGGGCACGTCGGCCAGCGCGCGGTGGACTGCGCTCACGCCGCGGCCGGCCGCGTTGTTCGCGCTCAAGTACCAGCCTCCGCGCAACCAGCCGCAGCTCGTGGTGCTGCCGCCCACCGCCGATCCCGCGGCCGAACGCGTGATCGTGGATCCCAACCGCATCGACCCGAGCGGGGCGACCACCATCGATTTCTACGAGCCGTCGCGTGATGGCCGGCTGGTTGCCGTCTCCCTGTCAGCCGGTGGGACCGAAGACGGCACCGTGCATCTGTTCAACGTAGCCGACGGCCGTGAACTGCCCGACCGCCTTCCTCGTGTGAACGGCGGCACCGCCGGGGGCAGCGTCGCCTGGGATCTGGATGGCGAAGGGCTGTTCTACACCCGATATCCAAGGGGCAACGAGCGCCCGGCGGAAGATCGCGATTTTTATCAGCAGGTGTACTTCCACAAGCTCGGCGCGCCAACCGAGACCGACACGTACGCGCTCGGCCGCGATTTTCCGCGGATCGCCGAAACCGAGCTGGCGTCCACCCTGGACGGCAAGTATCTGCTCGCGGAAGTGAAGAACGGCGATGGCGGCGAAGTCTCGCACTACGTGCGGGGTCCGGATCGTCAATGGCGCCGCCTCACGCAGTGGGAAGACCATGTTCGTTCCATCGTGTTCGGGGCAGACGACGAGCTGTACGCGCTGTCGCACAAGAACGCGCCGCACGGCGCGATCGTGAAGCTCGGTCCGGAGGCCTCGAGCATCGCCGGGGGACGGACGATTTACCGCGCAAACGAAGGCGACATCGTTGAAATCGTCGCGACCGCCGGCCGGCTGCTCGTGAATCAGGTCGTGGGTGGGCCGCACCAGCTGCACGTGATGGATCTGAACGGCGGCGGCGACCGCAAGGTTCCGGGCCCGCCCGTCTCGTCCATCTCGCAGCTCGTCGCGCTGCCGGAAGGCGACGTCCTGTTCCTGACAGAGAGCTATCTGGAGCCGCCCGCGTGGCGGCGGCTGCGGAACGATGGCACCGTCGTGACCACGCCGATGGCCGTTACATCCACCGTCGACTTCAGCGACATCGCCGTCGAGCGGGCCGAGGCGGTGTCCAAAGACGGCACGAAGGTGCCGCTCAGCATTCTTCATCGGAAAAACATCCGGCTCGACGGCTCGAACCCAACCGTGCTGTACGGCTACGGCGGATTTGGGATCAGCCTGTCGCCGTACTTCTCGCGGATGCTGATCGTGTGGCTCGAGCAGGGAGGTGTGTACGCCGTTGCGAATCTGCGGGGCGGCGGCGAGCTCGGCGAGCCGTGGCACGAGGCCGGCAAACTCACAAACAAACAGAATGTGTTCGACGATTTCGCGGCGTGTGCGAGCCTGCTCGTCCAGCGCCGGTACACGAACCCGGCGAAGCTCGCCTTCTGGGGCGGCAGCAACGGAGGTTTGCTGATGGGCGCGGTCCTCACCGAGCATCCGGCGCTCGCGCGGGCCGTCGTCTCGCAGGTCGGCATCTACGACATGCTGCGTTTTGAGCTTTTTCCGAACGGGGTCTTCAACGCTACGGAATTCGGCAGCGTGAAGGAGCCGGCGCAATTCGAGGCGCTCTTTGGCTATTCGCCGTACCAGCATGTGGTGAACGGCACGAAGTATCCCGCGGTGCTGCTGCTCAGCGGCACCAACGACCCGCGCGTCAATCCAGGCGACTCGCGCCGATTTGCCGCGCGCCTGCAGGCCGCGACCTCCTCGGGACTTCCGGTGCTGCTGCGGACGTCCGGTGGGGGGCACATCGGCAACAGCCTGAGCGAAGGGTTGGCGGAAACGGCCGATATCTATTCGTTCCTGTTCTGGCAGCTCGGCGTCGACTACCATCCGGTGGTGAGCCCCATGAACTCGAGATGACCGGCATCAGCCCCCTGGCCGGAAAACCGGCCCCAGCCTCGCTGCTGGTCAACGTTCCGAGGTTGGTGACGGCGTACTACGCCGAGCATCCCGATCCTGCGGTCGTCGCCGAACGCGTGGCGTTCGGCACCTCGGGGCATCGCGGCTCGGCGTTCGACCGCACGTTCAACGAGGCGCATATTCTTGCGGTGACCCAGGCCATTTGCCTCTATCGCAAAAGCCACGGGATCGATGGGCCGTTGTTCATGGGCATGGACACCCACGCCCTATCCGAGCCGGCTTATGTCAGCGCCCTCGAGGTGCTGGCGGCCAACGAAGTCGAAGTCATGGTCGATCGAGACCAGGGCTACACGCCGACGCCGGTGATCTCGCACGCCATCCTTCTATACAACCGCGGCCGCACCTCGGGGCTGGCCGACGGGATCGTCATCACCCCTTCGCACAATCCGCCGGAAGACGGAGGCTTCAAATACAACCCGCCGAATGGAGGCCCAGCTGATACCGGGGTCACCGGCTGGATCGAGCGGACGGCGAACGCCCTGCTCGCGGAAGGGTTGGGGGGCGTTCGCCGCATTCCCTACGAGCGAGCCCGCAAGGCGTCGAGCACCCACCCTCACGATTATGTCGGCCCGTATGTGGATGACCTCGCGAGTGCGATCGATATTGAGGCCATCCGCGGCGCCGGGGTGAGGATCGGCGTCGATCCCCTCGGCGGCGCGGGCGTACGCTACTGGGGACCGATCATCGCGCGTCACCGGATTTCCGTCGAGGTCGTGAACGACAAGGTCGATCCCACCTTCCGCTTCATGACCGTCGATTGGGACGGGAAGATCCGCATGGATTGCTCATCGCCGTACGCAATGGCGCCGCTGGTGGATCTCCGCAACAAGTTCGACGTGGCCTTCGCCAACGACACCGACCACGATCGCCACGGCATCGTCACGCCGTCGGCCGGACTGATGAATCCCAATCACTATCTGGCGGTGGCGATCTGGTACCTGTTTCAGCACCGCCCGCGGTGGTCGAAGAACGCGGCGGTCGGCAAGACAGTCGTCAGCAGCGGCATCATCGACCGCGTGGCGGCCGGATTGGAACGGCGGTTGTTCGAGGTGCCGGTGGGGTTCAAATGGTTCGTCGACGGCCTGCTCGACGGGTCGCTCGGTTTCGGCGGCGAAGAAAGCGCGGGGGCGTCGTGCCTCCGCATCGACGGGACAGCATGGACCACCGACAAGGACGGCATCATTCTCGGGCTGCTCGCGGCCGAAATTACCGCACGGCTCGGCCACGATCCAGGGGCGTCGTACGACGAGCTGACGCGCAGGTTCGGCGCGCCGCTCTACGAGCGCATCGACGCGCCCGCGACCGAGGAGCAGAAGAAGCAACTGGCGCAGTTGACCGCCAGCCAGGTCGACGCGAAAGAACTGGCCGGCGAACCGATTCGCACGGTTCTGACGAACGCGCCCGGCAACGGCGCGCCCATCGGCGGCTTGAAGGTTGCGGCCGATAGTGGATGGTTTGCCGTCCGGCCGTCCGGCACCGAGGAGGTCTACAAGCTGTACGCTGAAAGTTTCCGCGATCCCGCGCACCTGAAGAAGATTCAGGAAGACGCGCAGGCGCTCGTGGCCCGAGTCTTCACGCGCCGCTGAACTGGCGGCATGGCGCTGTACCTCTCTTGAGCCGATACGCCGACTGGTGCGCCCGACCCGCCTTTTGACATCATGTTCGTAACCCCGGCCGAAGCTGAGACGATTGCTGCGCATGTGGCCCGCATCGAATCGCGCACGGGTGTGCAGGTGGTCACCGCGGTGGTCGCCAGGTCGGACTCCTACGTCGAACTGCCGTGGAAGGCGTTTGCCTTTGGTGCCACGGCCGCCGCGCTCTTCATCGTGATCGGGGACGCGCTGCGTCCCGAGTGGGTCACCGCCTCGACGCCGCTGCTGCAGGCGGTCTCCATTCTGGCCGCCGGCGCCGCCGCGGCATTGGCTGCCGTGCTCATTCCCGCACTCGCGCGGCTCTTTTTGCCGTCGGCGCGGTGCCACGTTGAAGTGCAGGTTCACGCCCGCTCGCTGTTTCTGCGCTACGAGCTGCACCGGGCGGCTCTTCACACCGGCGTGCTGATCCTGCTGAGCCTCTTCGAGCGTCGCATCGAGATAGTTCCCGACGCCGGATTCCGGAATCGTGTGACCGACGCCGATTGGGACGCCATCGTCGCGCGCATGACGCCGCGGTTGCGGCGGGAAACCCCGTTTCACGCGCTGCAGGAAGCGCTGACCGCCCTCGAGACATTGCTGGTCGACAAGGGTTTTCGCCCGCTGCAGGCATCTGGCACGAATCTTACCAGTCGGCCGATCGAGGAGCGCGGCGCATGACGCGCCGCATGAAGCGATTCGTCACACTCCTGGCGATCGCGATCTTCGCGGCCGCAACGATCCTGTCCGCCGTCGACGTGCCCTACCTCACCGGCCGGGTCGTCGACGAAGCGAATATCATCACGCTGGAGACGCGCGCCCGTCTGACGACGGTGCTGAAGAACCATGAGGACTCGACCGGCAATCAGGTCGTCGTCCTGACGGTGCCGACGATCCAGCCCGAGAGCATCGAGGATTACGCCGTCAAGGTGTTCGCAGCCTGGAAACTCGGCCAGAAGGGCAAAGACAACGGCGTCCTCGTCATCGTCGTGCCGCAGGATCGCAAGGTGCGCATCGAGGTCGGGTATGGTCTCGAGCCGACCCTGACCGACGGCGCCTGCGGGCAAATCATCCGCGGCGTGATGACGCCCCGATTCAAAGAGGGCGATTACGACCGGGGCATCGAAGATGGTGTCGCAGCGATTATTGGACGGCTCGAAGGAAGACCAGATGTCGCACGCGCGGTCGATACCCGCGCCAGATCACGGCCCGCGATGCGCTTCAATGCGCCTGCCCTCCCGTGGCCCCAGCGCATTCTCTTTGGCGTCTTCGCCTTCAGCATCATCGGGCTGTTCACCGTGCTGGGCGTGATGACGCCCGGAGGGGAGGGATGGTTCCTGTACGTGTTCCTGATTCCGTTCTGGACGATGTTCCCGATGGCCATCATCGGACCGATACCGTCGCTGGTCCTGCTGGCGGCTTATGTCATCGGCTATCCGATTGCGAAGGTGATGGTCGGCCGCACCGATTGGTACAAGAAAGCCGCCGTCGATCTGAAGACGAAAGGCACGGCCAGCGTCGGCGGCTTTACCCTCAGCTCGTCCGGGGCTGGATTCTCGTCCGGTGGGTTCTCGTCGGGCGGGTTCTCCGGCGGCGGCGGCAGCTCCGGCGGCGGCGGCGCCTCGGGCAGCTGGTAACGCTTCATGTCGCCACGAGAACGTGGCCGGCTCATGTGTGCAGGGACGCGTCCGGGCTAGGATTGTGGCGGCATGAAGAAGGAACTCACCGTTCGCGGCCTGGTGCTCGGCGCGCTTCTCACCACCGTCTTTACCGCCGCCAATGTCTATCTCGGTCTCAAGGTCGGGCTGACATTCGCCTCGTCTATTCCGGCGGCGGTCATTTCGATGGCGGTCCTCAGCGTCGTGCGCGATTCGTCGATCCTCGAGAACAACATCGTGCAGACCGTCGCGTCGGCTGCCGGCACGCTGTCGGCGATCATCTTCGTGCTGCCGGGCCTCGTCATCGTTGGCTGGTGGACCGGTTTCCCATTCTGGCAGTCGTTCCTCATCTGCGTGAGCGGCGGCGTTCTCGGCGTGCTGTTCACGATTCCGCTCCGGCGGGCGCTCGTGACGAATTCCGATCTGCCGTATCCGGAAGGCGTGGCTGCTGCCGAAGTCCTGAAGGTCGGATCCGGCGCGCGCGGCGAAGGGCAGGACGACCCGCGTGAAGCGCGCGAGGGATTGATTGCGGTAATTCTCGGCTCGGTCGCCTCGGCCGGGCTCGCGATCGTGACCGCCACCCAGATCGCGGCCTCGGAGGTGACGGCCTTCTTCCGCGTCGGCCGGACGGCCGCAAGCGGCTACAACATTGCGTGGTCGCTGGCGCTGTTCGGCGCCGGTCATCTTGTCGGATTATCGGTCGGCCTCGCGATGCTCGCCGGGCTCCTCATCGCGTGGGCGGGCGCGGTGCCGATTCTCACGCACCTCCAGCCGGTCGCGGCGGGCGTCGACTTCGCCACGCACGCGAGCGACATCTGGCGCCATCAGGTGCGCTTCATCGGCGCCGGCACGATCGGCGTCTCGGCCATCTGGACGCTCGCCACGCTGGCCAAGCCCGTCGTTGGCGGCCTCGCGTCGACCATCTCGTCGTCGCGCGCGTCGGCAACCGGCGACGATCTGGATCGGGACCTGCCCGCGAGCTGGATCGTCGCGCTCACCATTGCCTGTCTGGTTGTGTCCGGGTGGCTGAGCTTCACGTTTGCCAGTTCGACGACGCTCGCACCGCACGCGTGGATGCTGACGGCGATTGCGGTCCCGTTCATCTTCATCGTCGGATTCCTGATCGCTGGCGTGTGCGGTTACATGGCCGGGCTCATCGGCGCGTCGAACAGCCCGATTTCCGGTGTCGGTATTCTCGCGATCGTGACGTGCGCGTCGATCCTCGTGATGACGATGCATCCGGCGCCTGAGACGCGGCCGGTTCTGGTGGCCTTCGCGCTCTTCATCACGGCGATCGTCTTCGCGTGCGCGACGATCTCGAACGACAACCTGCAGGATCTCAAGACCGGTCAGCTCGTGGGCGCCTCACCCTGGCGGCAGCAGGTGGCGCTCATCGTTGGAGTCGCCGCGGGCGCGGCCGTGATCCCGTCGGTGCTGAATCTACTGGCCCACGCGTACGGGTTCGCCGGCGCACCGAATCTGTCCGTCGTGTCGCAGCATCCGTTGCCGGCGCCGCAGGCGACGTTGATCTCGGCGCTCGCGCAGGGTGTCATCGGCGGCAACCTCGACTGGAAGATGATCGGCATTGGTGTGATCGTGGGCGTCATCCTCATCGTGATCGACGCTGCGCTCGGTTTCGCGAAACGGATGCGTATCCCGCCGCTCGCAGTCGGGATCGGCATCTATCTCCCGATGTCGGCGACCTTCGCCGTTGTGCTGGGAGCCGGCGTCGGGCACTGGTACAACAGCCGGGCGAAGGCCTCGCGCGCACCGGAGCGTGCGGAGCGGCTCGGGACGCTGGTTGCGTCCGGCATGATCGTGGGCGAGAGTCTGTTCGGCGTGCTCAACGCCGGCTTGATCGTCGCGTTCTCGAACGACGCGCCGCTTGCACTCGTCGCCCCGGATTTCCCGCCGGCGAATGTGCTGGGCTTTCTCGGCTTCGTCGGCCTTGTCGTGTGGCTCTATGCGTGGATGTTGAAGGCGGTCATGTAACCTTTCCGTGGTTCCAGAGTTTTCATACACATAGCGGATTGACGGACGAAGAGCTGATGCTCGCGGTTCGCAACGGAGATGTTGCAAAGCTGGGCACGCTCTTCGAGCGCTACCACGCGGCGCTCTTCGACTTTCTGAGCCGGACAACCGGAGACCGCACGGCCGCCGAGGACCTCGTCCAGGAGGTCTTCGTCCGAATCCTGAAGTACCGCCGGACCTATCGGACCGAGGACAGCTGCTTCGAAACCTGGGCGTTTCGCATTGCGAGGAACGCGCGGGCCGACTACTTCAGGAAACGGCCGGATCCGGAGCCGCCGCCAGACGATGTGCTTGACGTGCCGGCGCCTGACCCTTCTCCGGCGAGACAGCTGGAGAGCCGGAGGGACAGCCAGGCATTGAGGCGGGCGATGATGCGGCTCGCCGACGACAAGCGGGAATTGCTGGTGCTTGCGCGGTACCACGGCCTGAGTTACGAGGAGATCGGGCAGCTTCTGGGGGTCGAGACGGGCACGATCAAGGTGCGGGTTCATCGGGCGCTCAAGGAGTTGAAGGATATTTTCAAAAGGTTGTCGGACGGAGAGAACAATGCGGTGTGAGGAGATTCAGAGCCGGCTCACCGACTATTTGACCAATCAGGTGGAGGACTCCGCTCGCGCGGAAATCCGCGAGCACCTTTCGGCTTGTCCCGCTTGTCGGGCCGAGTACAAGGAGCTGGAGGCTGTCTGGACGACCCTCGGCCAGTTGCCGGCGGAACCGATCGACACCGCGGGCATGAGAAGCCGCTTCGGCGAGGCACTCGAGTCCCATCCGGGAGCAAGCCGTCGAGGATGGCTGGCCCGGTGGCCGGCGCAGCCCATTCTTCAATTGGGCATCGCCGTCGCGCTGCTCCTCTCCGGTGTCCTTGTGGGATTCCATTGGACTCCGGTTCCGCTGTCTCGCGATGCCGCCGAGCTGCGCGTCGAGCTGCATGACGCGCGGCAGATGCTGGCGCTGTCGCTGCTGCAACAGCCGTCGGCTTCCGAGCGCCTTCGAGGCGTCGATTGGAGCACCCGGATTGACGACCCTGGCACCGAGGTCGTCTCTGCGCTGCTCGATACGCTGACGCACGATCCAAACGTCAACGTGAGGCTTGCCACCGTTGATGCGCTTCGCCGCTTCAGCGAACAGGAAGCCGTCCGGGCGGCGACCACCGAGGCGCTGAGTGACCTCTCGTCGCCTCTTCTCCAGATTGCGGTGATCGATTTCATGGTGGAAACCAGACATACGGATGCCGTTGCCCAGCTCAGTACTCTTTCGAAGAACCCTGGAGCGAATGAGGCCGTGCGCGGCCGCGCGGCTTGGAGCCTTCGACAACTTGGCTCCTGAAGGAGAGGCGCATGAAGCTTGTTCAAGCCAGGTTATTGATCATAGCGGCGCTCGCAGCAGGCGCGTGGTCCACGCTGCCCATTGAAGATCGCCAGACGGCGCATCAAACAGTCAGATGGGCCGAGCCTGAGAATCGCTCCATCGAGATCAGCGACGTCAACGGCTCGATCCGGGTCGTGGGTGAGGACCGTCAGGACGTTCAGATGACGGCCGACACGATTATCCGGGCCGCGACCGTTGAAGACGTCAGCCGCGCCAAACAATTGGAGGGCCTCACCGTCACCCAGAGCGGGGCCGCCATTCGCGTATGCGCGACTCCACAGTACTGCGGCTGCGACAACGGCCGTCAGCGGCACGACGGGACCCGCGAAGAGCGCTATCAAGTACGAGTCGATTTCGACCTCCGGGTGCCGAAGCATGTGATTGTGAAAGCCTGCAGTGTAAATGGCGGCACCCTCTCGGTGAACAACACCGACGGCGACTTCGACATGCGCAACGTCAATGGCGGCGTCGAGCTGATGAATGTTGGCGGATCGGGCCGTGCGGAGACCGTGAACGGAAGCCTGAGCGCGTCGTTTGCGGCGAGCCCGCAGAAGCCGTCTGCGTTCAAGACGGTCAACGGCAGCGTCAGCGTGGCGCTCCCATCCGATCTCAATGCGGATCTCAAGCTGAAAACGGTCAACGGAGGTCTCTATACCGATTTCGACGCGGCGCCTCTACCGTCGGCCGCGCCAATTCGAGAGCGGCGGAACGGCGGGTATGTGTATCGACGCAATCGGTCCGTCTCGGTACGGGTCGGACGCGGTGGCCCTGAGCTCACGTTCGACGGCGTCAACGGCGATGTTCGGGTCCTGCGCCGCAAATAGGCAAGGACGCAAATGGGCAAGGACATTGTTATGAAACGTTTCGTTTTGATCGGCGCATCTCTTCTCGCGCTCCGCTGCGCGGGAGCCATCGTCGCCGGCCAGCCCGCCCAAGGAACCGTCGCCGTTCCCTTCAGCGACCCGTCCAGGCCGGGAACGCTCCAGGTCAGTGCTGGCCTCGCCGCGATCGTGGTGAAGGCCGCCGATGTGAGAGACGTGACCCTCTCGAGCGGGCCGGCCGTTGTGCGTGAAGCAACTCCTCCCGCCGTGGCGTCGGGGCTCACACGCCTGCGGCCGCCAACCCCTCTGACCGTTGAGGAAGCAAACAACCTCATGTCGGTCAAACTGAGCGACAGCGGCTCGCTCACTGCCCAGGTGCCGCTGCGTACGAACCTTCGCCTCAAAACCGCAAATGGCAGTGTTACCGTCGAAGGAGCGAGAGGTGAGATCGAAGTCACGACCGCGAATGGGGCGATCGCGCTGACCGACGTGGACGGTCCCGTCGTCGCGCACGCCACAAACGGGAAGGTGCTCGTGATCTTGACGCAGACCGCGGCGCAGAAACCGATGTCGTTCACCTCGTTGAATGGCGAAATCGACGTGACCGTGCCGGCCGGCATCAAGGCGGATCTCAAGCTGCGCAGCGTCAATGGTGAGGTGTACACCGATTTTGATGTGGCCCCCCGGCCGGGCCCGTCAACGCCCGGCGTACAGGATTCCCGAAGCGGAATGCGCCGGTTGAAGGTCGAGAGCACGATCTATGGATCGGTCAACGGCGGCGGCCCGGAATTCGAGCTCCGCACCTTCAACGGCAACGTCTACCTCCGCAAACGCAAGTAATTCGTCTTCACTTTCTGTAGAATCACGGCCTCATGCGATCGACCGCCGCAACGATGTGCGTGGCCGCCTGCCTGTGGGTAGCCGGCTGCGGTGCGCCCGATAAGCCGGTGGCGGCCATGCCCACAGGGCAATTTGACTCCGACCTGACGTTCCTCCGGCAGCACACCGGGATCGTCCTCCTCAACGAACCGTCCGGAGCGGCCAGGGTAGCCGTCGCGCCGGCCTACCAGGGCCGCGTGCTGACGAGCACAACGGGTGGGAGCGATGCGCCCAGCTTTGGATGGATTGGGCGGGCGGCGATCGCCTCGGGCGAGAGACAGCCGCACATGAACGTCTTTGGCGGTGAAGATCGCTTCTGGCTGGGGCCGGAAGGGGGGCAGTATGCGCTCTTCTTCAAGCCGGGCGACCCGTTCGATCTGGACCACTGGCAGGTGCCGGAACCCTTCGATTGGGGCAAGTGGGATGTTGCGAGCGAGTCGGCAACCGCCGTCCGCTTCCGCAAGCGGATGAGACTCGTGAGCTATTCAGGCATGCCGCTGGAGATCGACGTCGACCGCACCGTTCGCCTGCTGAGCGGCGCTGACGTGGCAACGCACCTCGGCGCTTCACCGGGCAACGCGGTGCGCGTGGTGGCGTTCGAATCGTCGAACACCGTCACCAACGCCGGGATCGCGCAGTGGCAGCCGGGCTCTGGGCTTGTGTCGGCGTGGATCCTGGGGCAGTTCAGGCCTTCACCCGAGACAACGATCGCTCTGCCGTTCGCGCCTGGGCCGGAGTTGACGCTCGGGCCAATCGTCAATGACAAGTACTTCGGAAAGGTTCCCGGCGATCGGCTCATCGTCCAGGATTCGGTGATCTTCTTTCGGGGCGACGGGCAATACCGCAGCAAGATCGGATTGTCGCCGTCGCGGGCGCTCCCCGTGCTCGGCAGCTACGACGCGACGGGGCACGTGTTGACGCTGGTGCAGTACACGCGTCCTGCCGACGAGCGGCGATACGTCAACTCGATGTGGGAGATTCAGCCCGAGCCCTACAAGGGCGACGTGGTCAACAGCTACAACGACGGACCGCCGGCGCCGGGCAAGCCGCCGCTCGGTCCGTTCTACGAGCTCGAGACGTCATCGCCGGCGCTCAGCCTATCGCCCGGCGAGCATTACACGCACGTGCACCGCACGTTCCACCTCGTCGGCCCGGAGCCGGAGCTCGATCGCATCGCACGCGCGACGTTGAAGGTCGGGCTTGCCGAGCTGAGCCATGCCTTCCACCCCTGATTGGCTTCAGTTCCCCTGTCGCGTTAGCGGTTGTCGTCGTCGTCTTCTTCTTCCTGATTCCGCACGAACGCCATGCCCCGTGGGTTTTTCAAGCCGGTGACGACCGGTGTCAGGTTGCCGGTCTCGAGGTCGAGCTTCCCCACGAGCCCCAGGCAGGGTATGACGTACGCACATCCGGGCGGCGGACCGTCTCGCCATGGTTTACGATTACCGATATATGTCACTGATTGACCATACAAACCTCGACGTCTTTCCACTCTGTCTAGGCGGCAATGTCTTCGGCTGGACCGCCGACGAGCGGCAATCGTTCGCCGTACTCGACGGCTATCTCGCGGCGGGAGGCAACTTCGTCGATACCGCTGATGCGTACTCGGCGTGGGTGCCCGGCCACTCCGGTGGCGAATCGGAAACCATCATCGGCCGCTGGATGGCGGCGCGTGGCGCGAGGGGCCGGATGATCATTGCCACGAAGGTCGGCATGGCGCCGGGACTGAAGGGTCTTTCGCCCAGGACCATCCGCACGGCGGCCGAGGCGTCGCTCAGGCGTCTCGGCGTCGATCGCATCGATCTGTATTACGCGCACGCCGACGACAGTGAAACGCCCGTCGCAGATTCGCTGCGCGCGTTCGACGCGCTCGTGAAGGAAGGCAAGGTCCGTTACATTGCGGCGTCGAACTACACCGCGCCACGATTGGCCGAGGCGCTTGCGGTGTCGGCTCGCGAAGGCCTCGCACGGTACGTGGCCCTCCAGCCGCACTACAATTTGATGCACCGCAGCGACTACGAAGGCGAGCTTCGGGACCTGTGCGCCCGTGAGGGTCTCGCCTGTTTGCCGTACTTTTCCTTGGCAAAGGGCTTCCTGACGGGCAAGTATCGGCCCGGCAAAGAAGTGGACAGCCCGCGTGCAGCCGGCGCCCGCGAGTACCTCGACGACCGAGGCTTGCGCGTGCTGGCCGCCCTCGACGAGATCGCGGCGGCGCATCACACCACTGTCAGCGCCGTTTCTCTCGCGTGGCTGCTCGCTCAGCCCACGGTCGTCGCGCCGATCGCGAGCGCCCGCACCGCCGGGCAACTCCTGGAGCTGCTACCGGTCGCGGACGTCGGATTGACCGCTGCAGAGGTCGCGCGTCTCAGCGCCGCATCGCTTCCCGTTTGACGCCAGGGGCTACGGCCGCTGTCGTGGCGAATAAAAAGCGAATATGCTACTCTCGGCAAGCCGTGCCGACGAGGGCATGCACCGTGAGCTTCACCGGTCCATCGGGCATCCGCCACAGCGTCGAGGTAGCGGCCGAAAGCCTCTACGAGGCGGCGGCCATGGGATTGAGCCTCTTGAAGCAGGACGACTGGGTCGATCCAGTCCCGCCAGGCACTCAGCTCGAGATCCAGGTCAAGCATCCAGGCACAACGCACAAGGTGTCCGTCGCGCAACTCCGCCGATGGCTCGAGGGCATTGCAGTCAGCCCTGATCAAACCATCAAGAAACGGAAGCTCAAGGCGTTGCTTGGTGGCTGAGAACTACTTGACCGCCGCGGCCAACTCCGGCTGACGCGCATCAGCGCGCTCTCGCATGCTCGCCGCGCAGGACAAAGCAGGTCGAACGCGCCTTCGCGACCTGTTTGCCCTCCTGATCCGTGACGTCGCATTCGATGTAGCCCACGTTTCGTCCCCGGTTGATGACGCGGCCTTCCGCTCGAAGCACCGTCTGCCACACGGGGCGGAAGAAATTGATGCTCAGCTCGACGGTCGTGAACGACTCTTCCGGCGCCAGCGTCGTCACGAAGGCCATGCCCATGGCCGCGTCCGCCAGATCGCAGAGCACGCCGCCGTGAAGCGTTCCCATCGGGTTGGCGTGTTGCGGACCAGACCGCAGCGAAGCGACGGCGCGCCCGCCGCCAATCTCCTCAACCACAAACCCGATGAGTTCCGCGATCGGAACCTTCGAGGCGAGCACCCTTTCGACGAGCGGGTGCACAGGCTCGGAAGAGGGTCCGTCGTTTCGTTCGGCCATGATTCGCTCCACCGTTACTGACGGCCCGTGGACTATACCAACGAATGAGCGCCATCTGCAGGCTGGGAATCATCGCCAGTTCGCTCAGGGTTGTCCGGTCCATCCTCCGCCCAGCGCGCGATAGAGCTCGACGATCGATGTCAGCTCCTGGCGTTGCAGCGCGGCGAGATCGAGTTCGCTCCGGAAGAGACTGCGTTCCGCATCGAGCACCTGGAGGTAGCTGTCCAGACCTCCCTGGTACCGGTCGGTCGCCAGCCGGGCGGCATCGCGCAAGGCCGTCACGAGCTGCTCTTGCTGTGCGCGCTGCTCGCCCGTCTTGTGATATCCCGCGAGCGCGTCGGAGACCTCGCGGAGCGCGCTGTAGATCGTTCGCTGATAGTTCAAGACGAGCTCTCGCTCGACAGATTCCGAGAGCCCGACATTGGCGCGCGTGCGTCCCGCATTGAAGATCGGCGCGGCAGCGGCCGCGCCAACGCTCCACGTACGGGCAGGGGCGGTCAGCAGTTCCGTCAGATCGCGGCTCTCGACGCCGAGCAGACCGGTGAGGCCGATCCGCGGAAAGTAGTCCGCCTTGGCGACGCCAATCTGCGCGTTCGCCGCCACCAGCACCTGCTCCGCCTGGCGGATATCGGGTCGCCGCTCGAGGAGCGACGAAGGCAAACCCGCTGGCACAAGGGGCGGCACGCCCAACGTCTGGACTTCACCGGCACGAGAGACGTCCGCGGGCGCTTGGCCGAGCAGCAGGCTCATTGCGTCTTCTGTCTGGGCAATCTCCCGCTGCACGCTGGCGATCTGCCCCGTCGCCGTATAGAGCAGTTGTTCCGCCTGCCGTACGTCCAGGGCCGTGGCGACCCCACGGTCAAGTCTGAGTTGAGTCAACCTCAGGCCGTCGACCGCGACGTCTCGCGTGCGCTGAGCGATGGCCAACTGACGATCGAGCGTCTGGAGCCCGAAGTACGCGTCGGTGACGTCGGCGATGAGTGTGGTCACGACACCGCGTCGCGCCTCTTCCGTCGCAAGGTATTGGGCGCGTGCGGATTCGTTCAAGCGACGCAGACGCCCCCAGACGTCCAGCTCCCACGCGAGACCAAATCCGGCCTGGAAGTCCGGAACGTCGGGACCGAATCCAGGCGGCAGCGGCCGCGCGCCAATCTCCGATACGCGGGTTCGCGACGCTGACGCGGATCCAACGACGACCGGAAACTGATCGGCGCGCACGATGTGAAAGCGCTCGCGAGCCTGCAGCACGCGCTCCGCCGCGATCTGCAGGTCGAAATTCTGCGTCAGCGCGGTGCGCACGAGTTGCGCCAGCGTCCCGTCTTTGAAGAGATCGAACCACTGCACGTCGGCGAGCGAGGCCGGCCCGGGCTGGGCGGCCGCCGCGGTTGTGTCGCGGTACGCGGACGGCAGCGCGACCGGGGGCCGCCGGTAGTTCGGACCGAGCGTGCACGACGCCGTCAAGACTGACACGGCAACGACGAACAGCCAGCGCCTCATTGAGCCACCTCCACCGCGGCAACCGGCACGCCGGCCGTCCGCGGCCTCTTCCGGCGTTCGGCGAGCCCCTGAATGACGACGTAAAGCGCCGGGATGATGAAGACGCCGAGGAGCGTCGCCGTCGCCATGCCGCCAAACACGGCGGTGCCCAGCGCACGTCTCGACGCCGCGCCCGCGCCGGTGGCGAAGACGAGCGGAAGCACCCCCAGCAGGAAGGCGAATGAGGTCATGAGGATGGGCCTGAAGCGCAATTGCGCTGCTTCTTCCGCGGCAGCGGCGATCGGCACACCGTGCCCTCGCCGGAGCTCGGCAAACTCGACGATCAGGATGGCGTTCTTCGCGGCGAGCCCGATGAGCGTGATGATGCCGATCTGCGTGTACAAATCGTAGGGATACGACCGAAGGGTGATCGCGACGAGCGCCCCGAGCAGACCCAGCGGAACCGCGAGCACGACGGCGAACGGCGTGCTCCAGCTCTCGTATAACGCCGCCAGGAACAGCACGACGAGAATCGACGCGAAGCCGAAAATGAACGGCTCCGCGCCTTCGTTTCGCTGCTGCTGGAACAACGTGCCCGTCCACTCGAAGCCGAATCCCGGCGGCAGCGTCTCGCGCGCGACCTCTGCGATCGCCGCCGCGGCCTGCCCCGAGCTGTATCCCGGGGCATTGGTGCCGGTGAGCTGCGCCGCCCGGAACCGGTTGTACCGATAGACGACCTCCGGTCCAGACACCGCGCGCACGTTCACCAGCGTGCTCAACGGAATCATGTCGCCGTCGCGTCCGCGCACGTGGAACTGGTTGATGTCGTCGGGCCGCACGCGAAATTGCGGCTCGGCCTGCATCAACACGCGCCACGTCCGGCCGAAGCGGTTGAAGTCATTCACATACAGCCCGCCGAGGAACGTTTGCAGCGCCGAATAGACATCGGTGACCGGCACGCCGAGCGTTTCCGCCTTGTCGGTATCCAGGTCCACTTTGAACTGTGGAACCGTCGTCCGCAATCCGGTGTTGATCGACGCGATTTCCGGACGTTGCCTGGCCGCTTGCACGAAGGCTTGCGTCACGTCAGACAGGCGCGTGAGCTCGCCGTCCGTACGATCCTGGAGCATCAGCTCGAACCCGCCGGATGCGCCCAGACCGAGAATCGGCGGCAAGCCAAAGCCGAAGACGATGGCGCTCTGGAGCTGCGCGAATTTCGGCTGAACCGCACGCAGGATGGCTTGCTGATCGAGGCGCATCGCCTCCCGTTCGTCCCACGGCTTGAGCAGTGCGATGACCGTCGAGACGTTGGAGTTGACGGTGTTCGTCAGGCGATCGAGACCGCCGAGCGTGGTGACCGCCTCGACTCCAGGATTTGACCGCAGGATGTCCTCGACCTGACCCACCACCCGATCCGTACGCTCGATCGACGCGCCATCAGGCAGGCGCACGGCGACGAAGAAGACGCCTTGATCTTCGTCAGGAAGAAACCCGGCCGGCACGCGCCGGAACAGCGCGCCGGCGAGCAGATAACAGACCGCCAACGCCACCAGCGCCAACGCGCCTCGGCGGGCGAGCGTCTTTACGCCGGACAGGTACCGATTGGTGGTCCATGCGAACGCGCGGTTGAAGCCGCCAAAGGCACGCCTCGGCCATGCGCGCGTGTCCTGCTTCGGTTTCAGGATGAGCGCGCTCAATGCCGGGCTCAGGGTCAGGGCGTTGAACGCCGAGAGCAGCACCGACGCGGCGATCGTCAGCGAAAACTGTCGATAGATCTGGCCCGAGATGCCGCCAAGGAACGCGACCGGAATGAACACCGCGGCCAGGATCAATGCGATCGCGACGACTGGACCCGACACCTCTTCCATGGCTTGCACCGTCGCGTCCCGCGGGCTCATCCCGAGATCGATCTTGTGTTGCACCGCCTCGACGACCACGATCGCATCGTCCACGACGATGCCGATGGCGAGGACGAGGCCGAACATGCTCGTCATATTGATCGAGAAGCCCAGGAGCGGAAAGAGCGCGAAGGTTCCGACGATCGAGACAGGCACGGCTAGCAGCGGGATCAGCGTCGCGCGCCAGTTTTGGAGAAAGACAAAGACGACGAGCACGACGAGTCCGATCGCTTCGAACAACGTGATGACGACGTCGGCGATCGACGTTTTCACGAAGCGCGTAGCGTCGAAGGCGACGCGGTAGTCGAGACCTGCCGGGAATCCTGGCCTCGCGCCGTTGAGAAAGCCCCGAACGCGGTCGGCGGTCTCGACGGCATTGGCGCCAGGCGTGAGGTACACGAGAACCACGCTGGCCGGCTTCTTGTCGGATCGCGAGAAGGTCTTGTAGTCCTGGGCCCCGAGCTCCACGCGTGCGAGATCGCGAATCCGGAGGAGCGATCCGTCTGGCTGCGCACGGAGGACGATGTCGCCAAACTGCTGCGGATCGACGAGCCGGCCGGCCGCGTTCACCGGATACTGAAGATCGGTCCCGGACGCAATAGGTGGCTGGCCGATGGAACCCGATGGGTTTTGACGATTCTGCGCCTGGATTGCCGCGGTGAGGTCCGTCGCGGTGATCCCGAGCGTCGCCATCTTCGATGGATTGACCCAGACGCGCATCCCGTAGTCCTGACGGGACGCGAGGCGCGCTTCGCCGACGCCGGGCAGGCTGGCAATCCGGTCGAGCAGATTGATGGTGACGAAGTTGTTGAGAAAGACCGAGTCGTAGCGGTCGTCGGTTGACGTGAACGCCATCCCCAGCAGAATCGCCGTCGAGAGTTTCTTGACCGTGACGCCTTCGCGCTGCACTTCGGGCGGAAGCTGCGGGAGCGCGAGGTTCACGCGGTTCTGCGTCTGCACCACCGCGGTGTCGACGTTCGTCCCGAGATCGAACGTGACGTCTACCGTCAGCACCCCGTCGTTCGAGCTGCGCGAGAAAAAGTAGAGCATGCCGTCAAGCGCCACGAGCTGCTGCTCGACGGGCTGCGCCACGGTTCGCTCGAGATCCTGTGCGTTCCCGCCGCGAAGGTTCGCCGTGATCTGCACGACGGGCGGTACAACTTCGGGATACGACGCAATCGGGAGGTTCGGGATCGCCACGGCGCCGAGGATGACCGTGACAATCGCGATCACGATTGCGAAGACGGGCCGATCGATGAAGAATTTAGCCATTGATCACCGTCCAATCGCCGGAAGAGTGCGGTCGGTATAGGGGCGTGGCGTCACTCGCGCGCCGGGTCGAACCTTCTGTAGCCCCTCGACAATGACGGGCTCTCCCGGCTTGAGCCCCTGTTCGACGATCCAGCGCTGATCGACGCGATCGCCCGTTACGACGCTCCGCAAGGCCACGGTGTTGTCCGGCCCGAGGGTCAGTACCGATTGTTGTCCTTGCACTTCCTGGACAGCTTTCTGGGGCACCAGCAGTGCCTGGGTCCGTTCGGCGGTCCGCACACGCACACGGCCAAACTGGCCGGGCAACACGGAATGATCCGGATTGCCGAACATCGCCTGAACTTCCATCGTTCCGGTCTTCGTGTTGACGCTGTTCAGCGTGTTCACAATGTGGCCTTGATGCGGATGGACCGTCCCGTTGCCGAGGACCAGTTCAATCGGGACCGCTCCAATGTCCGGGCCCTGGAAGAACGGCAGCTCGCTCTCGCTTACCTGAAAGCGCACCCACACCGGATCGAGCGGCACGATCGTGGTGAGCGGCTGGGCCGACGTCTTCGTGACAAGCCCGCCGACTTGCAGCAGGCTGTCGCCGGCGCGGCCGCTGATCGGGGCACGAATCGTCGCATATTCCAGATTCAATTCCGCTGTGCGTACCATCGCGCGATTCGCCTCCATCGTCGCCTTGCGGGCGGCGACGGCAGCATCGCCGGCTTGGCGCGCGGCGATCGCGTTGTCGAGGTCCTGCTTCGGCGCGGCCTCTTCCTTTACCAGCGGCTCGAGGCGGTCGACATCCTGCCTGGCTTTCGACAGCGCCGCTTCGGCCTGCGCGATGTCGGCGGTCGCCTGCGCCAGCGCGCCGTGCGCGCGCTCGACCTCCGCCTCGTACGGCCGTACGTCGAGGACATACAGCACCTGGCCCGCGCGGACATCCGAGCCGATGTCGAACGTCCGGCGATCGACGTAGCCGTCGACGCGTCCGCGGACTTCGACCAGATCGCGTGCGTAGGTTCGGGCGGGATACTCGCGATACGTCGCCACGTCTTCGCCCTTGACGTGGATGACGCCGACTTCGGGGGGCGGCGGCGGGGCTGACTTCGTTGCCGCCTTGCTGTGCCCGGTTGCGAACAGGCCAATCGCCACAATCACGATAACGATCGCCGCTGCCATCCCGTACTTTCTCTGCCACCTTGTGGAGTTCATCGCGGTGTGCCCCCTTCAGTAATTTGCATGATGACCGTCATCTATACATATTAATGACGATTATCATGTATAATGTCAAGCGGATTCGAAAAGGAGCACAGTCATGAGAGTGACGCGCGAAAAGGCGGCGGCAAACCGGGAGAAGGTCCTGCAGGCGGCCGGGACGTTGTTTCGTCAGCACGGCTTCGATGGAATCGGGGTCGCCGACATCATGAAGAGCGCGGGGCTGACGCACGGCGGCTTCTACGGCCAGTTTCCGTCGAAGAATGATTTGGCCGCGGAGGCCTGCGCCCGCGTGCTTGGAAATGAAGGGTGGCTGGAGCGGCTTACCGGGTCACCGAAGCCGTCATTCGGCGCCTTGATCCGGTCGTACCTGTCGCCCCGCCATCGCGATGATCCCGGCCACGGCTGTCTGTTCGCCGCGCTTGGCTCCGACGCCGCGCGTCAGCCCCGGGCGGTGCGTCGAGCCGTTACCGGCGGGTTTCGCGCCCGTGTAGACGCCTTGCTGAAGCTGGTGCCCGGCCGCTCGGAGGCCGCCCGGCGTGAAAGGGCGCTGGCCACGCTCGCGGGTCTGGTTGGTGCGCTCATGCTTTCGCGCGCGGTCGACGATCCTGCGCTGTCCGACGAGATTTTGGAAGCGACGGCAACCGAGCTCGGAGGGCGCTGATTGAAGGGGGGAGGGG
>DASZHO010000198.1:0-9668 GCA_035937795.1 Vicinamibacterales bacterium | reverse complement strand
ATCAGCTTCTTTCGAACCAGCGCCGTAAGGAAGGCGGCGCGTCAGTTCATCGAACGGAATCTCGGTCCGAACGACGTGGTCGCCGTTGTCTACACGAGCGGCCGGGCTGATGCCTCGCAGGAGTTTACGAGCGATCAACGGCTGCTGCTTGCAGCCGTCGATAAATTCGTCGGGCGCAAGCTTCGATCGTCAACGCTCGACAGGATCGACACGTTCTATCAGCAGCAGCAAGACCCCACCTTCCAGGCGACCGCCGTTGCCGCGGCCGATTCGAACGCCGGTTCGAGCATCAGCTCCGGACGGATGAATGCCAGCAGCGAGAGCGCCGATCGGACCTTCGACTCAGAAGATCTCGAGCGCGGACAACGCGCGCTCGGCGTGCTCGACGAGCTGAAAAATCTGGCGGACATCATGGGGGACGTCCACGGCCGACGGAAGGCGATTTTATTGTTCAGTGAAGGCGTCGACTATCCGATGGAGAACATTTTTGGAAGGGACGCGACCTTGGTCGTCAGCGCGGCGCAGGATGCCATTATCGCGGCCGCGCGGGGGAACGTGAGCTTCTTCAGCATCGATCCGCGAGGCCTTGTGGGCATGCAGGCCGAAGCGATCGAGATGTCGAAAGAAGGCGCCACCAGCGATCCTACCTCTTCCATGAACTTGTCGGGTCTGGCGGCCGAGATGCGACTGTCGCAGGACAGCCTCCGATCGCTGGCGGAGGAGACCGGCGGACTCTCGTCGGTCAATGACAACGACCCAGCCACATTCTTCGATCGCATCGTCAGGGCCAACAGCACGTACTACGTCCTCGGCTATTATCCGCCAACCCACCCGCGCGATGGACAATTCCACAAGATCGACGTGCGCGTGAAGCGCCCCGGCTTGAAAGTGTCGGCGCGAAAGGGCTATGCAGGCCCGCGCGGCAAGACGCTGGAAGATCAGGATAAAGAGGATCGCGAGAGGATGGCGCGCGATGCCAGGAAGGGAGGTGCCGACACCACGTCCGCGGACCTGAGGGTGCTGCTCAATAGCCCGATGCAGCAAGGTGGCGTGACCATGACTGTGCAGGCCGTGCCGTTCAAGAACGCGGCGAAGGAGGCCTCTGTCGCGGTCGCGATCGAAATCGACAGCTCCCGGTTCCACTTCGAACCGAGGAACAACGGCACCGTGTTCGCCGATCAGCTTGAGCTTTCATATTTCAGCGTCAATGAACAGGGCAAGCCGCAGCAAGGCACGCGCACCGAGATGAATCTCTCACTGCGGCCGGACAGTTACGAGCGCGCTCAGCAAGTGGGACTGCGCCTGAATCCACGAATCTTACTGGCCCCCGGGCGATATCAACTGCGTATTGGCGTGCGTGAGAACGGTGGAGGCGCGCTCGGCACGGTGTTCTACGATGTCCAAGTGCCGGACTTCACCAAGGAGTCCCTGTCGATGAGCGGCATGTTGATGACCGCCGGTACGTCCCAGCTGGTGCCCACGCTGGTGTCCGACAAGCTCGTGGGCACCGAACTCCTTCCCGGGCCGGCAACGACCCGGCGGGTGTTCGTCCAGAGCGATACGCTTGCGGTCTACGCCGAGATCTACGACAACATTCCCGCAAGACAGACACACACGATCGAGATCGCCACACATCTCCTCGGCGAAGACGGGCGCGAGATCTTCAGGTCTCGCGAAACGCACAACGGTGCGGCGCTTCAAGGAGTGGGAAATCCCGTGACTCTGAGCTTTGCGAAGCAGATCCCACTGAAGGACGTTCCGCCGGGCCGCTACCTGCTGCAGGTTCAGGCGCAGGCGCTCGGCAGTCCAAAAGGTCTGAAGCCGGTTGTACAGGAAACCGTCCTCACGGTTGTCGCCGACGTGTCCAGGTAGCGCCGCACGCCGATTGAGATCGTTTCCCGCGCGCTTGTAAATGTAGTGTAAAAGTAAGAGTGCGGAGCGTGCGACGGGACCTTCGAGTCATTACATCAAACGCGGCGAATATGACGAGGCGCTCGTCATCGCCCGCCTGCTGCTGCGCGATTCGCACGACCTCATTCACAAGGCCGTCGGGTGGATGCTGAGAGAAATCGGGAAGCGCGACCGTAGCGTGGAAGAGCGATTCCTGAAGGCACATGCGGCGGTCATGCCGCGGACGATGTTGCGGTACGCCGTCGAGCGCCTTCCGGAGCGCCGCCGTCGGCATATCTCATGATGAGGAGTTCGTAGTGCGGCAGAATATTTCGACTGGCGCGAAGTGGGAGCCGATCATCGGCTACTCCCGGGCGGTGCGCATCGGAAATCACGTCTGGGTTTCCGGAACAACGGCGACGGGCCCCGACGGCGCCATCGTCGGTGCCGGCGACGCGTACGGGCAGACGATGCAGACGCTGCGGAATATCGAGTCGGCGCTGGCGCGGGTGGGAGCCACGCTGAAAGATGTTGTCCGCACTCGAATGTACGTCGTGGATATCGCCGGGAACTGGGAGGAGGTCGGCAGGGCGCACGGCGCGCTTTTCGCCGAGATCCTCCCGGCCACAGCCATGGTCGAAGTGCCGAGGCTGATCGACGAACAGATGCTGGTGGAAATCGAGGCCGACGCCTACGTACCGTAAAACGGCGCCAGCCGCTTCAGGGCTTTCACGCGCTCGGTCCGATCGATCCGGGCGCGATCGACCGCGTGGCGCAGGATTTCTATCGTGCGATCGTAGGTTGGGCGGTCGACCGGGAACGGAATGCCGTCTTTGCCGCCGTGCGCGAAGGCAAAGCGAGCCGGGTCGCGCGTGCTGACCTTGGTGCCGTAGATCAGTTCCGATGCCAGCGCCAGCGCCCGCAGCGTCTTCGGACCGACGCCCTCGACGCCGAGCAGCGTCTCGAAATTCTCCGGTGCCCGCTCGTAGGTCTTGAGCAGAATCTTGGACAGATAGCGGGCATCCACGTCCATTTCCGGAAACAACGCGTGTCGAGACGGCAGCCGCAGGTCCGGAATCTTCTCGATCGCCTTCACGGTCGTGTCCGGCGACTGGGAGGCCAGCTCGGCGCTCGCGCGGCGCACGCCGCCGCTTTCATGCGCGACCAGATTCAGCGTGTCGCCGTGCGCGTCGCAGCAGACCGCTTCGTGCGGCTCGTCCACGAAGCTGGTGACGTGCTCCGACAGCCAGTGATACCGCCGCGCCGTCGACGTCTGGCCGTTCATGCCCTGCTGGACGACGCACCAGTCGCCGGACGCCGTGAACAGGAACGCGTGGTGATACAGCTGATAGCCGTCCTGCACGGCAGCGTTGTCGACCTTGGCGGCCGTGCGGCTGGCGTGCAGGAGAGTTTCGGGGTCGCGCCCCAGGCGGTCGCAGGCGCTCGCAATTTGCGCAGGGCTCTTCCTCGACGCCGCCCCCTTGCCTCCGGCGGCGAACAGCCCCCACTCCGCGCCCGCGCCTTGCAGCGACTCCTTCACGGCGCCGCAGACGGTCGTCGTGACGCCGCTCGAATGCCAGTCGAAGCCCAGCACGCAGCCAAATGCCTGAAACCAGAACGGATCCGACAACCGCCGCAGCACCTCGCCGGCGCCGTATTCCGAGACGATGTGCGCGAGGATCTCGCGGGCCAGCAGCACCATGCGCGAGAACAGCCAGGCGGGCGCCTTGCCGCCGTGCAGGGGCAGCGACGCGTAGCCGGTCCTTCGTCCCGACATTCTCTGATTGTAATGCGCGCGGTACGCGTGCGACACTATCGGCCGACGCCTCGAGCGTGTTTCAAAGGAGAGTCGATGGCCAAGACAGCGAAGAAGACGACCAGAAAACCAAATGCCGCGTTCATGAAACCGATGAACATCAGCCCCGACCTCGCGGAAGTAATCGGGCCCAAGCCCATCCCGCGCACGGAGGTGACAAAAAAGCTCTGGCAGTACATCAAGAAGAACGGTCTCCAGGATGCGAAGAACAGGCGGAACATCAACGCGGACGCGCCGCTGAAGAAAGTGTTCGGCGGCAAGGCGACGGTGAGCATGTTCGAGATGACCAAGCTGGTCGGCAAGCACCTGAAATAAACCACGCGACCTCGAGGCTGGACGGGGTCTGATCCCATTTCTTGTGTGGTCAGACCCTTTTTTCTTTTGGAGAAGGCCATGCGGGCAAGAGCGGGCGTTTCCGCGAAGTGACGGGCAGGTCATGTTTGTCGGCCATTTTGCGCTGGGGTTTGCCGCCAAGCGCTGGACGCCGCGGGTATCGCTCGCGGCGCTGTTCGCCGCCGCCCAGCTTGCCGATCTCTTGTGGCCCCTCCTCGTGGCGCTCGGTATCGAGCAGGTGCGCATCGATCCGGGGAACACCGCATCGACGCCGCTCGATTTCGTGAGCTATCCCTACTCGCACTCGCTTGCCGCCCTGGTGGTGTGGGGCGTCCTGTTTGGATGGCTCTGCCGGCGCTTCGTTCCCGACGACCGCGTTTTCGGAGTCGTTTGCGCGCTCGTCATCAGCCATTGGCTGCTCGACGTGCTCGTGCATCGCCCCGACATGCCCCTCTATCCCGGCGGCCCGAAATTCGGATTCGGGTTATGGAACCGTCCGCGTGTTGAAAAGGTGATCGAGGTCGTGATGTACGCGGCCGGATTGTGGATGTATCTTCGCGTCACGCGCGCGCGCGACCGGACGGGCGGCTGGGGTCTGTTCAGCCTCGCGGCGTTCCTCCTGGTCGGCTATCTGGCCAGCTCGGCGCCCCCGCCGTCGGTCACGGCCCTGTGGGCGGCGGCGCTGGTGCTGGGAGCGCTGACGCTCGTGTGGGCGTGGTGGGCCGACAGGCACAGGGTGTATGGCGAGCGTTGACACCGCTTCCACAAGCGTTCCCGCTGCGCGGGCGGCCGTGTGGGAAGACTTCATCGACATCTTCTACGCGCCCTCCCTTGTGTTCGCGCGCCGGGCGGGTGGCAACTTCTGGATTCCGTTTCTCGTCGTCACGCTCGTCATCGGGGCTCTGTTCTATCTGAACAGTGGCGTGCTGCAGCCCGTGATGGACGGAGAATTCAATCGGGCCATGGCGGCCGCGATGCGGGCGAATCCTCGCCTGACGCCCGAAGTGGCCGATCAGTTCCGGCAGACGGGGATCCGGCTTGCGCAGGTGGCCGGGTTCCTGTTTGTGCCCGTCGCGATCTTCTTTACGGGTAACGCCCTGTGGTTGATCGGGAAACTCTTCGAATCGAAGCAGACGTACCAGGCGGCGCTCGTGGTGGCGGCTTACGCGTGGGTGCCGAGAATTCTCGAAGGGGCGCTCAACGGCCTGCAGGGCCTGTTTCTCGATCCGTCACAGCTCAACGGCCGCTTTCGATTGACGTTCGGGGTGGGGCGATTCTTCGATCCGGATACCGCCTCGCCCATCTTCCTCGCGCTGATCGGCCGTATCGACGTTTTCACGATCTGGGTGACGATCCTGCTGGCGATCGGCTTGTCGGTGACCGGCGGCATCAGCCGCTCGCGCGCTGCGCTTGCGGCGCCGCTCATCTGGGCTGCCGGCGCGCTGCCGATCCTGTTCCAGGCCCTCCGCACTCGATAAAAAGGCCCGTTAGAATTTCATCTGGAACGCGAGCCGCATCAGGCGTCCCTGCAGGATCGTCGTCACGTAGCCGAGCGAGGCGCCCACGCTGCTCGTCCGGGCGAAGATGGCGTTGTTGTTCAGCGCGTTGAAGAGGTCGACCTGCCCGCTGAAGGTCTTGCGGCCCGCGCGGAAGTTCTTCTTGAACGTGAGGTCGAGCTCGTTGTAACGCGGGTAGTACAACGAGCCGGGCGCATTCACCACCAGCGTTTCGGCGTTCGTCCGGCCGCCGGGGAACGCCGTGGCCGGCGGCTGATACGTGATCGTGCGCATCGTGCCCGCGTAGCTCTGCAGGATCCCGCTGATGTCGACGCCGTAGGGAAACGGATAGCTGCCCGCCAGCTTGAACTCGTTCTGGAACGGCACGGGAAACTTGCTCCAGTCGCAGAACGGCCCGCTTTCGGTGATGGTCGCCCCGGTGTAGAGATCGCTCGCGGTCAATCCGTTCGGATCGTCGTCGTTGACGCAGAACTTCGAAATGTTGCGCTCGGTCGTCCAGCTGCCGAACACCGTGCTGCCCTGGAGGGGCCGCGCCTGGAACGACAGGTCGAAGCCGTTGTAGATCGACTGCGCCGGCACGTTCTTGTCGACGATCGGCGTCGTGAACGCCGACCGTTTCGCCGGGTTCAGGTTGTATACCGTCAGTACCGCGGCCGGGTTGATGACGCTCGCGGTCAGCGTGGGATCGTGCGACACATCGGGCATCGGAATCGTGAACGAGGTGTAATCCGAATTCGTGATCTGCGTGCGGTCGGACAGCTGGATGTCCTGGTACGTGCGGTGATAGTAGCCGGCCGTCACCGAGACGCGCGAGGTCAGCTGATGCGACACGATGGCCGTCACCTCGCGGTTCCCCTGCCGCTTGATGTTCGGGTCGAAATCGCGCGTATTCGGCACGAGCCCGAAGCTGGCCGAGCCCGGCGCGATTTCGTTGGCCTGCGCGATGCCGTCGCCATTGGTCGGCAGGTTCACGCCCGAGCAGGCGGTGCCCGCGGCGTTGATGTCACAATCGAACCAGTTGCGGGATTCACTCACGGTGCTCGGGGCGTAGGTCTGTCCGAAGAGAGCCGTCAGCACCTGGTAGTACTTGCTGAAGCTGGCCTTGATCGCCGTCTTGCCGTCGCCGAACAGATCGTAGGCCGCGCTGACGCGCGGCGCGAGGTCGTTGTTCCAGTTCGGCACGTTGTCGCGCTCGGGGAAATAGCGGAACGGGACGAAGCGGCCGGCCGGATTGATCGTCGCCTGGATGTACGAATTGAAGTTGTCGATGCGAAGGCCCGGGTTCAGCGTGAGGCGCTTGATGGTCCACGAGTCCTGCACGTAGTAGCCCAGGTCGTACTTGAGGTGAATGAACTGTTCGTTCGGCGTCGAGTAGACCGTCACCGAGTTTGGCTTGCCGTTGTTGTAGTTCTCCTGCAGGTCGGCGTTGCGAGTGGTGAAGGTGTGCGTCGGCCCGAAGTACAAGGCGTAGCCCGCCTTGAAGTTGTGCGTGCCCGTGACGTAGGAGAGCGCCGATCCGATGCGATACGCCGTCGCTTCCGTGCGTTGGTCCTGGCCGTTGGACACCCATTTCAGACAGCCGGCCGGGTAGGCGCAGAGCGGGTTGATGTTGTTGGCGGTGTCGGTCCGCGCACCGTACGCCAGCCAGACCGGGTTCACCTGGCCGTCCGGCAGGTAGTTCGGGGGATCCGATTCAGGACGGTTGTTGATCGTCACGTGGTTGTACGCCGAAGAGTAGCCGACTTCGAGCAGCAGACGGTTGGTGAGCGTGTTGGTGTACTTGCCCTGGCCCACCGCGTAGTGGCCCGTGCGCGGATCGCGGTACGATCCGGCGCGCGGATCGGTGCCGGTCCCGAAGTCGTGTCCCTTGCGCTTGAACGTGCGGCCGAAGAATACCGCCAGCTTGTTCGTCGGATTGATCTGGAACGTCAGACGGCCGAGCGCGTCGCGGATGTATTGATCGACCGTGCTCCGGAGGTCGGTGCCGTCCTGCAGCGTGATGTGCTGCGGCGTATTCGCCACCACCTCGTCGGTCGACGCATGGCGCACCGCGATGAAGTACCAGAGCCGATCCTTCATCACAGGCCCGCCGAGCGATCCGTTGAACGTCTGGATGTGCGCGATGCCGTTGCCCCGGGTGATGTTCTGGCTGAGCAGGTAGGCATCGATGTTGTTCGCCTGCCAGGCGGCCTTGCTGCCGCCGACGAAGGCGGCGCCGCTGACGGTGTTGCCGCCGTCCTTGGGAATCATGTTCGTGCGCATCCCGGCGCCCTGGACTTCGGCCGGCATGGCGCTGGTCGTGACGGACACCTCGGCCACCAGCGCGTCGTTCACGTAGCTTTGCGACAGGTTCGCTTCCTGGCTGGTGATGCTCATCCCGTCGATGTGCTCCTGAGCCTGATCGCCGCTGACGCCGTGCACCCGCGGCAGCGTCTGTTCCATCTGACGCGACCCTCCGATGTCGGGTGTGCCGAAGCGCACGCCTGCCACCATGTTGCCGTACGACATGATGTGCCTGGTGGTCGGCAGCGTGTCGATCACGTCGCGCGACAGGGTCTGCGTCCTCGCGGCCTGAGTGACGTCGACGAGCGGGGTCTGGCCGGTGACGGTGATCGTTTCGGCGAGCGAGCCGACCTTCAGCTCGGCGTTGATCGTCGCCACGAAGTTCGCCGGCAGCTCCACGGCGTCGCGCACGACGGTGGAAAAACCGGTCAGCGTGAAGGTGACCTTGTACGTGCCCGGGCGCAGGTCGACGATCGTGTAGCGTCCCTGGTCGTCGGTGATGGCCGTCTTCTGTTTCTCGATCAGCACCGGGCTCGCCGCTTCGACCGTGACGCCGGGGAGCACGCCGCCCGATTCGTCCCGGACCTGCCCCGTCATCTGGCTTTGCGCCGAAGCAACGGCCGGGAGAATCAGAAGACCCGACAGGAGAAGAAGACCAGAGCCGAACCTCCGCTGCATAGTTGACCTCCGCCCTGGAATCGGTAGCGCGCAGATTGCCCGTCGCGCGAGGGATCTGCACGCCGATTGAAATGAAGGGAATAGATGAATACTCTACCTCAGGCCATGCCTTCCAGATCGGGCAGCCTGCGGTCGTACGGTTCGTCCATCAGCGGGCTCGACAGCAGAAAATCCGCCGTCGCCCGATTGCAGGCAATCGGCACGTTGTAGACGACCGCGATGCGCAGCAGCGCTTTGACGTCGACGTCGTGCGGATGCGGCGCGAGAGGATCCCAGAAGAAGATGATGAAGTCGATGCGGCCTTCCGCCACGCCCGCCCCCACCTGCTGGTCGCCGCCGAGAGGCCCGCTTCGAAATCTCGCGACGTCGAGTCCCGTCTCCGCGGCAATCAGCCCACCGGTGGTACCGGTTCCGAAGAGCTCGTGGCGGCTCAGCGTTCCACGGTTGTAGCGCGCCCACTCGAGGATGTCGCGTTTCATGTTGTCGTGGGCGATCAGCGCAATGCGTTTGCGACTCTCCATCTTTGCCGTTCGGTGTGCCACGGGGACCTCACTGAAAAGTGAAAAGTGAAAAGTGAAAAGTAAAAAGTAGGAAGTGGAACCTGCTTTTCAGATTATAGTTTCTCCTTTTAACTTTTAGGCTTTCAGACGCACCCCATGCCGACCGTCATCGCCGCGCCGTCCGTGATCAAAGCCGCGGGTACGCCCCCAAAGCGGATCGAGGAATATGCGGGGCGCGTGAATTCCGGTCACTCGAATCTGAGCGTGGCGCTCATGGTATCGCCTTCCGGCTGGCGCGAGCCGGGTCAGCGGCCCGAGTTCGAAGAGATCACGGTCGTGCTGCGCGGAATGATCCGGGTGGAGCACGAAGGCGGGGTGCTCGACATCAGTGCCGGCCAGGCGGTGGTGACGAAACCGGGTGAGTGGGTGAGGTATAGTTCGCCGGGCGCCGACGGCGCCGAGTACGTCGCGGTCTGCATTCCGGCGTTTTCAGGGGAGACGGTGCATCGAGATCCTGAAAGTGAAAAGTGAAACGTGAAAAGTGGAAAGTAAAAAGTGGAAAGTAAGAAGTGGAAAGTAAAAAGTGGAAGGTGGCGAGGTGCCGATGGCAATTGCTGAATCAATGCTTCCCGAGTTCGATCATGAAACCGC
>DASZHO010000197.1:0-7465 GCA_035937795.1 Vicinamibacterales bacterium | reverse complement strand
TGCGCGATGCCCTGGAAGGCGCCGATGATGCCCCACACGGTACCGAACAAACCGATGAACGGCGCCACCGCGGCCGTCGTCGCCAGAAAGAGGACGCGTTTTTCCAGCTTGTTCACTTCAACATTCGACGCGCGCAGGAGCGCCCGGTCGACGCCGGCCACGCTCTTGAGCAAGGGGCGCGGCGCCGGCGCCGCCGGATTCGCGGTTGCGGCGCCTGGCTGACGCAGTTGCAGATTCAGCTCTGCGTACCCGGCCTGAAAAATCCCGACGAGCGGGCTCTCGGTGAGCGACTGGCACACCGCCTGGACTTCCGAGAATTTCGTGCTGCGCCTGAAGATCTCGAGAAAGCGCGCGCTTTGCCGCTTGATGCGATTGAACGCCCACAGCTTGTAGAAGATGATTCCCCAGGAAACGACCGACAGCAGAACCAGCAGACTCAGAACGATGAGCGCGGGAACAGACCTGACAAGACCGATCATGCCGCCGCTCAACGATGGAGCAGGGGCGCCTTCTACCTGCAGGGCAAGCAGGCGAAATCCAAGCGTGCGCAAACGAGCCTCCGTTGCCACCCCAACGCGATTGCTGCGTCGGAGTCCCCGGTCGGGGCAAATGCGCCGCTGGGACAGCGCGGAAGCCACAGCCTAGCACGCACGCCGACGGCTGTCAAACGTATGGTAGCATTGGAGTTCGCGTCCACAGATGCTGCGCTTCCTACGCATCGAGCACCTCGCCGTCATCGACGCGCTCGAGGTGGAATTCGAACCCGGTTTGAACGTCCTGACCGGCGAAACCGGCGCCGGCAAATCGATGCTGGTGGAAGCGGTCGGGCTCCTGATGGGCGGGCGCGCCTCAGCCGACCTGATTCGTACCGGAGAATCGCAGGCGACGGTGCAAGCCGTGTTCGAAACGCCCGCCTCCGGGTCTTCACAATCCGATGGCGAGTCGATCGTCCGGCGCGAGATCACCTCCCAAGGGCGCAGCCGCGCGTTTGTGAACGACGCGCTCGTCACGGCTGCGGCGCTCAAGGATCACACCGGCGCGCTCGTCGAACTGCACGGCCAGCACGAGCACCAGACGCTTCTGGATCCCCAGAGCCATCTCGCGCTGCTCGACCATTTCGCGGGCGCCGAGCCGGCGCGCGATCAGGTTGCGATCGCGTTCCGCGAGTGGCGGCGGCTGCGCACGGAATTCGACGCGCTGCAGATGGACGAGCGGGAAAGAGCGGCGCGCCTCGACCTGATGAGTTTTCAGGTCGCCGAGCTCGAACGGGCGGCGCTGCGGCCGGGCGAAGACGAGGAGCTGGCGACCACGCGGCGGGTGCTGGCCAGCGCGGAAAAGCTCCAGCGGCTGTGCGCCGAAGCCTATGCAGCGCTCTACGACGGCGATGACGCCGCGCTGGCGGGTCTGGGGCTCGTCTGGAAACGGGTGGTGGAGCTCTCAGAAGTGGATCCGGCGTTTCGTCCGCACGTCGACGCGCGCGACGGGATCAAATCGCAGCTGGAGGATCTCGCGTTCACGCTGCGCTCCTACGGCGAGAATATCGATGCCTCGCCCGCCAGATTGCAGGAAGTCGAAGACCGGCTGGCGCTCATCGAACGGATCAAGCGGAAGCACGGGCCGACGCTGGACGCCGCGATTGCAGCCAAGGAGGCGTTGTCCCGCCAACTCGAGTCGTTGCAGCACGCCGACGAGCGGCGCGCCGGGCTGGAGGGGGCCACGAAGGCGGCGCGGGAGGAATTTCTCACACGCGCGCGAGCGCTCTCGAGGATGCGCCGCGAGCGCGCCGTGGACTTCGCCAGGCGGTTGCAGGACCTGCTCGGGGAGCTCGCCATGGGCCGCGCGCGCCTGGAAGTGCGCTTCGAGGGCGAAGCCGGGGAAGCGGCGTGGTCCGAGCAGGGGGTCGACGTGGCCGAATGCTATCTTTCGGCCAACGTCGGGGAAGATCTGCGGCCGCTGGCGCGGATTGCGTCGGGCGGCGAGCTGTCGCGCGTGATGCTCGCCATTCGCACGCTCGCCGCGGCTGCCGCGCCAGGCAAGACGCTGATCTTCGACGAAATCGACGCCGGCATCGGCGGACGCGTTGCGGACGTCGTGGGGAGAAAGCTCAGCCGAATCGGAGAGACGTATCAGGTGCTGTGCATCACCCATCTTCCGCAGATCGCCGCGAGCGCCGACGCGCATTTTCACATTGAGAAAAAAGTCGTGCAGGGACGGACCGTGACGAAACTGGCCCGGCTCGAACATGACGCCCGAATCGAAGAGCTCGCGCGTATGATTGGTGGTACGGTATCCACCGAGGCGGCTCGCGCCGCCGCCAGGGAGCTGCTGGCGGCCGGAGGAGGCGGGGAGGGGCGAAAGCGAAAGGCGAAGGGCGAAAGCGAAAGGCGAAGCTCGAAATCAGGCTCATGAAATATTTCATCGAAACCTACGGCTGCCAGATGAACGTGCACGACTCGGAGCGCATGGCCGGGCTGCTCGAGCAGGCCGGCTACGAGCCGACGCCGGACGCCGCCGGGGCCGACGTCGTGGTCATCAATACGTGCAGCGTGCGCGAGCGGGCGGAAGACAAGCTCTACACGCGCCTGGGAGAGATTCGTGACGCCAGCGTGGAAACCGGCCGTGCGCCGATCGTGGCGATTGCCGGATGCGTGGCGCAGCAGGAGGGCGACGCGCTGCTGAAGCGGTCTCCGCTGGTCGACGTCGTCATCGGCACCCGGAGTTTGAAGCAGTTGCCGGAGCTCATCGCGCGGGCGGCTGCTGACGGGCTCCCTGCCATCGACATCAACCCGTACGACGACGTGTCGTTTCCGCTCGGCGTTGCCCGGCGGCACGACCCGGTGAAGGCCTACGTCACCATCATCGAGGGGTGCAACGAATTCTGTTCATTCTGCGTGGTGCCTTACACGCGCGGCCACGAGCGCATGCGTCCCAAACGCGACATCCTCGGCGAAGTTGCGGAGGCGGCGTCGGAGGGGCACCGCGAAATCCAGTTGCTGGGGCAAATCGTGAACCATTACCAGGCGCCGGACGATCCCGCCTGTGATTTCGCGGCGCTTCTGGAGGCGGTGCACGAGGTCCCTGGCGTGGAGCGAATCCGGTTCGCCAGCCCGCATCCGCGCCACGTGCCGCTCCGGCTGCTCGAAGCCATCCGCGATCTTCCCAAGGTCTGCAAGCACCTCCATCTGCCCGTGCAGTCGGGATCGACGCGCGTCCTCGAGGCGATGCGGCGGCGCTATACCCGCGACAGTTATCTCGACCTCGTGGATGAGGTGCGCGCCATGATTCCGGGCATCGCGCTCACCACGGACATGATCGTCGGATTTCCAACCGAAACCGCGGCCGATTTCGACGAGACGATGCGGCTGACCGCGGCCGTGCGCTACGAGAGCATGTTCTCGTTCAAGTACTCGCCGCGGCCGAATACGCTGGCGTTGAAACGGATGCCGGACGACGTGAGCGAACTGGAAAAGACGCGCCGCATCGTCGAGCTGCAGGCGCTGCAGCGGGAGATTCAACTGGAGCGGCACGCGGAGATGGTCGATGCCGAGGTCGAGGTGCTGGTGGATTCGGTCAGCCGGCGGCGCGATTCCGAAGTGCAGGGTCGCACGTGGGGCAACACCGTCGTGAACTTTCCAGGGCCGCGGGCATGGCTGGGGCAGACGGTGCGGGTGCGCATCACCCGCGCCGGCGCCCACAGTCTCGGAGGTGAACCGTGCAGATAGAGATGACGATCAAAGGCCTGATGGTCGACCCGGTCACCAACGTGCCGATCATCCTGCTCAGGGATTCGGAGGGGCAGAAAGTGCTTCCGATCTGGGTCGGAATTTTCGAAGCCAACGCCATCGCGCTGCAAATCGAGAACGTCACGCCGCCGCGGCCCATGACCCATGACCTCTTGAAGAACGTGATCAACGACCTGAAAGCCAGCGTGCAGAAGGTAGTCGTGTCCGACCTCAAGGACAACACGTTCTACGCGCTGATCTACCTGACGGTGAACGGGGAAACCGTGGCGATCGACGCGCGGCCGAGCGACGCCATTGCGCTGGCGCTGCGTGCGCGCTGCTCGATTTTCGTGGAAGAGGCGGTGATTGAAGGGGCCGAGAATCGGGAACCGGGCGCCGACAAGCCGGACACCGACCGCCTGCAGAAATGGCTCGAAAGCCTCGATCCGAATGAGCTGGGCAAGTACAAGATGTAGTAGGACTTCGGCGCTCGGCCGCAGCGTATAGTCCTCCTTAGCGCTTGATTTGTCCCGTAGCGACTCCTAGAATAACCGCACCTTCCGTGATCGTTGCCATCGCCAACCAGAAGGGCGGGGTCGGTAAGACGACCACCGCGATCAACCTTGCGGCGGGCCTTGCGCTGCGCGGCAAGCCGACGCTGCTGATCGATCTCGACCCCCAGGCCAACAGCACGATGTCGTTTCTGGATATCACGACGGTGACGCGCAGCGTGTACGACGCCATCGCCGACCCGGCCGTGAAGCTGGAAGATGTGATCCTGCCCTCGCCGGTGGCGAACCTTTCAGTCGCGCCCTCGCGGATCGCGCTGGCCAAACTCGAGGGGAAGCTGATAGGGGAGATCGATGCGCACTTCCGGCTGAAGGACAAGATCGAGCCGATCAAGAAGCTGTACCCGCACATTGTGATCGACTGCCCGCCAACGCTTGGCCTTCTCACGGTGAACGCGCTGGTGGCGGCCACCCATCTCCTGATTCCCATTCAATCATCGTTCTTCGCGCTCGAGGGCACCGACGATTTGCTGGAAACGATCGAGAAGGTGCGGCAACGACCGAACCCGTCGCTGCAGATCCTGGGGGTCGTGATCACGATGCACGACAAGCGGACGTCGCTCGCCAAGGACATCCGGATGCAGATCAAGAAAGTGTTTGGCGGGAAGGTCTTCAAGACGGTGATCACCAAGAGCGTCCGGCTCGAGGAAAGCCCGGCGTACAAGGAATCGATCTTTACCTACGCGCCCGAGTCGACCGGCGCGAGCGAGTATTACAGTCTCTGCGAGGAGGTCATCGATCGTGCCTAGGCGAGGGCTTCCCGATACCGTCCGCATGCGCCACGACGAACATTACGTGGAGGCGCTGGCCGCCTCGGCCGGCGCGCCGATCGGCCGCCTGATAGCCATCGATCGCATCGACCCCAACCCCAACCAACCGCGCCAGGTGATGGGCGACCTCTCGGAGCTGATGGCGTCGATCGCCGAGAAGGGCATCATCGAGCCGCTGATCGTGCGCCAGCGCGGCGATCGCTTCCAGCTCATCGCCGGGGAGCGGCGCTACCAGGCGGCCATCCAGGTCGGGCTTCGCGAGCTGCCGGCGGTGATTCGCGACGTCGATGACACCGAGATCATCGAGGTTGCCCTGGTTGAGAATCTTCAGCGGAAGGACCTGACGGCCTTTGAGGAAGCCGAGGCGCTGCATTCGCTCGCGAGCCGGAGTTCGTATACACACGAGGCGCTTGCCAGGAAACTCGGCAAGTCGCGGACCTCCATCACCGAGTCGCTCGCCTTGAACGCCATGCCCGAGGAGGTCAAAAACCTTTGTCGGCTGGCCGACATTACGTCCAAGTCCTTGCTGTTACAGGTGGTTAGACAGCCATCTCCTCAGAAAATGATCGCCCTGATCGAGCGGATTGCGACGCAGGCCGGCGCCACGCGCGCCGAGGTTCGGAAAGAGCTCGCGAAGCCGAAACCGGGACGCCCCAGAGCCTACGTGTTCAACTACAAGCCCGAGAACAAAGCGTTCAAGCTGAAGCTGAGCTTCCGCAAAGGGAATGTGCCGCGCCAGGAAGTGATCGAGGCGCTGGAAGCGATCCTGAGGGAGCTTCGGGGAAAGTAGAAAGTGGAACGTAGAAAGTAGAAGGTGGAAAGTAGAAGGTGGAAAGTAGAAGGTAGAAAGTGGAAAGTAGAAAGTGGAAAGTAGAAAGTCGGCGAGACGGTTTGCTCAAGGCGTCGCAGATTGGGCCAGAGGCCTCGCAATGTCATACGCCACGCGCCCGAACTGAGTTTTGGCAATATCGTTTGTGCGGATGCAGCGCCCGAAAACCCGCCCGCAAACCCGCCCGAAGACCCTACGAGGAAACCGACGAAAGCGAACACGGAGGCCAGTGCGGAAGTATCGCCACACGCCAGATTATTATTAGTTAACATAACATCCATTATCAGACTCAACGAAAGACCCTGCAAAACACCCAAATTCCAAGGTTCGTGACCGACGTAGGCGGCCGAATCGGCCTGTCGCCTACGGGCGTTGCCTCAGATGCGCGAGGGCCGTTTCCACGAACGGCCCGGCCATCGCGCCGAAGATCGGTCCGTGGCCTTCGTTCGGGACGACCCACAGCGCGGACGCCGGGATCGCGCGATACATCTCCAGCGCGAGCTCGACCGGGTACAGCGGATCGCGATCGCCATGCACGATCAGCGTGCGCGCGGCGATCGTCGCCAATAGTGGCGGCGTGAACGCCATGTCGTCGTAGTTGTCCTTCAGCCCGCGCATCTGCTCGAACAGCATCCTGATCTGATGGTCGCCGTGCTGGTGCCGCCGGCGCTGGGCGGCCCAGTCGGCGTCGGAGAAGGCGTCGACCGACACCTGCGCCATTGCCGCGCGGGCCTGCGCCGGAAAGTACGGCGTCGCGCTGACGAGCACCATCGCGTCGACGCGATCCGGCTGTAGTGTCGCCATATGGAGCAGCGTCTTCGCGCCCATGCTCAGCCCGATCGCCTTCACACGCTGGATGCCCAGGTGATCCAGCAGGGCGAACATGTCGTGAGCAGCCTGGCGGAACGTGAACGCGAGCGACGGGTTCGTCGAGCGCCCGTGGCCGCGCAGATCGGGCACGATGACACGGAAGCCGTCCGGGTCGCCGCCTGTGAAGACGAGCTTCCAGTCGCCGCCGATGCCGGTGCCGCCGTGCAGGAGGAGCAGTGCCTCGCCGCTGCCCCGCTCTTCGTAGTGGAGCTCGAAACCGTTGACGTTGATGATCATGGCGGCAGCCTACGGCCGGGCGCTGACTTGATTCAAGCTCGTGGTATGCTGGAAGGCGAAATTCAGGGAAATACCGACGGGTGGCGCCCCAGAGTGGCCGCCCGTTTTCTTTGTACGGCACCAACGACCTGTCAGGCCCCAATGGGGGCACCTCAAGAAAAAGGAAATTTACGACGCGAAGGACTGCCCAGCCTGGTTCCGGGAGGCCGGAGTGTGCGGAAACACGATGCACTCGGGCGTTCTCGCACTCCCCTTGTTGAACTAGGAGAAGTTCAATATACTCCTAGTTAGACTAGGAGGACACTATCGTGGGCAAAACCGCGGAACTGCTGCCGGGCACTCTCGACGTGCTGATTCTCAAAGCAGTGTCGTTGAAACCGCTGCATGGATACGGCGTGCTGCAGCGCATTCAGCAGATTTCAGGCAACGCGCTGGAGATTCCGCAAGGCTCCTTATATCCGGCGTTGT
>DASZHO010000196.1:0-4129 GCA_035937795.1 Vicinamibacterales bacterium | reverse complement strand
ACGGCGACGTACCACGGATGACCGGGCAGCTCGATCATCTCGACGAATTTTCCATCCGGCGATCGGCCCGAGATGCGCAGGCCCTTGTCCGTGAGCGTCTGCTCGTAAAGACAGTTGAACTCATACCGATGCCGATGGCGCTCGTAAATGGTCGTGGTTCCGTAGATCTTCTGGCCGAGCGAACCGGGCGACAGCACGCACGCGTACTGGCCGAGCCTCATCGTGCCGCCAAGGTCGTCCACGCCGAGCAGATCGCGCAATTTGTAAATGAGCTTCTGCGGCGTGTCTGGTGAACATTCGGTCGAATCGGCGTCGGCCAGGCCGCATACGCCGCGTGCGTACTCGACAGCGGCCCACTGAAAGCCATAGCAGATGCCGAAATAGGGGATGCCGCGCTCGCGCGCAAACTCCGCGGCCTTCATCATGCCGCGCGTACCACGGGTGCCGAACCCGCCGGGGACCAGGATGCCATCGGCGCCCTCGAGCAGCTGCGCGCCGTCGGGCTGCTCCAGCGCCTCGGCCTCGACCCACTTGATGTCGACCTTCAGGCGGTGGTGAAAGCCACCGTGGTAGAGGGCTTCGTTCAGGCTCTTGTAGGAATCTTCGTACCCGACATACTTGCCGACGACATGAATCGTCACGCGGTCCGTCGGGTTCTTGATCCGCTCGACGAGCGCTTCCCACGACTCCATGTGCTTCTCGGACGGCGGCAGTCCAAGATGTTTCAGGACGATCTTGTCGAGACCCTCTGCCCCGAGCACGAGCGGCACTTCGTAAATCGTCGAGACATCTTTGGCGGTGATCACCGCTTCCGGATCGACGTCGCAGAAAAGCGCGATCTTTCGTTTGAGCTCGGGTTCGAGGAAGCGATCGGTGCGGCAGAGGAGAATATCGGGTTGAATACCAATCGACCGCAAATCGCGGACGCTGTGCTGGGTCGGCTTTGTCTTGAGCTCGCCGGCCGCCCCGATGAAGGGCACCAGCGTGAGGTGGATATACAGCGTGTTCTCGCGCCCCACGTCCTGGCGGAACTGGCGGATGGCTTCGAGGAATGGAAGGCTTTCGATGTCTCCCACGGTGCCGCCGATTTCGACGAGCACGATATCCACATCCGATGCCACCGTGCGGATGCTGTCTTTGATCTGGTTGGTGATGTGGGGAATCACCTGAACGGTGCCGCCGAGGTAATCGCCGCGGCGTTCCTTTTGAATCACCGACTGGTAGATTTTGCCGGTGGTCCAGTTGTGGTTTCTGGTCGTCTGCGTGTTCGTGAAGCGCTCGTAGTGGCCCAGATCAAGGTCGGTCTCCGCGCCGTCGTCGGTCACGTAGACCTCGCCGTGCTGATACGGGCTCATCGTGCCCGGATCGACGTTGATGTAGGGATCGAATTTCTGCAGCGTGACGCGAAACCCATGACCCTCGAGCAGCGCGCCTATCGATGCGGCGGCCAATCCCTTGCCAAGGGACGATACGACTCCGCCGGTCACGAAGATGTATTTCACCGGCCGCGATTGGTTGTTCGACATCTTTACACAGGCCCCTTACGCGCGAGCGTCCGCTGTGAGCATCCGGCGCACCCGCTCGAGATCCTCGGGCGTGTCCACGCCAATCGAATCGTGCCGGGTTTCAACCATCATGATGGAAAAGCCGTGCTCGAGCGCGCGAAGCTGCTCGAGCGATTCGCTGCGCTCGAGCGGCGTGGGCTCGAGGGAGGCAAGCTGGAGCAGAAACTGGCGGCGGTACACGTATAAGCCGATATGTTTGAAGGGGCCCGCACCGCCGTCCTGCGGCCCTCTCGGAAACGGAATGCGCGCCCGGGAGAAATAGAGGGCGAATCCCCTGCGGTCCGTCACGACTTTCACGACGTTTGGATCGTCCGCGTCGCGAGCGCTCGTGAATCGAAGGCAGGCGCTCGCCATCGACAGCGACGCATCATCCTTGAAGGGCTCGATCGTCGCGTCGATAACCGAAGGCTCGATGAGCGGCTCGTCGCCCTGCACGTTCACAACCAGGTCGCAATCGAGCTCTGCCGCTACCTCGCCCAGGCGATCGGTCGCGGTCGGGTGGCTCGGGCTGGTCAAACGAACGTCGCCGCCGAACTGTCTAACCACGGCAGCGATCCGCTCGTCGTCTGTGGCCACGATGACGGCGTCCACGTTGCGGCAGTCGGCCGCGCGGCGGTACACGTGCTCGATCATCGGGCGTCCCGCGATGTCGGCAAGCGCTTTTCCCGGAAGGCGGGTAGACGCGTAGCGGGCCGGGATGACAGCGACAGTATGTTTATGTGTTTTGGCTTGATCGCGGATGCTGTTGGAGCAACCAGCGGGACGCACGGGAAATAGTAACACAGGTTTGCCGGTGATCCCGGGCGGATGTTACGATGAAAGCCGGTGAGATGACGAAACCGACATTGAAAGCGCTGTTTGTCGCCGGTGGATTGCTGGGCACGTGGCTCGCGGTCACGCCGAGCGACACGACTCCGGGCAGATCCAGGATTGCCGCCGCCGAGCGTCCCGCGGCGATCCGCGAATCGACCGCGGACAATCTGGTGTCGCAGGAAGCGCGGCTGCGCGATCACGCCGGGAGTGTACCGCTCGCCTCATCGAAGCGAAATCCGTTTCGTTTCGGTTCAAGGAAGCCGGACGGCGTTGTGCCTCAACAGGGTTCGGCGGCGCCCGTTATCGCCGCTGCGCCGCCGGCACCGCCTCGACCGGATCTGAATTTTCTGGGAGTGGCCGAGAGCAAGACTCCGCAGGGCACCAGGCGCACCGCGATTATTTCCGGCGGCGGTCAACTCTATCTCGTCACGGAAGGCGAGCCCGTCGCTGGACGCTACCGCGTCGTCACCATCGACAGCGACGCGGTCACGCTGCGCGACGACAGCGGAACGGACTTACGTTTGAGTTTGAAGTGATTGAAGCGAAACAGCTTCAGAGCCTGATCCGCCAGGCGGACTGAATCGCGGGAATCGCACGAATCTCGGCCAGCACTCGATCGGTCACAATCCCTTCGTGGTCCGTCCCGGGCGCTTCATCCACGTTCACGACGCCGATCGCACATCCCGCGCATTCGTAGTTGCGGCCCAGCGCGAAGCTCGCGATGTTCACATGATGACGGCCGAGCAGCGAGCCGACCGCGCCGATGACCCCGGGCTGATCGGTATTGGAGATGATCAGAAGGGTGCCGTCGAGCGGCGCCTCAACCGCCACGCCGCTCACCAGCACCAGCCGCAAGCTGCCGTTCTCGAACGCCGTGCCCTCGATCCACCGCTCACCTTCGCTCGTCTGCAGCTTCACGGAGATGAGGCTCGTGTAGTTCCGCGAGCGGGTGCTGCGCGATTCGATCAGCTCGATGCCGCGTTCGGCGGCGACTGCCCTCGCATTCACGGGGGTCACGCCGCCCGAGGACAGGATGGCGCACAACACCCCCTCGAGAACGGCGCTGCCCAGAAGCGGGCTTTGCTCGGCCGCGAGCTCGCCGTAGTAACGAACGCCGACGGCGTGAATGCGCGCTTCGCCCATCTGGCCGACGATCGAGCCCAGATGTTTGGCCAGCAGCAGGTACGGCCGCAACCGCTTGTATTCCTCCATCGAAACCGACGGGAAGTTCACGGCATTTCGAATGAGACCGTCCTTCAGGAAGTCGCGCACCGCGGCCGCCGTCTCCTCGCCGACCTGCTCCTGCGCCTCCTTGGTGCTCGCCGCGATGTGAGGCGTGGCGACCACCGCCGCCATCCGCGGCAATCGCCAGTCTGTCGGCGGCTCCGGATCGAACACGTCGATACCTGCGCCGGCAACCTGACCTTTGTCGATGGCGTCGGCAAGCGCGGCGTCGTCGATGAGCTCGCCTCGCGCCGTGTTGATGATGCGCACGCCGGTCTTGCACTTCGCAAAACGCTCGGCGTTGAAGATGTGCCTGGTTGAAGGCAGGGCGGGCAGGTGCAGGGAGATGTAGTCGGCCCTGGCGCACAGCTCGTCGAGGGACACCAGTGCGACCCCCAGGTCGCCGGCAACCTGTCGAGAAATGAACGGGTCGTGTGCAATCACCGTCATCTCGAACGCGTGAGCGCGTCCCGCGACTTCCTGACCCACCCTGCCCAGCCCGACCAGTCCAAGCGTCTTCGATCGAA
>DASZHO010000195.1:0-5069 GCA_035937795.1 Vicinamibacterales bacterium | reverse complement strand
GCCGCTTTCCGCTGCAAAGCCGTCACCTCGTCATCGGTCAGGAGCGGCTTTCCGGCCAGCTCGGCCGGGCGCTCCAGCGGCGTCGCGGCGTTGTGCGCCCAGACCCCAGACAGATCCGCATGGCCATCGGCCCCGCGGGGCGCCGTCCAGGCTTTCTGGCTCGTCGAGGCCGGTGCCGTCGCCTGACCGGCCAGCACTACCGACAACGACAACGTGACAAGCGCAATGAACAGGCTGCAGGTTGCGAGATGCCTTTGACGCACGACACCCTCCTTTTCAAAGCACGATCCGGCCCCGATACCGTTGATTCTACCGCTTCCGCAGGTGCCCGTACATCAGTTCCTCGACAAATTCGACGCACTTGTATTCCAGTAATTGCGCGTGCGGCTCGACGTGCCGGTATAGGGGCATGCGAATCGTCCAGGGCCGCGAGAAGACCTTCGGATCTTCGATCCTCGCCTCGTAATTGAGCGTGTTATGGTCCAGGGGCGAGTAGCGCTCCACGACGTGCAGCGCCGCGCTGTGGAAATCGCCGGCACGGTCGAGCCACGTCTGATCGACCTGGTCGGTCACATCGACCACCAGAGTGTCACCCTCCCAGCGGCCGACGCTCCAACCCATCCAGGTATCGGTTGGGCTCTGATCCTTGGTGTTCATCCGGATCGTACGGCTCGCGCTCGCGAACTCCGACGCCATCATGATCGTGTCCGGGCCCTGCACGATCTGAAACGGATACGGCATGTACATCATCCGCGGGACGCCAGGCATGAAGCACTTGATCTCCGGATCGCGGGTCAACCAGTTGGCGGCATTCTCCTTCTTCTTCGCCGCGGCTTCGGGGAGATAAGGGATTTCATCCCCGTCCACCACGCCTCTCCCCGCCGGGATGCTGAACGCGGCCCCGAGCGCAGCGACCGGGCCTCGCCTGGCCTCATGAGCCAGAAGATCCCAGTTGGCGGTGTTCATCGCCTGCCAGATACCCGTGAAGTCAGGCTTGCCGCTGCTGGTCCGCGGCATCGCGCTGGTCTGGCCCTGGCCGGTCACACGGATCACGCTCCCCGCCAGCATGATCGAGGCAACCGCGACGGTCACCGTCAGAATCGCCGGCTGACGCCCCTGACGTCCCTGGAACATGATGCCTCCTGTCCGCGTAAGAGATAGCCCCTGACGGGTCGACTGTCAAGACAGAACTGTCGCCGACAGAACTGCCTCCGATGGTCTTCCTTCGCGGGCGATCTTCGCCGCGCGGGACAGCGCGTCCTGAATGTTCGCGCAGATGTTCTCATGGCCGACATGCTGGTGAAATTCGGCCCGGCGCATCAGCTGCGCGGGCTGCTCGCGCGCCCCGCAGAGAATCAGCGTCCGCCCCGACTCTTTGAGACCGTCGGCAAGATCCTCCAGCGCCTGCAGGCCTGACGCGTCCATGGCCGGCACGTGACGGAGCCTCACTATGACGATCGGCGGCAGCGTCGCCAGATGGTCGATGATTCTGTCCAGCTTGTCGGTGGCGCCGAACAGAAACGGCCCGTGAATACGGTAGAGCGCCACGTACTCGGGCACGCGGGCTTCCTGCAGCGAATGCACGCGACCTTCTTCAATGAGCCGCCCGGTCACCCGCGCAACCGACGTGGTCATGGCGACTCTCCGGATGAACAGCAGCGACGCCAGCACCATGCCGACTTCGACCGCCACCGTGAGGTCGGCCAGCACCGTGAGCGCGAACGTAGCCAGCCAGACCGAAACGTCCGCCTTGGTCAGCTTGACGAGCGCCGGAATCTCGCGCCACTCACCCATGTTGTAGGCGACCACGAACAGAATGCCGGCCAGCGCCGAAAGCGGCACCCTGGCGGCGAGCGGCGCCGCGAAGAGCAGAATCATCAGCAGCGTCAGCGCGTGAATGATTCCCGCGACGGGCGTTTTCGCGCCCGAGCGGATGTTGGTGGCGGTTCGCGCGATGGCGCCGGTCGCGGGCAACCCTCCCAGCATCGGCGAGCAGACGTTGGCAACACCCTGCGCCACCAGTTCCATGTTGGGATTGTGGCGCGTGCCCATCATGCGGTCGGCGACCGTGGCCGACAGCAGCGACTCGATGGCACCGAGAAACGCCACCGTGATGGCCGGTGCCAGCAGCCTTGTGACGAGGCTCACGTGAAATACCGGAATCAGAAGATGCGGTAGACCTGACGGCACACCGCCGAAGCGCGTACCGATGGTTTCAATCGGCAACGCCATCGCGGTCGCCACGATCGTCAGACCGACCATCGCCACGATGGTGCCGGGCACGTGCTTGAACAGACGCGGCGTGATGATGACGATGGCGAGCGTCGCCAGACCAATCGCCGTCGCCGGCCATGACATCGTGAAAAAGCGGCTCGCCAGGAGGTGGATACGCGGCACGAATTCATCGGGCACGCTCGCCACCTGCAGGCCGAAGAAGTCTCGGATCTGAGTACTGGCAATCAGGACCGCGATGCCGTTGGTGAAGCCGATGACGACCGGCCGCGGAATGTATTTCACGGCCGAGCCGACGCGCGAGACACCGAGCGAGATCAGAATGACGCCCGCCATCATCGTGCACATGAACAGCCCGTCGACGCCGTACTGCTTGATGATGCCGGCCACCACCACCACGAAGGCGCCGGTCGGTCCACCGATAGCCGTGCGCGATCCGCCCAGCGCAGATGTGAGAAAGCCCGCCACGATCGCGCAATAGATGCCGTTCTCGGGAGGCATTCCCGATGCGATCGCAAAGGCCATCGCGAGCGGCAGCGCGACGAAACCGACCGTGACGCCGGCGATCAAATCCGCCACGAAGGTTCGCCGGTCATAGTGCCTCAGGGCGGTAACCGATTCCGGGATGAGTCGTTTCATCTGCAAGTAGTGCTATAATAGAAGGTTCTCGCGAGAGGAATTTTCAACATGATTGGTGTCAGCGGCGTATCCATGCGGTTCGGCTCGAAGACGTTGTTCGAAGACGTCAGTACCACCTTTTCGGCTCCGCGGCGCTACGGCCTTACAGGCCCGAACGGCGCAGGCAAATCAACGTTCATGAAGCTGCTCACCGGCGAGCTCGATCCGCAGCGTGGCACCGTGACCCGCCCCCGCAAGCTGGGGGTCCTTCGTCAGGACCAGTACGCGTTCGACAGCTACCGCGTGATCGACACGGTGATCATGGGCAATCATCGGCTCTGGTCGGCGTTGACCGAGCGCGACGAGCTCTACGCCCGGCCCGAGATGACCCACGAGACCGGCATGCGCCTGGGCGAGCTCGAGGGCATCGTCGGCGAAGAAGACGGGTATGCCGCCGAGAGCAATGCCGCCGTGCTCCTGCAGGGGCTCGACATCGCCGATGCGCTTCACGAGCGCAGGATGTCGGAGCTGCAGGGCGGCCAGAAGGTGCGCGTTCTGCTGGCGCAGGCGCTCTTCGGCCACCCCGAAGCCCTGCTGCTGGACGAGCCGACCAACCACCTCGACCTTGATTCGATCCACTGGCTGAAGGAGCTTCTGGTCCGCTACGACGGCACGCTCATCGTGATCTCGCACGACCGCCATTTTCTGAACCAGGTCTGCACGCACATCGCCGACATCGACTATCAGACCATCATCACGTACACGGGCGGCTACGACGACATGGTCGTCGCCAAGACCCAGATTCGCTCGAGCATTGAAGCCGAGAACGTGCAGCGCGAGAAGAAGATCGCGCAGCTGAACGACTTCATCGCGCGGTTCGGCGCCGGCACGCGCGCCAGCCAGGTGACGTCGCGCCGCAAGGAAGTCGAGCGGCTGCAGACGACCGAGCTTGCGCGGTCGAACATCCAGCGCCCCTACATCAAGTTCTCGATGAAGCGCCCTTCCGGAAAGATCGCGCTCGAAGCCGAGACGGTGTCGAAGAGCTTCAAAGAGACGCACGTCATCACCGGCTTCAAGACCATCGTGAATCGCGGCGAGAAAATCGTCCTGGTGGGACGCAACGGCGCCGGCAAGACGACGCTGCTGAAGGCGCTGCTGGCCGACGCGCCGAACGTGCCGGCGTCCCCCGGGGATCTCGACGCAGGCAAGGTGATCTGGGGCCACGAAGTCTCGATCGGCTATTTCCCGCAGGACCACACCGGCGCCATCGAGAAGGGCCTGACGGCGGCCGAATGGCTGCACCGCTTCGACCCGGGGGCTTCACGCCAGGAGATCCACGGGCTGCTCGGCCAGATGCTGTTCAGCGGCGAAGAAGGCCACAAACCGACCGAAGCGCTCTCGGGCGGCGAAACGGCGAGGCTGCTCTTCTGCCGCATGATGCTGCAGCAGCCGAACGTGCTGGTGCTCGATGAGCCAACCAACCATCTGGATCTGGAATCAATCAACGCCCTGAACGTGGCCCTTCAGAAATTCCAGGGCACCGTCCTGCTGGTGACGCACGACCAGGACTTGCTCGAGGAAGTCGGCACCAGGATGTGGCACTTCGAGGACGGGAAAATCGTCGACTTCAAGGGAAGCTACGAGGAATACGCCGCGTCGGTGGCCTGAGGCTCGGATCTGCGCCGCCGTCAGATTTTCATGTTGCACACCACCCCGATGTCGTCGCAATACCAGAGCGTGCCTTCCCAGATGGTCAGGCCGTGCGGCAGCGGATCGTCGGGCGCGAGCTGAATCTTCTCGACGATCTCCCCGGTGTCGATGTCGAACTTGAAAAACGCTTTGTAATCAGAATCACCGTGCCACAGATACCGGCCTTCCCACGCGAGCCCGTGCGGACGCGGGCCGGGCGCCTGCAGCCGCTTCTCAACGACCCATGCTTTCGGCTCGATGCAGAAAATCGACCGCGATGAAGTCGACGTCGTCCACAATTTGCCGTCGCGCCACTCCTGGCCGTGTGCGCCCTGGAACCGCGTGCTTGGCGTCTGCGCCAGGCGCAGCAACTGCGGCTGCCCCTGTCCGGCGGCAGCAGGGCGCACCTGCTGCATCGGCGTTCCGGCAAGCGGGCTTCGTTGCGGTGTGGGATCTCCCGTCATTGAATAGGTCGTCGACCCCGGCGTCGGATGGCGTTCCAGCACCGCGCCGGTCCTGGCGTCGCATCG
>DASZHO010000194.1:0-2460 GCA_035937795.1 Vicinamibacterales bacterium | reverse complement strand
GAGCGCAGGCCCACCGAGGCAAGGGCGAGGAGCGTCCAGAACTCCAGGCTGAGATCATTCTTGAAGTAGGGCACGTCGACCAAACCATGGACGACGACCGCGACCAGCGCCAGGACGATGCCGAGCTCGATGGGGCGCCATTCGGTCGCAGCGTCGCGCATCGCTCGCCAGCCCTGAATGAAGCCCGTCACCATGATCCACCCGAATGACACGAGCCCAAGCAGGCCCGTTTCGCTCCAGAACGTAAGCACGATGTTGTGGGGGTAGATGAATCTGTCGGTATGGTGGGGGTTCCACAGCGGCGCGATTGTCTGCGCGAACCCTGAGAGCCCCGCCCCGAAGAGGACGTGTTGCGTGAGCATCTGGAGGCTGACCCGCCACAGCTCGAAACGGCCGACCAGGGTGTTGCTTCCATTCGAGAAGTTCACTTCCACCGCCAGTCGATGGTTGATCGGTGGGATCAGGATCAGCACGACTGCGGCCACCACCGCAGCACCCACCAACCGCCACCGTTGTCGATGCGAGAGGGCGAGCCCCAGCGTGACGGCCGCCAGCGCTAGATATCCGCCGCGCGAAAGGCTCAACAGAGTCGCCACCAATGTGATGACGAGGAGGGCGGCGATCACCAGACGCTGTCGCCGATCGGCAGAGTAAAGCAGGAGGCTTCCGCCGATCGCGATGAGGGGCACCAGAAAAAGCGCGACGTCATTTGCGTTTGTGTAGATGACGACCGGTCCCGTCACTGATGGATTCAGCGTGTGATGGCGGAGTGCGTCCAGAACCACGGCCGTGTTCGCAAGGGCCACCACTACGCCTCCTGCGGCGAGTCCTGACAAGATCAGCAGTGAATGGCGTGCCGAGCGCACGACTGTCGTGATCACGAAAAAGAAAGCGACGGGTTCAATCAAGTACGCGCGATAGATCCCCAACGCGGCCCGGCGGTCTGGAGCGACTACGACCGAAATCGCGCCCGCGATCAGAAAGATGGCCGCCGGCAGTGTGAACGGCGTCCTCCAGCTCGGCACAAGACGAAGGCGCCAACTCTCGTAGGCGAAGACAAGCAAGGTAACCACAATCGCCGCCTCGAGCAGGGTCGTGGGGTAGAACCCGATATGCCAGCGGATGATGTAGGCGGGAGTCAGAGCACAGGTCAGGGCGGCGCACGCCAGCGCCACGGGATATGTGCCCAGGCGCCGATCTTTTGGAGCCGAGATCACGACGCAAACATAACGTTCGGCGCCGCACTGACGGATTGCGACGATACAGTTGATGACTCGATGAGCGGACTGAAGACCGAACTGCCGCTTGTCTCCATTGGGCTGCCTGTGCACAACGCCGAGCGCTACCTGCGCCAAGCATTGGATTCTTTGGTCGGGCAGGACTATCCCAATGTCGAGGTGATCGTTTCCGACAATGCATCCGAGGATTCGACGCAGCAGATCTGCGCCGAATACGCGCGACGCGACGCTCGTTTGCTGTACCACCGGGTCGAACGGAACATGGGCGCGGTGTGGAACTTCCGCCGAGTCCTCGAGCTGGCGCGCGGCGAGTACTTCATGTGGGCCGCCTTCGATGACATCCGCGATCGCCGCTACGTGAGTGCTTGTGTTGCCATGCTCGAGTCGCGACCCGAGGCCGTCCTTTGCTGCACGGAAGTCCTGTTCATAGATGAGAAGGGCGAGCGGATGGACGTCCCGCCCTGGGCCTACCCCAGCCATCCAACCGGCGCGACTGCGCGAGAGCGCGTGCGTCATTTAGCCCAGGTGGAGGTTGCGGTCGATTTCTACGGCCTGGCTCGAAAAGCGGTCCTCGCTCAGATCCGCCGGCCGGTTGCCTCGTGGGGCTTCGACGTCATCGTCTTGCTCGAGCTTTGTTTGCGCGGGCCCGTGTTGTTGGTGCCGGAGCCGCTGTTTTTCTACCGCCATTTCCACAAGAAGACGCAAGCCGACCTCGCCATCGGGCTGAGCGGTTCCGCGCCGCAGGAAACTGTCGAGGTCTGCTGGAGCTGCCTCACCGTCGAGCTCTTGCGCTCGATCTGGCTGGGGCCGGCCGGACGGTTCGAGAAGCTGATTTTGACCGGCGTATTCATGCTTCGGTTCTGCGTTCTCAACGTGCCCTTGGCGGCCGGCATTCGCAGGGACTTGACTCCCACCATCAAGCGCGCATGGTCACGACGAGCATGGCGACAGCTCGCAGTGTTGCTCGTGATCGGCGTTCTCATCTACCCAATCCACAACCGGCTGTCGCGAGCCGTTTATCGTTCCGCTCGGGGTCTTTACGACTTTGCCCGGCGCACCAGCCGCGGTGCGGGCGCAGTCACACGGCCCTAGTACGCGTGATGCTGTGAGAACATCCGCAGCGCCGTAAGAATCACGATCTTGAGATCGAGGGCCAGCGACCAGTTTTCGATGTAGTACACGTCATAAAGGGTTCGATCTCCAATGGGGGCGGCGCCACGTA
>DASZHO010000193.1:0-31151 GCA_035937795.1 Vicinamibacterales bacterium | reverse complement strand
GTCTCGGTGCAGACTGGCGTCATCATGGTGGAGTACATCAACCAGCTGCGATCGCGCGGCCATTCGATCTTTGACGCCGCCACGAAGGGCGCGATCCAGCGCTTCCGGCCGATCCTCATGACGATGCTGGTGGCGTCGCTCGGATTGGTGCCTGCGGCGACCTCGCACGGGATTGGCTCCGATTCGCAACGGCCGTTTGCCATCGTCATCGTCGGAGGGCTGATGGCCGTCCTCGCGATGAGCATTTTCCTGCTGCCCTGCCTGTACGTCTGGATCGCTCGCGACGGTGACGCCCTGCCCGAGCCGGATGCCGATCTTCTAGAAGCGGACTAAAGTAGAAGCGGACTAGAGCGCCGATGAACAGCGAGACCGTTCGCCGCCGCGTCAAGGAGGTCGGCATCATCCCCTCCGTTCGGATGTCGTCGGCCGACGACGCGCGTTTTTCAGCCGAGACCGTGGCCCAGGCGGGCATTCCCATCGTGGAAATTACGATGACCGTGCCTGGCGCGCTGGAGGTGATCGCCGAGCTCGCCCACAGCATGCCCGATCTCATCGTCGGCGCCGGGACGATCTTCGATCTGAAGACAGCCCGTCGCTGTGTCGACGCCGGCGCGCGGTTCCTGACCAGCCCGGGCCTGGATCTGCGAATCGTGGAGTTTGCGCTGAAGGAAGGCGTTGTCGCCATGCCCGGCGCGCTCACCCCCACCGAAGTGACCGCTGCGTGGCTGGCGAATGCCGATTTCATCAAGGTTTTTCCGTGCGCCCACGTGGGCGGCGCGAGCTACATCCATGCGTTGAAGGCACCGTTTCCCGAGGTGCCGCTCATCGCGGCCGGAGGCGTGAACCAACAGACGGCGGCGGAGTTCATCGCTGCCGGGGCCGCCGTGATCGGTGTCGGGAGGGAGTTGATTCCTACCAAAGCCGTCCAACAGCGAAACGGGCACTGGATTACCGAGCTGGCACGCCGGTTCCTGGGGATTGTTCAGGAAGCCAGGAGTCGAACCGATCGCGCCACGACATGAAAATGCTTGACGCACAATCGCACGAGGAGATGCACGCCTGGCGTGACGCTCGGGCGGCACACGTATTGGAGGGTAACGGCTAGCACAACCACGGCTGCCGCCAATGCCGTATCAGCCATGATGCGGACCGCGCGGTGGGTGCCGCGCTCAAAATCCTCATCCACGATGAGACCGCGGCGGACGGCTTCGGCCAACTCGCGATCGAGATCAGATCGAAACATTGAAAGCGCCGGCAGCAAACAGAATGCCAGCCGATGATTGCGCTTTTCCGCCCTTTGCCGGCCTCGAGCGGAGACGCAACAAACAATTGGGCCTCAGATAACGAGAATGCCACTGTGGCGGGAATGTCGCTGTAGGATGAGCACCCGATGGACATTGCCAAAGCGACTCGCAAGTACGAAGCATGGCTCGCGGACCACCTCCCGCTCGTCAAAGCCGATCTGACGCTGAAGCACCGCCGGATGCGCGACGATTCGTTTTCGTTCATGCGGGGCACGTTTTACCGCTGGGCGCAGTTGTGGCCGGATGTCTGTGCCCGGCTGGTCAACGCGCCGCGCGTGCTGGCGGTCGCCGACCTGCACATCGAGAACTTCGGGACGTGGCGCGATACGGAAGGCCGGTTGATCTGGGGCGTGAACGATTTCGACGAGGTGTTCACGCTGCCGTACACGAACGACCTCGTGCGGCTGGCGACGAGCGCGGCGCTTGCGTGCGAGACCAGCCGCCTGGCGATCGACATCGACGAAGCGTGTGAGGCAATTTTGTCGGGCTACACAGAAGGCGTGAATGCGCGCGGACAGCCGTATGTGCTCGAGGAGCACCATATCTGGCTGCGGCGGCTCGCACTGACCGCGCTGCGCGACCCGGTTCCGTTCTGGCATCGTATGGATGCGCTGCGGCCGGCCCGGGGGCCGTTGTCCAGGGGCGCGAGACGCGCGCTCGAATCGATGTTGCCCGCGCCGGGATTGAATTACCGTGTCGTGCATCGGGTGGCGGGCCTCGGGAGTCTGGGCCGCGAGAGGCTGGTGGCCCTGGCAGAATGGGGCAGCGGGCGGATCGCCCGTGAAGCGAAAGGGCTGGCGCCATCCGCGTGCACCTGGGCCCTCGACAAATCGACGTCCGAGGCGTACTACGAGAAGGCGATTGCTTCGGCGGTCCGCGTGCCCGATCCCTTCGTCTCGGTCCGCCGGCGCTGGATTGTGCGGCGGCTTGCGCCCGATTGTTCGAGGATGGAGCTGGCATCCCTGCCGAAAGAGCGCGACGAAGCCAAGCTGCTCTACGCGATGGGCTGGGAGACCGCGAACGTGCATTTGGGGACCAGGCGCGCGCGTAAACAGATTCTGAGTGACTTGCGGCGACGTCCGTCTGACTGGCTCGAGGAGGGGGCGCGCCGCATGCGCACCGCGGTACTGGAAGACTGGAAGCAATGGCGCGCCATTTGAACTGACTGCCGACCTTGCGGTCAGTACGGTTTCACGTCGGCCGCGTCCACTTCGACGCTGACACCCTGGCCGATGAGCTCGACGGAAAGGACGAGGCGTGCGTGGGCGCCTTTGCGGACGAGCCGGCCCACCACGCCCTTGAGCGCGCCGTGGACGACCTCCACCATCATGCCTTCGCGGATCAGCGGGCACGGATCGTATTGAAGCTCGCTGCTGACGAGCGTGCGGATGCTGTCGATTTCGTGTTCGGGGATGGACGCCGGCTTGCCCTCGAACGAGACGATGTTCACCACGCCGGTGCATTTGAGGATCGCGAGCGCTTCGGCCGGATGGAATTTGGCGAAGCAGTAACCGGGGAACAGCGGCCAGTCGATTTTCTTCTTGCGATCCTTCCAGCGGCTCCAGCGCGTGATGGTAGGAAGAAAGGCGTCGAACTGCTTGCGCTCTATCTGATCGCGTACGATCTGTTCATGGCGGGAGCGCGTCCAGACTGCAAACCAGGATGGATCAGGCACCCGGCTTTTCCTGCGCACCCGGCTTTTCCTGCGCAGCGACACCGGCCTCATAGGCTTTCTTGATCTCGTCGTTCTTCCACTCGATCAAGGCCTGGTCGCGCAGCTTCTTCAAATACTTCTGCATCTCCGCGCCCTGGCGTTCCTGGATCAGCTTGTCGCCGATCTGGCTCTTCGCATCCTCGAAGGGCAGCGTCGTCGACTCGCTGGACGACTCGAGCTTCAGAATTTCGAAGCCGCCCGCCACGCGCACGACTGGCGTGATGTCGCCGGGCTTCATCGCCGCGAGCATCTTCGCCAACTCCTCGGCGAGCTCGGACTTGGCAATCGGGCCGATCAGACCGCCGTTCGACTTCGATGGCGCGTCGGACAACTCGGTCGCCACTTTGTCGAACGCTTCGCCGCCGCCGGCCACGCGCGCGCGCACGGCCTCGGCCTTTTTCTGGGCTTCATCGCTAGCCGCGGCATTCACCCCCCTGGGATCGGTCGGCACATTGATCATGATCTCACGCAGCGTCACGCTTGGCTGAGTGGCGAATTCCGATTTGTGGGCATCGTAAAACGCCCGCTCTTCGGCCTCGTTGATATCCAGGTGGCCCATCACCTCGGCCTGCTGCACGCGGCCGATCAGCATCCTGCGCTCGAGCTGTCGCCGCAGCTGCGGAAGCGTCATGCCCTCCTGCTTCAGCGCGGCCTGGAACGCCTCGTCGCTTTCGATCTTGTTGTCTTTCTTGATGGAGTCGAGGACGCTGTTGAACGCCTCGTCGGTGACGCTGTAGCCAAGCGTTTTCGCGCGCTGCAGCAGCAGCAGCTCGTCGACGGCGTCCACGATGACCTGCGGGGTTACTTCCGCAATCATTTTGCCGAGCTGCGCGTCGTTCATTCCGCCCTGGTTGAGGTTGGCCCGCTCGCGGATGGCGGCGATCTGCAGCTTTTCGAGATCGGTCTTGGTCAGGATTTCGCCGTTCACCTTCACCAGAATCTGCTCGAGGATTTCGGCGCGCAGATGTGGGCCTACAACGAGCAGCGCGCATATAACACCGGTGAGAATCTTTTTCATCAACGAGTCCCTGCTTCGTTCATCCCTGAGCCTGAGCCTTGAACCCACGGCCCGTCCTTCATTGTACTCGCAGCTCCGTCAGCAGGCCCTTCACTCTCGCAAAGACGCCGTCGGGCGCGCTGGGATCTTCTTTGGGCGACCGGAGAATCTCTTCCTTCGAGAAGCCGGCGGTCACTTCGCCGGCGGTTGCCCGGGCGGTCCACCAGCTGGGGGCAGGCTTCTTGCCTCCACCGGTCACGCCGGCCCTTGGGCCGGGCGTCGCCGGCGCCCTCGAGGGCCGCACAGCAGTCTTGGTTGACGGGGCCTTCAAATCGAGCTTTATCGTGGCCGGCGGCAGCAGCGTCGCGTCGCCGCGCGCACCAATGACCTTGATCAGGCGCTCCACGTTCAGACGCTCGGCCTTGGCATCCGGCCGGATCTTCATAACGACCGTTTGCCCTTCCCGATCGATCGATTCCACGCCCAGCCGGTCGGCCAGAATGCGGATGCGGCCGTACTGTTCCAGGTGCTCCACCGCGTCGGGCAGCGGGCCGTACCTGTCGCGCAACTCGTTCAGAATCTGATCGAGCTCCTGGTCCGTGCGAGCGCCCGCCACCTTGCGATAGATCATCAGCCGTTGATTCATGTCGGGCACGTACGAATCGTCTATCCGCAAATCGACCCGCAGGTTCACGTTCGCGCGCACGTCGTCGGCCAGATCTTCGCCCTTCAGCTCTCGCACCGCCTGCTCGAGCAGCTTCATGTACATCTCGAATCCCACGGTTTCGATGTGGCCGCTCTGTTCGCCGCCGAGCAGGTTGCCGGCGCCCCGAATCTCCAGGTCGAGCGCGGCAACGCGGAATCCGCTGCCGAGATCGCTGAACTCGCGGATCGCGGCAAGCCGCTTCTTCGCCACCTGCGACAGCGTGTCGTCGGGCGGAATCAGCAGGTACGCATACGCAGGGCGGTCGGACCGGCCAACGCGGCCGCGCAGCTGATACAGCTGCGACAAACCGTACCGGTCGGCGCGATTGATGATGATGGTGTTGACGTTCGGAATATCCAGTCCGTTCTCGATGATCGTCGTCGCCAGCAGGATGTCGTACTTCTTGTTGATGAAGTCCATCATCGCCTGCTCGAGCTCGTGCTCGCCCATCTGGCCGTGGCCGACGACGACGCGGGCCTCGGGAACCAGGCGGGCGATGAGCGCGCCGATTGAGAAAATCGATTCAACGCGGTTGTGAACAAAGTAGACCTGGCCGCCGCGCCCCAGCTCGTTCCTGATCGCGCGGTCGATTACGTGCGGATCGAATTTCAGCACGTTGGTCTGAATCGACAGCCGATCTTTCGGCGGCGTCTCGATGATCGACATGTCGCGGATGCCCACGAGCGACATGTTCAGTGTCCGCGGAATCGGAGTCGCGCTCAGCGTGAGCACGTCGACGCGCTTGCGCATCTGCTTGATGCGCTCCTTGTGCCCAACGCCGAACCGCTGTTCTTCGTCGACAACGAGCAGGCCGAGATCTTTGAAGACGACGTCCTTCGACAGCAGCCGGTGCGTGCCGACGATGATGTCGATCTTGCCGGCGGCGACGTCGGCGATGATGGCATCCTGCTCGGCTTTCGATCGGAAGCGGCTGATCATGTCGATGCGAACCGGGAAACCCGCGAAGCGATCGGTCAGCGTCTTCTGGTGCTGAAAGGCCAGAACGGTGGTCGGCGCGAGAAAGGCCGCCTGCTTGCCGTCCATCACCGCCTTGAAGGCGGCGCGCATGGCGACTTCGGTCTTGCCGTAGCCCACGTCGCCGCACAGCAGGCGATCCATTGGCGTGGGCGATTCCATGTCGCGCTTGATATCGGCGATGGCCGAAGCCTGATCGGGTGTGAGGTCGTACTCGAACGCGTCGTCGAACTCGTGCTGCCAATGTGAATCGGGACTGAACGCGTAGCCGGGAACGGCCTTGCGCGCGGCGTAAAGCTTCAGCAGTTCCTCGGCCATGTCGCGCATCGCCTTGCGCACGCGGGTCTTGGCGCGCTCCCACGACGTGCCGCCAAGCTTGTCGAGCGGCGGCTTGGTGGTGCCGCTGTATTTCTGGACCAGGTCGAGCCGCTCGACGGGCACGAACAGCTTGTCGTCGCCGGCGTAGCGCAGCTCCATGAATTCCTGCATGGCATCGCCCACGCCGATCTGCTTCAACCCGACAAACTCGCCGATGCCATGGTCGATGTGCACGACGAAGTCGCCTACCTTCAGGTCGCGAAGATCGGACAGGAACGTCCGGGCGATCGAGCGCTGGCGATCGCCGCGCCGCTCGACCATTGCGCGCTCTTCTTCGAAGACGTCTGATTCGGCGATGACCTGGAGCTCGGCGGTTGGAAGCCGGAATCCTTTCGAGAGCTGGCCGATCGTCACGAAGATGGCCACGTTCAGCAGCTCGTCGGTGCGCTCGAGCATGACGCCGCGCAGGTCGTATTCGGCGAGCAGCTCGACCGTGCGCGCGGCGCGGCCTTCGGTGCCGGCCACGAACAGCACCGTGTCGCCGCGGTCGCGCATGCGCCGCACTTCGGCGATCCATTCCTGAATGCGCCCGCGGAATTCCACGGCAGGCTGACAGGGGATGTCCAGCTTCGCTCCGGCGGCCCGATCGTCGTCGCCCTCGCCTATCGCCAGCTGATCCAATCTCGTAGCGCCGGCGAGGCGGGGCTCGATGGCGTCCCACTTGACGAAGAGGTCTTCCGGTGCGGGCGCCTGGCCTTCTTCTATCCGTGCCTGTTCGTAGCCGGCCGCCACCTGCTCTTCGAGCTTTCCGACCTGCCGGACGACTTCCTCCTCCTCGGAGACGATCAGGGTGAGGTCCCGCCCCCCCGCCATATAGTCGAAAAACGTAAAACGGGATGGGGAGCCGCCTTGAGTGGACGCGTCGCCCGACGACGACTCCGGATCCCGTTTCTCACCGAACGATTCGCGCAGCGGTACCACGGTCGCCTGATCCAGCGTCGCAATCGATCGTTGCGTGGCAGGGTCGTAGCGGCGAATCGATTCGACGTTGTCGCCGACAAACTCCACCCGGATGGGATTGGCCGCGCCGGCCGGAAACCAGTCCACGATGCCGCCGCGGACGCAGAATTCGCCGTGTTCGTCGACCGGATCTTCCCGGGTGAAACCGGCATCGGCGAGCAGGTCGCCGAATTCGATCGGCCCGAGATCCATCCCGGGCTTCAGCTCAATCGATGTCGAGCGCAGGCGATCCGGATCGCTCAGCCTTGGCAGCAACGCCGCGCCCGATGCCACGACGATGCGCGAAGTGCGGCCGGCCAGCCCATTGAGCGCAGCCGCGCGCGCCGTGGCAACGTGAAAGTGAGGCGCGAGCTTCCGGTAGGGATCTATCTGCAGCGACGGAAACGGTTTGACGATGTCCTCGAGCGCCGTGGGCGAAGCGCCCTCGAGCGCGCCGACGAAGAAGCGGACGTCCGATGCGAACCGGTCGACGTCTTCATCCGTTGGCACCACCACGACGCACAGCGCGTTCTTCCTGTGGCTCGCCTGGACGGCAACGTACAGGGCCTGCGCCGCAGGCGAGAGGCCTCGCACCCGCGAGGCGGACCCGTCCATACCTGTGCGCGCCGCCGCCGTTTTCAGGAGGGCCTGGAGGTTTAAGGACGTCGTTGTCGGCATAACTACGAGCTTGAGCCCTGAGTTCAGAGCCCTTGTATCTTTTCAATTATGGCAGACGTTGAGTAGCCCGCCGCGAGCGGGATGCGGACGACGCGGCCGCCGCGGGCTTCGACCGTATCGCGGCCGATAATGCGGTCGGCGGCCCAGTCGGCGCCCTTGGCGAGGACGTCGGGCTGAAGACGATCGACGATCTGGCGGGGATCGTCTTCGTCGAAGATCACCACGCCATCGACACAGCCAAGCGCGGCAAGAAGTTCAGCGCGTTCGTCCTCGGAATTGATCGGCCGCGCCGGGCCCTTGATGGCTTTTACCGAGCGGTCGGAATTCACCCCCACGAGGAGCGCATCGCCTTCGCGTCGCGCGTCCTCGAGATAGCGGACATGGCCGGGATGGAGAATGTCGAAGACGCCGTTGGTGAAGACGACTGTTTTGCCCTCGCGCCGGAGGCGCTCCACCCATGCCGCCGCTGTCTCTGCCGACCATATCTTTCCTGTGAAGTCCCTTGAAGTCATGCGCGTGGCGCAAATTTGATGTTCGCAGAGAACTGCCACCGGTGTTTCGGACGGTAGATGCCGACTTCACTGCTGCGGGATTTGACGCGGAACGTGTACAGCAGCCGGTGATAGTCGTACGGGTACCCGTCGCGCTTGTGGACGGCGACGTCGAGCTTGTAGGTGCCTTCGACCAGATCGAGGCTGTCGATCGTGAACGTCACTTCCCCATCGCCGGTGATTTCCTCGGCCTGAAAATTCTCCATGTCGGTATTGGTGCCGTAGCAGGTGACGCCTTCGGCGCTGTAGAGTCCGATGCCGAACACGAAGTCGTTGGTCGGTTGGTGGGCGCGAACATGGAGGTGAACTGCGATACGCTCGCCCGACTGGAACACGTGCGAGCCCTGCCCGTCCTGGCCCTTCAAGGTGACGTCGGTGATCTCAATCTCCCGCGAGCCCCAGCGGCCCTCGTCGGCTCGAGCCATGTCTTCTGCTGATCCCGGGGCCCCCGCCCCGCTGGCGCCTTCGACGCCTCCGGGGGCGGCCTGCCCGCTCGACGCCGCCGCGCTCGTTTCGTCGGTCATCTTCGCGTCTTCCGCCGCCAGCTCCTTCTCTTCGCTGTGTTCCACGTCCGTCAGGTAGGCGCCCACCACGCGTTTTGGATCGCCCGCGCTGCGTACGTTGCCGCGATCGAGCCACAGCGCCTCGTCGCACAAGCGTTCCACGAGCCCGAGCGAATGGGTGACGAGCAAAATGGTCTTTCCCCTGCGCTTGAACTCGCCGAACTTGTCGAGGCACTTGTGGGTGAACCCCTCGTCGCCCACGGCGAGCACCTCGTCGACCAGCAGCACGTCGGGATCCACGTGAATCGCCACCGCAAACCCGAGGCGCATGTACATGCCCGATGAGTAGGTCTTCACCGGCGCATCGATGAACTGCTGCAGCTCGGCGAACGCGACGATCTCGTCGAACCGCCTGGCGACTTCGCGCTTCGACAGCCCGAGCATGATCCCGTTGATGAACACGTTCTCGCGGCCGGAAATCTCGGGATGGAATCCGGCGCCCAGCTCGATGAGCGCGGAGATGCGGCCGCGAACCGTCACGGTGCCGCTCGTGGGCTTCGTGATGCCGGCGACCAGCTTCAGCGCCGTGCTCTTGCCCGATCCGTTGCGACCGATGATGCCGTAGGTCTTGCCGGCGGCGACCTCGAACGAGACGCCCTGCAGCGCGGGGAATGTCTCGTCCGGCTGCAGATCCTGGATGAGGCTGCCCTTCAGCAGCGCGCTCTTCAGCGTCGCGAACTGTTTCCGCCGCCCGTAGCGGCGGTACACCTTCGTGACGTTCACCAGCTCAATCGCGTTCATACTTCCTCCGCGAATGAGTCGCGCAGCCGGTCGAAGAGAAAGTAGCCGAACAGGAACAGGATTGCCGACGCCACACCGAGGGCGACCAGCCATTTCCAGTGCCCGAAGGGGCCCGGATAAAAAAGAATCTCCTGATAAGAGATGGCAAGGTGCGTGAACGGGTTCAGATTGATCAGAAGCTTCGCCCAGTGCGCCGTGGGAGACGCCGGATCGGTCACCTGCGACATCGGATAAATGATCGGCGTGGCAAAAAACCACAGCGTCAGCACGTTCGCCAGGATGTCCTTGATGTCGCGGAAATGCACCGTCATGGCCGACAGAATCAGCGCGAGGCCCAGCGTCAGCAGCAACTGGACGAAGACCACGGCGGGAAACCAGACGAGCTCGGAAAGCTGCAGAGGCGCGTGGTAGTAAATCAGGAAGGCAACCAGGATGATCAGACCGAACAGAAAATGCACCAGGTTGGAGAGCACGCTGACGATCGGCAGAATCTCGGCCGGGAACATCACCTTCTTGATCAGGTTTCCGCTCGAAATCAGAACGTTGGACGACTCGATGAGGGAGCTCGAAAACCAGGTCCACGGCAAGAGGCCACAGAACAGAAACAGCGCGCGCGGGCCAAGCTTCTCGTCCCATCCGCCTGGAAGGACGACGGTGAAGACGAACGTGTAGACGAGCAGCAGCAGGAGCGGGTTGATAAACGACCAGAAGAAACCGAGGACAGAGCCCCGGTAACGGGCCTTCAGCTCGCGTGCGACAAGGCTTTGAATGAGGCCGCGGTATCTGGGAAGTTGCCGGAGGCTGTCGAGCAATCCCGACAATTCTACACGCGCGTACGGGCCCGGGACGCGACCTGGAGGCGGATGAGCGATTTCATCAGCGCGATGCGGACGCGCTCGTAGTCCATCTCGGGCGCCGGCTTCGCCATGCGCTCTTCGGCGCGGCGCCTGGCGGCTTCGGCGCGCGCGGTGTCGATTTCGTCGGCCCGCTCGGCCAGCTGCGCCAGAATCGTGACGCGATCGGGCAGCACCTCGGCAAACCCGAACGCAATCGAGAGGTAGACCTTGTCGGCACCTTTCCGGTACCACAGCTCTCCTACCTGGAGCATCGCCAGCAGGGGCGTGTGTCCGGGCAACACCCCGAAATAACCCTCCGAGCCGGGGATCTCGACCTCGTCAACCCGATCGGTCACGACAGATCGATCGGGGGTGACGATCTCGAGCGTCAGGTGTGAGGGGAGCGCCTTGATCCCTGACCCTTGAGCCTTGATCCCTGAGTCCACAGCCATGAGCCTTATGCCGCCATCTTCTTCGCGTTCTCCACCACGTCGTCGATCGTCCCCATCATGTAAAACGCCTGCTCGGGCAACAGGTCGTGCTTGCCTTCCACGATTTCCTTGAACCCGCGGATCGTTTCCGCGATCGGGACGTATTTGCCGTCGCGGCCCGTGAACTGCGACGCCACGAAAAACGGCTGTGACAGGAAGCGCTGCAGCTTGCGCGCGCGCGCCACCGTCATCTTGTCCTCTTCTGGCAGCTCGTCGATGCCGAGGATGGCGATGATGTCCTGGAGATCTTTGTAGCGTTGGAGCACGCGCTTCACTTCCTTCGCGACGTTGTAATGCTCGTCGCCGATGACCCGCGGGTCGAGGATGCGCGAGGTCGACGCCAGCGGATCCACCGCCGGGTAGATCCCCAGCTCCACAATCGCTCTCGACAAGTTCGTCGTCGCATCCAGGTGCGCGAACGTCGTGGCCGGCGCCGGGTCGGTGTAGTCGTCTGCCGGCACGTAGATCGCCTGCACCGATGTGATCGAGCCCTTCTTGGTCGACGTGATGCGCTCCTGAAGCTCGCCCATCTCGGTGCCGAGCGTGGGCTGATAGCCAACGGCCGATGGCATGCGGCCGAGCAGCGCCGACACTTCCGAGCCCGCCTGTGTAAAGCGAAAGATGTTGTCGATGAAGAGCAGCACGTCCTTGCCTTCGGCGTCCCGGAAGTACTCCGCAACCGTCAGGCCCGAGAGCGCGACGCGAAGCCGGGCACCGGGCGGCTCCGTCATCTGGCCGTACACCAGCGCCGCGCGCGACTTCGAAAAATCCTTCACGTCGATCACGCCGCTCTCCTGAAACTCGAGCCACAAATCGTTGCCCTCGCGCGTGCGCTCGCCGACGCCGGCAAACACCGACACGCCGCCGTGCTTCATGGCGATGTTGTGGATCAGCTCCTGGATGATGACGGTCTTGCCGACCCCGGCGCCGCCGAACAATCCGATCTTGCCCCCGAGGAGATACGGCTCGAGCAAATCAACGACCTTGATACCGGTCTCGAACATCTTCAATTCGGTCGACTGCTGCTCCAGCGTCGGCGCCTTGCGATGGATCGCCCATCGCTCTTTCGAGTTCACCGGCCGATCGGGAAAATCCACCGGTTCGCCCAGCACGTTCATGACACGGCCGAGCGTCGCCGGGCCGACGGGCATCGTGATCTGTTCTCCCAGATCCACGGCCGTCATCCCGCGCTGCATGCCGTCGGTCGGCTTCATCGCCACGGTGCGCACCCGGTTCTCGCCCAGGTGCTGCTCGACCTCACACACGACGTCGAGCTTCGAGCTGCCGCCCGTGCCGTCCGACACGATGTGCACGGCGTTATAGATGTCGGGCAGGTGGCCGTCGGCGAATTCGATGTCGACGACAGGGCCGATTACCTGCACCACTTTGCCGACCTTCTGCTTGCTCGCAACTTCGGTAGCCATGTTCCTCGCACTCTTCCTTCAGCCCTGAGCCCAAAGCCTCGAGCCCGGAGCCCTCTTTAAGACGTCGACTGCGCCCCCGAGACCACTTCGATGATCTCCCTCGTAATTGCCGCCTGCCGGACTTTGTTCATGTAGAGCGTCAGGTTCTCGATAATCTCGCCCGAGTTCTTCGTCGCCGCATCCATCGCGGTCATGCGGGCGGCGTGTTCGGCGGCGGCCGATTCGAGGAGCGCGCGATAGATCTGGATCTCGATGTGCCGCGGCAGCAGTTCGGCAAAGATCTTCGCCGGGGCGGGCTCATACAGATAATCGACATTTCCCTCAGCGCGGGCGCCCCCGGGGACCCCAAACGCGGCGGCCGGGCTCGGAAACCCGGTCGTGCCCGGTGCTCCGGCGCTCTCGAGCGCACCCCTGGGGATGGGCAGCAGCCGCTCGATCGCCACGCGTTGCTGCATCACCGACTTGAATTCGTTATAAACGATGGAGACGTTGCTGGCGCGGCCGCTCGTGAATTCCTCGATGGCCGTCTGCGCGATGCGCTGGGCGTCGGCGTAGCGCACCTTCTGGAAAATACCGATCTCTTCGATCCGCACTTCGAAGCCGCGGCGCCTGAAAAAGTCGCGCCCCTTGCGGCCGACCAGCCCGAGCTCGATCCCGTTGGCGCCGGTGCCGGCGATGAACCCGCCGGCCGCCTTGATGATGTTGGTGTTGAAACCCCCGCACAGGCCTTTGTCGGCCGTCACCACAATCAGCAGCGTCCGGGCATCTTCGCGCGGCTCGGGTTGGGCCAATAAGGGATGCGTGGACGGATCGACGCGCTCCGCCAGACCGCTCAGCACGCGCGCCATCTGCCACGCAAACGGACGCGCGCCCGTGACCCGGTCCTTCGCGCGGCGCAGCTTCGACGCCGAGATCATCTTCATCGCCTTGGTGATCTGCTGAGTCGATTTCACGGCGCGGATGCGCCGCCGGATATCGAGCAGGGACGGCATCTAGGCCGCTTTCCTCGACGCGAATTGCTGGCCGAATTCCTTCAGCGCTGCGTTGATCTCTGCCTTCAGCGCATCATCGATCTGCTTCTTCTCCGCCAGCGTCTTCAGCGTGCCAGAATGACGCGCGTCGACGTACCGGTACAGGTCGGTCTCGTACGCGCCCACATCCTCCGTTGGCACCTGATCGAGAAACCCGTTGGTCCCGGCGTACACGATGAGCACCTGTTTTTCGATCGGCAGCGGCTGATACTGCAGCTGCTTCAGAATTTCAACCAGCCGCGCGCCGCGATTCAGCTGCGACTGCGTGGCGGCGTCGAGGTCGCTGCCGAACTGCGCAAACGCGGCGAGCTCGCGGTACTGCGCGAGATCGAGACGAAGCGATCCGGCCACCTGGCGCATCGCCTTGATCTGCGCCGACCCGCCGACGCGGCTTACCGAGTTGCCCACATTGATCGCCGGCCGGATCCCCTGATTGAACAGGTCCGATTCCAGGAAGATCTGCCCGTCCGTGATCGAAATCACGTTGGTCGGAATGTAGGCCGACAAGTCGCCGGCCTGCGTTTCGATGATCGGCAGCGCGGTGAGCGACCCGCCGCCGAGCTCGGTGCGCAGTTTCGCCGCGCGCTCGAGCAGGCGCGAGTGCAGGTAGAACACGTCGCCCGGGTATGCTTCGCGCCCGGGCGGACGCCGCAGCAGCAGGGAGATTTCGCGATAGGCCTGCGCGTGCTTGGATAAATCATCGTAGACGCACAGCGCGTGACGGCCGCTGTCGCGGAAAAACTCGCCCATCGTGCACGCGGAATACGGGCTGATGTAGAGAAGCGGCGCCGGCTCGGAGGCGCCGGCCGCGACGATGATGCTGTAGCGCAACGCATCGGCTTCCTCGAGAATGCGAACCACCTGCGCGATGGTCGACTGCTTCTGCCCGATCGCGCTGTAGATGCAGACGACGTCTTTGTCGCGCTGATTGATGATCGCGTCGACGGCAACGGCGGTCTTGCCCGTTTGCCGGTCGCCGATGATCAACTCGCGCTGGCCGCGGCCGATCGGCACCATCGCATCGATAGCCTTCAACCCGGTCTGCAGCGGCTCGCGCACCGGCTGGCGATCGACGACGCCCGGGGCGATCCGTTCGATGGGCATGAAGGTCTTGGTGGCGATCGGGCCTTTGCCGTCGATCGGCTCGCCGAGCGCGTTCACGACGCGCCCGAGCAGCTCGTCGCCGACCGGCACCGACATGATGCGGCCCGTGCGCTTGACGATGTCGCCTTCTTTGATTTCGGTGTATTCGCCCAGGAGCACCGCGCCCACGCTGTCTTCTTCCAGGTTCAGCGCAATGCCGAACACACCGTGCGGGAACTCGAGCATCTCGCCGGCCATTGTCCGCTCGACGCCGTGGACGCGCGCGATGCCGTCGCCGAGCGACACCACGCTGCCTACTTCGGCGACGTCCACCTCGACGGCGTAGCTCCCAATCTGCTCGCGAATGACCTTGGAAATCTCTTCAGCTTTTATTTCCATGACACTTTTCCGATGTCCCCTTCCCGCCTTACGTGGTCAGCCGTTCCCGAATTTTCCTGAGCTGCGTCGCGATGCTCGCATCGTAGACCGTCGAGCCGACGCGCGCGACGAGGCCCCCCAGGATCGCTTTGTCGACCCTGGTGACCATCGATACGCGCTTGCCGGTGACGGCGGCGAGCCGCCGCTCGATCGCCTCGGCATTGCCCGGCGCGAGCGGCGATGCGCTCGTCACTTCCGCGCGCACCACGTTCTGCCGTTCCATCAGCATGTCGCGATAGGCGGCTGCCAGGTCGTCCAGCAGCACCAGCCGATCGCGCTCGGCCAGCAGCGCCAGCAGCTTCGCGACGACCGGCGAGACGCGGGCCAGCGTGGTGAGCTCGACCACCGCCGCGCGCTTGCGGGGCACGGGCACGGCCGGACTCATCAGCACGCGGTTCAGCGTCGGCTGCTGATGAAGGAGCGCGGCGAAGGCCTCGAGCTCGTCGCCCACCTTGTCGATGTCGGCTTCTTTCGAGGCGACATCCAGCAGCGCTCTGGCGTAGCGTCGGGCGGCTGTACGTGACGTCATGACTGGAGTTAGCCGAGCTTGTTACTGAATTTCACAAGCGCAAAACAGCCATTTATACCACGAAAGGCGGGCTTCACGCTCACAGGCTTTGGAGCGAGCGGGCTATTTCGCTTTTCCAAGGATCGTGGCGGCTCGCTTGGCATCCTCGGCGCGAACCAGGAGGCGCACGCCGCTCATGCCACTCATCCAGACACCAGGCCGCAAACCGCCCATGTCGTCGGCCGAGACGATGGACTCGATGTCGGCGGCTTCCAGGGCAGTCCGCGCCAGTTCAGCATCGATCCTGTTCAGGAACGTTCGGACCACAACCAGGTCAGCATTGCTCATCGTTGATCCCGGGCTCACTTTCGAGCGAGGCGACAGCCTTCGCTTCGCGATCGAACCGCTCTCGAACCTGCGGATCGGCCGCGCTCTGCAGCGGAAGAATCTTGATGGCGACCGTGCGATTGAGGCGGGTGTCGCGCGCACGGTACACTTCGCCCATGCCGCCGGCGCCGATCAGGGCGACAACTTCATAGACGCCGATCCGCGTGCCTGACGCGAGGCTCATGGCAGTGCGTTAATGGGAACCCGACGTGGAAGCGCCGAAAATCATGCTTCGCGACGCGACTTTTGCCGACGGGCAACTGCCCAGTCTTCCCATTTCAGGCCGGCGATCCGGCCGAATTCGCCAACGTTCGCGGTGACAAGCGTCGCATTACGGCGTCGCGCCTGGCCTGCGATCAGCACGTCATAGGCGCCCACCGGTTTCCCAGCGAGCTCGAGTTCGGCACGCACGGTTCCTGCTTCACGCGCGTCTCCGTCATCGAACAGCGCCCACTCGAGCGGTCCGGCCAGGAACGCTTCGAGTCGCTGCGTATTGATCTCCTTACGCTGGCTCTTGGCGACACCGTACCAGAGTTCAAATGCAACAACAGAAGACAACAGGATGACCGCCTCCTTGACGACGGCACGCTGGAATCGACGCCGCACCTCCTTTGGCGCGCCGTTGATCAAGGCAACGCACGCGTTAGTGTCGAGTAGGTACATCGTCATCGAAACATGTGTCGCCTGGGCGTAATTGGCTGACGGCGACCCTCGGCGATGAACGGCTCTGGTCCCAAACGGTCAAGTTCGGCGAACCACTCCGAAACATCAGCGAACATCGGCTCCACGAGGACGCCGCGGCCGGCTCGGCGAATCCGGACGCTGTCTCCGTCGAACCTGAACTCGCGGGGCAACCGCACGGCTTGGCTCCGGCCGTTTCGGAAGAGCTTGGCAATCGCCGTCATCCAAAACCTCCGTTCGTGGTATAGACCATCAGTATATACCAGACGACTTCAAGGAGGAGATCCGTTCGAACGGCTCGAGACGCGCTCTACCGGCTCGTGAGCGCTTCGAAGAGCCGCTGAAGCTCATCCTCCGAGCCGAAATCGACCTCGATTTTGCCGCCCTTGCCACGCCGAATGATGCGGACGCGCGTCCCGAGAGACAGCCGCAGCCGCTCCTCGGCGGCGCGCGTGTTCACGTCGGTCGGCTTCGCCAGAGCGAGGCGGGCCGCCGGCTGGCGAGCGAGCCGCTTCACGAGCGTTTCGGTTTCGCGCACCGAGAGATCTTGTGCGATGACTTCTCGCGCCACCTGGCGCTGGCCGTTCTCGTCCGGCACGGCGAGCAGCGCGCGCGCGTGGCCCATCGAGAGACGCCCGCCCGCCACTTCGGCGCGCACTTCCTGCGGAAGCTTCAACAGCCGGAGATGATTCGCCACCGACGATCGATCCTTGCCGACGGCGGCCGCGATCGCCTCCTGGGTCATCCTGAACTCGGTGCTGAGCTTTTCGTACGCGGCGGCCTCGTCTATGGGATTGAGATCTTCGCGCTGAATGTTTTCGATGAGCGCCATCTCGAGCAGCTGCGCATCGTTGCCGGCAGCAACATCCTTCACCACCACGGGCACGCGCATCAAGCCCGCGCGCTGCGCCGCCCGCCATCGCCGCTCGCCGGCGATGATGCGATAGCCGCCCTCGACTCTGCGAACGACGATCGGCTGGATCACGCCGTTGGCTTTGATGGAACGGGCCAGGCCTTCGAGGCGCGTGTCGTCGGCCCGCTGCCGCGGCTGGTGCTCGTTGGGCGAGATCAGGTCGAGGTCGACTTCCGTGGGCGAGCCTTTGGGCTCGGGCACATCGGGGATGAGCGCGCTGAGTCCTTTTCCCAGGGCAGGCCGCTTCTCCATCACTTCGCTCCTCTCAACCTCTTGCGTTTCGCCGCTCGACAAATTCACGCGCGAGCGCGTTGTACGCGTCGGCGCCTCGCGATTTGGGATCGTACACGGTCACCGGCATCCCGTGGCTGGGGGCTTCCGCCAGCTTCACGTTGCGCGGGATCACGGTTTGAAACACTTTGCTTTTGAAAAATTCTCTCACTTCGGCCGCGACCTGCTGCCCGAGGTTCGTCCGCTCGTCGTACATGGTCAGCAGCACGCTGTCGACGTCGAGATCGGGATTCATCCCCGCCCTCACCCTTCTCAGCGTGGTCATCAGATCGGCGAGACCTTCGAGCGCGAAGTACTCGCAGTGCAGCGGAATCATCACGGCGTCGGCGGCGACGAGCGCGTTGAGCGTCAGCAACCCGAGCGACGGAGGACAGTCGAGAAACACGTGATCGAAGCGGTCGCGCAGCGGATTGAGAAATCGCCGCAGCTGCGACTCGCGGCCGGGCAGCGACACCATTTCGATTTCGGCGCCGGTGAGATTGCGATCCGCGGGAATCAGCGAGAGCTGCGGCAGCGAGGTGGGAATGATGAAGACGTCCGGGTCTTTGATGGCGAGGCCGTCCGGGGCCGTCAGGATGTTGTAGACCGTGCCGCCCGCAGCCTTCTGGCCGCGAAGGCCAAGCCCGCTGGTCATGTTCGCCTGGGGGTCGACGTCGACCAGAAGGACCGTTTGGCCGGCGGCTGCCAACGAGGCGGCGAGGTTGATGACCGTCGTGGTCTTCCCGACTCCGCCTTTCTGGTTGGCAACAGCCAGTATCTTGTTCATACCGAACGACTTGTTGCTATGATTGGTCCAATGACCAAATACGTGGGTGCGTATCGCTGGGAATTCGCCCGGCGAAGAATACCCTACTTTTGGGCGACTTTTCCAGCCCTCTGGCGATTTGTTCCACGTGGAACACCCGGCAGCGTTTCTGCGTTTCTCGCAACGCTCTCCTTTTACTACGCCGGGCGGCCAACCGCTCTCTTGCGTGTCCTTTTGCCCCTGAGCCCTAAAGGCCTTCAGCCCGTGCGCCCACTCCCTACACCGTTCTGCGAAACACCACGAGCGTGCTATTCAAGTGCGGCAGCAAACTATGCGTTCCCTCCCACTTGAGCTCGCTACCCGGAAGTCTCGTCTCAGCCTCGATCGCCCCAGCTCGAGTCCCAAACAGAAGAATGGCGCCTCCTGGTTTCATGAGTCTCTGAAGCGCCGCGAGGGTCTTTTGCTCCACGCGAACCGCCCGGAGTGTGACGACATCGGCTGAACCGGCTACATCCGGCCGCGCGACAAGCGCCTCAAATCTCGCCGCGGCAACGCTGGTGCGATCAAGGCCGAGTTGCCGGACGACTTCGCGCAGAAACGCGGCTTTGCGAGTCTTCGATTCCACCATGACCATCGCAATACCTGGGGCGGCCACCTTCAACGGAACCGCCGGCGAACCACCGCCGGACCCAATATCAATCACCAGAGGAGTGCCAGAAGGGAGGTATTTCGCCGCCAGGAGCGGCTCAATCAGCAACCGGTCGATCGCCTCCTCGCCCGCCTCCGCGACGGGGAGCGACGTGAGCGACACCTTTTCGTTCCACTTTCCTAAGATCGCAAAATAGGCTTCTAGACCGAAAATTACGTCCTGGGAGGGGCTTAAACCCGCTTTTCGGGCGCGTTTGGCAAGCTTTTCTCGGAATGCCACGCCACAGAATACCGCGAGACGTAGGTCGACAATACGGCGATCGCAGCGGGAGTCACACCCGGGACCCGCATCGCCTGCCCAAGTGTCTCAGGGCGGATCTGGCTGAGGCGCTGAGTCACCTCGGCTGACAGGCCAGGCACCGACGCATAGTCAAACGCCGGAGGGATGGACCGATGCTCCTCGCGCGATTGTCTCGCAACCTCGGTTTCCTGGCGTCTCAAATAGCCTTCATACTTCAGGGTCGTTTCGGCGCTCGGCTCATCCAGCCGGCTGCTGGGTGAGGCGAGCTGGACCTCGCCTGATTCAACGAGCTTCGCCAGGCTGTTCCCCGCTTGCCGGAGCCATTTCGCCGCCGGCAATGAAGCCCCAGACCTGTCGCGTACTGCCGTCGTCTGGAGAGCGGCGATGTTTTGCCGGTATCGCGCCCGGCGCGCGCGAAACCTCTCCCATCGTGTCTCATCGACGAGCCCCGCCTCGCGGCCCTTCGGCGTCAGTCTCAAATCAGCGTTGTCGACCCTCAACAAGAGACGGTACTCCGCCCGCGACGTGAACATGCGGTAAGGCTCGAGGCAACCCTTTGTAATTAGGTCATCCACCAGAATACCAGTGTAGCCCTCGTTTCTCGCCAAGGTAAACGGCACCGCCGAAGCCTTCGCGGCCAGCGCCGCATTCACGCCCGCGATCAGGCCCTGAGCGCCTGCTTCCTCGTAACCGGATGTTCCGTTGATCTGCCCGGCCAGAAACAGACCGGGTACCCGCTTGGTCTCGAGCGCGCTCGTCAATTCGGTGGGCTGAACGAAGTCGTACTCCACCGCATACGCGGGCCGGAGCATCGTCGCGTTCTCCAAACCCGGCAGCGCGCGCACGATCTCGAGTTGCACATCGCGCGGCAGGCTCATCGAGAACCCGTTCATGTAGATCTCGTCGACGTCGCGCCCCTCGGGCTCGAGATAAATCTGATGGCGCTCGCGCTGGGGAAATCGCACGATCTTGTCTTCGAGCGACGGGCAGTAGCGCGGCCCGATGCCGTGAATCTGTCCGTTGAACAGCGGCGACTTGTCGATGTTCGACGTCACAAGCTGGCGCACGCGCTCGTTGGTGTGAACGAGATAACAGGGCATCTGCTCGACGTCGATCGACTCGGTCAGAAACGAAAATGGGACGGGAGGATTGTCGCCGGGCTCGATCGCAAAATGTCCGTGCGAGACCGAGCGATCGAAATCGATGCTGTCGCGGTGCAGACGCGGGGGAGTGCCGGTCTTCAGCCGGCCCCAGGTGAACCCGAACGACTTGAGTGATTTCGCCAACTCGCACGATGGCGGCTCGTCGGCGCGGCCCGCCGGACGCTGCTCGGGACCGACATGGACGAGGCCGTTCAGAAATGTTCCGGTCGTCATCACGACCGCGCGGCACGCGTAGCGCGGGCCATCCTCGAGCGCAAGGCCCACAACACGGCCGTGCTCTGCGAGAATTCGCCCGGCCTTGCCAAAAATCCAGGAGATGTTTTTTTCCCCGGCCAGCGCCTCGTACATCCAGCGCCCGTAGCGCCGCTTGTCGGCCTGCGCGCGGGGCGACCGGACGGCAGGACCGCGGCTGCGGTTCAGCACCTTGAATTGAATGCCCGTGGCGTCGATCGCGCGGCCCATCAATCCCCCGAGCGCGTCAATCTCGGCCACCAGGTGCCCTTTGGCGGTGCCGCCAATCGCCGGATTGCACGGCATGTGCGCAACGGTGTCCGGCGTCAGCGTGCAGATCGCCACGTTGCTGCCGAGCCGCGCCGCGGCGTACGCCGCCTCGCACCCGGCATGCCCCGCCCCGATCACGATCACGTCGAAGCTCTCAGCCAATTCTCACTTGCCGATGCAGAAGCGCGAGAAGATGTGCCGGAGCAGATCCTCCGATGTGCGTTTGCCGGTGACTTCCTCGAGCGCCGCGCGCGCATCCTGCAAATCGGTCAGCACGAATTCCTCGGGCACCGGGCCGCCCGGCGCTTCCACCGATTCGCGGGCGCGGCCAAGCGCCGCGCGCGCACGATCGAGCAATGCCGCATGGCGTATGTTGGTCACCGCTGCCGTGTCGCGCCCAACCCGGACGCCGCGATCGAGCAACATTCTCAGCTGCTTCCTCAGCGCGTCGAGCCCGTTTTCGCTCTTCGTCGAAACAACCGCGACCGTCTCGGCCAGGCGCAAATCGCCGACGGCCCACGCGCCGGGCAAATCGCTCTTGTTCATCACGACAAGCCTCGGCACTTCGGTCGTGTCGCCGAGAAGGCCGAGGTCATCTTCCTCGAGCGGGCGCGATGAGTCGAGCACGACCAGCACGAGGTCGGCCGTCGTCCAGGCGCGGCGCGCCCGCATCACGCCCTCGAGTTCGACCTCGTCCGCAGGCTCGCGTATGCCCGCCGTGTCGACGAGCTCCAGCCGCAATCCCTCGATGTCCGCGGTCTCCGTCACAAGATCTCTTGTCGTGCCGGGCACGGCCGTCACGATCGCGCGGCCGGCGCCGACCAGCGCGTTGAACAAGCTCGATTTGCCGACGTTCGGTTTGCCGGCGATGGCCACCCGCGCTCCCTCGCGGATTAATCGGCCGCGCTTGAACTCGCACAGCAGCGCGCACACCTTGCTCTCGATGGCGCCCAGCGCCGCCGCAGCGTCGCCGGCCTCGACGAAGTGATAGCCCTCGTCGGGAAAATCCAGCGAGGCTTCCATGCGAGCGGTCAGGTCGAACAGGTCCCGCTCGATCTCCGCAATGTTCTCGGTGAGCGTTCCCTCCAGTTGATCGAACGCGGCGCGCGCCTGCTCGGGCGTGACCGCGTCGATCAGGTCCGCCACCGCTTCGGCCTGAATCAGATCGATCCGTCCGTTCAGAAACGCGCGGAGCGTGAACTCGCCAGGTTCCGCCAGGCGGGCGCCCGCGTGCATGGCATCCTGGACGATCTGGCCGAGCACGATGGGGCTGCCGTGCGCGCTGATCTCGACGACATGCTCGCCGGTATATGAATGAGGAGCGGGGAAGTAGGTCGCCACGACCTGGTCCCCCATCACGCGCGCGAACGTGGCGTGCCTGGGCCGAAGAGGAAGGCTGAGCTCGAGCAGTGCGGCCGCTATGCGCGGAGCGTCGCCGCCGCTGACGCGTACCACGCCGATTCCGCCGCGGCCGGGCGGCGTCGCGATGGCCACGATCGTGTCGGACGTCGAGAACATGTCACGATCTACGGTTTCCGGTCCACGGAGATTGTCACAGTTTTCACCGCGGCGTCGCCGATGCTTTCCGACGTCACCCCGGGAACCTCGGCGACGGCGAGATGCACCAACCGGCGCTCGTAGGCGTTCAACGGGCCGATGCTTTGCTCCGCGCCCGTCGACTTGGCTTTTTCCGCCAGGAACTTCGCCATCTGCTTCAGCTCGTTGTCTTTGTCGCGGCGGAAACCCATGCAGTCGATGAGCAGGCGCTTCTGTTCGCCTAGTTGCCGGCGGAACGCGCTGTCGACGATGTGCTGCAGCGCCTGCAGACCCTCGCCGCGGCGCGCGAGCAGCGCTTCGGCTCCTTCGCCTTCCAGATTGATTCTCGTGCCGTCGGCGCTCGTCTCGACGTGCGTCTCCAGGGCCAGGCCCAATTGCCTCACGACCTGGCTCACGAAGTCGGCAACCTGCTGTTCGACGCTCATTCAGGCCACTCCTGCTTCCGTTTTCTTGTGCGTTTCTTGCGCGTTGCGCCCCGGCGCCCTGAGTCCCGCGGGGGGCCGGACCCTGAGCCCTAAGCCTGAGCCCCTTAGCCCGGCTCCCCTTCCGCGACCGCTTCCGTCTTTCCTTCACCAACTTTTTTCAGCCTGCGCTCGGCCGACGGCCGTGGCACTCTGATATCCGGCGGACCGATCAAGTAATTCGTCAGCATCTGCTGTCCGATCAGCAACACGTTGCTCGCCAGCCAGTACAGCGCGAGGCCGCTCGGATAGGTGATGAACAGAAACGTGAAGACGACCGGCATGATCATCATCATCTTCTGCTGCGCAGGGTCGGCGGCGGCGGGCGCCATTCGCTGCTGCGCAAGCTGCGACACCCCCATGAGGATCGGCGTGACGTAGTACGGATCCATCACCGACAGATCCTTGATCCAGAAAATGAACGGCGCGCCGCGCAGCTCGACCGATTCCGACAGCAGGCCGTAAAACGCCAGCAGTACCGGAAACGTCAGCAGCATCGGGATGCACCCGCTGGCGGGGTTCACCCCCTTCGAGCGGTAGAGATCCATCAGCTCGGTGTTCATCTTCTGCCGCGCCGGATCGCTCATCTTCAGCTTGGCGTAGCGATCCTGGATCTGCTTCACCTGCGGCTGGATCTCCTGCATCTTGCGCATCGAGACGAAGCTCTTGTGGCGCAGCGGGAACATCACCGCGTTGATCAGGACGGTGAGCGCGAGAATCGACCATCCGTAGTTGCCAACGAACCGGTGGATCCAATTCAGCGCCGAGAGCAGCGGCACCGCGAGGAACGAGAACATGCCGAACCAGATGGCGCGAACCAGCTCGCCGTCGACGGCCTTCAGAGTATCGAAATGCTTCGGGCCGAAAAAGAACCGCGCGTTTGACGGGGGGGCGGACAGCCTGATGTCGTACGCGATGTAGTCGCGCGAAAGCGGCGGGTTCGATCCGGCAATCGGCACCGAGACTGGCTCGTACTCGATCTGCGCCGGACCCGGCTTGATCGCGACCGAAATGAAGTAGTGCGTGTCGACGCCGGCAAACGCAAAATTTCCCTCGTAGCGGGGCGTCGTCTTGAGCGCGGGAGCCAACTGCCGCTTCACGCTGCCGTCGATATCGTAGATGCCCTCGGCGCGCCGGATGTTTCGGCCGTTGCCCGGCCCCAGCGCGAGAATGTCGCCGAGGCCTGGGCCCCACCGGATCGAAGGGTTCACGGCGGCGTCGCCGTCCATGACGGTGGCCGAGAACGTGATCACGTAAGAATTCGGCTCGATGCGAAATTGCTTTCGCACGTGCAGACCCGACGCGTCCTGATATTCGAAAGTCAACGCCGCCGGCGACCTGGTGCCATCGACCGTGGCGGGCGGCGAATTCACGGTGTTATAGAGCGCCGTATTGACGCGAGCGGTCTTCGCGGGGTCGTCGAGCTTCAGCGAAAAAGGCCGCGGCGAATCCGGCGGCGCGTCACGCGGAACGAGCTCCAGAGGCTTCCCCGCGTTGTCGTGATATTGCAGGAGTTGCCAGCTGGTGATGTTCGCGCCGCGATTGGAAAACTCCGCGCGCACCGAGCCGTTGTCCACGACGATGGTCTTTTCCGTCGTGTCTGCGACGACGGTTTGAACCGGCGGTAACTCCGCCGCGATCGGCGCCGCCGGCCCAGTCAACGCGGACTGGCCGGCGGTCGAGGTAATCGAGCCAGAAGGGGGCGAGCCGGTCGCGCCGCTCCCGCTCGTCCCGCTCGACGTTGCCCCAGTGGGAGAGGCCCCAGGCGTCTGCCCCGGCGGAGGTTTCGGCAGCAGCCACTGATAAACCGTGAGGACAAGGAATGTCAGGAGGATGGCGAGGAGAAGACGGCGTTCCATTGAGCCCTATGAAACCGGATCGAAGCCGTGCCCGCCGAGTGGGTGGCAGCGCATGAGGCGCCTCAGAGCCATCCATCCACCGCGAAACAGCCCGTGCACGGTAATCGCTTCAACCGCGTACTCCGAGCAGCTCGGTACGAAGCGGCATGTGCCCGATCCCGCGAGCATCGGCCGGACAAGGAACTGATACGTGCGCACGCATGCAAGCCCGAGCCGTACGGAAAATGGGATCATTTGAAATGCGGTCCGCGCCGAAAACGACCCCCGATCTCGTTTTCGAACTGCTGCAATTCAGCTTCAAGGGCCGGCCAGGGTGCCGAAACCAGCTCGCGGCGCGGGACAAACACGATGTCTATGGGTTTCAAGGGTTTATGCGTTCTATATAACTCTCTGACGCGTCGTTTCGCCCTGTTGCGCGTCACCGCGTTCCCAATTTTCCGGCTGGCGGCGATGCCGAGGCGAGGCGAATCGAGGCCGTTCGGCAGGGCGAAACAGGTCATGAATCGTCCCCGCAGCCGAGCGCCCTGTTCGTAGACCCGGGTGAACTCTGCCCGCCGGCGCAATCGACCGTTCGTTGCCATTGAGGCTGCCTGAAACAGGGACCGTGCCTTCTCTTTTCCAGCCTTTGCTAGGGCTCGGAGGAGACCGTCAGGCGTTTGCGGCCTTTGGCGCGGCGGCGCTTGAGGACGATGCGGCCGTTCTTGGTTTGCATGCGCGCCAGAAACCCATGCGTGCGGCGTCGGCGGCGCCGATTTGGCTGGAACGTACGCTTCATCGAAATTCCTTAGGAAAAGGTGAAAAAGAGCAACGACCGAACCTACAATGCTAATGGGCGACTCGGCTGCGTGTCAACGAAGGCGATGCGGACTGTCGCCGGAGGACGCCGCCGCGGCCATCGGAAGTCACTGGAGGCCGCGACACCGCGTTATGCTAAAGTCCCGTGTCTCCCTGAGTTCGGAAACGAACGGACTTTCGCTGAACGCTTTGGCACTTGGACCGCCAGAATGGAATTGGGTCTCTTCCCAGAGTTTTCCACAGGTGTGGAAAAACCTGTTGAAAATGCAGGGTTCGCTGCCGTTCGCACGGTAAAAGGTCCTGTTTTTCGACTCTTTTTCGAGGCGAAGGCTCCCCGAGCACGATTTGAAGCCGTTCTTCACGCGCCACACCCAATTCGGCCACGTTCCGATGCACGGGCCTGAGGCGAAAGTCGGAAAATCGCGATGATTGCCAGCAATATCTGGGACGAAATCCTCGGGCGCGTGCAGGCCAAAGTCAACCGCCACAGCTTCTATACCTGGTTCAAGCCAACGTCGTTCCTTGCCGACGATGGCGTGAGCGTCACGGTGCGCGTGCCCAACGCGCTTTTCAAAGATTGGATCACCAAGCATTACTCCGGGGTGATCGACGAGGCGCTGGCCGAAGTGAATCGCGCCAGCGCCGCCGTCAGTTTTGTCGCGTCGCCGCTTGCTGAAGGGGAGGCCCCGGCGCCTCCTCCTCCCGAAGCCACGGAGGAAACGATTCCACCCAACACCACCTCGGTCGCGGGTCTGAACCCTCGCTACACCTTCGACACCTTCATCGTCGGATCGTCGAATCAGTTTGCGCACGCGGCGTGCCGCGCCGTCGCCGAAGCACCGTCGCGTTCGTACAATCCGCTGTTCATCTATGGCGGTGTGGGGCTCGGCAAAACACATTTGATGCACGCGATCGGTCATTATGTGCTGCAGCACGATCCAACGTTCACGCTCACCTATATCTCCTCGGAGCGCTTCATGAACGAGATGATCAACGCGGTGCGATACGACCGCCTGATCGACTTCCGCGAGCGCTATCGGACGGTGGACGTGCTGCTGGTGGACGACGTGCAATTCCTGGCCGGCAAGGAAGGAACGCAAAACGAGTTTTTTCATACATTTAACGCCCTTTACGACTCCCAAAAGCAGATCGTCCTCAGCAGCGATTGCCCGCCGCACGAGATCAAACAGCTCGAGGAACGGCTGCGATCGAGGTTCGAGTGGGGCCTCATCGCCGACATTCAATCGCCCGACCTGGAAACAAAGATCGCGATTCTGAAAAAGAAGGCCGAAGCTGAAGCCGTTCCGCTGCCCGATGAAGTCGCAATCTACATCGCCGGCCGAATCAAGTCGAACATCCGCGAGTTGGAAGGGTCGCTCATCAGGTTGATTGCGTATGCGTCGCTCACCGGCCGGGAGCTTTCAACCGCGCTCGCGCAGGAAGTCTTGCGGAACGTGCTCGACCACGAAGAGAAGGCCGTCACGATCGACGCAATTCAGAAATTCGTATCGGATTACTACCAGCTCAAGCTGACGGAACTGAAATCGCGCAACAACTCGAAATCGATAGCGATGCCGCGGCAGGTTGCGATGTACCTCTGTAAATCGTTGACGCACGCGTCGCTGCCGGAAATCGGGCGGAGCTTCGGTGGAAAACATCACTCCACGGTGATCCACTCGATCAAGAAGGTGGAAGCTTTGAGGAAACAGGATGCACATTTCAACACCCTTCTCAACAGCTTCATCGAGAATTTCCGGTGAAAGAATGCGTTTTCCGCAGGTGTCCGCCGGGGGGCGTCCACAGGGCTGCGGATCGCCCGTTTTTAGGGCAAAAGCCTGCCCCCGCTGCGGGCCTCGGTACGACGAGTTATCCACAGGAAAACGCACAGTTTAAATGATTGAAAATAAATAACTTATAGCCGTCGAAAGACTTCCCAACAGCGCCTTTTTCTTGTATAATTCTTTCTCTAGATCTTCCCTCTCTATCTATCCAGAGATCGCGGGTCCCCAGCGCCCGCAATTTGAGGTCAGCCAGTCATGGAACTAGTCGTTAAGAAAAACGACCTACTGCGAGAACTGCAACTTTTCCAGGGAATCGTCGAGCGCAAGAACACGATTCCGATTCTTGCCAACGTGCTGATGGAAGCCAAAGGCAACGAGATTCGCATGCTGGCGACCGATCTCGAAGTTGGGTTGAGAAGCCGTTGCGATGCGGCGGTAGAAAAAGGCGGGTCGCTGACCTTGCCGGCCAAGAAGCTTTACGAGATCGTACGAGCGCTGCCCGAAACCGACGTCAGGATCGCCGAGGATAGGAACGGCGTGAAGGTGGCCGCCGATCGATTCGACTCGCGCATGCAGACGCTGCCGAAAGAAGATTTTCCCGCGGTGCCCGAAGCGACCGGGACCATCAACGCGACGCTCCCGCGCGCGGCGATTCGCGAGATGGTGGCCAAAACGCAGTTTGCCATCACGGGCGAAGACACGCGGTATTTTCTCAACGGCGCGCTGTTCATCCTCCAGCCCGGCTCGATGAGCCTGGTGGCGACCGACGGCCATCGCCTCGCGCTGGTCACCGTGGATCGGCCGAAAACGGCCGCAAAGGGAACAAACGGCGGCGACGAGGTTCGGGCGATTCTTCCCCGCAAGACCCTGTGGGAACTCGGCCGGCTCCTGGCTGACGACGATGGCGACGGCGACATCCGCTACGAACGTGGGGAGAACCATTTATTTTTTGATATTGGCGGACGGACGTTGGTCTCGCGGATGATCGATGGCCAGTTTCCCGCTTTCGAGCGCGTGATTCCCAAGGGCAACAACAAGCGGATCGAGTTCGAGCGCGAACGGCTGACCAACGCCGTCAAGCGCGTGGCCCTGTTGTCGAACGAGCGGTCGCGCGCCGTGAAGTTTCAGCTCGACAAAGGGAAAGTGGAAGTCACATCGAGCAGCCCAGAGTTCGGCGAAGCGAAGGAAACGCTGCCCGTGGATTATAACGACGGCAGCATGCAGATCTGCTTCAACGCGCAGTATGTGATCGATTTTCTCGGCGCCGTCGACACCGACAACGTCGCGCTCGAGCTGAAAGACGAAGTCAGCCAGGCCGTGATGAAGCCGGTAGGCACCGAAGGGTATGACTACACCTACGTGATCATGCCCATGCGCGTGTGATCCTGCAGCGATCAGGGATTAGATGAATCAATCAGACCAGAACGCCGGCGCCGTGGAAGTTGAAGAGACTTCGAGCCAGTTGGGGTCCAGCGCGGACTACGGCGCCGACAAGATCAAAGTCCTGGAAGGCCTGGAGGCCGTCCGGAAGCGACCCGCCATGTACATCGGCTCGACCGGGCCGTCCGGGCTGCACCACCTGGTCTACGAAGTCGTGGACAACTCCATAGACGAGGCCCTGGCGGGCTTCTGCGACCAGGTCAACGTCATGATCCACATCGACAACTCGGTCACGGTCGTGGACAACGGGCGCGGGATCCCGGTCGACAAGATGCCCAACGGCCGGCCGGCGGCCGAAGTCGTGCTCACCGTGCTGCACGCCGGCGGCAAGTTCGACAACGAAAGCTACAAGGTTTCGGGCGGCCTCCACGGCGTGGGGGTCTCCGTCGTCAACGCGCTCTCGCAGGAGCTCGACCTGGAAATCTGGCGCGACGGCCAGGTGTACAAGCAGAAATACGAGCGCGGCAAGCCCTCCGGCGACCTGGAAATGACGGGGACGACCAAGAAACGCGGCACGAAAATCACCTTCCGCCCGGACGGGGAGATTTTCGAAACGACCGATTTCAGCTTCGACACGCTCGCGCAGCGGCTGCGGGAGCTGGCGTTCCTGAACGCCGGCATCCTCATCACGCTGGACGACGAACGCGAAACCAAGAGCCACAAGTTTCAATACGACGGCGGCATCATCTCGTTCGTCAAGTACCTGAACAAGAACAAGGCCGCGGTGAACGAGAAGCCGATCTTCATGAAGGGCGACCGCGACGGCATCGACGTCGAAATCGCCCTGCAGTGGAACGACGGCTACTCGGAGGCGATCTACGCGTTTGCCAACAACATCAACACGCACGAGGGCGGCACGCATCTGTCCGGCTTCCGCTCGGCGCTGACGCGGACGGTCAATTTCTACGCCGGGAAGAACAACCTCGCGAAGGATCTGAAGGAGAGCATCAGCGGCGACGACATACGGGAAGGGTTGACCGCGGTCATCAGCGTGAAGATTCCGCGGCCGCAATTCGAAGGTCAGACCAAGACCAAGCTCGGCAACACCGAAGTGAAGGGCATCGTCGAGGCCATCGTCAACGACAAGCTCGGCTCGTTTCTCGAGGAGAATCCCGCGATTGCCAAGCGGGTCCTGGCCAAGACGATCGATGCCGCGCGCGCCCGAGAGGCGGCGCGCAAGGCCCGCGACCTGGTGCGCCGCAAAGGCGCGCTCGAGGGCGGCGGACTGCCCGGCAAGCTGGCGGACTGCCAGGAGCGCGATCCAGCCAACAGCGAGCTCTACATCGTGGAAGGCGAGTCCGCCGGCGGTTCAGCCAAGCAGGGCCGCGACCGGCGCTTCCAGGCGATCTTGCCGATCAAAGGCAAGATTCTGAACGTCGAGAAGGCGCGCTTCGACAAGATGCTCGGCAGCGACGAGATCAGGACGATGATCTCGGCGCTCGGCTGCGGTATCGGCCGCGAGGAGTTCGACCTGGCCAAGCTGCGGTACCATCGCATCATCATCATGACCGACGCCGACGTCGACGGCTCGCACATCCGCACGCTGCTGCTCACGTTTTTCTACCGGCAGATGCCCGAGCTCATCAACAACGGCTTCATCTACATCGCGCAGCCGCCGCTGTTCCGCGCCAAGCGCGGCAAGAGCGAGACCTACATCAAGGACGAGCGCGAGCTCGAGTCGTACCTGATCCGCCGCTCGGCGGAATCGCGCGCGGTGAAGATCAACGGCAAGGAAATCTCCGGTCAGCCGCTGGAGCTCCTGCTGCACCGGCTGATGACCTACCGCAAGTACCTGCGGCTGGTGGAGCGGCGCGGGCACGTGCGCGAGGTGATCGAGGCGCTGCTCGAGGCCGATGCGCACGACAAGGCCTTTTTCGGCAGCCGCGCGGCGCTCGACGCGCTGGCCGGGCGCCTCACGACGCCGACGTCGATCGTCACGGTCCAGTCCGACGAGGAAAACGCGCTCTTCAGCCTCGCGATCGAAGACCGCTCGAACGGGTATCCGCGCCATCACACCATCTCGCTCGATTTTGTGACCGCTCCCGACTACCGCACGCTGCTGAACAGCTACAGGGAAATTCGTGACATCAAGCCGCCGATGACGGTGGTGGCGACGGCCGCCCTGGACGCGATCGAGCAGGAGCCTGAATCGGCGGAAGGCGCGGCGGGCGCTGCCGATAAAGACGATAAAGACAAGCCGGCCGCCGGGAGCGCCGTGGCCAGGGCCTCCAGGAGCCCGGTGCGCGAACCGGAGGTCAAAATTGCATCGCT
>DASZHO010000192.1:0-50646 GCA_035937795.1 Vicinamibacterales bacterium | reverse complement strand
GTCGGCGTCGGCGAGTCGATCGACGACCTCATCCCGTTCTCCGTCGACGACTACGTCGACGCCCTCTTCGAACAGAAGTGGTGATGGCGGCCGATCTCGATTACATCAATCGCGCGCTGGACCTGGCCGAGCGCGGAAGGGGGACGACGAGCCCCAATCCGATGGTGGGCGCGCTGGTGGTCCGTGATGACGGCACAATCGTGGGACAGGGCTATCACGAGCGCGCCGGCGGGCCGCACGCGGAAGTCCGCGCGCTCGAGGAAGCGGGCGAGCTTGCGCGAGGCGCGTCGCTGTACGTCACGCTGGAGCCCTGCTGTCACCTCGGTCGCACCGGCCCGTGCGTCGACCGGGTACTCGCTGCCGGCATTTCCCGGGTCGTCGCCTCCTCGGAGGATCCCAATCCGCTCGTGTCCGGCCGCGGGTTCGAGTTTCTGCGCCGGCACGGCATCGATGTTGTCGTGGGCCCGGGCCGCGAGCGGGCCGTCAAGCTGAACCGGCCGTTCTTCACGTTCATGCGCGAGGGGCGGCCCTTTGTGATTCTGAAAGCGGCGACGACGCTGGACAATCGTGTGGCGCCGCGGCGTGGGGCGAGAGCGCAAATCAGCTCGGCGGAGTCGCTGCGCCACGCGCACGCGACTCGCGCCGAGGTGGACGCCATCGGCGTGGGCTCGGAAACCGTCCTCGTCGACGATCCCCTGCTGACGGCGAGAGAGACCCCGCGCGTCCGGCCGCTCACCCGGGTGATCTTCGACCGCCGGCTGCGGACCCCGGCGTCAGCCCGCCTGTTCTCGACGCTGGCCTCCGGACCTGTGATAATCGTGACAACCCCCGAAAGCGTGGCCCGGCAGGGGACCCGCGTGCGCGATCTCGAGCGGGCGGGCGCACAGCTCGAGCCGATAGAGGAAAGGGATCTCGGGCCGGCGCTGAGGCGTCTTGGAGAGAGACAGATTCTCTCGCTTCTCATCGAGGGAGGCCCGACGCTCCAGCGGACGGCTGCCGCTGAAGGGCTTGTCGATGCCGTGCATCTCTATCTGTCGCCAGCGACGGCGGGGAGTGAAGGGGTAAGCTGGCTGGAACCGGGGGAGATGCGGATTGCGGCTCTCGCGGATCGGCGCGTGACGCCTTTCGGCCCCGACGTATTCATGGAAGGTTATGTTCACCGGGTTGATTGAAGCCGTCGGCGAAGTGGTCGAGATCCGGCCGATCGAATCAGGTTTCAGGATCCGGGTGCGGAGCGATCTCGGGACGGAGTTTCGCGAAGGGGAAAGCGTGGCCGTCAACGGAGTGTGTCTGACCGCGGTCACCACCGGTTCCGGCGAATTGCACGCGGAGATCGGCCCCGAAACCGCGCGCGTGACGAGCCTCGGGGCGTTGAGGCCCGGGTCGTTCGTGAATCTCGAGCGCGCGATGCGCGGAGACGCGCGTTTCGGCGGGCACTTTGTGCTGGGTCACGTGGACGGCACCGGAACGATCGCGCGCATCATGCCGGACGCTGATTTCCGGTGGGTCAGCGTGAGCTTCGCGCCGGTGCTGGCGCCATATCTGATTCACCGGGGTTCGATCGCGCTCGACGGCATCAGTCTCACGATTGCGGCGCTCGATCGGTCGAGCTTCGACGTGCAGATCGTGCCGCATACCTGGACGCACACGACCTTGAAGCACGCGCGGGCCGGCGATGCGGTGAACCTGGAGACCGACATGGTCGGGAAGTATGTGGTCCGGGCCGTTGAGCTGATGGGAAAGCTCGAAAAAATATGACTCGACTGAAAATCGCCAAGGGCCGCAGGAAGAATGCGAGCCCGTTTGCTCCAATCGAAGACGCCATCGACGCCATTCGCTCGGGCGAGATGATCATCGTGTGCGACGACGAGGATCGCGAGAACGAAGGCGACCTGACGGTTGCCGCCGAGAAGGTGACGCCCGAAAACGTCAATTTCATGGCCAAGCACGGCCGCGGGCTGATCTGCATGCCGATGACGGGCGAGCGGCTCGATGAGCTCGAGATCCCGATGATGGTGAACCAGAACACGGCGCGCCTCGGCACCGCATTTTGCGTCACCATCGAGGCGAAGCACTCGACCAGCACGGGGATTTCGGCCGGCGATCGCTCCGCAACGGTGCACGCGGCGATCGATTCCCGGACCAAGCCCACCGATCTGGCGCGTCCGGGCCATATGTTCCCTTTGCGCGCGCAGTCCGGCGGTGTGCTCGTCCGCGCCGGCCAGACCGAGGCGGCGGTGGATCTCGCGCGGATTGCCGGTCTGTATCCTGCCGGGGTCATCTGCGAAATCATGAACGACGATGGGTCGATGGCGCGGGTGCCGGAACTGACGAAATTCGCCAGACGCCACGGCCTGCTCATGATCACGATCGCGGACCTGATCAAGTACCGGATGCACACCGAGTCGATGGTGAAGCAGGTCGCCAAGGCCAGGCTGCCGACCGCCTACGGGGAATTCGAGATTCACGCGTTCGAGAACAAGCTCGACACGCAAACCCACGTGGCGCTCGTCTATGGCGAGGTCGGCGACGGCAAAGACATCATCGTCCGCGTGCACTCGCAGTGCCTGACGGGCGACGTGCTCCATTCGATCCGCTGCGATTGCGGCGCGCAGCTCGAGGTGGCGATGGAGCGGATTGCGCAAGAAGGCCGCGGGGTGCTTCTCTATTTGAATCAGGAAGGGCGCGGCATCGGCCTCGCGAACAAGATCCGCGCCTACGAGCTGCAGGATCAGGGTTTCGATACCGTCGAAGCCAACGAGCGGCTCGGATTCAAGGCCGACCAGCGCGACTACGGCATCGGCGTACAGATTCTGCGCGATCTCGGCGTCCGCTCGATGCGCCTGCTCAGTAACAACCCGCGGAAGCTTGTCGGCGTCGAGGGCTACGGCCTGACGGTGTCGGAGTGGCTGCCGCTTGAAATCCCCGCGTCGGACTCCACGCGCAAGTACCTGAAGACCAAGAAAGACAAGATGGGGCACAAACTGTCGTCGGTGTAGGAAGGGCTCGTCGCCCCTTTTCATTGACAGATCTCGGCCTCCTCACCTACGATAAGGGTTTGCGCTAGAGCACCTTAGCGCCCGTCGTGCGGCAGTTTCCCAGATGTTCGAGTCGCTGAGCGATCGCCTTCAGGACGTTTTCAAAACCCTCCGGGGCGAGACTCGGCTGACGCCCGAGAACGTCGAGGTTGCGCTGCGCGAAATTCGGCTGGCGCTGCTCGAAGCGGACGTCAATTTCAAGGTCGTCAAGGCGTTCATCGACCGCGTGCGCGATCGGGCGATGGGGCAGGATGTCCTCAGGAGCCTGTCGCCGTCGCAGCAGGTCGTCAAGATCGTCCGGGACGAAATGGTCGCGCTCTTTGGCGATGCCGAAGGTGGCTTGCGGCCGACCACCAAGCGGCCGCGCGTCATCCTGCTGCTGGGCCTTCAGGGCGCCGGCAAGACGACGACGGCGGGGAAGTTGGCGAAGTGGCTGACGAAGCAGGGAAAGCATCCCATGCTCGTCTCCACCGACGTGAAGCGGCCGGCGGCCATCCGGCAGTTGAACGTGGTCGCGGGGCAAGCGGGCGTCCGCGTCCACGATCCGGCCGGGCAGATGGATCCGGTGTCGCGCGCGAAGGGCGCGCTCGTCGAGGCCGCCAATCTCGGTTTCGACGCGGTCATCGTCGACTCCGCCGGCCGCCTGCACATCGACGACGAGCTGATGACCGAGCTCGAGGCGATTCGGAACGCGACCGACCCGTCCGACATGCTCTACGTCGCCGATGCGATGACCGGGCAGGACGCCATCAAGAGCGCGGGGGAGTTCAATCGCCGGCTCGGGGTGACCGGCGTGGTGCTGAGCAAGCTCGACGGCGACGCGCGCGGCGGGGCGGCCCTGTCGGTGGTGGCGGTTGTGGGCGTCCCGATTGCCTTTGTCGGCAGCGGCGAGCGCCTCGAGGACCTCGAGCAGTTTTATCCCGATCGCGTCGTGTCGCGGCTGCTTGGCATGGGCGACGTGCTCTCGCTCATCGAGCGCGCAGAGCAGGCCATAGACGTCGAAGAGGCGCAGCGGCTCGAAGCTAAGGTCCGGACCGAGGGGTTCACCCTGGAAGACTTTCGCGATCAGCTGCAGGCCATCAAGAAGATGGGCCCGCTCGAGCAGATCATCGGAATGCTGCCGGGGATGGGCAACCTGAAGCAGCTCGCGCAGAACAAGCCGGACGACCGGCAGATTGGCCGCGTGGAGGCGATCATCAGCTCGATGACGCCGGAAGAACGGCGCAGCAGCCATATCATCAACGGCAGCCGGCGCAAGAGGATCGCGCGGGGCAGTGGCACGTCGGTCGAAGAAGTGAACCGCCTGCTGAAGCAGTTTGCGCAGATGCGCAAAATGCTGAAGGCGATGGGCGGCATGGTGGGCGGCAAGCCCGACCGCAAGGCCCGCGCGCGGCTGGGGTCGTTGCTGGGAAGAGCTCGTAGCTGAAAAAGCCTTTGAAGGAGTAGCGAATGCTGGTAGTGCGAATGAGGAAAGCGGGATCGAAGAAGCGTCCCTTCTTCCGCGTGGTGGTCACCGATTCGCGCGCGGCGCGCGACAGCAGCTTCGTCGAGATCGTGGGGCACTACAACCCGCGCACCAAACCGGCCAAGGTGCACATCGATCGCGAGCGGATCGCTTACTGGACCGGCAAGGGCGCGAAGCTGTCCGACACCGTGCGTACTCTGCTGGCGCGGCATCTCAGCCCGCCTGAGCCGGACGCTTCGGCCCGCAGGGCGGCGGCCGTGGCCGCGCCCGCGACGACGAGCGCCTCGCTGTCGTGAGCGCGGTCCGGGACGTTATTGAAACCGTCGCCAGGGCGCTGGCGGATACGCCGCAGCGGGTGGCCGTGCGCGAGACCGAGCACGGCGCCACAACGCTGATCGAAGTCACGGTGGCGCCGCCCGATGTGGGTAAGTTGATTGGCCGCCAGGGCCGTACGATTCAAGCCATGCGAACGTTGGCGACGGTCGCCGGCGAGCGGCTCGGCAAGAAGGTCACCCTCGAAGTGCGGGACGCCTCGGGATCGTGAACGAGCCTCGGGCTCGTCGGCGGGCGGCGGGCGGAGGGCAGAGGGAAGGCAGTGGGCAGCACCGGCAGCGAGGGAGAAAACACACGAGCCCGGGCGTGGGAGGCCATGGCGCGGGTGGGCCGCATCGCGCGCGCGCACGGGAACCGGGGCCAGGTGATTGTCGACCCCGACACCGATTTTCTCGAGGAGCGGTATAAACCCGGCTCGGTCGTCTATATGCGGCGCGAAGATCGTGACGGGAAACCAGGTGGAATCGAGCCGCTGAAAATCACGGCGGCGCGCTTCCAGCGCGGCCGCCCGATTCTTGCGTTGGAAGGCGTCGAGACAATGAACGCGGCGGAAGAGCTCGCGGGCGCCGAACTTCGCATCGACGCCGACGCTCTGCAGCCGCTGCCGCCCGGAAGTTTTTACCAGCACGATCTCATCGGTTGCGCGGTTGAGACGTTTGAGGGCATGGCGATCGGCAGCGTGACCAAGGTGGACGGCTCAGGCGCCGGGAGCCGCCTCGTCGTGCAGGGGCGCAGCGGGAGCGAGATTCTGATTCCACTCGCGGAAGAGATTGTGGTGGGCGTCCACCTCGCGGCGCGCAAGATCGTCGTTCAACCGCCGGACGGGCTGCTGGACTTGAACGTCACTCGCCAGGCGAAGATCTGACGGCGGAGGTTGCGGCAGAACCGGAGCAATGCAGTTCGACATCGTCACGATCTTTCCGCGGATGATCGAAGGCGGGATCGCGGAGGGCATTCTCGCGCGGGCGATTCAGCGTGATCTGTTTCGCGTGCGAGTGCGGGACCTTCGGGACTTCACCGACGACCGCCATCGCACCGTGGATGACGTGCCGTACGGCGGCGGCCCGGGGATGGTGCTGAAGGCGGAGCCGCTCTTTCGCGCGGTCGAGGCGATTCGGCACGACGGCGGAGAGCCGCAAGCCGTGGTGCTGGTGTCGCCGCATGGCCGGCCGTTCACGCAGGCTCAAGCGGCAAGGCTGTCGGCGCTGGATCGGGTGACGATTCTGTGCGGCCGATATGAAGGCATCGATGACAGGGTGCGCGAAGGACTCGCCACCGAAGAGCTTTCCATCGGCGATTACGTCCTGAGCGGCGGCGAGCTGCCGGCGCTGGTCATCGTCGACGCGGTCGCGAGGCTGATTCCCGGCGTCGTCGGCGACGAAGACTCGGTGGCCGGCGACTCGTTCTCACGAGGGCTGCTCGACTTTCCGCACTTCACGCGGCCGGCCGAGTTCAGGGATTTGAAGGTGCCCGACGTGTTGGTGTCGGGACACCACGGGGAAATCCGCAAGTGGCGGAAGCGGCGCGCGCTGGAGCTGACGCTGAGCAAACGGCCGGAGTTGCTGGCCGGCGCGGAGCTGGATGTGGAGGAGCAGGAGATCCTGCGAGAGTTGATGGAACGCGAGAAGGGAGCCGCCCATGGGCGCGATTGAGATCGTCGAAAAAGCGCAACTGACCGAACGGCCGCAGATGAAAGCGGGCGACACGGTGCGCGTGCACGTGAAGGTGCGCGAGGGTGATAAGGAGCGCATTCAGGTGTTCGAAGGCATCGTCATCGGGATGCACCGCGGAGGCGCGCGCGCGTCGTTCACTGTGAGGAAGGTTTCGTTCGGCCAGGGCGTCGAGCGCATATTTCCGCTCCACTCGCCGATCATCCAGAAAGTCGAGGTCGTGCGCTCGGCGAAGGTGCGCCGCGCGAAGCTCTACTTCCTGCGCGATCTGAAGGGCAAAGCCGCGCGCATGCGCGACACGCAGAAATAAGCGCGGGTTCGATGGTTCGCGTCGCGGCGACTCGCACACTGGAAAACGTGCTCAGGAGGCTCGGATTCTGCCGAGTGTGCGGCGTCGACGAAGTGGGCCGCGGGTGCCTCGCGGGACCGGTCGTGGCGGGGGCTGTGGTGCTGCATCCCGATCGCCACATCGCGGGACTCAGCGATTCCAAGAAAGTCCCCGCCGAAGAGCGGGAGGAGCTCTACCAGCGAATCACGACTCGCGCGGTCGTCTGGGCGGTCGCCGAAGCGTCTCCGGCCGAAATCGACACGATCAACATTCATCAGGCATCGCTCCAGGCCATGCGCCGGGCGGTCATGGCGCTGGTGCCGCTTCCCGACATCGTGCTGGTCGACGCGTTCCGCATTCCCGATTTGCTGATACCGCAGCGCGGTGTGGTGCATGGCGACGAACGCTGTTCGGCGATTGCGGCGGCATCGATTGTGGCGAAAGTGACGCGGGACCGGCAGATGCGCGCCTTGCATGCGGAGGATCCGCGTTATGGTTTTGATCGGCACAAAGGGTACGCCACCGCCGACCATCTGTCGGCTGTCAAGCAGTTCGGCTATTCCATCGTGCACCGCCGGTCATTCAGCCCGCCGATGCTGCCGCTGGAATTTGATACGATTGACTGATCGCCTCTCAGCGCGCCACCCATAGAGGACCTGTGCCATTTGATCGCGAAGGAACGCTGCGGAAGGCGGAAAAGCTTCTCCGCCAAGGCAAGTTGGATCTGGCCATTGCCGAATACCGCAGCGTCATCGAGGATCAGCCCACCGACTGGAATACGGCCAACACGCTCGGCGATCTGTACTTCCGGGCGGGGCAGGTCGAAAAAGCCGCCGCCGAGTACGGCCGCATCGCCGACCATCTGGCCAGCGAGGGGTTTGCCCAGAAGGCCGTCGCGCTGTACAAGAAAATTCTCAAGATCAAGCCCGACGAGGAGCGCGCGATGTGGCACCTCGGCCAGATGGCCGCGCGGCAGGGCCTCCTCGTGGAGGCGCGGGCGCAGTTCCTATCGCTCGCCCAGCGCCGGCGGACCCGCGGCGACAAACGCGGAGAAGCAGAAGTGCGCATCCGGCTGAGCGATCTGGACGGCGCCGATCTCGAAACCCGGCTCGCCGGCGCGCGGGCTCGCGTCGAGCTCGGCCAGAGCGAGCCCGCGGTCCAGCAATTGAAGCAAATCGTCGCCGACTTGCAGGAGAAGGGCAAAGAAGACGATGCCCTCGCGGTGCTGTGCGAGGCGGCGACGATTGCGCCGGACGATGCGGACGTGAGGCGCAGGCTGATGACCGCCTATGCGGCACGGGGCGATTTGGCAGCGGCGCGGCAGTATGCGGCGAACGCCAGCGAATTGAAAGAAGTTGCGGAAGCATTGTTGCTCCAGGGCCGGGAAGACGAAGGACTGGACATGCTGGCGTCGGCGGCCGAGCTCGATCCGTCCGACACCGCTGTGCGGGCGCGCCTCGTCAGGGTGTACCTCGCCCGCGGTGATATGGGCCGCGTCCGTGACATCCTCACACCCGAAGTGGCCGGCTCGGACCCTGAGCTTCTCTGGACGCTCGCCGAGGTGGAGCTTCGCGACGGCCGGATTCCTGAAGGCACCGCCCTCCTCCAGCGCATCCTCGCCGAAGACCCCACGCGGCGCGACGCGCTCGTGATTCTTGGATGTTCGGTGGCGGAGGTTAATCCCGACGCGGGATACGAATGCGTGGAGGTGGCCGCGCGCGCCGCGATTGCCGCCGACGAGTGGGGGTCTGCCGCCGCGGCGCTCAATGAATTCGTGAACCGCGTGCCGAACCATATTCCGGCGCTCATGCGGCTCGTGGAAATCTGCGTCGATGGCGGACTTGAAGCCACCATGCACAGCGCGCAGACGCAGCTCGCCGATGCGTATCTCGTGATGGGCGCGGGGGTCGAGGCGCGCGTGATTGCGGAGGACCTGGTCGCCCGCGAGCCGTGGGATCGCGCCAACATCGAGCGGTTCCGCCGCGCGCTCGAGCTGCTCGGCGAAGCCGATATCGACTCCATCATCGCCGAACGTTTGAGCGGGCAGTCGCCGTTTCTCAGCACCGATTTTTCATGGAATGGAGAGCCGGAGGCGCCGGCGGCCGAAGCCCCCGGTGAAAGCGACCGCGGCCGTGTCGGCGCAGAAACGGAGGCGCCCGAAGAAACGGAGCCGCCCGCAGAAACCAAGCCGCCGGCACCGCGCTCCCCGGCGCCGGAGCCAGCCGTGCACGCCGCGCCCCAATCAACCAAACCGGCCGCGACCGCCGCGTCGAAGAAGCCCGGTGCCTCGGTGCACGCGATCGATTTGAGCGGCATTCTTGGAAACGAAGCGCCCGAGCATGACGCGCCGGCCGCGAGGACAGACCCGCGTGAGGTTGATCTCAGCACCGAGCTGGGCGACATGAGGAAGCCCGGCGCGGGGGCCGCTCCGCCGGCGAGCCTCGAAAGCGTCTTGAAGGGCGTGCGCGATCAGGCGGTGCACGACGCCGCGTCGCCCGAGCTCGCCGAACAGCATTTCAGGCTGGCCACCACCTATATCGAGATGGGCATGACCGACGAGGCGATCGCCGCGCTTGAAGTGGCGACACGATCGATTCGTCATCGATTCCGCGCCGCCGCTCTGCTGGCGAAGCTGCACCTGGAAAAGGGCGACAAGGCCAGCGCCATCGAATGGTTCGAGCGCGCCGCCGAGGCGCCGGCGCCGACCCCGGCGGCGGCGCATCAATTGCTGTACGACCTCGCATCGGAGCTGGAAGCGCAGGGCGAGAGCGCGCGGGCCCTGGCCGTGTTCCTGGAACTGCAGGCCGAAGCGGGGGAGTATCGCGACCTCGCCGCCCGCCTCGAGCACCTCACCAAAGTGCAAGCCGGCGGTTGATGTTCAAGCGCCTGATTTTCGTCGCCTACTTTCTCGAGGTCGGACTCCTCCTCGTGCTGGTCCCCTGGTCCGCGTTCTGGGAGCGCAACTACTTCGCTGAGTCGCTTCCGCTGCTGCAGCAGGCGCTGAGAAACAATTTCCTGCGCGGCGCGGTCTCGGGCCTCGGCGTCGTCAATCTTCTCACCGGCTTCTACGACCTCGCCGATCTGTTGATGGCGCGGCGATTAGGCGATACTGTCAGCCCGCCGCCGGACGGCACGTCGGTGTCCGCTTCATGACGAGCCGCAATCTGATCTGCCTGGTGACCGATCGGCATCTGCTGTCGCCCGGCGCCGGGGATCGGCAGGCGCTGGATCGAGTGGTGAAGCTGGTCGAGGCAGCGGCCCATGCCGGCGTCGACCTGATTCAGATCAGGGAGCGAGATCTTCACGCGCGCGATTTGATGACACTCGCCGAGCGGTGCGTCGCTGCCGGCAGGGGCACGGTGGCGAAAATTGTGGTCAACGATCGAGTGGACGTCGCGCTTGCCGCGGGGGCCCATGGAGTGCATCTTCGATCGGATTCTGTAGAGGCGGCGCGGGTGCGCCGGCTGGTGCAGCCTGGGGCTACCGTTGGCCGATCGGTTCACCGCGCCGAAGAAGCGCGGGGCGCCGCGGCCGGAGGAGGCGTCGACTATCTTGTTTTCGGAACGGTGTTTTCATCCGCTTCCAAGCCGCCAGGCCACTCACTGTCGGATCTCGACGAGCTGGCGCGGGCCGCCAGGGCCGCGGCTGTTCCCGTTCTCGCCATCGGCGGCATTGTGCCGGAGAGCGCCGAAACCGTGGTCAAGGCCGGGGCGGGCGGCATTGCCGGCATCGGGTTGTTCATCCCCCCGCCGGGGACCTCGCTCGAACGGCATCTCGAAAGCACGGTGGCGAGCCTGCGCCGGGCGTTTGACACATGCGAAGCGGTTCCCTAACATGACCTCAACGAGAATCCCACTTCCAGAGTCCCGAATCTCGGTTTCCAGATGACGCCCCAGGGTTCTCCAACCCGGACGGTTGGCGCTCGCCTGCGCGAGGCGCGCGAGAAACGGGGCGTTACTCTCCGGCAGATTGCCAACACGACGCGCATCTCCGTCATGTCGCTCGAAGCCCTCGAGCGCAGCGACTTGTCGCGGCTGCCCGGCGGCATTTTCACGCGGGCCTTCATCCGCGCTTACGCGCAGGAGGTGGGTCTCGATCCCGATCGCACGATCCAGGATTTCATTGCAGAGCTGCCGCCTGAATCGGCGGCAGCCACGGCGCATCCGGCGGCGGTTGAAGACCCTGAAAAGCTCGAGAGCGATCGCAAGGCTGTCGCCACGGCGATCCGCCTCGTCGGCGTCAGCCTGCCAATCGCCGGGCTCGTCATCTACTACGGGATGCACCATCGCGCACCCGCGGTGAGCGCGCCCCCGGCCGCGGTCGAGACGTCCGACTCGACGCCGGCGCCGTCTGAGCCGGTGGCGACACCGTCCGATCCGGCGGCGGGGCGTGCTGGCTCGCCGGCGGCCCGGACCCCGTCGAGCTCGGAGCCCCCAATGCCCGTCCGGGCGGCCGCGCCGCAAACGTCGGGCCTGACGATGGAGATCGCCCCGACTGGAGATTGCTGGGTGTCGGCAACGGCAGATGGCGAGCCCACGTTCTCCGGGCTCATGCACGCAGGCGACAAGCGACAGGTCAGCGCGCGCGAGGAGATCTCGCTGAACGTCGGCGATGCCGGCGCGTTCACCTACAAATTGAACGGCAAAGAGGGGCGGCCGTTCGGCGCGCCTGGAGAAGTGGTGAGCAAGCGCATCAGAGTTGCAGATCTGAAGGACTACGTCACTCCCTGATGGATCCCGGCCTTCACAGCCCTTTTCTGGACTTTTTCCGTCGCGGCGAGGTCGCCAAAGATGTGCGGCTGCTGGCGGCGCGCGGCGCTCTTGCGCCCAGAGCGCACGAACAGATTGCGCTCCTGGCTCTCCTGACCGATGATGCCGACCCCGAAGTGCGCGGCACGGCGGAAGCGACGCTGGCTCAAATTCCCAACGATTCGCTCGCGATGTTTCTCGGCCGGTCGGATGTGCCCGACGGGTTACGAGAATTCTTTCGCGGCCGTGGCATCGAGCCGAATACCGAGGCGGCAGCCGCAAGCGACGATCCGCTCGTCGACACCGAGCCGGAGAGCGAGGCGCCGCCGGGGGACCCGGAGGAAGACGAAGAGACCGCGCGGCAAGGCACTAGCCAGAGGCTGGCGCTCATGGGTGTCGGCGAAAAGATGAAGGCCGCGATGAAGGGCACAAAGGAGGAACGCGCGGCGTTGATCCGCGATCCGAACAAGCTTGTCTCGGTGTCGGTGCTGAGCAGCCCCAAGCTCAGCGAATCGGAGGTGGAGAAGTTCGCGAAGCTGTCGAACGTGTCCGAGGAGATCCTCCGCATCATCGGGATGAATCGCGGCTGGATCAAGAATTACGGAGTCGTCTCGGCCCTGACCAAGAACCCGAAGACACCCCTGGGCGTTGCGATGAGATTCGTGCAGCGGCTGAACGAGCGCGACCTCAAGGTCATCGCCATGGATCGCAATCTGCAGGAGCCGTTGAAGCTGCTGGTGCGCAAGCGTTTGGCGGGCGACGACAAGAAGTAATGAAGCTGCTGCCGATGCTGACGAGCGATCAGAAGCTCGCCGAGATCAAGCGGCTCTATTACCAGACCTCGCGCCCGACGATTCAGCGGGACCTCGCCAACGCGATCGACCTCGCGAAATCGATGGCGACCGAGGACGAACGCGAGCGCGCCGCAGTGTACCTGGATGGGCTGTCGCAGATGCGCTCCGACTGGGCGAGGGGCAAGGGTAGAAAGTGGAGAGTAGAAAATCAAAAGTAGAAAGTCTAAAGTAGAAAGTTTCCTTCCCACCTTCCACTTCCTACTTTCTACTTTCTACTTTCAACTTTTGACTTTCAACTTTTAACTTTCAACTTTTAACTTTCCCCTTGTTCCTTCGCAGTCCCGCCCTGAACTCGTCGACCGGCCGCGTGTTGAGAACATCGGCCGCGCTCAACCACGCCCGCCTGGCCACGATCACTCCCCACTTCAGCAGCTGAAACCCGCGCGGGCTGTGTGAATCCGTGCTGATCACGATCTTCGCGCCGCGATCGCGGGCTAGCTTTGCGTGCGTATCGCAGAGATCGAGGCGTTCGGCCAGGCAGTTGATCTCGAGCGCCACGCCCGCGGCAGCGGCCGCGTCAATCATGCGATTGATGTTCACCTTGTAGCCTTCACGCTTCAGAAGCCGACGCCCGGTGGGATGCCCCAGGATGTCCACATACGGGCACTCGATTGCCTTCAGCACCCGGTCGGTCATCTGCGATTCGTCCTGGTTGAACGCGGAGTGCACCGATGCGACGACGACGTCGAGCTGGGCCAGGCAATCGGCCTCCAGATCCATCGTCCCGTCGGGCCTGATGTCGCATTCGATGCCGGCGAGCAGTGTGATGCCCTCCAGACGGCTGCTGATTTCGCGAACACGCCGGGCGTGTGCGAGCGCGCGGGGCTCGTCGAGCCCGTTGGCCATCGCCAGGGCTTTGCTGTGGTCGGTGATCGCAAGATAGCTCAGGCCGGCCTCCCGCGCGGCGAGCGCCATCGTTTCGATGTCTTCACGGCCGTCGGTTTCGCTCGTGTGCGCGTGGATGTCGCCGCGGATGTCGCCGAGCTCGACGAGGAGGGGAAGCGCCCGCTGCGCGGCCGCCTCGATCTCGTCGCGTCCTTCGCGCAATTCGGGCGGAACAAGGGCCAGATCCAGCGCTTCGTAAATGTCCTCTTCGGTCGCGGCGGCAACCATCACGCCGTCGGAGACGCGAAACAGGCCGTACTCGTTCAGCTTGTAGCCGCGGGCCATCGCCCGATCCCGCAGGGCGATGTTGTGCGATTTGGAGCCGGTGAAATATTGCAGCGCCGCGCCTCGGCTCTCCGCGGCCACCACCCGCAGGTCGGCCTGAATACCGCCCCGGAGCAGCACGCTCGATTTGGTGTCGCCCTGCCCCAGGACGCGTTCGACGAGGCGATAGGAGGTGAATGCCGCCATGACGCCTGGATCCGCGCCGGTTGCGAGAACGTCGATGTCCCCCGGCGTCTCGGCTCCGCGCCGGATGCTGCCAACCAGGGTGAAAGTTGCCGCCGGAAATTCCTCGCGCATGTAGGCGACGAGCAACGCTCCCGCCTCTGCCGCATCGGGCAGGAGGTGGCGGCCTGAACGCTGTTTGCGTTCCTCCAGCGCTTTGAGAATCAGCGCCTCTTTCCTGGGCCCCATGCCCTTGAGCTCGCGTATGCGCCCGTCCTTGCAGCCCGCTTCGAGCTCCTCGAGCGTGCGGATGCCCAGCTGCGTGTAGAGCTGCGCGACGGTCTTTGGGCCGACACCCTGCAGATGCAGGAGGTCGAGGATGGTCGGCGGAAACTGATCGAGGAGATCGCGGTGATATTTCGCGCCGCCGGTCTCGCAGACTTCACGGATCTTCGCGGCGAGCTCCTTGCCGATGCCAGGCATCGCGCGCAGCTGAGCGTCTGAACACGCACTCAACCGATCGGTGGCATGCGCGACGGTGTCGGCCGCATTCCTGTACGCGCGGATTTTGAAAGGATTCTCGTTTTTGATCTCGAGCAGGTCGGCAATCTCCGAAAATATTCTTGCGATAGCGACGTTTTCCATCTGCGATCTCTTGGCGGGAATCTAGACGGCCTCGACGAGAAGCCCCTGGGCTTCGATGTGGTACTCCAAAATGCGCGCTCCGCCGTCGACGAGCGCCTGTTTCACCGCAGGCACTGCCGGCGGATCCGCGAAGCAGAACAGGCAGCCGCCCCCGCCCGCTCCGCAGACCTTGGCCGCCCGCGAGCCGGCTGCTTCCGCCCGCGCGATCAGGCTATCGATCGCCGGCGTGGTGACGCCGGGCGCCAGCGTCTTGCGTGCCTGCCATTCCAGATCAATCTGGACGCCGGCGCTGCGCCAGTCTCCTGCACAAAGCGCGCGTCGAAGACCGTCGGTGGCGTCGCGAATGCGCTCGAAGCACTCGAAGACGTGGCGGTCGCCGTCGATGTGACGCTTGGTGATGTCCCAATTGTTCGTACCAGAGTTTCGGGGCGCCCCCGTATAGGCGAGGACGATGCGCCGTTCGAGGTCGGCCGCGTTGACGTGGAGGGCGACGCGTTTGACGGCCTCGGGGTGAAGCTCGACCGCCGCGACGCCGCCGTAGTAGGCGGGACGATAGTCCTGCGCCCCGGTGGGCACGCGGATCACCTGCGCTTCCACATTCTGCGCGATCGTCAGAAGGGTTTCGCCGTCGAGATCAACTCCCGCCCAGCGGGCCAGCGCTCCGCACACGGCGACATTCAGCGCCGAGGAGCCGGCGATGCCGGCGCCCGCCGGCGACTCGCTCCGCGTACGCATGGTGAGGTTCGCGGCGCGAAAGAAAGAGGCGAGCTTGCAGAGCAGCGGCAGCTCGGTCTGCCCGCCGAGCTCGCGCCAGCTCGACAGCTCGAGGGAGCGGGCGGTGTCGATCGACTCGAGGTGGATCCGGCCGTCCCCGCGCGGCGAGATCTCGACGTGCGCGCGCAGGCTGATGGCGGCGTTCAGCGTCTGCGCGTTCTCGTGAAAGAGATAAAGCGGCCAGATATCGAGCGTGCCGCCGGCGAGATCGATGCGGGTGGGCGCCGAGGCGGTAACGTGCACGCTCACGTCGCGCGGAGGAGGAGCACGGGCACATTGACCTTGTGCTGCACCCGCGTTGCCGTCGTTCCGAGAAAGAGATCGGCGATGAAGCGGTGCCCATGCGTGCTCATGGCCACCAGATCGCAACCATTCTCTTGAATCCACTTGATGATTTCCTTGGCAGGTTCTCCGTACGCAAGCTCGGCCTCGGTTGGAATCCCTGCCGCCTGTAACTCCATCCGGATCGTCCCCAAGTACGCCTGATCGTCGGCAATTTCCGGGCTGATCGCGTCGGGCCCGAAGGTACGGGCGGCCCAGCCGTCGGCGACGTGCAGCAGCACGATGTGGCTGTGCATCAACAGGGCAAGCGGCTTGACGTGCTCGAGAATGGCGCGATCGGTGGGAGTGCCGTCCAAAGTCACCAGGATGGTTCCGTACATGCTCATTCCTCTTGCGCCGGGCTCGCCTGTCATCCGCCCGCGACGACGTGCCACGCCCCTCTGAGCGAGTCCGGGAGACCATACAGATCCATGGCGGTGATCAAGAGCGCGCTCCCCCAGCCGGCGATCAGCAGAACCCAGCCATTTTTCCATGCGCCCATCCGCTTTCGCGAGCTGGTGAAGTGTAGCAGGGGGAACATCGCGAACGGGAGCTGGAGGGCCAGGACGACCTGGCTCAGCGTCAGCAGATCGGTGACGCTGCTGTCGCCGCGCAGGCCAATGACAAAAACGGCCGGCAGGATCGCCAGCGTGCGGGTGATGAGCCGCCGCACCCACGGCTGCACGCGCCAGTGCATGAAGCCCTCCATCACCACCTGCCCGGCAAGCGTTCCGGTGATGGTGCTGCTCTGGCCGCTCGCGAGAAGAGCCACGGCGAACAGCGTGCTGGCGACGGTTGTCCCCAGCAGCGGCGCCAGGGTCAGATACGCGACTCGAATCCAATCGCTCGCCGGACCGAAATGAATGACCTGACCGCCCGACACCGCCACGCTCTCCTTTCCGAAGAAGACCGTGGCGGCGAGCACAAGAATGGCCGCGTTGATGAAGAACGCAATCGTCAGCGCGGCCACCGAGTCGATGGTATTGAACTGGATCGCCCGCCGGACCGACGCGTCGTCTTGTTGCAATCTGCGGCTCTGGACGAGGGCCGAGTGCAGATACAGATTGTGGGGCATGACGGTCGCGCCGATGATCCCGACGGCCACGTAGAGCATGCCGGCCTGATGAAAGTTCACGGCAAGCATGGCCCGTCCCATTTCCAGAAAGTCCGGGCGGGTCTGAGGGAGGACGAAGATCTCGACGAAGTAGCAGACGCCGATCGTCGACACCAGCAGCAGAATGACCGCTTCGATCGTTCGCATGCCGAAGCGCTGCAGCGCCAGGAGCAGCAGGACGTCCAGCCCTGTGATCAGCACCGCCCAGAGCAGCGGAATATGGAACATCAGGTTGAGAGCCACCGCGCTGCCCAGCACCTCGGCCAGGTCGCACGCGCCGATGGCGACTTCGCACAACAGCCAGTTGGGCCAGCGGGTCCAGCGTGGATACCAGTCACGGCAGCATTGGGCCAGATCCTTTCCGGTGACCACGCCCAGCCGGGCGGACGCCACCTGCATGAAGATCGCCATCAAGCTCGCGAGACCGACGACCCACAGAAGGCCGTACTTGAACTGCGCGCCGCCTTGCAGGTCGGTGCCCCAGTTCCCGGGGTCCATGTACCCCACGCTGACGAGCAGGGCGGGGCCCACGAAGGCCCGCCAGTGCTGCCAGAAGCCGGCCTGGTGATGCGGCACCGCGACGGAGCCGTGGATGCCTTCCAGTGACATGTGGCTCCCGGGGGCGGGTGCAGGCCGGCCGCCCACAGCCGGCGCGCGCGGCGGGCCTCCATCGGGTTCGATCGGCAGGTCCGCGGATTTCATCGGCAGATGGGAGCTTTGATTACATGTAGAATGACTGACACCACAATGTAGTATAGGCTACATAGCAGGAGTTCCAGTTGTCAATCGCTCCCAAGAGCAGGCATTCGCCGCTGGCAAGGAATCCCAAGCGCACACGGGAAGAGCACTCCCAGGAAACGGCGCAGGACTATGTCGAGATGATCGCGGAGCTGATCGCGACGACGGGCGAGGCTCGCGTGATCGACCTCGCTCGGCGGATGGGTGTTACGCACGTCACGGTGAGCCGCACGATCCGCCGCCTTCAACGCGAAGGGCTCGTCGCCTCGCGGCCGTATCGCGCGATTTTTCTCACCGACGCCGGCCGGCGGCTCTCCGAGGAGTCCCGGCACCGCCATGAAATCGTCCTGGCGTTCCTCAAATCGATCGGCGTGCCCGATGCCGTGGCGCACTCCGACGCCGAAGGCATCGAGCACCACGTCAGTGACGACACCCTCAAGGCGTTCGTGAAACGGCTCAAGCGCCGCGGCTCGCGCAAACCGCGGCGTTAGTGTCCCGACGCATGTGCATATAATGAACGGGACATGTCGCCGCAACCGCTGCGCCGCCGGATCGGCCAGCTTCTGATCGGAAGCTTCAGCGGTGTCGATGTTCCTGCCGAGCTGCGATCGCTGGCGCGCGAGTTCGATCTGGGCGGCGTCACGCTGTTCGGGCGTCTCGGCAACATCGAATCGCCCGAGCAGGTCGCGGGCCTGTCGTTCGACGCGAGAAGCCTCGGCATGGAGCGCCCGGCGTGGATAGCCGTCGATCAGGAAGGCGGGCGCGTCGCGCGTCTCCGCTCGCCGTTCACCGAATGGCCGCCGATGGCGGTGCTGGGGCGCAGCGAAGATGCGAAGCTCGCCGCCAGGTTCGCCGGCGCGCTGGCGGCTGAGCTGGCCGCCGTCGGCATTTCGCTCGACTACGCCCCCGTTCTCGACATTCACACCAATCCGAAGAATCCGGTCATCGGCGACCGCGCGCTCGGCGAGCGGCCGGAAACCGTCGCGGCGCTTGGCCGCGCGATCATCGAAGAACTGCAGCGCGCCGGCATCGCCGCCTGCGGCAAGCATTTTCCCGGCCACGGCGACACGGCGGCCGATTCGCATCTCGAGCTCCCGATCGTCGAGCACCCGCCGGATCGGCTGCGAGCGGTCGAATTTCTGCCGTTCAAGGCCGCTATCGAGGCGAATGTGGCGTTCATCATGACCGCGCACGTCCTTGTCACCGCGATAGACGACCAGCGGCCCGCCACGTTGTCCCCGCGGATCGTGAAGGAGATTCTGCGCGATGAGCTGGGATTCCGCGGCGTGGTCGTCTCCGACGATCTGGACATGAAGGCGATCGCCGATCGGTACTCGCCGGGCGAGGCGGCGGTCGAGGCGATTGCCGCCGGGTGCGACGCGGTGCTGATGTGCGCGGCCCACGCAAAAGCGGCCAATATCGAGAGTCAGGGGCAGGCGCTCGAGGCCCTGATTCACGCGGTTGAAGGCGAGCGTCTCCCGTTGAAGCGCGTGGAGGAGGCGCTGGCCCGAAACATCCAGGCGAAGGACAGATTCAGACGCGAATGGCGGCCGCCCTCGCCGTCTCAATTGCGCGCCGTGATCGGATGCGACGCGCATCGTGCCGTGGCCGGCGAAATGTCGGCCTTTGCCTGATGCGGATGCTGAAGCCACGCCGCCTGCGGCCAGGCGACAAGGTGGCGGTGGTGGCGCCCGCCAGCGGGTTTCCCCGCGAGGAATTCGACCGGGGGCTCGTCGAGCTGCGGAACCTGGGATTCGAGCCTGTCTTCGAGGAGAGCGTGTTTGCCCGCGGCCACTACGTGGCCGGAGAAGGCAGCGTACGGGCGGCCGCGTTTCTGAATGCCTGGCGCGACCCTGACGTTCGCGCCATCGTGGCGGTGCGCGGCGGGTACGGAAGCGTGCATCTGCTCCCGTATCTGAGCGCCGACGTCCTCCGCCGCGATCCGAAAGCCTTCGTCGGTTACAGCGATCTCACCTCGGTGCTCACGCATTTGACCATCGGCTGCGGCATCGTGTCGTTCCACGGCCCGATGCTCGATCGGCGCCTTGGAAACGGCCCGGCCGGCTACGATCGCGAGACCTTCGTGCGCGCCCTGACGTCGGTCGACCCGCTCGGGGAATTGATGCCTCCCGGGCTGGAAAGCTTCAAACAAGGCGAAGCGGAGGGTGTTCTCGTGGGCGGCACGCTGGCGCAGCTCGTCGCGTCCCTTGGGACGCCGTACGCGTTCGCGCCCCCTAGGGGGCACGTGCTGTTTCTCGAAGACGTGAGCGAACGGCCGTATCGTCTCGATCGAATGCTCACGCAGCTGCGCTTTGCCGGCATCCTGGCGCTGGCTTCCGCGGTGGTGCTCGGTCAGTTCGTCGGCTGTGACGAGCCCCAGGGCGGGCCGCTGGCGCGGGGAACGCTGGCCGAGCTCTTCAAGGATTTCCAGGGTCCGGTGATCTTCGGATTCCCGTCAGGTCACACCGCAGGTCCATCGATCACGCTTCCCTTTGGCGTCCAGGCCCGCGTCGTCGCGACCGGCGCACCAAGACTGGTGATAGAAGAGACGGGAGTGGCGTGAAGATTCATCTCATCGGCATCTGCGGGACCGCGATGGCCACCCTGGCCGCGCTCCTCAAACGAAACGGCCACGATGTGCAGGGTTCCGATGAGCACGTCTATCCGCCGATGAGCGCGTTTCTGGAATCGGAGATGATTGGGACACTCTCCGGTTACGACGCCGGCCACATCACCGGCGACATCGACCTGGTGGTTGTCGGCAACGCCATTTCCCGCGGCAACGCCGAGCTCGAAGCGGTGCTCGATCGGAAGATTCGGTACAGTTCGCTGCCGGAGGTGGTGCGTGACCATTTCTTGTGGCGGGCACGATCGATCGTGATCGCCGGCACGCACGGCAAGACGACGACGACATCGCTCGCCGGGTGGCTGTTGATGCACGGTGGGGCGGACCCGAGCATTCTTGTCGGCGGGATCGCGCGCAACCTGGGCGACGATGGGTCCAGCTACCAGCTTGGAAAGGGCCGGTACTTCGTCATCGAGGGCGATGAGTACGACAGCGCATTCTTCGACAAGACCGCCAAGTTTCTCAAATATCTGCCCGACATCGCCGTCATCAACAACATCGAATTCGACCATGCCGACATCTACCCGGACCTCGACGCCATCCGGCTTGCCTTCCGGAGGCTTGTGAATCTTGTACCGCGCTCCGGCCTCACGCTGCTGGGCGCCGACTGCGCCGATGCGCTGGCGATGAAGAAGTTTGCGCTGAGCCGCGTCGAATCGTTCGGGTTCTCGGAAAACGCCGATTGGCGGGCGGGCGACGTTCAGGTGTCCCCGGCAGGGCAGACCTTCACCATCTTTCACGACGGGGAGCGATTTGCGACGGTGCTGCTGCCGCTGTTCGGGGCGCACAACGTTCGAAACGCCCTGGCGGCGGTCGCCGTCGCGAACGCTGCCGGCATTTCTGCCGGCACGATCACGGCCGGGCTTGGCGGGTTCAAGGGTGTGAAGCGCCGGCTCGAAGTGCTCGGAGAGGCGGCCGGGGTGAGGGTGTACGACGATTTCGCCCACCATCCAACGGCGATCGCCGAAACGCTTGCAGGCGTACGCGCGGCGAATCCGGGGCGCCGGATCTGGGCGGTGTTCGAGCCTCGATCTGCCTCTTCCAGCCGGCGCGTGTTCCAGCAGGAGTTCGCCCGCGCGTTCGGTCCGGCCGACGAGGTGATCATCGCACCGGTCTTTCGCACGAATCTTCCGGAAAGCGAGCGCCTCTCCGCCGAACAGCTGGTTGACGATCTTCGGCGCGGAGGTCAACGCGCGCGTAGCGCCGGTTCGCTCGACGAGATCGTGGCCGCCATCGCGCGCGAGCACACCGAGGGAGACCTCGTCATCTTCATGTCGAACGGCGGCTTCGGCGGCATTCACCAGAAAATGCTGCAGGCGCTCGCTACATGAGCGATTTCCGGGTCCTTCCGTTGGGCGATGCGTGCCTGTCGGTGGTGTTCGAAGAGAAGATCGATCCGGCGATAAACGCGCGGTGCGTGGCGCTGGCCGGCGCCGTCGAGCTCGAAGCGCGTCCCGGTATCCGGGAAGTCGTGCCAGCCTACAACACGGTGGCGGTATATTTCGATCCGCTCATGCTGGATCGCCGGTCGCTTGCGAGCGAGCTCGAACTGCTGGCGGCCGTTCCGGCGAATGCTCCGGAATACGATGGGCCGCTCCTGGAGATTCCGGTCCGGTATGGAGGCGTGTCGGGACCGGACCTGCCGGCGGTCGCCGACTTTGCGCGGTGTTCGGAAGACGACGTAGTCAAGCTCCACAGCTCGGTCGTATATCGGGTCTACATGCTGGGCTTCTTGCCCGGATTCGCGTACCTGGCGTCGGTCGACGGCCGCATCGCGATGCCGCGTCTCGATACGCCTCGGATGCGGGTTCAAGCGGGATCGGTCGGCGTTGCCGGCCGGCAGACTGGAATTTATCCCTGCGACACTCCGGGAGGCTGGCGGATTATCGGGCGAACTGGACTCAAAACCTTCGATGCGGCCGCTCCGGAGCCTTTCCTCTTCAAGCCCGGTCAGCGGGTCAAGTTTGTCGCGGCGTGAACATGGCTGCGCTGAAAATAGTGAGGCCTGGCCTTCTGACGACCGTTCAGGATTTCGGCCGATGGGGGTTTCAATCGCGCGGCGTTCCCGTGTCGGGCGCGATGGATGGCTACTCCCATCGGCTGGCCAACATGCTCGCCGGAAACGAGGACGATGCCGCCACCCTCGAGGTGACGCTGCTTGGACCTCAGATCGAATTCGATTCACCGGCGCGCTTTGTTGTGGCCGGCGCGGAATTCAAGCTGATGCTCGACGACGCCGCTGTTCCAATGAACGCCGGGGTTGAGGCGTGGCCCGGATCCTGCCTCCGATTTGGCGAGCGCATGGGCGGAGCTCGAGCCTATGTCGCCGTGAGCGGCGGCATCGACGTGCCGAAGGTGCTGAACAGCCGTTCGACGCACATCGTGAGCGCGCTGGGGGGCTTTGAAGGCCGCGCGCTGCGCGCCGGCGACGTGGTGCCGATTGCCGCGCAAAAGGGTCCGGGAGGACAAAAGGCCTTTCGAGCTCTTCCGCTGCCGCAGGCGGGAGCAAGACTGCGCGTGATTGCCGGCGCCGGCGGCGACCGGCTTGCGCGGAAGCGCTACGTCATTTCCACGCGATCGGATCGCATGGGATATCGTCTCGAGGGGCCGCCGGTCTCGACGGCCGTCCGATCCGAGATGATATCCAGCGCAGTGCCGACGGGAGCCATTCAAGTTCCTCCCGGCGGTCAGCCGATCCTGCTGATGGCGGATCATGCAACGGTGGGCGGCTATCCGGTTGTTGCGGCGGTGATCACGGCGGATTTGCCTCTGGCGGGTCAGCTCGCGCCCGGCGATTGGGTCGAGTTCGCCGTGTGTTCGTTCGAAGCGGCCGAGTCGGCGTTGCGCGATCGATTGCGAGCGCTCGGTGGAGGCGCCTGGTGACATTCGAGGAGTGCCTTCGCAGGCGTTTTGGCGCGGCGCGCGTTCGCCCGCAAGCGCCGCTGGCCCCATGCACCACATTCAAAGTCGGCGGGCCCGCAGAGTGGCTTGTCGAAACCACCGGCGCCGACGAGCTGCTGGATGCGCTCCGGTGTGCGCACAGTGCTTCGGTGACGGTGACCATTCTGGGCGGCGGGTCGAACGTGCTCGTCGGCGACAAGGGCATTCGTGGCCTCGTGATTCGGCCCAGAGGCGGACGTGTCGAGCAGCTCGGACCCGCCGAAATTCGCGTCGATGCGCCGATGACGATTAACGGGCTGGTGCGGTGGACCATCAATCACGGAGTTGCCGGCCTCGAATCATGGGCCGGCACGCCGGGCACCGTGGGCGGCGCCATCTTCGGCAATGCGCATTTTGGCGGCCGCCTGATTGGCAGCCTCGTCAACTCCGTCCGTCTCGCCGATCGGACCGGCAGCACGCGCGACCTTCCTCGAGCCGAGATGGAGTTCGGATACGACCGAAGCCGGTTGCAGCGAACCGGCGAGGTCGTGCTGTCGGCGGTGTTCAGCGTTTCGACGGGCGAGGCGGGCGCGCTTCGCGAAGTGGCCAGGCAGTCGCTGGCGTATCGCAAAAAGACGCAGCCGCTCGAGTCGCCGAGCGCCGGATGCATCTTTCAGAATCCCGGCGCGGCGGAGGTGCCCCCCGGACTCCCCGCATCCGCCGGTGCGCTCGTCGATCGCGCCGGCCTCAAAGGGACGGCGTGCGGAGGCGCACGCGTCTCGACGGCGCACGCCAATTTCATCGTGAACGAGGGCCGCGCCACGGCGGCCGACATTCGCAGGCTGATCGATCTGTGCCGCTCGCGCGTGCGCGAGAAGTTCGGCGTCGATCTTCGCGAGGAAATCGTCTACCTCGGCGATTTCGGCGGTCCGTCGCAATGATGTACGCTGTGAGCTCATCATGTCGACGCTGTTGATCGAGGGGGGCCACCGCCTGTCGGGCCGCATCACCGTCGAGGGCAACAAGAATGCGGCGCTACCCCTGCTGGCCGCTTGCCTGTTGACTTCCGATGAATGCCTGCTCACGAACATGCCCCGCATCGGTGACGTCGACGTGATGGCCAGGCTCCTGAAAGAGGTCGGCGCCGAGATCGACGGCGTTGGAACCAACACGCTTCGCGTTCGATGCAGGAACATCACGAACTCCGAACCCGACAGCGCGCTGGTGGGGAAGCTGCGCGGCTCGGTCCTGCTGCTCGGCCCTCTCCTCGCGCGAAGCGGACGCGCCATTCTGGGCATGCCCGGGGGCGACTTTCCGGCCCGGCGCACCATCGGCACGCACGTCGACGCCCTTGTCGCCCTCGGTGCGCGCGTGCTCCCGTCTTCCGGACACGCCCTCGACACACCGGATGGGCTTCGACCGGCATCGTTTTATCTCGACGAGGCGTCGGTGACCGGCACCGAAACGGCTCTGCTGGCTGCGGCGAGAATCGACGGCCTCACCGAGATCCGCCACGCGGCCACCGAGCCGCACGTGGTCGAGGTCTGCGAATTTCTCAAGAGCATGGGTGTCGGCGTCACCGGCGGGGGAACGTCGACGATTCGCGTGCAGGGGAATCCGCGTCCGCGCGGCGCGACGCACCATCTGAATGGGGACTACATCGAAGCGGGGAGCTGGGCGGTGGTGGCGGCCGTGACCCGGGGGGAAGTCGAAGTGCGCGGCGCCCGCGCGGAAGATGTGGAGGGCATCGCCTTCGTGCTGAAGCGCATGAACGTGGATTGCACATTCGACGATGGGCTGCTCAGGATTGCACCGTCGAAGGCTGTGGCTGCGGGGAGGATCACGACGGGATTGTGGCCGAGTTTCCCGAGCGACTTCGTGAGCCTGATCACGGTTCTCGCCACGCAGGCCGAAGGCCGGACGCTGGTCCACGACTGGATGTACGAATTGCGGCTGTTCGCCCTCGAGCAGCTCAGCGGCATGCGCGCCGATTTGTTCCTGTGCGATCCGCATCGCATCATCGTGACGGGGCCGAGCCAGCTGCGCGGGCGCAAGCTCGACAGCCGGGATTTACGATCGGGGATGGCGCTCATCGCCGCGGCGCTGGCGGCCGAAGGGCAGAGCCGGCTGAGCCCGCTCGAAACCGTCGAGCGCGGATACGGGCAGCTCGTCGAGCGTCTGAAGTCGCTCGGCGCGCAGGTCGATCAGGTCGAGCAGCGCATGTCGCACCCGCGCGCCTGACGCCTCGCCGCCGCCTTTACTTCGCGCCTGCTGCGGTCACATCGTTTCTGATCACCTTGCCGCCCTTCATGACGAATTTCACGCGCTGAAGTTCGGTGATGTCAGCCAGCGGGTCGCCTGAAACTGCGATCACGTCGGCATATTTGCCTTTGTCGAGCGATCCCAGATCGTTCTGCCAGCCGAGCACTTCGGCGTTGACCGTCGTGCCCGCCTGGATCGCCCGTATCGGCGTAAGGTGCGCCTGTTTGACCAGCGCCTCGAACTCGAGGGCCTGGCTGCCGTGCGCAAACGTCGAACCGTCGACGCCGCTGCCCATCATGACCTTGATGCCTTTGGTGGCGGCCGCCAGCGTCGCCGCCTTTTCGAAAATCGGGATGATTCGATATTTGCTGCCTGTGCTCCTGGCGTCGTTGTCGTCCATGTAGGGCTCGGTATACCGGACGATCGTTGGATCGTAGTAGAGCCCCTTCTGCGCCATCATGTTGATCTGTTCTCGATCCAGGCCGAAGCCATGCTCGATGGTGTCGCAGCCGGCGACGATGGCGTTGCGCTGGCCCTCGCCGCCGTATACGTGACATCCGGCCTTCTTGCCCAGTCGATGCGTCTCGTCGATGATCGCTTGAAGCACCGGCAGCGGATACGTCACCTGGTAGATGTCCTTGCCCTCGGGCGTGAAGGAGTACCCGCCCGCGGGGAACAGCTTGATCCAATCCGCGCCGTGCTGAATTTGTTCGCGGACCGCGGCGCGTCCCTCCTCCGCATCGTGAACGATCGTGCTCGCCAGAGGATTCGGTTGCGGTCTCGGGCCTCTGCTCGCGCCCGGATCCTGGCCCCATACGATCCCCAAGGTCGATACCCTGAACCGCGGTCCGTCGAAGCGCCCTTCGTTGATCGCGTCCCGGACGTCGACATCGCCATATCCGTTGCCGTGGGAGCTCATGTCGCGTGCCGCGGTGAATCCCGCGCGCAAATCGTTTTGCACGTTCTGGACGGCGATAAGCATCGAGCTTTCTGTCGTGCCTTTCGGCCCGCGCGTGTTGAACATGTGCGTGTGCGCGTCTATCAAGCCGGGCAGCACCGTCATCTGGCCGAGGTCGATCACCTGCGCGCCGGCCGGAATCTTCACCTGCGACTCGGGGCCCACGTCGGTGATCCGCTCGCCGCTGGTCAACACTATCTGCCTGACCAGCGTCTGGCCGTTCCTGGTGTCGAGCAGACGGCCGGCGCGGATCGCCGTGACGCGCAAGGCCGGGGAACAAACATGGATTCCGCCATCGGACCCGACGCAGGGTGTCGCGCCCGCCCCTCGCCACGGCGCCGGGGGAGCCGCAGGACCGCCCTGCGCCCAGAGAGTCGCCGCCATCACGACGCCGAACGCCGTTATCAACGCAGGTCTGAATCCCATCGCCTGACCTCCTGCCGGGATGCTTGCAGTCCTCACACGGGTAAGGTAGAAGTATCCCTCATGCGTCCGCTGCGTGCCACCAACGTGGTGTTCATTCTGTTGTGCATCATGTATTTCATCAACTACGTGGTGCGGGTGAACGTCAGTACGGCGGCGGCAGTGTTCCAGCCGGAGCTGCACCTGTCCAACAAGCAGCTTGGGCTGATTTTTTCGATGTTCGCCTACCCGTATCTCCTGTTCCAGTTCATCGGTGGATGGGTCAGCGATCGGTGGGGGGCGCGGAAAGCGCTGACGGTGTTCGCGGTAATCTGGTCGAGCGCGACGGTGTGGATGGGACTCACCAGCACGCTCACGGGCATGCTCGTGAGCCGCGTCATGCTCGGCATCGGCGTGTCGGCGTTGCCGACGGCAACACGGGCCATGTCTGATTGGCTTCCCGCGTCCAAGCGCGGATTCGCGCAGGGCATCACGCACTCCAGCGCCAGGCTCGGCAATGCTTTTACACCGCCGCTCGTCGCCTGGCTGATCGTGCTCGTAACGTGGCGGGGCTCGTTCATCGTGATCGGCGCGGCCAGTTTTCTCTGGGCGTTGGCCTGGGTGTGGTACTTCCGCGACAATCCGGCGGAGCATTCCGGCATGACGCGCGAGGAGCTTGAACGCCTGCCGCAACATCACGGAGGAAAGAAGAGGACGCCCGTGCCCTTCGGGCAGCTGGCCGGTCGCATGGCCACCATCACGGTGGTCTATTTCTGCTACGGCTGGACGCTCTGGTTCTTTCTGGCCTGGATCCCGTTGTACTTCTTCCACAGTTATCAGCTCAAGTTGAGCAGCTCGGCGCTGTTTTCATCGGGCGTGTTCCTCGGCGGAGTCGTCGGCGACGCGCTCGGCGGCATCGTGAGCGATCGAATCTTCGAGAAGACCGGCGACCGGATCAAGGCCAGGCGCAATCTCGTCATTGTCGGGTTCCTCTGTTCCGGCGTGCTGACGATTCCGGTGCTGTTCGTCCACAACGTGGGCGTGGTCGCCGCCCTCTTGAGCGCGGCATTCTTCTTTGCCGAGTTCACGGTCGGTCCGATGTGGGCCATTCCGATGGACATCGCGCCGCGCTCTTCCGGCGCAGCCAGCGGTCTGATGAATTCCGGATCGGCGCTGGCCGCCATCGTCTCTCCGCTTGTTGGCGGCTACATCGTCGACAAGACGGGCAACTGGGAGCTCACGTTCCTGGCCGGCATCGCTCTGCTCCTGCTTGGCGCAATTCTGGCCTTCTGGATGAAGCTCGACGAGATCGGCGACGAATCGACGTCCGTTCTCGGCAAGAACCCTGTTCCGGAGCCGGCAGTCTGACCAATCCTCCGCTTCCGCTGAGCTCGCACGCCAAGCCGATCGATTCGTTTCCTCCAGCTGCAGAGCTGGAACGCGATCTGCGACGCATCGTGACGGGAGAGGTGCGCTTCGATTCCGGCAGCCGCGCACTGTATGCGTCGGACGGATCCAATTACCGCCAGATTCCCATCGGTCTCGTGGTCCCACGCGACGCCGAAGACGTGGCGGCGGCGATTGAAACGTGCCGCCGCCACGGCGCCCCGGTGTTGTCGCGTGGAGCGGGCACGAGTCTGGCGGGGCAATGCTGCAATGTTGCGGTGGTGCTCGATTTCACGAAATACATGAACCGGATTCTCGAATTGGATCCGGGCGGAAAATTCGCGCGCGTCCAGCCCGGCGTCGTCTGTGACACGCTGAGAGACGCCGCGGAGCAGCACAGGCTGACCTGGGGCCCCGACCCCTCGACCCATAGCCGATGCACGCTCGGCGGAATGATCGGCAACAACTCGTGCGGCACGCATTCGCTGCTCGCCGGCAAGACGGTCGACAACATCCAAGAGCTCACGATTCTCTTGTACGACGGCACCCGCTTGACGGTCGGTCCGACCTCGGAGGCGGAGCTCCAGTCCATCATCGGCGGGGGTGGCCGTCGAGGCGAGATCTACGCGGGACTCAAGACGATACGCGATCGATATGCGGAGCGGATTCGCGAAAAATTTCCGGACATTCCCCGGCGCGTATCGGGCTACAACCTCGATCAGCTCTTGCCGGAGAACGGCTTCAACGTGGCCCGGGCTCTTGTAGGCACCGAAGGCACGTGCGCAGTGGTTCTCGAAGCCAGGGCGAAGTTGATTTTCAGCCCGCAATCGAGAGCGCTGGTCGGCCTCGGCTACCAGGACACGTTTGCGGCGGCCGATCATGTGCCGGAAATTCTCGAATTCAAGCCAATCGGCCTCGAAGGGTTCGAAGGCGCGATGATCGACGGCCTGCGAAGGAAAGGCGCGCCGAACCTCGACCTGATGCCGGACGGACGCGGATTCCTGCTCGTGGAATTCGGCGCAGACGATCCGGAGGCGGCCAGCGAGCCTGCCCATCGATTGCTCAGCCGCCTCGAGCAGGCCGCTGACGCGCCCTCGATGAGGCTTTACTCAACGGCCGAAGCGAAGGCCGTCTGGAAGATACGCGAATCGGGACCGCGGGCCGCTGGAGGGGGCCCGGGAATGCCGCCGCGTTTTGAGGGCTGGGACGACGCCTCGGTCGCACCCGACAAGCTCGGCCCGTACCTGCGCGACCTGCGGAAGCTGCTGAACGAATACAACTACGACGCAACCTACTACGGCCACTTCGGCCACGGCTGCATCCACATGCAGGTGAGTTTCGATCTCTTCACCGAAAACGGCATACGCAAGTACGCCGGGTTTGTCGATCGCGCCGCCGACCTCGTCGTGAGCTACGGTGGCTCGCTGTCCGGTGAGCACGGCGACGGGCAATCGCGCGGCGCGCTGCTTCCGAAAATGTTCGGACCCGAGCTGATGAAGGCCTTCGGCGAGTTCAAGGCGGTCTGGGATCCCGCGAACAAGATGAATCCGCACAAGGTGGTCGACGCCTACCTTCCCACCGAGAACCTGAGGCTTGGCGCAGATTACAAGCCACTCCAGCCGGAAACACGCTTCAAGTTTCCAGACGACGGCGGCTCGTTTGCGAAGGCGTCGCTGCGGTGCATCGGCCTCGGCGAGTGCCGGAAGCAGGATCACGGGACGATGTGTCCGAGCTACATGGTGACGCTCGAGGAAGAGCACAGCACCCGGGGCCGGGCGCACATGTTGTGGGAAATGCTGCAGGGCGAGGTCTTACGCGACGGGTGGAAAGACGAGAAGATCAAGCACGCAATGGATCTCTGTCTGTCGTGCAAAGCCTGCAAGTCCGAGTGTCCCACCAACGTGGACATCGCGACCTATCGATCTGAATTTCTCTCCCACTATTATGAAAGCCGGCGCCGGCCGGCGCACGCGTATGCGTTTGGCATGATCGACCGGTGGGCGCGGCTGGCGTCGATCGCGCCGCGGCTGGTGAATGCCCTCAACAGCGCGCCTGGTTTCAGCCACCTCATCCGGAACCTGCTGCGCCTGGCGCCCGAGCGGAAAGTGCCGAGCTTTGCCGCGGTGAATTTCCGGCAATGGGTGCGGCGGCAGAAGACTTCCATCATCGCGGAAAGGGGCGACGTGATCTTGTGGGCCGATACGTTCAACAACTACTTCCATCCCGAGACGAGCCGGGCCGCGCTCGAAGTCCTTCAAGCGGCCGGGTTCAATGTCAGCGTTCCAGCGATGCACCTGTGTTGCGGGCGGCCGCTCTACGATTTCGGGTTGATTGACGAGGCGAAAAAATATCTGCACCGGATCCTCCGCCTGCTGGGCCCGCAGATCGACGCGGGACGGCCAATCGTGGTGCTCGAGCCGAGTTGCGCTTCGGTGTTTCGAGATGAGCTGCGAAACCTCTTGCCGAACGACGAGCGCGCAGATCGGCTCCGCCGCCAGACGTTTCTGTTGAGTGAGTTCCTGGAACATCAGGTGCCCGGCTACGAGCCGCCCCGGCTGGATCGAACGGTATTGCTCCACGGCCATTGTCACCAGAAGGCCATCATGAAGATGGCCGACGAGGAGTCGCTGCTTCGAAAGATGGGGGCGCGGCTGCAGTCGCCCGACGCCGGCTGTTGCGGAATGGCGGGACCCTTCGGCTTCGAGAAGGCCAAATACGCGGTGTCGCAGGCGATAGGCGAGCGCGTGCTGATGCCCGCGGTCCGCCGCGCCGATCCGGACACGGTGTTGATCGCCGATGGCTTCAGCTGTCAGGAGCAGATCTTTCAAGCGACCGGCCGCCGTGCCATCCATCTTGCGCAGGCGATCCGCCTTGCCACCACTCAGGCGTCGATTGATGACTAATGCTCGCACACTGGTGCGGACTGTCTGGCGAGTGCTTCCGCATGGTCTCCTCATTGCGGCGCTCGCGATATTGCTCCTCGTCTTCAAAGAATGGGCCTACGTCACAACCTATCGGCTCTATCTCGACCGTCGCGTCGACAATCCGGCGCACTCGACGGCGACTCAGCGCTTTGATCTCGACGGCGCCCGCGTCATTCCCAGGATCCTCATGCGCGACGACCAGGTGTCGTTTCGCGCCAACATTGGCCAGGACGCCACGATTCGTGCGGAGGTGAGACCGGAGGGCAAAGCGAGCTACGAGATCCACATCCGGAAGGACGCCGTCGACCACGTTGCGGCCCAAGGCGAGCTGACCGCGCCGACGTCCATTGTGTGCCCGTTCCCGGCGGGAGACGGGGTGGTCGAATTGGTGAGCCACGGCCGCCTTACATGGTCCGATCTGCGCCTGCAGCAGGATCTCCCGGTAGGTCGCCAGCTCTCGGTCCTCGGGATGCTCTTGGCTTCATTGCTGATCTGGGCCCGTGTCTCGCGGACTCGGGACTCTTCAATCGCGATGCCGGCGCAGCCCTCCCGCGGACAGCGGTTCTGGCTCGCGATGCTGATGGTATTTGTGAGTGTGGCGCTGTCCACGCTCGTCGTGGAAGCCGGGCTTCGTGCTGTCGGCACCCGCTTGTCGGACGGCATCAGTGCGGCACGTCATGATCTTGGCGACGTCACAGACGATCCGCGATGGCAGCGCTCGCCCCGCTATGGACTGCGTCTCAATTCGAATGTCGATGCTGTGGACCAGTGGCGCTATGGCGATATTGTTCGAATGGGCTTCATTCCGCCAGAGGTCAGCGACGGACGTGTCCATCGGTATCCGTTTCGCACCGATGCGGAGGGTTTTCGAAACAATGCGACGCGCAACGACATCGAGGTCGCGGCGCTTGGCGATTCCTTCACTGATGCGCAAACGATGCCCATCGAGGCCGCATGGACGACGCAACTCGAACAGCGAATCCGCCGGCCCGTGCAGAACTACGGCACGGCCGGCTTCGGCCCGCAGCAGGAACTCCTGGTCCTCGAGGACTATGCCGCACGCCATCACCCGCGGGTTGTCGTCCTGGCATTTTTTGCGGGCAACGACATCCGTGATGCGGAACTCTTCGAGAGCTTCCAGCAGTCCCACGGAGGAGTCGATCGTCCGGCGCTCGGTTGGCCGATCAAGGACATTGTCGGTCGAGCGGATACGTGGTATGTCGTGAGCGCGTTTCAAGCGGCTGCAACTGCGCTGATGAAGCCCCCGGCCGCCAGAGACGATACGGCGGCAACCAAAGCAACTGTCGCGTCATCCGCGGTCGCCTCGCCGAGCTTCGATCGCGGCATGTTCACGGTGCCGGTCAACGGACACGTGTTGCGATGGAGCTTCATGCCGCCTTATCTGAACCTGCTGAATTTCTCTGAACGAGACCTCGCCGCGCGCCGGGGCTGGACACTGGCCCTCGAGGCCCTGATCGCCATGCAGCGCGCGTCTCGCCGCATCGGCGCTGAGTTTGTGCTGATGTTTCTCCCTTTCAAGAGCCAGGTATATCTGCCATTGCTGGAGGAGACATTCTCCAGCGATGATCTGGCCAACGCATTCCACTTCTATCTGCCCGATACGCCGGCGCCACCCGATGTCGAGCGCATGTCCCGGAACCGTCTCGCGCAGAACATGCTGATGAGACAATTCTGCGAAGAGGCGAACATTCCCTTCCTCGACATGACCGCGCCGTTGCAGGCGCGCGTGGAAGCCGGAGAGAACATGTACTTTCCCGACGATTCACACCTCAATGAAGCGGGCGAAGCGGAGGTTGCAGCGAGCCTGGCGGCATTTCTTCAAGACCGGGGCCTGGTCAGTACCGGCAATCCCTAGAAGCTGTTCGACGTCAGCTTGACGAAAGACAGACCCCTAGCTCCCGGCGGAGGTCACCGCCGACGCGTGCGCCTCGTCGATCACTCGCGATGCCGCCAGGCGATCGATGGCGACGTCGTTGAAGCCCAGATCTCCCAGAACCCTTCTGTTGTGCTCGCCGTAGCGCGGTGGAGCGGTCTCCAGGCTGCCAGGGGTGTCGGACAGGCGAATCGGAATCCCCAGATACTTCAACGGGCCGTAGTCGGGATGCGTGAGCTCGACGACCATCTCCCGCGCCAGTATCTGCGGATGCTCGAGCGCTTCGGCGACCGTGTTCACCGGGCCGACGGCGATGCCGCTCGCGCCGAGCAGCGCGATCACTTCGGACCGCGACAGCTGCGATAGCGCCTTCTGGAGAATCGGACGCAATTCGTTGTAATGCGCGATACGAGCGGCCATCGTCGAAAAGCGCGGGTCCGCCGCCACTTCGGGAAACCGCAGCGCTTCGCAGAGCTTCACCCACTGCTTTTCGTTCGCCACGCCGATATTGGTAAAGCCGTCTTTGGTTTCGAAGCATTCATAGGGAACGATCGACGGGTGGCGCGTCCCCATCCTGTGCGGCGACCGGCCGGTGGCGAAATAAATCATCGCCTGATACGTGAGCGTCGACACCATGCTGTCCAGCAGGCTGATATCGATGGCCTGTCCCTTGCCCGTACGGTGCCTCACGAGCAGGGCCAGAAGGATGCCGTTGAACGCGTAGAGCCCGGCGACGATGTCGGCCAGCGACGACCCCATCTTGGCCGGCGGCTCGCCGGGATACCCGGTCAGGTCCATCAGTCCCGATTCACCTTGCGCCACAACGTCGTACCCCGCGCGGTCGCAGCCGGGTCCGGTTTGGCCAAACCCGGAAATCGAACAATAGACAATGCGGCCGTTGCGCCGGGCGACGTCGTCGTACCCGAATCCCAATTTCGCGAGCACGCCGGGACGAAAATTCTCGACCAGCACGTCGGCGCGCTCGACGAGGTTCCAGAGGATGTCGCGGCCTTCCGGCGTCTTGATATTGAGCCCGATGCTCTGCTTGTTCCGGTTGATCGAGAGGAAGTAGGTGCTGATGCCGTTGACGAAGGGCGGGCCCCACAAGCGGGTGTCGTCGCCGTGCGGCGGAGGCTCGACCTTCACGACGGTCGCCCCCATGTCGGCCATCAGCATCGTGCAGAGCGGACCGGACAGGATCCGCGACAGGTCGAGGACAAAGATGTCGTCGAGCGGCGTCATCACACCGGTCTTAGCCCTGAGGCGGCGCCGGGGTCGGGTTGGTCGGTTGCTGTCCCTGCGGAGCGGGCGTCGGCGGCGGCGCCGGTGCGGGTGGCGTCAGCGGCTGAACCGGCGCCGCAGGGTTCTGCTGCGGCGGCACGGCCTGGGGCGGCGCTTGCGTCGGCGGGGGCAATCCCGGCAGCGGAAGCTCGAGCCCACTGCCGACTCCGGTACCGAGGTCGCGGCCCATCAGGAACGACCGCAGATCGTCTTCTTTCAGATCCAGCGTGCGAACGATGTGCGGCGTCAGCATCAGGATGATGTCGCTCTGGTTGCGCTGGTTGTTCGTATGGCTGAACAGGCGGCCCACTCCCGGCAAATCGCCAATGCCCGGAATTCCCTCGCGGAGCTTGATCTCATCGTCGCGGATCAGACCGGCAAGCATGTTGGTCTCGCCGTCCTTCAAGCGCAATTGAGTGGTGATTTCGCGGTTGCCGAACGTGGGCAGTCCGCCGAACCCCGTGCCGGAAATGCTCGTGACGGTGATCTTCATCGTGAGCGTCACGGAGTTGTCCATGTGGATCCGCGGCGTGATGTCGATGTTGACGCCGATATTCTCGTAGTTGTAGGAGGTGATCGGCTGCTGCGCCACGCCGCCGGTGGCGATTGGCGAAAATGTCGTGACAGGCACCGGCACGCGCTCGCCGAACCGCGTCTGGGCGACCAGTCCCGCGGTGGCCCGGAGGTTCGTGTTGGCGAGGACGCGCGTATTCTGGTCGGACTTCAGCAATCGATAGTAGAGGGCTGGTACCGAGGTGAGGAGCACGTCGGTCGCGCTCAGATTTTCAAGATTTGCGAGCGTGAGACCCGTTTTGTTGACGTCGGCGACGCCGTTGATGCCCGCCGATCCCGACGAGGCCAGTTGCAATCCGAACTCGTTCAGCCGCGTACGATTCACTTCGAGCAGCTCGGTATCGACCACCACTTCCGGGCGCGCCTTGTCGATGGCCTCGATGAGCCGGCCCGCGGCCGCTAGACGCTCGGGCGTGTCGCGGATCGAGATCGCATTGTTGGGCGCCGACACGGCGATTTGCCGCGCGTCGATGACGATGCGCAGGAGATCGGCTGTTTCCTTCGGCTCGGCATTGCTGAGGTAGAACGTTTTTACCGCTTCTTCCTCGTACTCGCGGCGCTTGGCGGGCGTATCGGGAATGACCGTGATTGTTCCCGGAGCCGTCACCCGGAAAAACGTCTGCGTCGAGGCGCCGATGGCCTGCATCGCCTGATCGAACGTCTGCCCGCGAAGGTCGAGCGCCGGGATCGTCGTGGGCCGGAACGCCGGATCGAAAACGACGTTCACGTTCGCCATGCGCGCCAGCGCCGTGATGACCTCCTGGCTGTTCGCATTGCGGAACACCAGCGAGTCTGGAAGCGGGGCGGTGGAGGGCAGCTCCCGGCCGCGCGGCGCCATGTCGCGCATGCGGTCGATCAGCGATTCGAGCTCGGTCTTGCCTTCGCGATTCACCGCCACCTGGGCGCGCAATTGATTCTGCGCCGACTGCAGCTCGGTCTGGATCTCCGCGGCATCCGGATTCAGCTCGGTGGCGAGCTGGTACTCGTTGACCGCGTTGGCGAGCTGGCCGGCGGCCGCCAGGCGCCGCCCGCGCACGTAGTGATCCTGCGCCGAGCGAACTTTTGCGCGCTGGAGGCCGGTGCGCGCGTCGACGTTGTCGGGATCCAGTTTGAGCGCCCGCGAGTACTCGACGACGGCGCGATCGTAGTCTTGCTGAGTTTCGGCGCTGCGGGCGCTGCGGAGCGCGCCGGTAGTGGCACAGCCCGCCACGGTGAGGCACAACGCCGTGGCGGCGATGAGTCGCTTACTTCGTTCCTGCATCGGTTGTCACATCCACTCCGCGCGGCATCCTGAACACGAACTCATTATCGGCCAGACCGATGTTTTCCTTGAGATTTTTAAATGAAAAGACCGAGCGGCCGCCTTGCGCATCCACCGTCACCATCATCGACAGCTTGAGCGTGCCGGGCTCCAGCACAAGCGTGAGCCAGTCGAACTCGGGCTCGCGCTTTCGGGGCGTGAGCTTCAGGGCGATCGTGCCCGCCGGCGCCTCGGCCACCTTGTCGAAGGCAACCGAAAAGTCACGCTGGATGTTTCCCTTGCCGGTCAGGAACAGCGCGGGTGTGGGCGCCTGATCGTCCGGCGGAACGGTGGCCACGATCACCTGTTTGTCTGTCGGGATGTACGAGTAGAGCTTGTGGCCGTCGGAGACGAATGTCTTCTTCTCGGGTGACGTGTAATCCCAGCGCATCTTGCCCGGTTTCTTCACCAGCAGGTGCCCGCTCTCGCTGACTTGCTGTTTGAGCACGCCGCCGCGGTAGGTGTGGACGAAGTCGGCCGAGAAGTCGGCGACGCGGCCGTACTTGGTTTGCAGATCACGCGCGACCGCGTCGGCTGAGGCAGGCTGGTCCGGCTGCGCGGAAATCGTACGCGCGAGCACGAGCGCCATGCCGGCGAGGTAGCGAACAGTCACGGTAGCTCCAACCATAGCACGGGACCGTTCACCCGCCTCCCTGGCTTCGGAGCAGAAGGCGGGGGATATTGGCAAATGTGCCGCTTCGATAGGCCACAAGAGCGGGCTCGCCGGCCGGGCCCAGGGCAACAACGCTCACGCCTCGATCGAGGGCGAGCACGTGCGTCCGGTTCACGATCACGTGTCCAAAGCCCGCGCGACGTATCGTGTCGGCGGGCAGCCATGATTCCATTCGAATATCGAAGTCGGCGACGTCGATCCGTGCGTGCGTCCGGAACGGACGATCCCGGGTCTCGACGAGCACCGGCGGCTGCCCGACTCTGCCGACGACAATGCCGTAGGCGCCCAGTACCGGAAGCGCCGGGTCGGCGCGTCCGGTGAGCGTGGTCCATGCGGCCGCCAGACCTGACTCGTCGATCGGATACTCCTTGTACGGGCGAAGAATGCCCAGCGCGTAAGGGGTTCCGCCCCGAAGCGGCGCCAGTTCTTCTGCCAGCCCTCCTTCACCCGGCGTCAAGACGGATCCTTCCCTCACCGGCTGAATCGGACCGTCGTATCCACGCGCGACGAGCTGTTTGACGAAGTCCGGCGTCACGATCACTTCGCGGCGAAGCCGCAGATTGGCTTCGACAAACCGCTGAACGCGCTGTGTGACATCGTGATCGGCCACGGCCAGCCAGGAGAGATCGGATGCAGTGAACCATGGGACGTCTGGTTTATGCCTCCGCATGTAGTACTCGACCGCATTCTGAATTTGCCAGTTCATGTCGACGCCGAAGATTGCCCCGGGCTGCAGACCGCTGCAGCAGCCGGGTTTCAGCGGGGCCGTGAATCGATCGAGCACCTGCGTCGGCCGGCTGTCCCAACTGCGGTCGACCGCGGGAAACGTGTCGTAGCCGCGCCAGGCGGCGTAGGCGATCGCGAGCACGGCGACGCCCGGCGGCAGTCTGCGCCTGAGTGGGCTGAGTGCCGGCGGCATCGGGGCTACCGAAATCAGCCGGGCAAGGGCCGCAATGCCGGCTCCCGCGCACAGCGCCACGAAGTAGTGGGACGGGAGAAAGAAGACGTGGACGTCGCCGACGTTGTAATTCCACGCAAAGATCAGATTCACGAGGTAAGCCAGAAACAGCAGAACGGCGGCGCGCCACCAGCGCGCGGCGATAAACGCGAAGCCGGCAACAGCCATCAGCACGCCCGGCACGCCGAACTGCTGCCGCAGCTCGAACCAGTACATGGCCGGCCTCGATCGAAGGCCCGCTTCCGAGACCGTCGCGACCAGCGTCTCGCGCCAGTCGGACTTGGTCACGTCGAACCAGAATTTTCCGAGCGCATCCCACAAGCTCGACGGCGCCGGATCGGCCAGCCAGAGCCCGCGGAAATTCCACGCATACTGCAGCGCGCCCGCCGCGGCAATCAGGAGCGCCAGCGCGATCGCCTTGGGCCGCACTGGATCATCAGGACCGGGCCGCCTGCAGAGAAGGATGAAGACCGTGAACGCGGGCAGCAGCAGCACCATGCTGAGGTGATTGCCGAACCCCACCGCGAAAATCGCGTAAAACACAGCCAGGCGAGCGAGCGTCGGTTTACGCACCCACGCGAGCAACGCTGCCAGGCAGCATCCCACGATCAACAAATGCAACGTGTAGACCTCGGCGATGATCGCCTGCGTCCAGAAGGTGTAAGAAAAGGCCAGCAGAAGTCCGGCGGTCACTCCAGCCGCGATCGAGCCGGCAAGCTCCGCGCCGGCCCACACGGCCATCCCCGCGGCCAGCGCGCCGTACACCGCCGATGCGAGGTTCATGGCATGGGCCGGCTCGCCGGGATCGATCCGCGCGAAGAGATTCCCAAGGCCGTAATAGAGGGGATACGCCTGGCGCGGCGTGAGGTTGATGGAGCCGACGCCGGTCTGGAATGCCGCGGTATCGCCGTAATCCAAGCCGGGCAACAGCGTCGCGTGGTAGCAGGCGAACGCTGCCAATGCCACGCCCGTGGCCGCAAGCAGGAGAAGTTTGAAGTTCAGCCCTTCAACGAACCCGGTTCCGGCGGGATCGACCGCGGTGCTTCCTTGGTTTCGATCGGGTAGTTCGCGGCCAGCCACTCGGGGACACCACCCTTCAGCACTGTTACTTTGTAGCCCTTGCGCAACAGTTGGCTCGCCACACGGGTGCTGACGAGCTCGTTGGGATCCGAGTCGTACGCGACCACGTCCGAGCCGGTTGGAATGCTGACCGACTCCATCGCGTACGGGGGTACGCGGATGGCGCCCGGCAGCTTCACCGTGCTGTGTTCGTAGGGGTATTTCAGGCGGACGTCGAGGAGGATCGGCTTATCGCCGCGGTCCAGACGCTCTTTCAGTTGTTCTTTGGTGATGCGCTCGACGGGCACGACCTATTGTTTGCCGCACCTTCGGCCGGCGTCAAGGCGCCGGGCTAGGCGGAACGCTGGTGCCGCACGACACCGCGTTGCGTAAAGGGGAGCGCGCGCGCGACGGGTCCGACCGCGGGCTGCAAGTGGGCTGTGGCTGGCAAGTGGGCTGCGACTGGCTTGAGCGGCGCCTGGCGAGCATTCAGATCCCATCCGTTCGATCGCTTCCCGCAATGGATGCACCGAAGGAAGATAGCGCCCGGTTCACAGCTCACCCCGAAGTCGTGACGCCCTGACAGGTAACAATTCAGCCAATTCCACATAACAGAACCTCAAAAGATCCCAGGTAGGTCACCCGCCCATAACGCAAGGGAAATGCCGTGTCGGCCGTGCACGTTTGTGCAAACGGCCAAAGGCGAGACGCTGGCCTTTTCCTTAGTAAATCCTCATGTCTTGTTATCGGCGGCGGGTACCTGTGCGGTAGCGAAGGGGCGGTAAATCCTCGCCTGTCAGGGCGAAAATGAGACGTGGGATTACGCGTTTGGTCGGTGTCGCCAATGATAACATCTGAGCCTCATGGCCCGAGAAGTCACCGTAGGCGATCGCCGGTTCTACATCGTGTCCGAGCCCGAGGATCACGGCTGGAAGGCCCAAGTCCTGGAAATCGTTGACGATAAGGGGTCGACCAGGGACATGGGGATAGAAATCACCGGCGAAACCCGCACCCTCGCCGATGAACGGGCGCTTGGCGTGCTCCAGCAGCGGCTTCGGGTGACCTAGCCTGCAGTCTTCCAGCAACCTACTCGACTCGGCCCATCCATGAAGACTTTTCCTCTTGCAGCCGCCGCGATGCTTGCCTCGCTGGCTTCGGTCAATCTTCCGGTGCTGGCCCAGGCGCCGGCTGTGCCGCCGCGAGGCTCAAAAACGCCCGTGAGCGGCTACACCGTGGTCGAGACCTATCCGCACGACCCGAAGGCGTTCACCCAGGGACTCGAATACCGCGACGGGTTTCTGTACGAAGGCACCGGGCTGAAAGGGCAGTCGGCCGTGCGGAAAGTCACCCTTGAAACCGGGAAGGTGGTTCAAGAGAAGCGGCTCGACCCGGGGTATTTCGGCGAAGGGATCACGCTGACGGCGGGCAAGCTGTTCGAGCTGACGTGGCAGACGAAAACCGGGTTCGTGTACGACGCGAACACGTTCAAGCTGATTCGCAACTTCGGCTATTTCGGCGAAGGCTGGGGCCTGACCCACGACGAAGCGGGTTTAATCATGAGCGACGGGACGCCCACGCTCCGCTTCCTCGAGTTGACGCGCTTCACCGAGCGCCGGCGGCTTCGCGTGACCGACAGCGGCACCGGGATGCCGATTGCCGGTCTGAACGAGCTGGAGATGATCAAGGGCGAAATCTGGGCCAACGTCTGGCAAACCGATTACATCGCGCGGATCTCGCCGCGCGATGGCCGTGTCACCGGCTGGATCGATTTGAAAGGACTGCTCGGGCCGTCGGCGCCTCGTCCGGACGCGGTGCTCAACGGCATCGCTTACGACGCCGCGAAGGATCGCATATTTGTGACGGGCAAACTCTGGCCGAAGCTGTTCGAAATCAAGCTCAAATAACGTGTTAAAATCGCCAGTTGCGCTACCGAAGGCACCGACGAGTGGGCGGCTAGCTCAGCTGGGAGAGCGCCGCGTTCGCAACGCGGAGGCCGCGAGTTCGATCCTCGCGCCGTCCACCAATTAGATTCCCCGATTAGCGAACGGTCGGCGTGAGCCGCGCGCCACGGCGGCAGGTGATTATCGGTCAGGCGCGTCGGCTCCACGCCGAGTTAGGCCGATTGTTCTCGACGCCAAGAGTTCCTTGAAACGGGCATAGGCGCCGCGGTGTCGGAAACACTCTTCCACTCTCCCATGTCGATGGGGCAACTGCTCTTCGGCGAAACGCAGCGCAAGGTGGCTCCCCAGGTCAAGGTCATTCTTGTGTGGTATCGCGATGTATCGATCCGATGTTTCAAGATCAACTGGAACATCCTCTTCCTCGAGCGGACTCAGCTCCGAGACCCAGTAGATCGCACCGGTGTCCAGAGACACGTACGCATGGTGCTCCATCGGGGCCGCAAAGCTCACAAAGTCGAATGCCGCCGACAGATCGTCGTATTTGGTCGTTACCATTTCGGCTTTCCATTCAGCCTAACGCCTGCCACTGCCCGCGGCGCGCTAGATTCGGATGCCGTCGGCTCCAGTTGCTGTTAGGTGGCCTTCTTCAGTTTCCAGATATGTTCCGCAGGCCATTTTCGAGCCCAAGCAACAGGCACGAAGTCCGAGTATGTCGTCGTAGCGTGTGCTGGAGCCTGAAGCTCGATGAGATCTTCCACCACAAATGCATGTCGACGAAAGAGACGAATCCACGCGCCATATGGAAGCTGATATTCAACCGACCCGCCGTCATCGAGTTCCGAGAGCTTGAAGTAGTCGACTGTGAGCTGCGACTGGACGCAGCCTGCTGTGGGATCGACGCAGACATCCCTGATTGGAGTCGACATGCAGAACGCGAAAAGCCCGGCGGGCCGGAGCACTCGGGAGGCCTCCGAAACGGTGTTCTCTGGAACCGCGAAGACCGTTGCTCCGTGATCACAGAACACGACGTCGAATGCCTCGTTTCTGAAGGGCAAGTTCTCCGCGTTGCCCTGCACAAGAGGAATGGCGGCGGTAACCGGTCGCGAACGCGTACGTGCATGGGCGAGTTGCCGCTCAGATAGGTCGAGTCCCACTGCGCGCGCACCCATTCGAGCCAGGGCAAGCGCCCACTGCGCAGCCCCGCAGCCTAGTTCGAGGACGTCGCGTCCTTCGACTTGCCCAAGCACGGCGAGCTCCGCTTCGGGAATTCGCCAAACGCCCCAGGCCAATGCCTCCTTTGTGAGCCTCGCCCCATGGGCCGTCTGATAGGCGTCGCTGGCGGAATTCCAGAACGCGCGATTGTTGGGCCTCACTTCGATCAACTTGCCCGGCGTTTCGCCAACAACGCTCTGACCGCCGGAACGAGCTTGACCGGTATTTTCATCACAGTCGTCGTTGTTGATCGGTACGCCGCCTCGTCCTCAGCCACGGCCTCGACGTCGGACTGCGCTTCGTAGTGATCTAGCACCTGTTGCACTCGTGCGTCGTTCCAGCCTGGTAGGAATCGATTCTGTTTCTTCATGGCTTCACTCGCAAGTACCGACCCGCCTCGGTTTGACCGAGGGCAATCCGTGATTCGTCGCGACCGGCGCGATCCTCCATCGGTCGTGCCAGGACATCCTCTACTTTGTCCTCAACGACGGAGTGGCCGCAGATGTGGGGCTGTCCCGTCGCCGGATCGATGTAGAACCGAACCGTCACTCCGAAATTCTACGCCCCCGGGCCAGGGTTTCCGAAATGTCGCCGCGATGGCGTGGCCCAACGTGCGGCTTGAGCCGCGCGCGGTCGTCGACGCTGTCGCACGACGCGAGGTAGCCTCAACGGCCGGTATGTAAGCCTTCGGCAGCGCTGTCGCCTCTGACGCATTCGGGTGAATCAGCGTTCGTTGCGACATCGCTGAGATGCCAAGATTCCCACTCGCCGTCATTTATCCCTCGTCGGGCCGGAAGGAGGCCTCGGACGCGCGAAACGCACTTCAAATCCTTAATGAAAGGCGGCGGCAGTCTTCACACCTGCAGCTCTTTCAGATCGCGGCCCACCGCGGAATGGCCGAAATACGCGTAGTCGTGGCTCGGGACGATGGATCCGACGAACGGCGTCAGGACCACCCCCTTCTTCGTGACGTTGTAGCGCACGTCGAAGCGGAAATCCTGAAAGGTCGGGTGGTAGGCCCCGTCGTCGATCGGTGTGAACGGGATCCAATACTGTTGCGGGATGCCGTCCATATTGTGCGGTCGCGTCCCGTTCACTCCGGTAATTGTCGTCGGTACCTTCGTCGCGGACGGACTCCATCGGCTCAGACAACCGAGGGACGATGAACCTGAACTTTGCGTTGGTCGTGGGGCCTGAGTTGTTTGTTATGTTTGCGATGTCGCTGGATCAGTTCTCTCCTGCTGGCGTAGCGGTACGAGGCACGCTGGTTGGGCTAATTATGGATGATGATCAGGGTCTGGAGCAATGGAGTCTCTAGTCGGCTATGTCATCCAGCGGCCGCGTGGTTGGGCCGTCCACACCTAAGACCCCGCCTTGGCCAAAAGTTCGGCGACATACGCGACATCGCCGTTAATCGTTTGAATGTAGTCCGAACCGTTCGGGGAGGTGTAGCCAATGACGATGAATACATTCTGTTTCAAGATCCCGATGATGATGTCGGGGCTGGTGTTCAGCCCCATCGGGATCCCATGATTGGTATCGAAACGCACTCCCTCATAGCTGATGAACCACATCTCAGGCGCCTTCCCCTTTTCGAGGTAGAGCTTCCAATCCCTGTCTGTAAACTGCTCGCGTTGGTCCACACAGATCCCGTGCGCTTTCGTTGCGCTGTCTTCGCGGAATACATTCACCGACCGAAAGACCTGAGAGTCCGGATCAGGGTTCGGGAGCCGGTACACCAGGTAGCCAACTCCGTTCTTTGACCAATCGGCTGCAGCGCCGCCAAGCTGCCGCTGAATTCGGGCCAGGAAATCGGGACCAGCGTTGAACCGAAGCGACGTGATGGGGTTCAAATCAACTCCATCAGGTCTGCTGGCGGCGGCACAGCCGGCAATAGCGATGCAGCCGGCAGCCAGCATATGCCTCTTCATCACATCTTTAGTCTTGCGCACAGGACACGTTCCGTTTCTCAATCGGCCGAACGCATTGGCGATGAGCCGCGGCGTTCATAGGAATCAGGTTCGCACCTCGCGTTCTCGGCGTCAAATCTCGTTGGTGAATCGTCTCGTTGGTGAATCCGAGACCTGACGTTAGCGCTGAACCGCGGCGCGCAATAGTCAATGTGCCGTCGGTTCCAGCGGATGTTAGCCTGCGGCCGCTGCGCGTTCCTCCTACGAGATTACTGCCCGAGCCGGTGTGTAGCGCTTCATGGCTCAGCGCCAGGAGAACACGATCGATCACCGGCGGCACCCCTGATCGATGGCTTCCATCGTCGTTGTGATCGTTGTGGTTCGTTGCTTCCTGTCAGCCCAACCAACGAATGACCAGCAGCGGCTCCTTTGTGAAGCAAGGCATCTGACGCGATCGACATGAATGTTCATGTGCCGCTTCTAGTCCTGCCAATCCTGTCGATTTCAACGCCTCGTCCGGAGTGCCGCCGCTGACCCGATAATCGCAATTCCGCGATTTTCCTGCCGTTTCCGAGCTTCGTCCACGATTCCGCGCCCGCGGAATGTGTCTTGCACAACCGCTGACGATTTCAGCGGCTTCTCTGAATTCTCTGCTCGTGCTTCGGCCGCGTCGATCGAAGAAAAGGGGATGGACTATGCGCGTGAGTTGCCGGTTCCTCGGCGGTGTACTGGCGATCTATTTCCTGAGCATAGCTTCCGCGTTCGCTCAGGAGGCCAACCTTGTTGGCACGGCGACCGACGAGACGAAGGCCGTTCTCCCGGGCGTGACGGTGACGGCAACCAACCTCGAAACGGGCAGCGTGACCGTGGTCGTCACGGACGAACGCGGCGAGTATCGGCTGCCCAAGCTCCCGCCAGGAAAATACAAGATGCAGGCCGAGCTCGCCGGCTTCACCACGGTCGTGGTGCCGTCGGTGGAACTGCTGGTCGCTCAGAACGGTGCCGTGCCGTTCCTCTTGCGAGTCGCGTCGGTCGGCGAGCAGGTGACCGTTACCGGCGAGGCGCCGCTCATCGACGTGACGACGTCCGTCGTGGGCGGTAACGTCGATCGCCGGCAGATGGACCAGTTGCCGATACAAGGGCGCAACTGGATGGAGCTGTCGATGATGGTCAAGGGCATCACGGCCAACAGCGTGACGGTTCAGCCCGGCGTGAGCAATGACGATTTTTTCCAGCTGAACCTCGACGGCCAGCAGATCTCGCAGAAGCTCGCCAGCTCGGGTTTCGGTCAGCCGGCCTTCAGCCGCGATTCGATCGCGGAGTTTCAGATCGCTACCAATAATTTCGATATCACCCAGGGCCGTTCGGCGGGCATTCAGGTCAACGCGATCTCGAAAGCTGGAACAAATACCCCGATGGGGAGCTTCTACGGGTTCTTTCGCAACAATGCGTTCAACTCCCCGGACCCGGTGTCGCATACGGTATTGCCGTTTTCCGACCAGCAGATGGGAGGCACGCTCGGCGGTCCGGTCGTCAAGGACAAGCTGCACTACTTCGCGTCGTACGAGTACGAGCGCAATCCCTCCACGATCTTCACGACGCCCGTAGGGCTGGGTGGTCAGACGTTCACGTTTCCGACGCATACGACCCAGAAGAGCTTGCTGGGACGCGTAGACGCGGCCCTGTCGCCCAAGGATCAGCTGTCGGTGCGCGGCTCGCGCTGGGATTCGGACAATCCGTTCAGTCTCGGCGGAGGAAGCTATCCGTCGGTCGCAAACGCGCTGACCAAGTACGCAACCAACATTCATGGCACCTGGTCGAAAGTCATCAGCAACAACGCCGTGCAGCAGGTGAAGTTTGGATATGACGACTTCTACTTCGGTCAGACGGCGCTGGGAAGCGTGGCCGGTACGCCGGAATTCGATTTTCCCGGTCTGACCATCGGCGCCCCCTACAATCTGCCGAGCATCGAGTGGCAACGAGAGTTCGAATCACGCTACGACCTGACCTGGCACCGGAATACGCACGACGTGAAAGTCGGCGGCGAATATCTCCACGTCGCCCACACGGGCCGCTGGGGCATCCTGGAGGCGGGCCGGTTCAACATGTCGTCGATCCCGTCGAACCTGCCGGCATTGCTCCCGGCCGGCAACGCCCTCGCTCCGTCGACGTGGGATCTCGCGGCGTTGAATCCGTACGTGCTTTTCTACAATCAGAACTTCAACCAGTCCGGATGGCGGATCAACGTGCCGCGGCCGGAAGCCGCGTTGTGGTTCAGCGACAACTGGCGTCTCGACAAGTTGAGCGTCAACTACGGCGTCCGCTGGGACGATGATTTCGGAGTGTTCTCGCCGCCCAATGTGCCGGTGACCACGATTGCCATCAACAATGGCGTCCAGTCGGGCGATTTCGGATACAAGACGGGAATCCATGATCACCGCGATTTCGCGCCGCGAGGAGGTTTCGCCTACCAGGCGGCCCCGTCGTTCGTCATCCGCGGCGGAAGCGGCCTCTACTTCAGTACGCCGTACTCGAACCTTTCATACAGCCAGCAGGTCTTCAGCGAGACCATCACGGGAACTTTCATGCCGTCGGCGAGCGGTCTGTGTCCGGACGGATCGTTGTTCATCACCAATCCGACTTGCGGTGTGACCGGATCGGCGATCTTTGGGGGCACGACGCCGTTGCCGGCGCAGTCGCCGCGAATCATCAGTCCGGCCTTTCGGAATCCCTACACCTGGCAGAGCAGCATCGGCTTCCAGAAGCAACTGGACGATGTCACCTCGGTCGATGTCGACTTCACTCACTACAACGAGTACCGCGCGCCCCGCAGCTACAATCCGAATCTCTTCTACAATCCCACGACCGGTTACAGCGCCAATCCGTCCCTCGGCGTGCCGAATCCGGCATACGGCCAGATCATCTACTACACCAGCAACGGCCGCGCCGATCAGAGCGAAATCTCGACCAGTGCGACGAGGCGCTTCAAGAGGTCTTTTCAGGCAGGCATGACCTACACGCTGATGTTGGCCATGCACGACGATGGATCGCTCGGAATTTCGTCGCCGGGCGCGAACAATCAGTTCAACTACCTGGCCGGAGAGTACGCCACCTCGTCGGATTTCCAGCGCAATACGGTACGCGCGTGGCTGATCTATCAGTTGCCCTGGGGCTTCAACGTCAGCGTCTCGGACTTCTACGGTTCGGGCGCGCGCTACGGCGCAACCATCGCGACGACCCCGTACGGGAAGCCCGGGAGTAACCGGCTGAACTTGTTGCCGTCCGGCGCGCCGGCGCCCGCTATTGTCATACCTGCCGCCGTTGCCGGTCGGTTCGACGGGCCGTCGACGATCGCCTCCGGCACCGTTATACCGCGCAACGCGCTCACGGGTCTGCCGCTATACAAAACGGATCTGCGGATAACCAAGGACGTCCCGATCGCCGGGAGGCTGAAGGGCTCGCTGATTGCCGAGGTGTACAACGTGTTCAACCACGCCAACTACGGGAGCTACAACACATCCTTGAGTCCGACCAACGCCGCCGTGACCGCCGTCTTTGGACAGCCCGTGCAAAACACCGCGAACGCGTACGTTCCGCGCGAAGGGCAGCTCGCGTTTCGACTGTCGTTCTGAGTCGTTCTGATTGGAGCAGCCATGACAGCCGCTTTCAGAAAAACGCGCAGCGCCGGCGCCGTGCTTCTCGCCCTGATTGCCGCGTGCGTCTGGCTCGGCGCACAGTCTGGCGCCGGAGTGAGTACGGAAGGCACGGCAGCGACACCGGAGACACACGTTCGCTCAACGCCGGAGAACGTCGTTTTCGGAGTGTTCCCGATCGATCGTAAACCGGTCGCCAGGGTACGCTCGGGGGAAGCGATACGAATCGACACGCTGTCGCACCGGGGTACGAGCCAGCAGGAAGATCCGGTGACCTTCCTGGGCGCCCGCGGCGTCAAGCCCGAAGAGATCCTGCAGGACGTGCGAGACGTGTGGGCAGCAGCCAGGGCCGCTCGTTCGCAGGACGGACCCGGCGGCGGAGGGGGACATATTCTGACGGGTCCCATTTACGTGGAGGGCGCGGCACCCGGTGACACGCTGGCGGTCGAGATGGTGGAGCTGACCACCAGAGTGCCGTATGGCATCAATGCGACGAGCTCAACCACCGGCGCGTTCGCGCCGAACTATGGCGCGGCGCCCGGCGATCCGGTACCGGAGATCCCACCGGGCACGATTCACCTCATTCGAACGGGGATGGCCAACGGACGCCCGGTTGCGTTCTTCTCTGACACGATTCAGGTTCCCATGGGTCCATTCATGGGGACGATGGCCGTAGCTCCCGAGCATCCGGCAGTCGGGCAGCCCGGCGTCAGGGTCGAGGGCATTCAGAGCTCCGGGCCGCCGGGGCCGTACGGCGGAAACATGGATTTTCGCGAGCTCAAGGCCGGTAGCACCCTGTACCTCCCGGTGTTCCATCCAGGTGCGCTCTTTTACGTGGGCGACCCCCACGGCGTTCAAGGGGACGGCGAGGTGAGCGGCAACGCGCTCGAGCAGTCACTGACAGGTGTCTTTCGTTTCACGATCTTGAAGGGCAAGAGACTCACGGGGCCTCGCGCCGAGAACGGCACGCAGTACTTTCTAATGGGCATCGACACCGATCTGAATCGGGCCGTGCGGAAGGCGGTCCTGGAGACCGTCGATTTTCTCGTTGATGAAAAGGGACTCAGCTCCGCCAAGGCCCTGTCGCTCTGCAGTATCGCGATCGACTTCCGGATCGCGGAAGTCGTCGACGGTACGCAGGTCGTCGTGGGAACCATTCCAAAGGCTCTATTTCTCAAGCAATGATCGCGGGCGAACTATCGTTCGACTCTTGAGCCTACTTTGATCGTGTCCCGCCCAGAGGAGAAGAAGATCCCGAACCAGAACCCGATCCCACTGTGCTGCCAAGTTTCGCCTGAAGATCCTGGAACAGGCTCTGGAGCAGGACTTGGTCGTATCCGAGGAAATCGGCTTTGACGATGCCCTTGCCGTCGAGGTTCGTCACTTCGCCGGCGACCTGAAGACGGACTTTCCCGACTGTCGCAAGCGTAGGCGGATTCGTCCGTGGATCGCCTGGGGTCGAGACGAGCTTCACGCTGATCTGGACTTTGTAGTACCAGTTCGTGTCCATCTTGACGATCCTTTCGTTCTGGATCGTCCGGAAATACCCTGAGTCCTTATCCATCGTTGCGATGTCGAAGTTGTGTTCCAGGATCGTATCCACAGAGGTCTGCCAGACCCGGTCGTACTGGCTTTGGAAGTCCGCGCGAACTGGTAGCTCGCGCCATTCAGGATCGCCCGTCACGAATCGCGCCTGCAAAGGCTTGGGAACCTTCTTGTTAAGGGGCGCCGAAACGCTTTGAGCGAACAGAGCGGCCGACGTCAGCGCGAGCGCAGCCGTCACGGTCAACAGTCGTCGAGCATTCATAAACATTCTCCTGACGCACTGTAGGAGATCTGCTCATGAACCGTCTGTGTCGTACGGCACACCCTCAATCAAAATTCATAGATGACTCCAAACCGCGCGATACGAGGCGTGTCGATCGTGTTGTAGTAGCCGAAGCGCGGGCCGGATGTGAAGGTCAGGTTCCACGGCGCCGCCGAGTTGGTTGCGTTCAGGATCTCGAAGTTGGGTCTCAACGTGGTGTGCGGTCCCTTCAGGACCCAGGCAAAGCGCAGGTTCAACAAACCGCGAACCGGCCCCTTCGTGGATCCGTACGGCTCCATCGGAATCGTGATCGATCCGGCGTTGGGCAGCACGAACGTGCTCGTGCGCTGCCCGAGCAGCCCGTTGTAGACGTTCAGCGTTCCGGAAATATCGAAGTGCAGCGGAAGCTGGTAGTTGCCCGTCACGCGCGCCTGCCACGGCCTGCTGGTGTCGAGCGGGAACAGCAGCTGGTTCGGGTTTGTCTGAATCGGCGCTGCCGCGTTGTTGCCGTTGTTGGCGTTGATGTAGGCGTGGTCCTTCGTCGTCGTATAGCTCGCCAGCACGTTCCACTTTCCGGAGCCGGGCCGCTTGATTACTGTCGCCTCGATCGTCCCGTAACGATCGCCGGCGGTCCGGTTGACGTACATCGTCTGGCTGAACGCGGCGCCCTTGTACGCCGGATTCATGTCGAAGATCGTGATCGGCTGGCCGACGGCCGGACAGGTCCCGGGCGTCGTCGAGAAGCACGAGGGGACCTTCGGGCCGCCATCGTACACCGTATACGGGATATTCCATCCGCTGAACGGAACCTGCGATGGAATCTGCAGCCACGTGTTTTGATTCTGAATGTAGGTGTACCCGACGCGCGCCGACAGACCGGGCGCGAGCTCCCGCTCGACGAAGAGTTGGTAGTTCAAGGAGTACTGTTCCTTCAAGTTGGGATTGAGCACGCTGTTCGACAGCTTGACGGTCGCACCGTTGCTGCCGCCGAGGATCGACTGGAAATCCGGGCCGTTCGGATTCAGATTGACCGTGCCAGGTACGTAGTCGCATCCGCCGGACAGCGCGAGCGTTTCGGTGCAATTCGCCGCGGTCCACTTGTAGGTCGATACGCTCGTCGCGTTCGGGTTGAACGGCGCGGCGAAATCGTCGCCGGGTGTCCAGTTGTACTTCCCGAAGCTCCCTTTGATGACGGTCTTGCCGTTGCCCAGCGCGTCCCAGTTCGCTCCGACGCGCGGCGCGAACGCCCACCACGAACCGGTATTCACCTTCGGGAAGCTCTGCGCGGCGCCGGTGTAGATGTTGGCGTTGCCGGTCGTCCCCGGCACCCACGGGGGCCCGAACTGGTCACCCGGCTTGTTCTGCGCCGGGATCGAGGTCGCAAATTGATCGATCCGCATCCCGACGTTCAGCGTCACGCGGTCGCCCGCGCGCCAGGTATCCTGCCCGTAGAATCCCCCGTCGAGCAGGTTTTCGCGGTTCTCGGTAATCGGGTAGTTGTACAGCCTGATCTGGACCGGCGTCCCGGGCACTCCGCCCACCGTCTGGAAGACGAGCTGATAGTTGCCGTGAAGTCCCACGGGCGTGTTCGTTCCGGTCCACATGTTCATGTAAGTGGACCCGACCT
>DASZHO010000191.1:0-17709 GCA_035937795.1 Vicinamibacterales bacterium | reverse complement strand
GCCAACCGCCGACACCTGCCAGACGGGCGACACGCCGGCCGCCAGCTGGTTTTCTGATCGGATGGAGAGACCGCTGAGCGACCACAGGCCGAGATCCCCGGTCTGCGTCTGACGCCAGACCAGATTGGCGTTGCCGCCCGGCGCGGCCGTGCCCGCGATCCGGCCAATCTTCTGGCCAATCGGCTCGCTGAACCACATGTTCCCATCGGGACCGTTTGTAATCCAGAATGGACCGTTCGTGATATTGGGACCGAACCCAGTAGGCCTCCTGTTCGACGTCGGCACCGCAAATTCGACGCACACGCCGGCCGTGGTCACCCGACCAATCTTGTTGGCGTCGGCTTCGGTGAACCAGAGGTTCCCATCTGGGCCGGTCACGATCGCGACTGGCCGCGCGGCAGATGAATTCGCAACTTTCGGAATGGGAAATTCGGTGATGGTGCCCGCAGGCGTGATCTGCCCGATGGCATCTTGATCGGGCTCGCCGAAGCGGCCGGACTCGGTGAACCAGAGATTCCCGTCAGGGCCCGACGTGATTCCCCAGAGAATTCTGGGGAATGGAAGCTTGAACACCGTCTCGCTGCCGGTCGGCGTGATGCGTCCGACGTACGACGACGCCTGAGGGATCTGTGGTCCCGTGACCGCTGTGAACCAGACGTTTCCGTCGGGCCCTGCCGAAATTGCCTCAGGCAGAAGGTTCTGATACTGACCACCAAAAAAGGGGGCCAAGGGAAAGGTGGTGATCGAACCTGTGGGTGTGATCCGCATAATCGATCCGACCGATGAGAGAGTAGTATCAAGATCGATGACCCAGAGGTTGCCATCGGGGCCTGCCGCGATGCCGCTCGGGGAGCTGCAGCAAGAAGCGGAATTGAACGTCGTCAGCGTGCCCGTTGGGGTAATCCGTCCCACACCTCCCCCAGACCCCGAAGGGTTTTTTGGGTCCAGGGCAATCATCGTGAACCAGAGATTTCCGTCAGGGCCGGCGGTGATCGCATAGGGCCGGCCGAAAGGTGGACTCACCGAAGAAAAGGGAAAGGGAAACTCGGTAATGACGCCAGCCGACGTCATTCGTCCGATTTTTCTGGCGCTGTATTCAGTGAACCAGATGTTGCCGTCCGGGCCCGTCGTTATACCCTGAGGATCTCCCGCCACCGGAAACTCGACGATCGGCGACGGCATCGGCTGAGCGTTCGCCGTACTTTCTGCCAGCGTGCACGGAACGATCAAGGATGCGATCAAGAACGCGCCGAAATGAATCCTCGGCATTGGCGCACCTCACGGGACAGACGATTGTGGCCTCAGGCGCCCACGAAGGCCGGCAAGCCGAGCATCTCCCGAACACGCGCATGCACAACTTCCCCGCCCTGGGCGACGAGCGTCTCGCGCGCGATCGCGTCGGACGGATCGATGGACACGCGGCCGTCCTTCACGAAGTGCAGCAGAAACGTCGTGATGTTCTTTGCGTACATCTGACTGGCGTGATACGGCACGGTCGACGGCAGGTTGGTTGGGCCGAGGATCGTGACGCCGTTGTCTATCACGACGCGATCGGCCTGGGTGAGCTCGCAATTGCCCCCGCGCTCCGCGGCTAGATCGACCACCACCGACCCGGGCGCCATTCCGCGAACCATTTCTCCCGTGATCAGCACCGGTGCTTTCCTTCCCGGCACGACTGCGGTGGTGATCACCACATCATTGGATGCGACCACCCGCGCCATCATCTCGCGCTGACGCTGGTAGAAGGCCTCATCCTGCGCTTTCGCGTAGCCGCCCTTGTCCTCGGCCTGCCCGGTCTCGAGCGGCAGCTCGACGAACTTTGCGCCCACGCTCTGCACTTGCTCCTTTACCGCGGGCCGCACGTCGTAGGCCTCGACGACCGCGCCCAGGCGGCGCGCGGTTGAAATCGCCTGAAGGCCAGCCACGCCGACGCCGACGATGAACACATGCGCTGGGTTCACGGTTCCGGCCGCGGTGGTCAACAACGGAAACATGCGCGGCAGCGAATCGGCCGCCAGCAGCACCGCCTTGTAGCCGGCGATCGTGGCCATCGACGACAACACGTCCATGCTCTGCGCCCGCGTGATGCGCGGAATCAGCTCGAGCGCAAACGCGATGACGCCCGTCGCGGCGAGCTCGCGCACCGCTTCCGGCGCCCCAAGCGGGTCGGCCATGCCGATCACGATCTGTCCCGATCGCAACAGTGGCAAGTCGTCGCGCCCGCAATCGCCCGCGGCGCCGCCTATGCGAACCTGCAGCAGCACGTCGGCCGCGGCGAAGATCCCGGCGCGGCTGCCGGAGAGCTGCGCGCCTTTCTCTTCATACGCGGCATCGACGAATCCGGCCTCTCGTCCGGCGCCTTTCTCGATCAGCACATCGAGTCCCGCCTTTTTGAGCGCGGGAATGGCGGCGGGCGCCAGCGCGACGCGCCGCTCGCCGGGAAATTTCTCAGTCGCGACGCCGATTTTCATTGGCGGCAGTCTAACACGTAGCGCGTGCTAGACTTTTTCTACAGGCGCAGCCGGCGCTGCGCCTCACAACTCACGTGCGTCTGACAATCGCGCTCGCGCAGCTCAACCCCACGGTCGGCGATATCAACGGCAATCTGGCGAAGATCAGAAAAGCCCGCGAGCGCGCGGCGGCGGCGCACGCCGATCTTCTCGTCCTCTCCGAGCTCGCCATCGTCGGTTACCCGCCCGAAGATCTGGTTCTTCGCCCATCGGTTGTCGAGGCGTGCCGCGACGCCGTCGAGCAGCTTGTACACGACAGCCGGACCGGTCCGGCGATTGTCGCGACGACCCCGTGGAAACAAGGCGGCGAGATCTACAACGCCGCAGTCGTGATCGACAAAGGCGAGACGACGATCAGGTTCAAGTCCGATCTGCCGAATTACGGCGTGTTCGATGAGAAGCGCGTGTTCACGCCGGGCCCACTCCCCGAGCCGGTCGGCTTCCGAGGCCTCAAACTGGGCGTGCCCATCTGCGAAGACATCTGGACGCCGCCGCTCACGGCGCACCTTGCGCGCGCCGGCGCAGAGCTGCTCATCGTGCCGAACGGATCGCCGTTCGAGGCGGGCAAATTTTCCACGCGTCTCGAACTTGCAAAGGCGCGCGCGCGCGAGACGAATCTGCCGCTGGCTTACGTCAACCAGGTTGGCGGCCAGGACGAGCTCGTCTTCGACGGCCGCTCGTTTGTGGTGAATCGAGACGGCGAGCTCGCGGTTTGTGTGGAAGGCTGGACCGACAGTGTCACCCTGACCAACTGGACGCGAGACGACGAAGGCTGGAGCTGCGGCCCTGGCCCGATTACGCCGCTCGGCGAGCAGCTCGAGGATGTGTACTCCGCGCTGGTCCTCGGCCTGCGCGACTATGTCGCAAAAAACGGATTTCCGGGCGTGGTGCTGGGCCTCTCCGGCGGCGTCGACTCCGCGCTCAGCGCGGCGGTCGCCGTTGACGCGCTGGGGCCCGGATGCGTCATCGGGGTCCGCTTGCCGTCCCCGTTCACCAGCGACTTGAGCATGGAAGAAGCGAAGGTGGTCGCCGACCGTCTCGGCATCCGCCTGCTGACCGTGCCGGTCGAGAAGGTGCTCGAGGCCGCCGAGCAGACGCTTGCCCCGTCGTTCGAAGGCCGCGCGCGCGACGTGACGGAAGAAAATCTGCAGGCGCGCATCCGCGGCCTCCTGTTGATGGCGCTCTCGAACAAATTCGGCTGGATGTTGCTCACCACCGGCAATAAATCCGAAATGTCGGTTGGCTATGCCACCCTGTACGGCGACATGTGCGGCGGCTTTTCGGTGCTGAAGGACATCTACAAAACCGATGTGTACCGGCTCTCCCGGTGGCGGAACACCCAGCGGCCCAAGGGAGCGCTCGGGCCAGACGATGAGGTCATTCCCGAAAGAACGCTCACCCGGCCGCCGACCGCGGAGCTGCGGCCGAACCAGACCGACCAGGATTCCCTGCCGCCGTACGATCAGCTCGACGCGATTCTGAGGGGGCTTATCGAAGACGAACAATCGGTGGATGAGCTGGGGACAACGGTTGCCCCGCGCGAGATCGTGTCGCGCGTGCAGCAGATGCTCTACGTCGCAGAATACAAGCGCCGGCAGGCGCCGCCGGGGGTCAAAGTGAGCCATCGCAGCTTCGGCCGCGACCGCCGTTATCCCATTACCAACCGGTTTCGGGAGAGGTAGACTCGCTCTATGCGCCGGCTGCCCCCATTTCTCGTTCTCGCGGTCGTTACTCTCGTGGGGCTCGATTCAGCCCATGGTCAGACCGCCCGGAAAGCCGCCGAGATGCTCGTTCCGTTCAAGGTCGGTGAGGCGCTGACGTACGAGGTCTCCTGGTCCAGCTATCTGACGGCAGGCACGGTGACGCTGACGGTCCAGGACAAGCATCCGTCCTACAGCTCGGTCGCCTATTACGTCGTCGCGGAGGCGCGGCCCACGCCGTTGATGTCGAGGCTCTACACGCTCTATTACAAGGCCGACGCGCTCATCGATAGCTACACGGTACTGCCCCAACGGGGCAGCGTGTACAGCGAGGAAGGCAAACGTCACCTCCTGAAAGCCACGATGTTCAACCAGAGCGCGCACAAAGCCGTATTCGAGAATGTCACGGCGAAGACTTCCCGCGAGCTCACGGTACCGGCCTACACACAGGATCCATTGTCGGCCCTTTACATACTCCGGGCACTCCCGCTCAAACCCGGAAGCCACACCACCATACCGATGAGCACAGGAGGCCGCGTGTACCGGGCGGAAGTCTACGTAGACGCGCTCGAGACAGCCAAGACGCCGGCGGGGCCCTTTGAGGCATTCCCTCTTCGTGCGCTCGTCTTTGACGAGCGGGGCCAGCCTGCGGGGCGGCCTGTGATGTTATGGATCAGCAACACGCCCGCCCGGTTGCCCGTGAAGCTTCGGTTCGATCTCGCGATCGGATCGTTCAATCTCAGTCTCAGCAACGTGGGGGGCGGGCCCGCTCAGCTGCAATGACGATCATCCTCAACGGCGACCGCGTCGATGTCACTCCACCGCTGACACTGAGCACGCTGCTCGTTCAGCTCGGCGTCGATCCGCGCCGCGTTGCCATCGAGCACAATCTGAATGTAATCAAGAAAACCAGCTATGACACCACCGAGATTCACGACGGCGATCAGGTCGAGATCGTGAATTTCGTCGGCGGGGGTACTACAAGATGAACGCCAATCCCCAACCTTTCATTTCTGCTTCCGACGTTCTGGAGATTGCGGGCCGCCAGTTCAAGTCGCGCTTGATTGTCGGCACGGGCAAATATTCGTCGTTTGCCGTGATGCAGCGCGCCCATGAGGCCTCGGGCGCCGACATGGTGACGGTGGCCGTGCGCCGCGTGAACATCAGCGACCGATCGAAGGAATCGCTGCTCGACTACATCGATACCAGTCGCATCGCGTTGCTGCCCAACACCGCGGGCTGCTATTCGGCTGACGATGCGGTGCGAACGGCGCGATTGGGGCGCGAGGCAGGATTATCCAACTGGGTGAAGCTCGAAGTCATCGGCGATGCGAAAACGCTGTTTCCCGACAACGAGGAACTGCTGGCGGCGACGAAGATTCTCGTCAAAGAAGGCTTCGTGGTGCTGCCCTACACCACCGACGACCCGGTGGTCTGCAGAAAGCTGGAGGATGCCGGCGCAGCGGCCGTCATGCCGTTGGGCGCGCCCATTGGCTCGGGGCTCGGAATTCAGAACGCCAACAACATCCGCATCATCCGCGAATCGGCGCGCGTGCCGGTCATTCTTGATGCCGGCGTGGGAACGGCATCGGACGCGGTGATCGCAATGGAGCTGGGCGCCGATGGCGTGCTGATGAACACGGCCATCGCCGAAGCGCAGGATCCACTCGCGATGGCCGAATCGATGAAGCTGGCGGTGCAGGCGGGGCGTCTTGCGTATCGAGCCGGACGGATGGGCAGGCGGATGTATGCGAGCGCGAGCAGCCCGCTGTCGGGTGCGGTCAAGTAAGGACCCATCAGAGGCGGAAAATGGACGCAGCTGAACGACCGCGCAGTGCGTTGCGAGTGTCAACAATCAGCGGAATTCGCCTGACGATCTCGTCGTAGTCGAACGAGGAGTGATTGGTGCAGATCACTCCGCAATCGACCTCGCGCGGAGGCCAAACCGATTCCAGCATGGCGCCGCCGCACGGGATGTGCGGCACAAATGGATCGGTGTAGCTGAGCACCGCACCTCGCCGGTGTAGCAGATCCAGGATGTCGAGGGCTGGTGACTCACGAACGTCCCCTACATCCCGCTTATACGCCACCCCCAGCATGTGAATCTTCGACCCATTGATGCTTTTGTGCGCGCTGTTGAGCGCGTCGGTGATGCGCTCGACGACAAATTCAGGCATGGAGCCGTTGACGTGCCCCGCCAACTCGATAAACCGGCACTCGAAGCCGCTCTGGCGAGCCTTCCAGGACAAATAGAACGGATCGATGGGAATGCAATGCCCGCCCAGACCCGGCCCGGGATAGAAGGGCATGAATCCGAACGGTTTGGTGCTGGCCGCATCGATGACTTCCCACACATCAATATCCATGCGGTGGCACATCAGCGCAATTTCATTGACCAGGCCGATGTTCACGGCGCGGAACGTGTTCTCGAGCAACTTGACCATCTCGGCGACTCGCGTAGAGCCCACCGGAATTACTTTCTCGACAATCTGACTGTAGAGCGCAACGGCGAGCGCAGTGCTGGTCTCGTCGACGCCGCCGACCACCTTCGGGATGTTGCGCGTGGTGAAGGCCTTGTTGCCGGGGTCGACGCGCTCGGGCGAAAAGGCGAGAAAGAAATCATGCCCCGTCTTCAGGCCGGCGGCTTCGAGGGCCGGCTGAGCCACTTCCTCGGTCGTTCCCGGATAGGTCGTCGATTCCAGAATGACGAGCTGGCCCCTGCGTAGATTGGCCGCCGTTGCCTCGATCGCCTTCACAACGTAGGACAGATCGGGATCGCGCGTTTTTCTGAGCGGGGTTGGCACGCAGATGTCGATGACATCCGCGTCGGCGAGGTCGCGCTGCTGGGTCGTGGCGCGGAATTTTCCGGAATCAACCACCGACTTCAGCTCGACAGAGGGCACGTCCGGGATGTGGCTGCAACCCGCGTTCAACGCGGCGGTTTTCTCCGCATCAACGTCGAGTCCGACAACGGAAAACCCGGCTCTCGCGAACTCCACCGCCAGCGGCAGGCCGACATAACCGAGTCCGATTACCGCAATGCGCGCCTCACGGCTTTCGATACGCTTCAAGAGATCCATATGTGATTCGATTCTACACGCTCCTGGTGGTCGATCCGGTCTCGGGACGCAGCGCGATCGCCAGCCGCTTGATCGCGGAGCGCACGGCAAGGATAACCCAGGCAACCGGACGGCCCGGATGCCATGGGTGGGGCGTCACGTGCGTCGCGTAATAGCGATACGCGCTCCTATGAAATTCACGATTGGCCAGCCGGCGCGCGTGCCGGCTGGATTGACCGACATCGTGGACGACCACGGCGCCAGGCAGATAACGCGTCGTCCAGCCCGCCGCGCGCAGCCTCCGGCACAGATCGGCATCTTCCCAGTACAAGAAGTACCGCTCATCGAAACCGCCGGCGGCCTCCAGCGCCTCACGTCGCGCCAGCATGCACGCACCGGAGACCCAGTCGACCGTCCGGCTCGACTGGCCAGGTTCGAGCGACGCATCCGACGCGAGATTGCGCCGCACGACGGTCAATGAAGGAAAGACGCGGCCGAGAAGCGAGGTGCGCCCGAAGAGGCCGGTGAACAGATTCGGGTCGCCGCGCGCGCTTTCCTGCAACTCGCCGCCCGGGTCGAGGATGCGAGGACCGATGATCGCGCACGCCGGCTGGCGCTCCATCTCCAGCAGCAAGCGCGGGACCGTGTCGGGCTGCACGCGGCAGTCGGGATTCAGGACGAGCACAAACGGAGCCGACGTTTGCGCAATCCCGGTGTTCACTCCGGCTCCGAAGCCGACGTTGCCCTGCCGGAGCAAGCGGACCCCGACCCCGCTCGCGTCCAGTGCCGCCCGTTCGCTGCCGTCCGAGGAGCCGTTGTCGACCACCACAACTTCACTGGGGACTCCAGCGAGTCCGCCAGGGAGGGCCGCCAACGCCGAGGCGAGATGCGCGCCGCTGTTGAAGTTGACGATGACCACCGCAACCGTCGGGTTCACCTGATCTCTAATAACACGAAAGACGGCCACAGAGCGCGTGTGACGGACGAGGGCTCGTGTCGCGCCTATAATCGAGTGGTGGCGATCCTTTCGGGGGACACCAGCCTTGGCGTCGAACGCCTCCAGATCGATGCCTGGCAGCGCATGTCGCCGCTGGCAAAGGCGGAAATCGTGAGCCAGGCCACGAGCGACGCATTGACCCTTGCCCTGTCCGGCATCCGACAGCGTCACCCGAGCGCCTCCGAGCGCGAATGCTTCATTCGGCTCGCTGAGCTTCAGCTCGGACCAAGGCTCGTGCGCATCGTCTATCCAGACGCCTCTCAGATACTTGGTCCCTCACGCGTGAAGCTCGGTCCGATTCAAGTCGCCCTTCAAGTGTCAGACGCACTTGAAGCCTGCGGATTGCGCTACCTGGTCGGCGGCTCTCTCGCCAGCTCAATCGGTGGCGAGCCACGGACAACGCTCGATGTGGACATTGTCGTCGCCATGACCGATACGGATGTCGACCGATTTCTGGCTGCGTTGGGCTCCGAGTTCTACGCCGATGATGCTGCGATTCGGCGTGCGATTCGACAGCATTCCAGCGTGAATCTCATCCACCAGCCGTCCGCCATCAAGGTGGACTTGTTCATCGCCGGCGGTTCTCCGCTGGACGACCAGCAGATCGGCCGGCGGCGCCGTGTTCAAGTTTCCGAGAATCCGAATCGGTATCTGTACGTCCACACGCCGGAAGACATCCTGCTGCAAAAGCTTCGATGGTTTCGCCTTGGACAGGAGGTTTCAGATCGACAGTGGCGCGACGTCCTGGGCATTCTCCTCGTCCAGGGGCAGGCGATCGATCACGACTATCTCCGCCGCGGCGCCGATGCGCTCGGTGTACTGGACCTCTTGGATCGTGCACTGCAAGCTGTGAAGGCCCGCGAGTAGGATCTGCAACCGTCGGGTTCACCTGATCTCTACGTGCAGCCGGCGGACGGGAACGCCTGCGGCGCCGCTCACGGCTCGAATCGCCACTTCCCGCTCTCCGTTGATCGCCTGACTGCTGATGATCACCTCGTCGATGCGCTGCGAACGAAGGACCCGCTCGAGATCGCCCACGGTACCGCGAACCGGCACGCCGAGAATCAACTGGTTCCGTTTGAAGGGATCGTCGTCCAGAAAGACAACCGGCTGCATATTCCACCGGGAGTTCGCTCGCATCTCGCGAACAAGAAGATGCCCACTGGCGCCCGCGCCGTACACGGCGACTCGCCTTGATTGACGACGCCTGATGTTGGCTGCGTCACCGATTACCCGAAACGACATCCGCGTCGCCGACACGGCGACGAACAGCAGAATCCCGTCAATCAGGAACACCGCGCGAGAAAAACCCTGGAGCCGGTAGACGTATGCGGCCGTCAGGACCGAGAGGATCGATCCGCCGGCAACACCGCGCACAACGGCGAAGAGGTCGACCAGACTGAAGGTGTCCCACTGACGGTCGTACAGGCCGGACAGATAGAGAGCAGCCAGCTGGCAGCCGATGATGGCAGGCATCGACAGGGCGAGATACCGGGAGAACGTCGAGAACGCCTCCCCTTCGAAGCGGATATGGTAAGCCGCGTAGTAGCAGACGGTAATCAGTACCATATCCAGCAACACCTGGCCGGCATGCCACCGGAACGTCAGGTCCTTTAGCAGCGGGCCGAACGAAGACCGGTTCAGCGCGCGGAAGTCCTCTGCATCGTACGCTCTCACGCGGGCCAGGTAGACGCCCAGCAGTATCAGCCCCACGCCGAACAACACCGCCACGGGAAGCACGAGCTGCAGCCCGTCCCGTTGAATGAGGAACGCGATGGCCCCTCCCGACAGGCCCAGCAGGTAGAGCAGCCTCACGGTATTTCGCTCTGAAAATCCAAGCGATACGAGACGATGCGAGACGTGATCGGTGCCGCCACGCGTCGCCTTCAGCCCAGCCAACCGCCGAAGCACCAGCACGAAGCCGGTGTCGAACAGCGGGACGCTCAGCACGAGCAGCACGACAGCGGCGGAGGTGACCACGCTCGGCCCTGGCATGGTCAGCGGGATCAACGAAGCGGCGGCCAACGTTCCACCGATGAACAAGCTGCCGGAATCGCCCATGAAGAGTTTTGCGGGCTTGCTGTTCCAATACAGAAACCCTGCGAGGCTGCCGACGACGGTCCATAGATAGAGAACGATGAAATCCTTGAAGATCGGAGCAAAGAGTCCCGCCAGAAATGCCGCCGCGATCATCCCCACACCGGCGGCGAGGCCGTCCATGTTGTCCAGCAGGTTCAACGCGTGCACGACCCCGCCGAACCAGACCACGGCGGCGAGTGTGGCCGGCCAGGGAAGACTGCGGCCCTCCGCCGCCGAGATCACGAACACCGTCAGGGCGCCGACGATCAGCGACGAGACCAGCTTGGACAGCGGGGAAAACTGGAACCGGTCGTCCAGGGTTCCCACGATCAACATGGCAACCGCGGCGCCGGGCACCGCGAATTCGAAGGGTCGATAGGGAAAAATGCCGGCGGCGATCGCCCCTGCGGTGCACGCGATCGCCGCGGCGGCGGCGAAACCGACGCCACCCATGCCCGGCGTGGCTGCCGAATGCCAGCGGTCCGGCCGCGGCGCAATCAACGAAAATCCGCGCAACCCGATCTGCCGGACTGTCCGGCACAATATCCACGACAGTATCGCTGCGCCGACGGCCGACGCGAGAACGGTCAGCATCGGCTCTTCACTACGTTGGCGGCACCGAGTAGCGAGCCGTGTAGGGCGCCGCGACGCCACGCCTCAGCGTCCGTCGCAACGCCCAGGCGCCCGGCCGCCGCGTCGCCTGGACGAGTCTCCTCGTGCGCAACACGGAAGGCAGCCCGCGTACCGCGTCCAGCTTGGCCCGCAGCACGACGCCGCCCTGGTCCCGGAGGGGGTAGTACAACAGCGCCGCCAGATTGAGCGCGACGTGCTGCGGCAGGTAGAGAAACAGAAGGGGCGCGGGCATGTTCTTGAAGAACGTCCACACGAGATTCCGTTCGCCATGATAGACGGCGAAGTCGCTGCGGTATCCGGCGATGCCCGAGCTCACGTGCCGCACGACGGCGCGATGCACGTACCGGCAGCTGTATCCGCGGAGCCGCAGTCGAAACCCGAGATCGACGTCCTCGAAATACGAGAAATATCGCTCGTCGAAACCTCCGACCTCGTCGAAGGCCTCGCGCCGATACAACGCCGCGGCGGCGCAGGCGGCAAAGACTTCGGCGTCGGCTGCCGGCACGCTCGCACGAGGGGATCGATGCCCGTTGCGCCACGCGCGGCCGGAAACGTGATAGGTGTCGCCCGCGCCATCGAGCAAATCGGGATCCGAGTCCAGCAGCATCTGGCTGGCGAAGGCGGCCGCGCCCGCGTCTCCATCTGCGGCGCTCGTGAGCGCGCCGAGCCATCCCGGTTCGGCGAAGGCGTCAGGATTCAGCAGCGCGAGACCGTCGAAGCGCTGCGCCGCGCGGGCCGCAATGTTGTTCGCCGCCGCGAAGCCGACATTCGAGGGCAATCGAATGAGCTCGACGTGGCGGAGCGGTGTTTCGGCCATCGCCACCGAATCGTCGGTGCTTCCGTTGTCGACGACGACGATATGGTCGGGCTGTCTTTGCTGCCGCTCGAGCGCTTCCAGGCACTGCCGCAGGAATCCCCCACCGTTCCAGTTGACAATGAGGACCGCCACTTTCATGCCGCGCCGCATGCGAGGCTTGGAGCCGTGTTAGTATCCATTTCTGCCTGCGGAACAGTGCACAAGAGTATCACGGCGATCCCAGCGGCCATCGGCCCCGATTCTCCCCAAGCATGGCACGGCGAGCTGTTAAAGTGAGCGCACGTTCCGCGAGCGGCGCCCAGTTTGCCGCGCGTCCAACGTGGCGCCGCAGTCTGCTGTGCGACACGCCGCTGGCGTTCGGCGCATACCTCGCGTCCTTCTGGATCCGTTTTCACGGCGATCGCCTTGAAACGTTTCTGCCTGCCGTGTGGTCGACGATACCGTTTGTCGTGGCGGGTCAGATTGCCGGCCTTGTCATAGCCGGGGCCTACGCTCCTCGCCCGCGCGTCGATTGGCTGCTGAGAGTCGTGATCGGCATCGCCGCCGGCACGGCGGCGGCGGCAGTGTCCGTGGACGCGACGGTCGGCTTTACCGGGCTCTCGAGGCTGGCGTTTGTCGCAGACGCGATGCTCATGACCATTGCCGCGCTGGGCTGGCGAGGCGCATGGGTCCTCTGGCGACGCACGCGCGCGCACGCGCCGGCGAGCCGGGACGCGGAGCTCGTCGATCGCGCCGACCAGGCGACGACGATCGGCGCCATCATCAGCGGGTTCTACGGGTACCGCGAGCTGCTGAGGAATCTGGTCATCAAAGATCTGAAGCTGAAGTACCGAGGCTCGGTATTTGGCTTCCTCTGGTCGCTCGCAAACCCGCTTCTGATGATCGGTGTGTACACGCTTGCCTTCACGTATATCCTCCACGTCCGGAGCGAGGGGTTCGTCTTCTACCTGATGCTCGGGCTGCTGGCGTGGACCTTCTTCGCAAACTCCGCCATGATGGCGACCGGCGCGATCATCGACAACGCGGGATTGCTGAAGAGCGTCTTCTTTCCCCGCGCGATTCTGCCGATCGCAACCGTGCTCTTCAACCTCGCCCAGTATCTGCTCACCGTCGCGGTCTTCCTGCCGTTGATGATTATCGGATACCACATCCCGTTGGCAGCGCCGATGCTTCTGTTTCCGGTCTTTCTGGCGCTCCAGTGTTTCTTCACGATCGGCGTCGCCATGATGCTGGCGACGGCGACGGCGTTTTTCCGCGATGTCCGCCATCTGCTGGAAGTGGCGCTGCAGGTCCTGTTCTGGACGACTCCGATCGTGTACCAGATCGACCAGATCTCGGAGCGGATGCGGCTGCCGATCCTCATGAGTCCGATGTCACCGTTCGTGGTTGCATACCAGAAGTTGTTTTACTACAGGCAGTGGCCGGACGGGACCGTCTGGCTGGTCGCCTGCACGTACGCCGCCGGCGCGTTTGTGATTGGCGCCGCACTGATGCTGACGTTCGAGGACCGATTCGCGGAGCAACTCTAGTGCCGGTCCTCCAAGCGCAAAAAATCTCCAAGCGATTCCTGCTCCGGCATAACGCGTCAGTGGAGTTGAAGGTGCGCTTTCTCAGCTTGCTGGATCGCAGCCGCCGCGAAACGGCGGAAGAGTTCTGGGCGCTCAAGGGGATCAGCCTCGAGATCGAGCATGGCGAGGCAGTGGGCCTGGTCGGCAGGAACGGATCGGGCAAGAGCACCTTCCTGAAAGTGGTCGCCGCCATCCACCGGCCGACGCAGGGCCGCCTGCTCGTCGCGCGCGACGCGCGCATCTCATCGATGATCGAGCTCGGCGTCGGGTTTCATCCCGAGCTGACGGGCCGCGAAAACGTGTTTCTCAATGCGGCGATTCAGGGACTGAGCCGCGCGGCGATCGAGGAGAAGTACGACGCGATTGTCGACTACTCCGGGTTGGGGCACTTCATCGATGTCCCGATCAAGAACTACTCCTCCGGCATGTACATGCGTCTCGGGTTTGCGATTGCGGCGAACATGAGTCCGGACATCCTGCTTCTGGACGAGATCTTCGCCGTCGGCGACGCCGATTTCCAGCAACAGTGCATCGCCACCGTCAAGCGGTTCCTGGAGGAGGGCAAGACGATGATTTTCGTCTCGCATGCGCCCGACGCCATCCGCGCGTTCTGCCGCCGCGTGTGCGTGCTCGAGCAGGGCCAGCTGGCATTTGACGGCGGTCTCGAAGAAGGGCTCGCATTCTACCAGCATCTCCACGGGCAGCGGACAATCGACGGCAGCTCACTGCCGGCGACGGTAGAGGCGGACCCCAACAGCGCACCGCACAGACTTTCGGCGGGAAGCCACTGGGAGGAGGCGGGGGCGTGGCAACTCGAGTTCTTGCGCCGCGAGGGGCTCGAGCGCGGCGATTACGTGCTGGATGTCGGGTGCGGGAGCCTGGCGGGGGCCATTCATCTCCTGCCGTTTCTCGATGAGCATCATTACTGGGGGATCGATCGGGACGCGGCGCTCGTCGACGCGGGGGTCCGGATCGAGCTTCCACGCGCCGGTATTGCTCCCGATCGAGGGCGCTTTCTGGTCAACGGCGCGTTTGAGCTGGACGAAATTCCTCCGATCGACGTGGCGATTGCGAGCTCGCTGTTCTCGTCACTGCCGTTCAACAGCGTCGCCCGGTGCATCGCCGGCGTCGTTCGGAAGTTGAGGCCGAAGGGACGGTTCTACGCCACGTTGTTTGAGAACCCGGATCCGGGCAGCTTCGAGCCGATCGTTCATCCGAACGGCGTCACGACGTATCCCGATCGTGAGCCGTACCATTACCCATTCGAGCTGATCGAGCAGGTCTCCCGCGCCGTTGATGCGACGGCCGATCGCGTCGCCGACTCGACCAATCCCCGCGGCGAGTCGGTGATCGTCATCTCGCGGCGGTCTGAAGAGAATTGATCTTGGGACGCATCAGCGCGGCGAATTGGTCCGGCGCCGCAGTCCCAGGTATCCCACGGCTATGAGCGCCAGGACAAGCAAGACGACGAAGGCTTGTGGCAGCGCCGGAACCCCGGCGGCAACCAACACCGTAAACGAAAGCTGCACGAAACAGCCGCTCGCGTCGGTCCCTCGTATCGTGAACGTGGAAGTGCCACCGGCGGTGGGCGTCCCCGAGAGCACGCCGGCTGACGTGAGGGTCGTGCCCGGTGGCAGAGCGCCGCCCAAGACGCCAAAGCCGTACGGCGCAGTCCCGCCGCTCGCAACGAGCGTCTGGCTGTAAGCAACACCCACCGCGCCGTTAGCGAGCGTCGCCGGGGCGAGTCCAAGCACCGGACAGCCCGGGGGCGGCGGCAGGGCGGCTGCAATGGCGGGCGTATAGGTGACGGCCGAAAAGCAGGCGTTTGCGTCCGTCCCACGAATCGTGAAGCTGGTGGGACCAGCAGCGGTCGGCGTCCCCGCAAGTACACCAGCCGCCGTCAGCGTCAAACCCGCCGGCAGCGCGCCGGCCGTCACTCCAAAACTGTAGGGCGCAGTACCACCGCTCCCCAAGATCGTCTGGTTATACGCGATCCCCACCGTGCCTCCGGGCAGCGTCGCCGGGGCGAGCGTGATCGTCGGGCAGACCGGTGGGGGCGGCGGAGCCGCCGCGATGGTGACCGTGTAGGAGACCGCCGCGAAACAAGCGTTCGCGTCGGTGCCGCGAATTGTGTAGGTGAATATGCCGGCCGTCGTCGGAGTCCCCGCCAGCACGCCCGCTGCTGTCAGCGTCAAGCCGGGGGGCAGCGCGCCGCCGCCGGTGACCGTAAAGGTGTACGGCGCCGCTCCGCCATTTCCGACGATGGTCTGGCTGTAGGCGACACCCACCGTGCCGTTGGGCAGCGACGCCGGGGTGAGCGTGATCAACGGACACGACGGCGGCGGCACGGCTGCACTGCATCCACCGACGATGTCGGTCCCTGCCATCGTCACCGGACCTAACGAAGTCGCCAACGCTCGACCGGTGAGGTTAGCGCCCGTGCCCAGGGTAACACCCGCTTGTGCGACGACGTTGCCCACAAAGGTGGTTCCGTTGAGCGTCGCCGCGGCGGTGACCTGCCAAAAGACGGTGCACGGGTTTACGCCAGCACCCAGGGTCACCGTCGAACCGACATTGGCGGTGAGCGCGCTTCCCACTCTGAAAATGTAGACGCCGGCTCCCGTCAACGTCATGTTCCCATTCGCCGCCAAATCAGCCGTCGACGAGAAGCAGTGGATACCTGGCCCGAAATTGGCGCCGCTCATCTGCGCCACCGGGTTGTCGGTGCAGGCGCCGGTGCCAGCAACGGTGCTCAATGAGGTGTACAGAGCAGTGGTCGCAGCCTGGGCAGAAACATTGGAAGCGTCGTTGGTGGTGTGCACGGCAAACCCTGCCGTGACGACCGCGGGTGGAAAGCCTGTGACCGAAGCCGTCGGCGAGGAGCCGACATCTCCGCTGATAACGGTTCCGGCTCCGCCGGCGGCGGTCACGCCCGATCCACCGAGGACTGCATAGCTCTGAGCGGTGCCGAGTGACTGCGCGACGACCAGCGAAGGGGCGCACAAAAGCGCCAAAAACCCAGCCCAAACCCCGAGGGTACTGAATTTATGTCGCATACCGTTCGAGTTCGCACAGTTATATCACCAAAAGTGTAAGGATCCTGGGGTCGGTACGAAATATTCCAGGCAGGTCTGCGCAGAGTTGCGTCGCGACCTGTCCAATTAGTGGGAGCGCAAACCGATTTGAATCCGCACCATTTTGGTTACTGGGTGTTCCAATTTGTTAGCGCCGCGACGGCAGGAGTCGAGGTGTTGCCGGAAAACTCTCAAATGTGACTGCAAGACCGCCATCTTGTGCACGGCATATGGCTTGCCTGACTGTTCGCTCTTCGTCGAATTCTTGCGTGCAAATCTGGAGGCAAGGTGCCCTTTCGCGCGCTGGTTGTCGACACGAATCAAGAAGCGTTAGCCGCGATGACCGAGCAGCTCGCTTCAGAGGGCTACCTCGTCTCGTGCGAGTCCGAATTCGAAGCCGCGAAGCAGCGTCTCGCTTTTGCGCCACCCGACGTGCTCGTCACCGCAGCAAGACTTGGCGCGTTCAACGGCCTTCATCTCGTACTCCGCGCACACGCCGATTCGCCCGCGATGCCCGCACTCGTTGTGGACGAGCAGCGGGACCCCGTGCTCGAGCTCGAAGCCAAGAAGATGGATGCGGTGTACATCGCGAAACCGTTGCAGCAGGATGAACTCTCCAATATTGTCAAGAAGCTGCTGAGCGGTCTAAAGGAACGGCCGGGCTCGACTGTTGAACGTCGCTGGCCGCGCAGGTCTGCTACCGTGTGGGCGAACGTTGGCGGCGCCGTCGCCAGGGTCGTTGATGTCAGCTACGGGGGACTGCGTCTAGAACTCCCTGGCCTTCCCGATGATGGGCTGATTTCGCTCAACGCCGTCTCGCTGCCTTCGGTGGGTCAGGTTCCGATCCATCCCGTGTGGGCGAGAGGCGGCATCGGACGACCGCCAGTGTGGTGGTGTGGCGTCGAAGTTGATTCTATCGAACCGCACACCGCGAAGGCGTGGCGGACGTTTGTTGATTCACTGAAAAACTGATCGGGTTTGGGTGCGAGGCGGAGCAGCTGTGCCGCAGGGTCAGCGACTTGTCATCTCAATTTGATGGTGCGTCTCGCTGCGCTCACGGTCCAGGAGTTTCGCAACTGCATCCAGTAGTTTGCCCGATTGAACCGGCTTGACCAGATACAGCGCCTCGAGCTCCTTCGACTCCGCTTCCAGCACTCGATCGAATCTCGCGTCAGTAATGATCGTGGGCAGTCCAGGATGGTCGAGATATCGATGCAGGGCAAGATGAAGGCCGTTGAATTCGCCGAGCCGAATGTCGGTAATCAGGAGGCT
>DASZHO010000190.1:0-2240 GCA_035937795.1 Vicinamibacterales bacterium | reverse complement strand
TCTCGCGGCGCAGCATGATCAGGAAGACCGCGGCGGCCGTGGGCGGTAGTGCGGCGACCATGCTTGGACAACCGGCAGGCGCCGGCCAGAAGGTTGTCGAACCTGCAGCCGCGCGGACACCCAGCGAGGCGGGGCAGATGTTCCGGGCCTACGTTCGATTTGGCACGAGCGCATCGGTGCAGGAATTGAAGCTGCTGCCGATCGCAGCACGGCAGGTGGTCGTTCGGACCGAGGCCGCTCAAGTCTGCTACACGACGACGGGGCAGGCGCTGGGGACGGGCAGGATCGCCCAGGCCGTGATTCCCGCCCACGGCGGCGTCGGCACCGTGATCGAGGTCGGCTCGAGCGTTGATCGCGTCCAGGTGGGCGAGCGCGTGATTGTCGCCGGCCAGGCGCAGTGCGGCGTCTGCTACAACTGTCTGCGTGGCCGAGCCGATCATTGTCTGATGGGCAATGCCGGCGGAAACCCGAATCGTCCGGTGGCCGAGATGCGGGATGGGACGAAGGTCGCTGGGTTCCGCGGCGGCTGTGCGGAACTGATGGTCACGTTCGAAGACTACTGCGTTCCCGTTGTCACCAAAGTCTCGTCGATCGAGCTGGCCATGCTGCACGACGTCGGGATGGTCGGTCTTGCGTCAACGATGACCAAGGTGAGCGTCGAAGTGGGGTCGGATGTTGTGGTTCTTGGCTGCGGCCCCGTTGGGTTGAGTGCCGTACAAGGCGCGAGAATCCAGGGAGCGGCCCAGATCATCGCCGTCGAGCCCATCAAGTACCGTCGCGATCTCGCCCTCAAGGTCGGAGCGACCGCCGCTCTCGATCCCAATGTGGAGGGTGACAACCTTGTGCCGAAAATTCGACAGCTGTGCCAGAGTCGGACCAAGGCGCTCGCCGGCGGCGGCAACACGTTGCCCGATTTTGTCGTGGAAGCGGTTGGCGGCAATCTCTTTCCGCCGAAGGCGGAAGTTGGCCCGGATCCGACAGGCATCCTGCCGCTCCAGCAGGCCTGGCAACTCTGCTCGCCCGTCGGCCACGTCGTGACGACTGGAGTAGGCCACCCGCCGGGCGCGATGATCAGTTTTCCCGCGGGGCAGTGGTCCAATAGCTCCAAGAGCCATCATCCGGGAAACGTCGCGGGCGCCAACTCGCTGCGCGATCTTCCGCGATTCGTGCGGTTAATCGAAGCAGGACTGTTCGACGCGAAATCGATGGCGACCGCGACATTCACGCTCGATCGGGCGCGCGAGGCATTTCAAGCGGCCGCCGACCGCACGACAGTCGCTGCCGTCATCGTCTTTGCTTCATAGCAGCCGCGCGCAGACGGCGTTGATGAGCACGTTTCTCGACGGTGGCCGTCATCCTGGCCGCGGTCGGAATATATGGCGTGCTGGCATATTCCGTGGCGCTGCGGCGCCGTGAGATCGGCATCCGCGCCGTGCTTGGCGCGTCCTCCTCGAGGCTGCTCCGGGCGATCCTCGTCGGGGGCTGTTCGTCACACTGATCGGCGTGACGATCGGCATCGTCGGTGACATAGCGCTCGCGCCGCTCCTTAGCACGGTTCTCCACAATGTGCAGACGCAAGATCCGTACTCAATGACGCTCGCCGCGACGATTCTTGTTCTCGTCGCGCTCCTCGCGTCGGCCATTCCCGCGCGCCGGGCTGCCCGCATCGACCCTGCCGTGAACTGCGTGCGGACTGATTCAGCGGGGCGGACAGCACGATGCTTCCGCGAGGCCATCCCAGGGAATCGGTCCACACGACGGCGGCTATCGGACCTGCCGCATTCAACCGCGGCGGCTCAGATCGCGCCTGTCGCCGTCGAGTGCAGGCCGATGTAGGTTGCACGGTGCATCACCAGACTGCCGCCGGCTGCTACCATCTGTACGTCGGAGAAACCGGCTGTCAGCAGCGCCTCCCGCTGTTCGGCAACCGTCATGTAGAGCAGATGATTCTGAAGACCACCGTCACCGAAGAAGTGGTCGCTCACCAGATAAGCTCCTCCAGGCTTCAGAATCTCTTTCACCGCAGCGTGAAGTTGAGGGGCATATTTCTTGTGCCGCAGTTCATGGACGGCTTGGTTCGTAATCACGGCATCGAAGAGGCCGACTCGTTCGCCCGTTGCTGCGGACCCGTCAGCTACTTGGCTTGCGGAGTGATGACTACGTGAACATTGCCCCGCAGTTCGATATCGAGGTCAACAGCCGTTCGTGTGTCCTTCAGATGGTGAATGTCTGCCTCGTCT
>DASZHO010000189.1:0-1581 GCA_035937795.1 Vicinamibacterales bacterium | reverse complement strand
CGGCGAGTTCATCACCGGTTCTCACGAAATCCGGACACCCGCAGCGTGTCTCGGGCGTGCCGCCATGCAGGCCGGGCCGCTCGCAGTCGTAGCCGAGACACCGAAATGGCGCGAGCGGGGCGCCTCGTTGCGCGTCGAGCGTGCCAGGGAGCGCGCACGGTTGCGGATGCGTGGACAGGCACGCCTCATCGTCGTGTCGATGCCAATGGTCCGGATGCTGACAGCGCCCACACCGCATTTCCTCTCTCATGATGGCTCCGCCGCGTCACAGAGCGCGGCGAGTTCCGGCTCGCATTTGTGGCACAAGTCATCCCCGTTATTGATCCACGGGCCATCGTCCGGATCGAAAGACACCCACCCCGGACAGCCGCAGATCAGGGCCTGCCCATCATGGAACCCACCGCGCGCGTCGGACGCGGCGCCGTCATCGCCGCAGCACGGGCATTCGAGAAAGTCGTTATGTATTGGACTTTTGAACATCACAACGTCTCATGCCTTCTCCGCCTGTTCACAGAGGGCGGCGAGTTCTCCAGCAAGCCCAGCGATACGGGCAGGTTGCCAGCAATTTGCTTTCAAGTCCTTCACGAGCGCCCGCAGCGCCGAGACGGGCACGGCCGGCACGCGCACAACGAAGGCTTGAAGGGATTCCGACCATTCGTAACTCACTGGGGCTTCGCCTCGATCAGGGCGTCGATCTCCTGCACATCGGCCTTGCTCAGCAGCTTGCCGCGTGGATACAAGTGGCCGAAATTGGCGAACAGTGGCAGTTCGTCGATCCGCTGCCCGGCCACCTGGCCACCTGGATTGCAACCGGTCGCGTGCGCCTTCCGGATGACCGCCGCCAGCCAGCAGGCCGTTGCGCCTTCGTCAGCCGCGTTCAGGTCGGCGGGGTCGCACGGGAGCCCGTTCTCGCGGCGCCGGTCCACGACGAACTCCACCATCTCCAGTGCCTCGTCCTCGGTCACATCCACGACCGCAACACCCAGGAAGTGCTCCCCGCAGAAGGATAACCACCAAGTTTGGCTCATGGCTTTGCCTGTCGCCGAGGTCCACCGATGCGAACCATCGGCTTGCTCTTGCCGGCTTTCTTGCGGTCCTCTGGCGCTGGTGTCGGCTTCTCACGAAATGCCGCGCCAGCCTTACAAAAACACGGCTTCCCGAACGAATGTTGGGCATGGGGTTTCGTACGGCCGCACGTGTCATCGCCGGGGCACTCGCTAATCCGCAACCCCACATCAGAGCAGGTGTCGCAGACGTAGTGCCATGCGCGCACGAACGGCCAGCGCCCGCGGAGCACGCCTTCGATACCAGCATCCAATGCCTCCGGATCGGTTGTGCCTGATGCCTGCATCGCGGCGCGTAGTTCCCACATCTCCAGCACCAACGCCCCGAGCGTCTTGTCGTCGCTCATCGTCGCTCCTGACGCTGATTCTCCCACTCGGTGAGCCGATCGTCGCACCAGCTCGCACGAGAGGCGAACACATCGATCGACCGGTTGCTCGCCTCAATCCACGGATCATCCGAATTGAGAAACACCTCAACGAGCGCGTCGAGGCGCGCATCCGGCCATGTCCCGACGAG
>DASZHO010000188.1:0-39356 GCA_035937795.1 Vicinamibacterales bacterium | reverse complement strand
CGACAAGATGGTGCAGTGGGCGCGCCGCTCGTCGATCTGGCCGGTCACCTTCGGGCTGGCGTGCTGCGCCATCGAGATGATGGCGATGAGCGCGTCGCGCTACGACATCGCGCGGTTCGGCGCCGAAGTGTTTCGCGGCTCCCCGCGCCAGTCCGACCTGATGATCGTGGCGGGGCGTCTCTCGCGGAAGATGGCGCCGGCCCTGCGGCGCGTCTACGACCAGATGCCCGATCCCAAGTGGGTGATTTCGATGGGCGCGTGCGCGTCGATCGGCGGCGTGTTCGACAACTACGCGCTCGTGCAGGGCGTCGACCAGATCGTTCCGGTCGACGTCTACGTGCCCGGATGCCCGCCGCGCCCCGAATCGCTGATTTACGGCATCGTCCAGTTGCAGAAAAAGATCGCGACTCAGCACGCATGATCCGGACGCGGTAGTGGCTTCGATCGACCTTCTCGACGACCTTCGTTCCCGTCTTCCCGGCATTCCGCTGGAGCCGGCCGCCGCACCCGATCAGCAGACAATTGGAATTCCTTCCAATTCGATCGTCGACGTCTGCCGCGCGCTGCGCGATCAGGGCTTCCTTTTCCTTGCCGACATCACGGCGGTGGACTGGTGGCCGCGCGAGCCGCGTTTCGAGGTGGTGTACCACCTCGCGTCGGCCCGCCAGCGCCTGCGCATCAAGACGCGCGTGCCCGCGGAAGCCGCGCGGTTGCCCACGGTGCAGGCCGTGTGGCCCGCCGCCAACTGGCTCGAGCGCGAGGTCTGGGATCTGTTCGGCATTCTGTTCGAGGGGCATAACGACCTGCGCCGTCTCCTGATGCCAGAAGACTGGGAAGGGCACCCGCTGCGAAAGGACTTCCCCGTGCAGATCAGGCTGAAGCCGCGCTCCTCCGAGCCGCTGCAGGTCTCCGAGGAGGAGTTCCGCCGGAACCTCGAGGCCGACAGGGCGGCGCGCGCGCGGGAAGGCCGATGAGCCACCAGGAGGCCGTGTAGCCGATGCCCGAGCTTCGCACCGAAACGATGACGGTGAACATGGGCCCTCAGCACCCAAGCACGCACGGCGTGCTGCGCCTGGTGCTGGAGCTCGAGGGCGAGACCGTCGTCTCGTGCTCGCCGACCATCGGCTACCTCCACACCGGTATCGAGAAGACCGCCGAGCAGAAGAAATTTCAGCAGGTGATCCCGCTCGTCGAGCGCATGGACTACCTGAGCGCGCAGTCGAACTCGTATGCGTACGCGCTCGCCGTTGAAAAGCTGCTCGGCCTGGAGATGCCCGACCGCGTCAAATGGATCCGCATCCTCCTCGCCGAGTTGCAGCGCATCAACAGCCATCTGGTCTGGCTGGGCACGCACGCGTTGGAAGTGGGCGCGATATCGGTCATGCTGTACTGCTTCCGCGAACGCGAGCTGCTGCTCGACATCAACGAACGGATTGCCGGATTCCGGATGTTTCCGAGCTACATCCGCATCGGCGGGCTTCGCGAAGATCTGCCCCGCGGGTTCCACGAGGCGGTGAGCCAGTTCCTGGAACGGTTCCCAGTCAAGCTGAACGAGTACGAAGATCTCCTGACGAAGAACGAGATCTACCTCAAGCGTACGAAGGGCGTTGGGCGCATTGCCAAAGATGATTGCATCGGCCTGGGTCTGGCCGGCCCCGTCGGGCGTGCGGCGGGCTGGAGCTACGACGTCCGCAAGGCGTTTCCCTACGGCGGCTACGACACGTTCGAGTTCGACGTGCCGGTCGGCACCGACGGTGATGTGTACGACCGGTACCTGACTCGGATCGAAGAGATGCGGCAGAGCGTGCGCATTTGCCTGCAGGCGTTGCCGCGGATTACGCCCTCGGGCGCGTATGCCGCCGATGCCCCGGCGGTGGTGCCGCCGCCGAAGGATCGCGTGTACACGGAAATGGAAGCGTTGATTCAACACTTTCTGATCTACTCGCAGGGCTTCACCGCCCCGGCCGGCGAGGCATACGTGCCGGTGGAGGGGCCCCGCGGCGAACACGGGTTCTACGTCGTCTCTGACGGCAGCAACCGGCCCTGGCGTGTCAAAGCCCGGTCGCCGTCGCTCCTCGCGTGCCAGGCATTGCCCAGGATGATCATCGGCGGCCTGATCGCCGATGTGATCGCCGTCATCGGCTCCGTCGACGTCGTCATGGGAGACGTGGACCGATGACGTTCCATCCGAAGATCGACTATCGCGAGCTCCATCGCTCGGCGCGGCAGTTGCCGTTCGACGATGGGAAGCCGTTTGCGTACACCGCCGAGAATCGGGCGCGCTTGGAGGAAATCGCGAAGCGCTACCCGCCGGAGGGCCGCCGCTCCGCGATTCTGCCGGCGCTCTATCTCGTGCAGCGCCAGATCGGCTTCATCTCGTTGAACGCCATCACGCACGTGGCGGAGGCGATCGGGTGCACAGCGGCCGACGTCGAAGATGTCGTGTCCTTCTACACGATGTTCTACACGCGGCCGGTCGGGAAATACGTCGTGCAGGTCTGCCGCACGCTGCCGTGTGCCCTGCGCGGAGCGGAGCGCGTCACCGAGGAGCTGACGGCGGCGCTCGGCACCGGGCCGAACGGCACCGATCCGACGGGCACGTTCACGCTGATGGAGGTCGAGTGTCTGGGCGCGTGCGACCGTGCGCCGCTCGTGATGGTGAACGACAGCTGGCACGAATGCGTGTCGCCCGAGAGCGTGAAGGCGCTGGTGGAGCGTTTGCGTTCGCAAGGCGAGGCTGCGTTGAGCGGTTGCCATCACCAGGATCCGGACAGGGCCGGGGGCTAAGGGACGAAGGGCGACGTGGAACCAATCCTGACAAAGCGCATTCGCGAGTCGCAGAGCTACACCCTCGACGGGTATCTGAAAAACGAAGGCTACGAAGGCTTGCGCAAGGCGCTCGCGATGACTCCTGCGCAGGTCATCGACCTCATCAAAGCCTCCGGCCTGAAAGGCCGCGGGGGCGCCGGATTTCCTGCCGGCATGAAGTGGCAATTCGTCGTCAAGGACACGCCCAAACCGAAATACATCGTCTGCAACGGCGATGAGAGCGAGCCGGGCACGTTCAAGGATCACCTCCTCATGGAGCGCAATCCGCACCTGCTGTTCGAAGGCTGTCTGATTGCCTGCCATGCCATCGGGGCGAAGGTCGCCTACATCTATATCCGCGGCGAGTTTCTGCACGTGCAGCGGGTGCTCGAGCAGCAGCTCGAGGCGGCGTACGCGAAGGGCTACGTCGGCAGGAACGTCATGGGGCTCGGGTTCGATTGCGACATCTATATCCATCGCGGCGCCGGCGCGTACGAAGCGGGCGAAGAGACGGCGCTGCTCGAGTCGCTCGAGGGCAAGCGCGCGCAGCCGAGGCTGAAGCCGCCGTTTCCTGCGGTCGCCGGGCTCTATGGTGCGCCAACGGCGGTCAACAACGTCGAGACGCTCTCGAACGTCCCGCTGATCCTGCTCCGCGGCGCGGAGTGGTACGCCGCCATCGGGCCGGAGAAGAACGGCGGACCGAAGCTGTACTGCGTGAGCGGCCACGTCGCCAAGCCGGGCGTCTACGAGACCTCGATGAAGACGACGCTCCGCCAGTTGATTTTCGATTTTGCCGGAGGCGTTCGAGACGGCCGCCCTCTGAAGGCCGTCATCCCCGGCGGTTCATCGGTGCCCATCCTGCTGCCCGATCAGCTCGACGTCGAAGCAAGCTTCGACGCCGTGGCCAGAGCCGGATCGCTGCTGGGTTCGGCGGGCATCATCGTGCTCGACGATACGACGTGCATGGTGTGGCTGGCCTGGAACCTGCTGCGCTTCTATCGCCACGAGTCGTGCGGCAAGTGCACACCCTGCCGCGAAGGCACCGAGTGGCTGGTGAACATTCTGGACAAGATCGAGCGCGGCGACGGGGAAATGAAAGACCTCGCGCTCGTCGAAAGCGTCTCGAACCTGATTGCCGGCAAGACCCTGTGCGCGTTCGGCGACGCGGCGGCGACGCCCACGCTGACGACGCTGAAGAATTTCAGGGGCGAGTACGAGGCGCACGTCCGCGAGGGGCGCTGCACGGTGCCGGCCCCCTGGCGCCGGCGGTCCGCTGCGCCGGTGCATTCACATCGATGACCGACTGACGACTGACGACTGATGATCACTCCCGTCCTTATCGCCCAGCTGTGCATCGTGGGCTTCGTGTTCTTCATGCTGCTCAACTCCGCGGCCGTGATGGTGTACGTCGAGCGGAAAGTGGCCGCGAAGATCCAGCAGCGGATGGGCCCGTGGCTCGTCGGGTATCGCGGCGCCCTCCAGCCGCTGGCTGACATCGTCAAGCTGATGTTCAAGGAGGAACTGCGGCCGGCGGCGGCCGACGGCGTGCTGTTCGCGCTGGCGCCCGTGATTTCGGCGACGGCGGCGTTCACGGCGTTCTCCGTGGTGCCGTTCGGCGCGGAGACGACGTTTTTCGGCCTCCTCGATCGGCCGGTGCCGCTGCAGGTGGCGGACGTCAACGTCGCCGTCCTCGTCGTCTTTGCCGTCACCTCGATGGGCGTCTACGGGATCGTGCTCGCCGGCTGGAGCTCCAACAGCAAATACTCGCTCCTGGGCGCGCTGCGCTCGTCGGCCCAGATGATCAGCTACGAGCTGTCCTACGGCCTGGCGCTCGCCAGCGTCCTGGTGCTCGCCGGATCGATGTCGCTGCGCGACATCGTCAACGCGCAGGCAGGCGCGTGGTTTCACGTCATTCCGCGGTGGTACCTGTTCTTGCAGCCGCTCGGATTCTTCATTTACATGACGGCCGGCGTGGCTGAAACCAATCGTGCGCCGTTCGATTTCCCCGAAGCCGAGCAAGAGCTCGTGGCCGGCTATCACACGGAATACAGCAGCATGAGCTTCGCCATGTTCTTCATGGCCGAGTACATCAACATGGTGACCGTTTCGGCCGTCGCCACCGATCTGTTTCTCGGCGGATGGCACGGGCCGTTTCTTCCCGAATACCTCGGATGGATCTGGTTTCTGCTGAAGGTGAGTTTTCTCTTGTTTTTCTACGTCTGGATGCGCTGGACCTTGCCGCGCTATCGCTACGATCAGCTGATGCAGTTCGGCTGGAAGGTGCTGCTGCCGCTGTCGGTCCTCAACCTGCTCCTCACCGCGGCGGGGGTGCTGTACTTTGGCGTATAACCTGATCCTGTTCTACGCGTTCGGCGCCGTCGCGGTGGCGGCGACCGTGCTCGTGATCGCCCAATCGAACCCCGTCTACAGCGTCCTGCTGCTCATCGCCTCGTTCATGGCGCTCGCGGGGCTGTACGTGCTCCTCGATGCGCCGTTTGTGGCGGTCACGCAGATCATCGTGTACGCCGGCGCGATCATGGTCCTGTTCCTGTTTGTCGTGATGCTGCTCAACGTGCCGCGCGAAGAGGCGGTGGCCGGAGAAATCGAGGCGCATGAATCGGGCAGCGCGCGCGCGTTCGGCACACTGCTGACCATCCTGATGGGCGTCGAGCTCGCCTGGGCGCTGGGCTCCGCGACCCGGCTCGGCGGCAGGTTCGCAGGCGGCCAGCGGGCGACCGCGTGGACGGTTCGCGAGATTGGGCGCATCCTCTTTACGAGCTACGCGTTCGCATTCGAAGCGACGTCGGTGCTGATTCTGATCGCCATGATCGGCGCGATCGCGCTCGCCGGCCGGCACCTTGCGGAGAAGAAACCGTCGCCGATCTCCCATCCCCAATCCCCGATCACCGCCGGATCAGACAAGTGGCCGGGCTGAATCACTATCTCGCGCTCTCGGGCCTGCTCTTCGGCATCGGCGCCACCGGCGTGGTGCTGCGCCGCAATCTCATCACGATGCTCCTGTCGATCGAGGTGATGCTGAACGCGGTGAACCTGTCGTTCATCGCGTTCGGCCGTTTTCTCGGCGCGCCCGACGGCCAGATCATCGTCTTCTTTGTGGTGACGGTTGCGGCCGCGGAAGCCGCGGTCGGCCTGGCCATCGTCATCGCGCTCTTCAGGCACGTGGAAAGCCTGAATCCCGACTCGTTCAGGGAATTGAAGGGATAGCGCCGTGCTTCTCCTGATCCCGCTCCTGCCGTTCCTTGGCTTCGTGCTGAACAGTCTTGCCGGCCGTCGGCTGCCGCGCGAGCTGTCGGGCGGATGCGCGTCGATGGCCATGCTCGGCGCATTCGGCGCGTCGGTGGCGGCCGTGCGTCAACTGGCGGCGCAGCCGGCCGGCGTCCACGCGATCTCGTACCACGCGATGACCTGGTTCAGTTCGGGCGATTTCGACGTCCCGTTCACGTTGCGCCTCGATCCGCTGTCGTCGGTGATGGTCCTGGTGGTGACCGGCATCGGATTTCTCATTCACGTGTACTCGACGGGCTACATGCACGAAGAGCGGCCCTCGGAATACGCGCGATATTTTTCATATCTGAACCTGTTCGCCGCCTTCATGTTGTTGCTGGTGTTGGCGGCCAACTTCCTGGTGATGTTTGTCGGCTGGGAAGGGGTCGGGCTCTGCTCGTATCTCCTGATCGGGTTCTGGTATCAGAAGCCGGCGGCCGCCGATGCGGGGAAGAAGGCGTTCATCGTGAACCGCGTGGGCGACGTCGCCTTCATTCTCGGCGTCCTCCTGACCTTCGTGCACTTCGGCACGCTCGATTTCCAGGAGGTCGCCGGGGCCGCCAACGCGCTTGCGCCGGACACCTCCTTCGGCACTGTCTCGGCCATTGCGTTGCTGCTGTTCATCGGCGCCACGGGTAAATCGGCGCAAATTCCACTGTACGTCTGGCTGCCCGACGCCATGGAGGGGCCCACGCCGGTGTCGGCCCTGATCCACGCCGCGACGATGGTGACGGCGGGGGTGTATTTGATTGGCAGGAACGCGGTGCTGTTTGCCCACGCGCCGCAGGTGCTGCTGATCGTCGCGATGATCGGCGCCGCCACCGCGCTGTGGGCCGGCGCCCTGGGACTGGTTCAGAACGATATCAAGCGCGTCCTGGCCTACTCGACGGTGTCCCAGCTCGGCTACATGTTCCTGGCGATGGGCGTCGGCGCATACGGCGCGGGCATCTTCCATCTGTTCACGCACGCGTTCTTCAAGGCGCTCCTGTTTCTCGGGTCGGGCGCGGTGATCCACGCGCTGGCCGGCGAACAGGACCTGCGAAGGATGGGCGGCTTGAAGCACGACCTGCCGGTTACCTACTGGACGTTCCTGGTCGGCGCGCTGGCCATCGCCGGCATTCCCGGGCTCGCGGGATTTTTCAGCAAGGACGAAATTCTCTTCCGGACGTTTGCAAGCGGGCATCAGGTGCTGTGGATTGTCGGAACGCTGACGTCGTTCCTGACCGCGGTCTACATGTTCCGGCTGGTCTTCATGGCATTCCACGGCCCGCGGCACGTGGAACCGCGCGATGCACCTGCGATCGCGCCCCACGGAGGCCATCTGCACGACGCGCCGCCCTCGATGGCGGTGCCGCTGGTCGTGCTCGCATTCGGTTCGATCGTGGCGGGCTACCTCGGCGTCCCGGCAATCCTGCATGGCGCGAATCGGCTCGAGCGCTTTCTCGCGCCGAGTTTCGAGGCGCCTTCTTCCGGCGGCGCCGCGAGCGCGCAGGCGGCGATGGAAGCGGGCGGCGGCTCGCTCGAGCTGGCGCTGATGATCGTGGCCTCGATTCTGGCGCTCGCCGGCATCGCGCTCGCCGCGCGGTTCTACCTGACGCGCCCGGGCACGGCGGATCGCGTCGCGGCGCGATTTCCAGGCCTCTACCGGTTCCTGCTGAACAAAGGCTATGTCGACGAGATTTACGACGAAGCGATCGTTCAGCCCGTGAGAGCGCTGGCGGAAGGCCCGCTGTGGCGCGGCCTGGATGTGACCGTGATCGACGGCGCGGTGAACGGCATCGGTGCGATCGTCGTCGAAACGGGCGGCTCGGTCCGGAAGGTGCAGACCGGGTCCATGCGCGCGTACGCCGTGTCGGTGCTCGTGGGCGTGGTGACGATCCTCGGGTACTACGTATGGAGATGAAGAGCCGCCTGAGGCCGCGAGCGACGAAATGCTGACGATCCTCGTCCTGCTGCCGCTCGCCGGCGCGCTCGCGATCGCGCTCGTCCACCCCCGCCGCGAGGGGCTCGTTCGCGGCCTCGCGCTCGGCGTCTCGATCGCCGTCTTCGCCCTGACGATCGCGCTGTGGCTGCGGTTCGATCGATCGTCGGGGAGCTTTCAGTTCGTCGAACGCCACGGCTGGATACCCGCGTTCGGCATCGACTACTTTGTCGGCATCGACGGCATCAGCCTTTTTCTGGTCGTGCTGACCGGCTTCCTCACGCCGCTGGCGCTGCTCTCGTCGTGGGAGTCGGTGCACGAGCGCGTGAAGGCGTTTTCGATGTTTCTGCTCGCGCTCGAAAGCGCGATGCTCGGCGTGTTTGTCTCGCTCGATTTGTTTCTGTTCTATATCTTCTGGGACGCCATGCTCATCCCGATGTATTTCCTGATCGGGATCTGGGGCTACGACCGCCGGGTCTACGCGGCGGTGAAGTTCATCCTCTACACGATGGCCGGCAGCGTGCTGATGCTGCTGGCGATTCTGGCGCTGGCGTACTACCACAACGACGTCGCGGGTGTACCCAGCTTCGACTTGCTGAAGCTCTACGAGCTGCAGATTCCGGAGTGGCTGCAGTTCTGGGGTTTCCTTGCCTTCGCGATCGCGTTTGCGATCAAGGTGCCGCTGTTCCCCTTCCACACGTGGCTCCCCGACGCGCACGTGCAGGCGCCCACGGCCGGATCGGTGATTCTGGCGGGAGTGCTGCTGAAGATGGGCACCTACGGCCTGTTACGCTTCGCATTTCCGCTGTTCCCGGACGCGGCGTTGTATTTCGCGCCGTATCTCGCGACGGCCGCGGTCGTCGGGATCGTCTATGGCGCGCTGGTCGCGATGGTGCAGCCCGATCTGAAGAAGCTCGTCGCCTATTCGAGCGTCAGCCATCTCGGGTTTGTCGTGCTCGGCATCGCGGCGATGAACGTGCAGGGCGTGCAGGGCGCCGTCTATCAGATGTTGAACCACGGCGTCAGCACCGGCGCGCTGTTCCTGATCGTCGGCATGCTCTCCGACCGCCGGCACACGCGGCTCATCGCGGAATTCGGCGGCCTCAAGCGTGTCCTGCCCCGGCTCTCGGCCGCGTTTCTCGTCGTGACGCTTGCCTCGATCGGTCTCCCCGGACTCAACGGCTTCATCGGTGAGCTGCTGATCCTGCTCGGCGCATTCCGCTGGCAGCCGAAGTTCGCGGCGATTGCCGCCAGCGGCGTGCTGCTGTCGGCCGTGTACATGCTGTGGATGTTTCAGCGCGTGAATTACGGGCCCGTGACGCACAAGGAGAACGAACGGCTGCCCGACATGACGTTCCGCGAGCGGTGCACGCTGTGGCCGGCGGTCGTCATGACGATCGTGATGGGTGTGGCGCCGATGCTGTTCCTGAAACCGATGGAGCCGTCGGTGCGGCGAATCGTCGAGCTGGTGCACCGGAACCAGGGACAGACCGCCGGGAACGCGGCCCCGTCCCGGATCCCGGATCGCCAACCCGGAACATCGAATCCCCAACCCCGATGACTGCCCAGTATCTGGCCATCGTGCCGATCGTCTGTGTCTGGCTTGGCGGGGTAGCCGCGATGCTGGCCGAAGCCTTCCGATCCCCCGGCGAGCGCATGCCGATTGGCGGGCTCGGCATCATCGGGCTGGTGGCGTCGCTCGCCTCTTCACTGCTGCTCTGGAACCGCGGCGCGCAAAGCTTCGGCGTGGTGTCGGCCGACAACTTCGGGTTGTTCGTCACGGTGGTCCTGGCCGTTGTGGGCATTCTGACGATCGCGCTGTCGCACCAGATCGTCGAGCGAGACGGCATTCCGGCCGGCGAATTCTACGCGCTCCTCTTGTTTTCGCTCGGCGGCATGATGCTGATGGCGGTCGCCAACGACCTGCTGATCATCTTCATCGCGCTCGAGATCCTGTCGCTCGCGATCTACATTTTGACGGCGATTCGACGCGACGTCAGAGCCAGCACGGAGGCGGCGTTCAAATACTTTCTGCTGGGCGGCTTCTCGAGCGCGTTTTTTCTCTACGGGATTGCGTTCACCTTCGGCGTCGCGGGCAGCACGCGCCTGGACCGGATCGTGGTGGTGATGGCCGGCCGCACCGCCGGGCAGGATGTGCTCACGTACCTGGCGCTTGGGCTCCTGCTGGTGGGCTTTGCGTTCAAGGTGTCGGCGGTGCCGTTCCACATGTGGACGCCGGATGCCTACGAAGGCGCTCCGCCGGTGGTGACGGCGTTCATGTCGGCGGGGGTGAAGGCGGCCGCGTTCGCCGCGTTCGTGCGCGTGTTCATGTCGGCGTTCGGCAGCCTTCAACCGCAATGGGCGCCGTTGCTCTGGGCGCTCGCGGCGCTGTCGATGGTGCTCGGCGTGACCGCCGGCGTGGTGCAGACAAAAGTGCGGCGCATGCTGGCGTATTCGAGCATCGCGCACGCCGGCTACCTGCTGATGGCGATGACCTCGGGCAACAATCTCGGGAAGGGCGCGGTGCTGTTCTACCTGCTCACATACGCGCTGACGAGCGTCGGGGCCTTCGGAGTGACGGCCCTCGTGGCGACGCGCGATCGCGCCAACGATGACCTCGCTGATTACGCGGGGCTCGGCCGGCGCCAGCCGATGCTGGCGTTTCTGATGACGGTGTTCCTGTTGTCGCTCGGAGGATTTCCGCCCACGGCGGGGTTCGTGGGCAAATGGTACCTGTTCGCGTCGGCCGTCAGCGCCGGCAACTATGCCCTCGCGATCATCGGCGTACTGACCAGCGTCGTGTCGGTCTTTTTCTATCTGCGCGTGGTGGTGATGATGTACATGTCGGACGACCCGTCCGGGGCGCCGGTGACGGCGCCGTCGGCGGCGTCGCTGTTCGCGCTGGGTGTGCCGATGGTCGCGATTTTGTACCTCGGGATCCTGCCGACGCGTCTGCTCGATCTCGCCGCCAGATCGATCGCGACCATTCTCTGACCCGGGAGCCGCCCGGGCGTCGCTTGTCGCGCTACAGCGCGCCGTGCTCCAGCGTCTCGAGGAAGAGCTGGCCCCAGGTGGCGAGACGGGCCTCGAGCCTGTCCGTGCAATCGCAGCTCGAGCAGGCCCACGATTCTTCCCCGTTCAGGTCCCGGCAGCGGCTGCGCGCGTGGGCATCCTGCACCTTGACGAGATCGAAATACTGTTCCCAGTAGGGCCGCTCTTCCTCGAGCGGCGTCGAGCAGTAACACACTTCGACCCACTTGACCGCCCCGTCGCGCAGCAGCCGCGCGCACTCCATGTTCCGTACGTATTCCTCGCCGGCAATCGATCCGGCGCCCAGCGTCGCGCTTTCGATCGCGCGAGCCAGCGCGTCTTCACGTCCCGGTTTGACCCGTGCTGTGACCAGATAACGCATGTGGATTCGGACCCAGTACTCAGGATACCATTTCACTGTTCGTTCCATGTCCGTTCCACCAAAAGATCAGTCGAGTCTCCTGGGTTCCGATCCGCCGCGCTATCGACCGCGCGAGCGTTTCTGGCCGTACGTCGATCTGCCCGAGCAGCTCACCGACGGGGAGATTGCGGCGCTCGATCCCGATTTGCACACCGAGCTGTTCGGCGCGCCGCCGCGCCCGTTTTCAATCACCGTCGTGTTCTCCGTGCTCGATTCCCCGGACTACGCGCGCGCCGTCGAGCTCGCGAAGGCCTCGGCGGAGTACCGGGAAACAGGCAGCGGCCGTGAGCTCCGCCATCGCGCGCGGTACTGGCCGGCCGATGCCGTCAAGCTGCGCGATCTGTTCGAGATTGTCGGGCGGTTCGACCAGACCGAAGTGCTCGTGGACGATCGCCCCGTGCCGTATGCGCGCGAACTCTGGCTCCCGCTCGTCTGGTTTTTGATTCCGAGATAGGTGGCCGAGACCCCTGACCTCGAACGCGAGCTGCAGATTCTCGAGGTCGAGCTGCGCAAGCTGGAAGGGGAATACAACATGTACTTCGCCGGCCGCCTTCCGCGCCCGCCCTGGGAGACCCGTACGCGCGTGGAACAGCTGGTCAAGCGTCTCGACCGCAGTTATATCCAGAACTACGGCCATCGTTTCCGCTTCAGCACGCTGCAGGCGCGGTTTTCGGCGTTCGTCGATTTATGGGATCGCGGCCTCCGCGCGCGGGAAGAAGGGCGGCCGGGGCCTTTCGCGCACAAGAAGAAGCCCGAACCTGTCAAGCAGCCGGCCCGCTCCGAGGACCGCGTGCTTCACGTGGCGGCGTTCCGCGATCCGATGAAGGAGATGGACAAGCTGCAGGAGCTCTACGACACGCTCCGCGACGCGCGCCGGGAGCTCGGCGAGGAAAACGTGCCATTCCACAAGTTTGCCGAGCTGGTGAAAAGCCAGGTGGCCAAGCTGAAGAACGACGGCGCGCCCGAAGTGGCGTTTCGTGTGGCGGTGAAAGATGGAAAGCTGACGTTTACGGCGAAGGGATTGAAGGGGGCGAAGTAGCAAGGTGCCTCGGAGAGGCATGAAATCCGCGATCTCAGTCTCCCCGAGGCGCCAATCGGGCCCCCACGCGCGTCGGGCGCGCGTGGGACCGCAGGTGGTCAGGCCTTCGTGACGTTCCCGGCCTGGGGTCCTTTCGGACCGTCAACAATTTCGAACTCGACGGCTTGTCCTTCCTCCAGTGAACGGAAGCCCGCTCCCTGAATGGCGGAGTAGTGGACGAAGACGTCGCTGCCGCCTTCGCGCTCGATGAACCCGTAACCTTTGGCGTTGTTGAACCACTTGACCTTGCCTGTGATGCGCATCGTTCCTTGTCCTTACCTTACGTGCGGCGCGAGGGCCGCGTATTCAAAAAAAAAGACCGCAACGGGCGGCCTTCCGTTGACGGCGCTATCCTCGCCAGCGCCGCGGGAATAATAATAATTTGTGGTCGATCCGTCAACTCCGTGGGCTTCCAAGCGTTTTACACTCAGGCTCCCTGGCCGCCGGCCCTGGTCCATTGCCCCGTAGCCCGTGCCGTCTATGCCTAGAGCGTTGGTGAGCGTCTCGGACAAGACCGGCCTGGTGCCGTTTGCCAGGGCGCTGGTGGCCCTCGGCTACGAGGTGGTGTCCACCGGGGGCACGGCGCAGGCGCTCCAGGCGGCTGGCGTCCGGATAACGGGCGTTTCCGAGGCGACCGGGTTTCCCGAAATCCTGGACGGTCGCCTGAAGACGCTCCATCCGGCGGTGCACGGCGGAATTCTGGCGCGGCGCGGCAATCCCGCCCATATGGCCGCGATCGCCCAGCACAAGATCACCCCGATCGACCTCGTCGTCGTGAACCTGTATCCGTTCATCCAGGCGGCGGCCCGTCCCGATGTCCCGTTCGACGCGCTCGTCGAGGAAATCGACATCGGCGGTCCCAGCATGGTGCGGTCGGCGGCCAAGAATTTTCAGGATGTGCTGGTGGTCGTCGATCCGGCCGATTACGGCCCTGTGCTTGCCGAGCTCGCGCGCGTGTCCGGGCCGTCAAAGGAGTTCCGGTTCGACCTGGCGCGCAAGGCGTTCGCGCACACCGCCGCGTACGATTCAGCGATCTCCGGAACCCTGTCGGAGTTCGCCGCGGGCGGATCCGGGTTCGCGCGCCCCGGCCAGCCCGCCGCGCCGCCGCCGCGGATCGCGCTGAACCTGAAGAAAATCAAGGACCTTCGCTACGGCGAGAACCCCCATCAGCGAGCGGCATGGTACGGCGCCGATCAGGCCTTCGGCCTCGGCGCGGCGGACGTGCTGCAGGGGAAGGAGCTGTCGTTCACCAATCTGCTCGACCTCGACTCGGCGGCGCGCATCGCCCTCGAGTTCGCTGAGCCGGCCGCCGCGGTGATCAAACACACAAATCCCTGCGGCGCCGCGATTGGACCATCGATCGAGGAGGCCTACCTCCGCGCGCGCGACGCCGACAGCGTGGCCGCCTTCGGAGGCATCGTCGGCTTGAACGCGCCGATAGATGCGGCCGCGGCGCGTGCGCTGGTGTCGACGTTCATCGAAGCGGTGATTGCTCCGGGCGTGCACGAAGAGGCCCGCTCGATCCTCGCCGCCAAAGCCAACATGCGGGTCGTCGTGGCCGACCTGAAGGCGCCGGACACGCCCGCCGCACGGCGCGAAGTGCGCTCCATTCTCGGCGCCATGCTCGTGCAGGAGCGCGACGAGGTGGTCGAGGCACGGGCGCCCTGGGGAGCGGCATCGGCCGAGCGTGCCGGATTGAAGGTGGTGACCAGGCGATCGCCAAGCGAGGACGAGTGGGGCGCTCTCCGGTTCGCCTGGCGAATCTGCGCGCACGTGAAATCAAACGCGGTGATCTTCACCGACGCGTCGCGGACGCTGGCGATAGGCGCCGGCCAGATGAGCCGCGTCGACGCGGTCCAGGTCGCGGTGATGAAAGCCGGAGGCCACAGCCTGGCGGGAACGGTCGCGGCCTCCGATGCGTTCTTCCCATTCCGCGATGGGCTCGACGCGCTCGCCGCCGCCGGCGCAACGGCAGTCGTACAGCCGGGCGGATCGATACGCGACGCCGAGGTCATCGCCGCTGCCGACGAGCACGGCCTTGCCATGGTGCTCACCGGCCGGCGTCATTTCAGGCATTGACGGAGATCGCCGGTGCGAGCATCCGCAGGAAGCGACCGCACGAACGCCGTGTAAGCCGGATATCGATCCACCCCATCGGCCGGCGCAACGATGATTTCCTCGTTCGACAGGAACGTGAGCTTGTAGCTGGTCCAGTAATCGGCATACCCGCCGCGGATCCCTTCGCGCCGCAGGCAGTCGATCGTGGCCGTCGATTGGACGTCGGGCGTGAGGCTGCGATACCAGGTCAGTTGCTGCCATGCATGGACCGCCAGAACGATTCCGACGAGCAGCGAGGCTACGGCCTGGCGGCCTCGCGCCAGCCATGCACAACCCGCCGCCCACGCGACGCACAGCCCGGCGTACCACGGAATCAGATAACGATAGGACTGCGTGTCGAGATACGCGCCGCTCGCCAGGAACAGCGCCGGAACGAGCACGAAGAAGAGGGGAAAGAAATCGTCGGGGATGGTGCTCGTCGTGGGCCGGAGCCGCGCGAAGCCCGCGAGCCGGTGGCGGTTCGACCAGGTGTAGGCGGTGAGCGCCAGCGCGCCGGGCACGACGGCGATCCATGGAATGGGCAGCCGCTGGGTCGTCGCGATTTTGAATCCCGACACGATTGGAACGACATTCCCGAAGATGTCCGGCGACGCATTCAAGAGCTGCCGGAGGTTGGCGTTCCGCGCCGGTGAGCGAGCCGGCTCCACCAGAATCGAATACACGATGGCGGGAGCATAGCCAATCAGAAATCCGGCGGCGAGCGGCCAGTGGCGGCCGCCAAATCGCCGGACCGCGCCTCGCGGCGCGACATTCCACACATGACTAGTCAGGGCGAGCGCAGCGATGACGGCGCCGCCGCGAAACATCTTCTGCGGCGCGTGGGCGCCGAGCGTGACCGGCCCGGCGTGAATCGAGAAGCCGCCGGTGACGAACGCGATCGCGCCAAGCGCGAGATAGACGGCGGCAATGCCGGCGAGCGCCAGCGTCAGCGCAACAACGGGCCGGGCGCCTGTTTTGAAGCTGAAGCGGTCGAACAGAAGGCCTCGCGGCCTCTGTTGCGCGAACAGCACGATGATCGCGACGGGAATCAGGTAGAACGCAAAAATCTGCTGGATCCAAAGGCCAAGGCCAATCACCATGCCGCTCGCCACGAGCGTTGCGGCGTTCACGCGAAGGCATAGCAGCAGCAAGATCGTGCCGAGCAGCATCAGCAGAATGTATTCAGCGCTCGCATCGAGGCTCCAGAAGACGAGCGCCGGCGGCGCGAGGATCAGCAGCAGGGACGCGGCCGCCGCCAGCCATCGCCCGGCGATCGAGTCGAGCAGCACGTAGTTGAGCGCAACGTAGGCGGCGAAGAGCGCCAGCGTGACGCTCTTGACGACCGTGACGCTCGGGCCGAAGATGGCGAACGCGCCTGCGGCCGCATACACCTCAGGCACGCCTTTGAACGCCTGTCCCCAGAAAAATGCCGGGAGCTCGCCCCGCAGCACGTGGCGCGCCATGAGGCCTTCGACCGCTTCATCGGAATCGAACGCGATTTTGTGGGAGAGGAGAAACGGCAGGCGCGCCGCGATCGCCAGCGCCGCGAAGAGCATCGAAAAAAGAAGCCGGGAGCTTTTTTTTCCCATTCACTCGAAAAAGCCCGACTACAGCGCGGCTCGGAGCTCCTCGGCCGAGACGCTGGCCGGGCCGAACTTGCTGACGGTGACGCCGGCCGCGATATTGGCGAGGGCGGCGGCTTCTACCGTATCGGCTCCCGCGGCGAGCGCCAGCGCGAGGGTCGCGATCACCGTGTCACCCGCGCCGGTGACGTCGGCAACTTCGCGCGCCGCGGCGGGAAGGTGCCCCTCATTGCCGTCGTCGAGCAGCCACATCCCGGACTCGCCGCGCGTGATCAAGACGCTCTTGCATCCGAGGCGATCGCGAATGATGCGCGCGGCGGTTTTCGCCTCGGCGTTCGTGCGAATCCGCGCGTGCGTCGCCGTCTCCGCTTCCGCGTTGTTCGGCGTCAGCAGCGTGACGCCCGTGTAATAGTCGAAGTGAGGAATCTTGGGATCGACCAGCACGGGAATCCGCAGGTCGCGCGCGATGCCCACCGCCCGCGTCACGAGCGGCCTGGTGATGGAGCCTTTCAGGTAATCGGATACCACGATGGCCTTCGCCGAGCCCGCAGCCTTGTCCAGCGCGGCAATCAACGCCGCCTCGACCTCGCCGCGCGCTTCGCGATCGATTTCGTAGTCGATCCGCGCGACCTGCTGATTGCGGCTCGTCACGATTCTTACTTTTCGTGTGGTTGGCCGCGAATCCTCGCAGACGAGGCCCGAAGTACCGATGCCGTCCTGTCGCAGGGCGTCCTTCAACCGCGTGGCATGCTCGTCGCGTCCCAGCAGGCCGACGAGCTCCACCGACGCGCCCAACGCGCGCGCGTTGTGCGCCACATTGCCGGCTCCACCCACCCGGAAATCCTCGCGTTCGAACTCGACGACGGGGACCGGCGCCTCCGGCGAAATCCGGGTCACGCGGCCGAAGATGAAGTGATCGAGCATCAGATCGCCCACGATGACGATCGAGAGGCCGTTCAAACGGCGGAGCAGGGTTTCGCCTTGCGCGCGCCCGATCGGACGTAGCGCCGTCTCAGGAATCGGCATGAACTTCGGCGGCGTAGGGAAGCGTGATCATCACGAGAAACAACATCAGAAATTCCGAATCGCCGAAATTGTATTCGAATTGTCCCGCCGCCAGCATCGCGATGATCGCGGCGAGCGCGCCAGCCGCCAGAAAGCGTCTGTCGTTTTCCGCCGGCTCGCGCAGGTGCCGGATGAGCCCGATCACCAGCGCGACGATGAACCAGATCCAGATCGCGAGGGCCGGCAGGCCGCGTTCGGCGGCGATCTGCACGGGGACGTTGTGCAGGTGCGGGTTCACGTGCTGGTCCTCGTCGGGCGACAGGAATTCCCGGTACCGCCGCTGGACCATCGTCGGGCCAACGCCGGTCAACGGGTAGGCGGCCACCATCCGCTCGCCGACGTGCAACATCGCCACGCGATCCAGGCGCGTGACATCGTGGGGATCGAACATCGAATAGAAGCGATCGGTGATGCGCGGCGGGCCCAGCGTCAGGAACAGCGCGGCCGCCATCGGCAACACCGCCATCAAGCGGAAGTCCTTCAAAAATAACAAGAACGTGACGCCCGCGCAGGTGCCGACCCAGGCGCTGCGGCTGAACGTGGCCGCAAGCGCCACGAGCAGGGCCGGCATCATCAGGAGCGGCCACACGCGCTCGCGGGTAAAAAGGATGCGAGCCACCGCTGCGCACGTGACCAGCATCAAGAGTCCCGAGTACGTCATGTAATGACCGAGCGAACCGTGCGCCCGGCGCCCGAGGTTGTTGTACTCCAGGATCCCGTACTGAATCACGCCGATGGCCGCGCTGATGGCGCCGACGCTGATGATCACCTGGACGATGAGGGGCGCCTTCACGCCCCGCGCGAACTCGTAGACCATCGGCACGATCAGAAACAGCACGAGCTGTTTCGAATCGATGAAGCCGGCGAGACGATCGCTCGAGAAGGCCGCCGAGACCAGCGTGATCCCGGCATAGGCGAGGAGCGGGACGAAAAAGTCTGGAGCTTCGAAGCGGCTCCTGCGCGTGGCCAGGCGGAGCCCCCACATCAGGAGCGCAACCGAAAGAAAAATTTGCGCGACGGCGATGGAGAACTGGAGCGCGGCAACGAAAAGCACGAGCGTGGAGAAACCGATGCGCTGGTACCAATCGCCGGTCGACATGTGGCCTCTGAACACCGTGGTGGCCATCAGCGGCTTGACCGGGCAGACCCGAACGCCGGCGACCCCGCCGCACCGCTGCCCGCCGGCCGGTGTCCGGCGTGCCCGCCGGCGTCGCCGCCGGCCGACAGCGCGCGCTCGGCCAATCGCGCCACCGCCTCGGCCGAAATACCCGTGAGGCACCGGAAGTCGCCCGGTTCGCACCGTCTTTGATCGCACGGACGGCACGGCAGCGGCCCCACCTCCGCGGCCTCACTGATGACCGAACGGGGACGCCACGGTTCCGACCGTACGGGCAGTGTTGGACCGTATAGACCAACAACCGGCACGCGGGTCGTCCCGGCCACATGGAGCGGCCCGCTGTCGCCGCCGATGTACAGCGAGGCGCGGCCGATGAGCGAGCGCAGCTCGGCCAGCTCGAATTCGCCGATCTGGAGCACGGCGGCGCGATGCGGCTCCCCGAGTTGCGTGCGGGCAAGCTCGGCGATGCGCGCCGCCGCGCCCGCGTCCGATGGCCCAGAGGTGAGAACGACGCGGCGCCGGGAATCGCTCGAGACGAGCCGGCAGACGAGATCGACGAAAGACTCCGCCGGCCACCGGCGGAACGGGTTGCCCGCGCTCACATGAACCACGACGAGCGGGGCGTCCTTTGGCACTCCCGCCCGGGTGAGCCGGCCGTTGAGCGCCGCCGAGACGACCGGATCGGGCGGCATCTCCGTCGGGTCCGTCTCAGGATCGGGCGGTGCAATACCGAGCGGCAACAGGAGATCCCACTGGGTCTGCACCGAATGCCTCGGACGCAGCGCGCGCGGTCGCGGCACGCGGATCGTGTACATCCAGCTGCGTCCGGCGACTTCGAATCCAATCCGCCGGGGCGCGCCGCTCAGCCAGGTGAGCAGCGAGCTCCGCGGGCCACAATGAAAATCGATCGCCAGATCGTATTGCTCGGCACGCAGCCGGTGGACGAGCGCCAGGTCCGCGCGCAAGCGGCCTGGCGCATGGGGGCTGCTGGCGACGATCACTTCGTCCAGATGCGGATTGCCGCGGACCACGGCCGCCGCTTCTTCTTCGACGATGTAGGAGACCTTGGCGTCCGGGAAGTGCCGCCGGATTGCCCGGATGGCCGGAGTCGTGAACACGACGTCGCCAATCAGGCGCAGGCGAACCAGCAGGATGTTCAACTACTTCTCTATCGTTGCTTCGTCGATCAGCATCACCGGGATATCGTCTTTGATCGGATACACGCGGTGGCAGGTATTGCACTTCAGCCCGGTGCCGTTATGGACCAGCACGACGGGGGTCTTGCAATTTGGGCACGCGAGAATTTCCAAAAGTTCGGCATCGAGCGCCATATCGAATCGCCCCTCCAGAGATTGTCCAAAACTATAGCAGAACGCCCCGCCGAGCCGTGACACGTAACGCCGTTTTGTGGAACAATCGACCAGAGATGCTGAAGAGCTTCGCAGTGGCCGCCATGCTCCTCCTCGCGGCAGCGGGGGTCGCTGCCGCGCAATCGAGCGGCGCACAACCCGCCGACGACGGCGGCGCCTATTATCAATTCGTCCTCGGGTTGCATCTGGAAACGGCGGGTGACGCCGCCGGGGCCGTCGCCGCCTACCAGCGGGCCGAGAAGATCGATCCCCAGTCGGCCGAAATCCCCGCGGCGCTTGCGGCCCTGTATGCGCGCATGAATCGGGGCGCCGACGCAGTCGCGGCCGGCGAGCGCGCCGTGAAGGCCGACCCGGTGAACCCGGAGGCCAACTGGATTCTGGGGAACCTCTACGCCAACATGATCGAGCGGCCGAACACGAGCACCGGGGATCGGCTGGCGTATGCCCAGAAGGCCATCGCCAACCTCGAGCGCGCCAATTCAAACGCGCATCCCGCCGTACCCGTGATGCTCGGCCGGCTCTATCTCGCCAATCGTCAGTTCGACAAGGCGATTTCGATGCTGGCGCCGGTCGTCGTCGAGCAACCGGACCAGATCGAGGCTGTTGCGTTGCTCGCCGAAGCCTACGAGGCGACCGATCGCGACGCGGAGGCGATCGCGCTGCTGGAGAAGTCGGTAGAAGATTCACCGGAGCTCTACAGCACACTCGCCCAGGTCTATGAAAGTTCCGGCCGGTGGCGCGACGCGGCGAAAGCCTACCAGGGCGCCGTCGAAGATCGGCCGCAGAGCCTGCCGCTGCGCTCGCAGTGGGCGACCGCGCTCCTGAATTCGGGAGATGCGAAACGCGCCCGCGAAGTGCTCGAAGAAGGCGCCGCTGCCAACTCCAGGAACGGCCGCGCGCTGTACCTCCTCGCCGAGGCGCAGCGGCGCACGCGCGATTACGTCGCCGCCGAAGCGACGGCCCGCAAGCTGGTGGCGCTCGATCCGAAAAACATGTCGGCGCCGCTCGAGCTGGCGCAGGTCTTCAGGGACCAGCACGAATATCAGAAGATCGTCGGCCTGCTCGAACCGATCGTGACGACGCGATTCCGCACGGCCGATGCGACCGAGGTGGCGGACGAATCGTTCCGCAGCCTGTGTTTCGACCTCGCCGGCGCCTACGAGCAGCTCAAGCAGTACGACAAGGCGCTCGGCGTGCTCACACAGGCGCGGCAGTTGTCGCCCAAGGATCCGATGGTGGAAATTCGCCTCGCCCGGTCGCAGGTGGCCGCGGGCAAGGCGGGCAACGCCGTTCAGACCTTGCAGGGCGCGGCAAAGAAGTTTCCCGACGAGCCGGGCGTGAAGGTCGAGCTCGCGTCCGCGCTCGAGCGCCAGAAGAAATATAGCGACGCCGAAGCCATCTTCCGGCAGATGATCGCCGCTGATCCGAAAAACGCCGATGCGTTGAATTCGCTCGGCTACATGCTGGCCGATCGCGGCGAGCGGCTGGACGAGTCGGTGTCATTCGTCGAACGCGCGCTGGTGCTCGATCCGGGGAATCCCGCCTACCTCGACAGCCTGGGCTGGGCCTACTACAAGCAAGGCAAGCTCGACGCCGCCGAGCCGCCGCTGCGGGAGGCGAGCGAAAAGCTTCCGGCGGTGTCCGTGATTCAAAGCCACTTCGGCGACCTGCTGTTCAAGAGGGGCGACGGGCAGGAGGCGATCGACGCGTGGCAGCGGGCGCTCGACGGTGATGGCGACTCGATCACCCGTGCGGATCTCGAAGACAAGATCAAGGCGGCCCGCCAGAAGATCGGCAAGAAAAAATAACACGCCATCGGTGAAAACGGCCCTCGCGCTTTCACTCCTGATTTCAGCGTCCGCTGGAGCTGCCTGCGGTCCCGCGCGCGTGGCCTTGCCGGCCGGCCCCGGCACCGTCCGCGCCGATTACGCGCCAATCTTTGAAGCCGCCATCGCGGGCTGCCGCGGAGTGCGCACGCTCACCGCGGATCTCGGGCTGTCGGGGCGCAGCGGCCGGCAGAAAGTTCGCGGCCACGTGCTCTCCGGATTCGCGCCCGGCGCGTTGCGCCTGGAGGGCGTCGCGCCGTTTGGCGGCCCCGTTTTCATCCTCGTGGCCGAAAGCGGCCGCGGCACGCTGCTGTTGACACGCGACCACCGGGTGCTCGGACCGGCGCCGCCGGCGGATATCCTGCGCGCGCTCGTTGGCGTCTCGCTCCCGCCCGACGATCTGCTGGCGGTGTTGACCGGATGCGTCTCGGCAGCGCCGGCGCCGGTCGGCGCGCGCGCGTTCGGACCCGACTGGCTGGCCGTCGATCTTGCCGGCGGAGGCGTGGCGTACCTCAACCGCAGGAACGCGGAGTGGCTGCTGGTCGCCGGGCGGTCGAATGGGCTCGAAATTCAGTACGGCAATCGGCTCGGCGGGCTTCCGCAGAGCGTGCGAATTCGATCGGCCGATTCCGGCAACACGCCGGCCGTGGATCTCGATGTGCACCTGCAATCCTTCGAGATCAATCCGGCGCTCGGCCGCGAGGCATTCTCCGTCGTCATTCCGCCGGGGACCTCGCCCATCACGCTGGACGAGCTTCGAAGCTCCGGCCCGCTGGGCCAATAGTCATGGCGTCGATGACTGTCCGGGCATTTGCGAAGATCAATCTGAGCCTTCGCGTCATGGCGAAGCGGCCTGATGGGTTCCACGAGGTCCAGACCATTCTGCAGGCCGTCGATCTGTCCGATCGCCTGACCTGCCAGGCGAGGCGAGGATCGTTTCAGATTCGGTGCTCCGCGCCCGGCCTGCCCGTCGATCGGACCAATCTCGTGTGGCGCGCGGCCGAAGGGTTGTGGAATGCCGCCGGTCGCGGCGGCGATCCCAGAGACGCGATGATCACGCTCGAGAAGAATATCCCGATGCAAGCCGGACTTGGCGGCGGCAGCAGCGACGCGGCCTCGGCGCTCGTGGCGTTGAGAAGAATCTGGAAGCTCAAGGTCGCCGATGAAGACCTGTTCGCCATTGCCGCGCGTCTGGGCTCGGACGTGCCGTATTTCTTTGTCGGCGGCACCGCGCTCGCCCTCGGCCGGGGCGAGCAGGTGTACCCGCTCGTGGATCTGCCGCGCTGGTGGGCGGTGTTGATTGTGCCGCCGTTCGGCATTCGGACCGCGGACGCCTACGCATGGCTCGACCAGTTGCGCGCGCGAACGGCGGCCGCGGCCGCACCGCGCTACCTGCCGGACACCTGGTTGGGCAGAATCGCGCCGCTCGTCAACGACCTCGAGCGGCCCGCGATCGACCGCCATCCGGCGATCGGCCGCCTGATCGCCAAGCTGACAAAGCTCGGCGCGGTGATGTCGGCGATGTCCGGCAGCGGCTCGACGGTGTTCGGCATCTTCACGTCGTCGAGCGCGGCTGGAAGGGCGTCGCGAACCCTGCGTGAGGCCGGCGCCCGTGCGCTGGCGGTTCGATTCGTCGGCCGCCGGCCGCCGCACCGGAAATCCGCGCGCGCCGGCGCCGGCTTGCCCGTAAGTCCCTCAATCGTATAAAGTATTCGATTACGCTGCGGTGGTCCGGCCCACGCCTTGAAACCAGTTCCTCACCATCTGCTTGGAGTCGGGAACTTCGAACAATGCGCGTGTAGAATTTGGGGCCCGCGCGCGGCCGCCGCGCATGGGACCCGTTGGGGCGTGGCCAAGCGGTAAGGCGCGGGACTTTGGATCCCGTATTCGGTGGTTCGAATCCACCCGCCCCAGCCAGTTTTTCGCATACCTGAAGATGGACCGAATTGCAGGGTACGGAGAACTGAAACTCTTCTCGGGCAGCGCTCATCCGGAGCTGGCCCGCGAGATCGCGCAACATTTGGGGATGAGCCTGGGGCAAAGCCGGCTTCGCCGGTTCCCCGACACCGAAGTGTCGTTTCAGATCGACGAAAACATCCGCGGCACCGATGTGTTCATCGTCCAGCCGACCTGCAGTCCGGTGGACCAGCACATCATGGAGCTGCTGATCATGATCGATGCGTTCAAGCGGTCGTCAGCGGCAAGAATAACGGCGGTGATTCCGTACTACGGCTACGGGCGGCAGGATCGCAAGGACAGGCCGCGCGTGCCGATTTCGGCGAAGCTGGTGGCCAACGTCCTGAGCGCGGCCGGCACCGATCGGGTGCTGTGCATGGATCTGCACAAGGCGCAGATCCAGGGGTTCTTTGACATTCCGACCGATCACCTGTTCGCCGCGCCGGTGATCATCGACTTTCTGGCACGCCAGGATTTTCCGGACTTGACGATCGTGGCGCCCGATGCCGGCGGCGCCGAGCGCGCCCGCGCGTATGCGAAGCGGCTGGGCGGCGAGCTGGCGGTGATCGACAAACGCCGCTCGGACGACGGCACCGCGGAAGTGATGAACGTGGTCGGCGACGTCGAAGGCCGCACGTGCGTCATCCAGGACGACATCATCGACACGGCAGGCACCATCGCGAAGGCGGCGACGGCGCTGAAAGCCAACGGCGCGGCCCGCGTGTTCGCCTGCGCGGTGCATGGGGTGCTGTCGGGGCCGGCGATCGAACGGATTGAGAAGGCGCCGCTCGAGCAGCTGATCGTGACCAACACGATTCCGCTGAACGGCGACCGCGCCAGGTGCGGCAAGATCCGGACGCTCTCGGTGGCGAAACTGCTCGGACAGGCCATCAAGAGCATTCACGAGGAGTCTTCGGTGAGTTCGTTGTTTGTATAGGTGAGAGGATCAGGTCATGGAAGCTGTATTGGACGCGGTCGAGCGCGAGCAACGAGGCAAGAATGAGGCACGGCGCCTGCGCGTTGCCGGAAAAATTCCCGCCGTGGTGTACGGCGTCAAGGAAGGCGGCAAGGCCATCGCCGTCGACCCCAAGCCGTTGACGAAGATTCTTCAGACCAAGCTGGGGGCGAATACGCTGATCAAGCTCAACTTGCCCGGGGGCGGAGACGCGCGCGTGCTGGTCAAGGAGTATCAGTACGATCCCGTCACGCATCAGCTGCTGCACGCCGATTTCTATCGCGTGGCGATGGACAAGGTGATCCGCGTCACCGTGTCGGTCGTGCCGCGCGGCGAGCCGAAGGGCGTGAAACAGCAAGGCGGCGTGCTCGACATCGTCCATCGCCAGATCGAGCTCGAGTGCCTGCCGGTCGATATTCCGGAGCACATCGAAGTCGACGTGTCCGAGATGATGGTGGGGCAGAGCGTGCGGGTGCGCGACGTCGCCACGAGCGCGAAGTGGAAGGCCGTGAGCGACCAGGACATGATGTTGATGCACGTGATCATTCCGAAGGTCGAGGAGGTGCCGGTCACGCCTGAAGCGGCAGCCGCCGCGGCGGGTGCGGCGCCTGCCGAGCCCGAAGTCATCAAGAAGGGCAAGAAGGAAGAGGCCGAGGGCGAGGAGGCGACGCCCGTTGCGGCCGCTCCGGCCAAGAAAGAGGCTCCGGCCAAGAAGGACAAGAAGTAGGCCCGATTGGGGCTTCGGGACTCGATGTGAGGCTGATCGTCGGGCTTGGGAATCCGGGAAAGCCGTACCGGGAAACGCGGCACAACGTCGGCTTCAGGGTGATAGACGAGATCGCGCGCCGGCACGGCGTGGGCTTCGAAACATCTCCCGCCGAGGCGGACATGGCGAAGGTGAGAGATCTCGGCGAGGGCGGAACGCTCCTCGCCAAGCCGCTCACCTTCATGAATCTGAGCGGTCACGCCGCCGGCGAGCTGCTCCGGTATTTCAAGATCGAGGTCGCCGACCTCCTTGTCGTGGCCGACGATGTGAACCTGCCGTTGGGGCGGCTGCGGGCCCGGATGCGGGGATCGGAAGGCGGGCACAACGGCTTGCGGTCGATCATCGACCATCTGGGCACGAACGAATTCGCCAGGCTGCGCGTGGGCGTCGGGCGCGGCGACACCCGGCGCGAGCTGGCGGACCACGTCCTGGCCGGATTCGAGCCCGGCGAGCGGGATGAAATCGATCGCGCCCTGGCGCGCGCGGCCGATGCCGGTGAAATGTTCGCGATAGACGGTATAGTGAAGGTGATGAACACATTCAACCCCGGGGACAAAGAGAACCAGAGCACGGAAGATCAGGCATAGCGCCTGAGCCAAAAGCCCGGAGTCCGCAGTCCGGATCCCGGAGCCATTCTTCTTGTCACGCGAGGCGTGACCGCGGCGTTCAGGCCGTGTCCGGAAGGAGATCGCAGTGAGTCAGACCAGACAATACGAGCTCATCTACATCGTTGCGTCAGACGCGACCGACCAGCAGGTGACCGACCTCCACACACAAGTCGAGGAGATCGTCGGGCGTTTTTCGGGCAAGCTCGACAAGACCGACAACTGGGGCCGGCGCAAGCTCGCCTACGAGATCGGCCGGCACAAGGAAGGCACCTACGTGCTGGAGGTGATCACGGGATCGGGCGAGATGATGAAGGAAATCGATCGCCGGCTGCGCGTCAGCGATCAGGTGATTCGCCACCTCACGGTCCGCGTCGACGAGGAAAATCTCGTCATCGAGCGCACGCGCGCGCTGCGCAAGGAAGATTCGCAGCGGCGGCGCGTGGCCCGCGGCCTGCCGCCCGAGCGGCAGCCCGGCGAGGGCCCGCAGCGCATGGACGACGAGGATGATCGCTTTGTGCCGGACATGGAGGAAGGACTTTAGTCATGCGAGGAGAAGGGCGGGGACGATCATCATCGGCATCATCGGAAGGCCGCGGCGGGCGCGGAGCGGACAAAAAGGAAGGACAGAAGCGCACGCTGTTCCGGCGCCGCAAGGTCTGCAAGTTCTGCGCGGACAAGATCGACGACATCAACTACAAGGATGTGAAGCTGCTGGGGCCGTTCGTGCCCGAGCGGGGCAAGATTCTCCCGCGCCGGATCTCGGGCACCTGCGCGACGCACCAGCGCAAGCTGCAGACGGCGATCAAGCGGGCGAGGCAGCTCGCGCTGATCCCATACGTGACGGAATAGGCCTGAAAGGTACCATTTATGGAAGTCATTCTCCGGGATCACGTCGAAAACGTCGGCAAGCGCGGCGAAGTGGTGAAGGTGGCCAACGGATACGCGCGCAATTTTCTGCTGCCGCGCAAGCTGGCGCTGCCCGCCACGCCGGGCAACCTGAAACAAATCCAGCGCGAAAGGGTGAAGCTCGACGCCACGGAAGCCGAAGAGAAGACCGTCGCTGAGGCCATTGCGGCGCGTATGGCCGGCGTCGAAGCCGTGATCTCGCGCAAGGTCGGCGAGACCGAGGCGCTGTACGGCTCGGTGACCACCGCCGACATCGCCGAGGCGCTGGCCAAGCAGGGCTTCGAGACCGACAAGCGCAAGATCGGCTTGCGCGAACCGATCAAGAAGCTGGGTGCCTACACCGTGCCGGTGAGACTGCACCGCGAGGTCATCGTCCAGCTGCCGGTGAAGGTCGTCGCGGAAGGCAAACCGGAAGCGCCGCTCAAAGCGTAGCGATTCAGGGCTCTGGACCGAGGCTCCGGTTGCGCCTCGAGTCTTGAGCCTGCGAGAATCCGCCCATGGCCGAGGCCGTTGCCGTCGATCGTCCGTTGCCCCACAACCTGGAAGCCGAGCGATCGGTGCTCGGCGCCATCCTCATCCACAACGAGGCGTTCAACTCGGCCGCCGAAGTGGTCAACCCGCGCGATTTTTACCGCGACGCGCACCGGCGCATCTTCGAGAAGATGGTGCAGCTCAGCGAGCGCGGGGATGCCATCGATTTCATTACGTTGAAGGAGGAGCTGTCGCGGTCCGGCGAGCTCGATGAAGTGGGCGGCCCCGCCTACATCGCCGCCCTCGTCGATGGCCTGCCCCACGCCACCAACATCGAGTACTACGCGCGCATCGTCCGGGAGAAGTCGACGCTGCGCAACCTCATTTTTTCCGCCAACAAGATCCTGGCCAACGCATACGAGGCCGAGCAGGAGCCCAACCAGATATTGGACGAGGCCGAGCAGTCCATTTTCGCGATTGCCGAGGATCGCGTGCGCGCCGGCTTCGTGTCGATGCGCACGCTGGCTCATGCCAGCTTCGAAACCATCGAGCGCGCGCACGAGCGCAAGCAGCTCATCACCGGCGTGCCGTCGGGGTTTGCCGATCTGGACGAGCTGACCGCCGGATTTCAGCCCGGCGACCTGGTCATTGTCGCGGCGCGGCCGTCGGTCGGGAAGACCGCGCTCGCCCTGAACGTGGCGCAGCACGTGGGCACCAGGACGGGGCGCACGGTCGGCATCTTCAGCCTCGAGATGTCCAAGGAGCAGCTGTTTCTCAGGATGCTGACGTCCGAGGCGCGCATCGACAGCCATCGGCTCCGCACGGGATTTCTCGTCGAGAGCGACTGGGGAAGGCTGTCGCACGCGCTCGGCACGCTGAGCGAAGCGAAGATCTACATCGACGACACGCCCGGAATAGGCGCGCTCGAGATGCGGGCGAAGTCGCGGCGGCTGGCGGCCGAGCACGGCCTCGACTTGCTGGTGATCGACTACATTCAGCTGATGCAGGGTCGCGGGCGGTTCGAAAACCGCACGCTCGAGCTCGCGTCGATTTCGCGCTCCTTGAAAGGCCTGGCCAAAGAGCTCAACGTGCCGGTGCTCGTCATCTCGCAGTTGAGCCGCGCGCCGGAAGCGCGTTCGGATCACCGCCCGCTGCTGTCGGATCTGCGGGAGTGCGTGGCCGGAGATACCTTGGTCATGTTGCGGGATGGTCGCCGCGTTCCGGTTCGCGACCTCGTGGGAACCGAGCCGGCGGTCTGGTCGGTGACCAGCGAAGGCAGGTTGCAGCCGGCGCGGGCCGAGAGAGTCTGGTCAGTCGGGAAACGCCAGATTCAAAGAGTGCGGTTGGCCAGCGGCCGTTCAATCCGAGTCACGGGCGAGCACCGGTTGTTGGCCGGCGGCGCTTGGAAACGCGTGATTGATCTGCGGGCCGGCGATCGGCTGGCGATCGCCAGGCGCCTGCCGGAAGGCGTCGGGTCGCAGGCGTGGCCGGAACTGCGCGTCGCGTTGCTCGGGCATTTGATTGGCGATGGCAGCTATCTCGCGCATCAGCCGTTGCGTTACACCACGGCGTCGGCGGAGAACAGCGCCGTTGTGGCCCGCGCGGCCACTGGCGAGTTCGATTGCAGGGTCACTCGCCACGAAGGTCCAACCGGGACCTGGCACCAGCTGGTCATCGCCGGGAACGGCAATCGCTGGCATCCGGCCGGGGTGAATGCGTGGCTGAAGGAGCTGGGCATTTTCGGGCAGCGCTCGTTCCAGAAGCGCATTCCCGCGCTGGCCTTCCGTTTGCCGAACGAACAGATCGCCTTGCTGCTTCGCCATCTCTGGGCGACCGATGGCTGCGTCGCGCGTCGCGCGGGCCGCGGAGGCCCTAGCGTGTACTACGCGACCACGAGTGAAGGGCTGGCCTTCGACGTGGCCGCGTTGCTGCTTCGGTTTGGAATCGTCGCGAGGATCGGCACGGCGACGAAAGAGGGTTGCCGCAGGGGATTCCATGTTCGAGTTTCAGGCGCCGAGGATCAGCGCCTGTTCCTGGCTGCGGTCGGCGCGTACGGTCCCCGCGTGCAGCCCGCGACGGCCCTCGCTGCTGAGCTTGACGGCATCACCGCAAACACGAACGTCGATACCCTGCCGCCCGCCGTGTTTGCCCGCGTGCGCGAACTGATGGCCGAACAGGGCATCTCGCAGCGCCGGATGGCCGTTATGCGCGGCACAGCTTATGGCGGCGCGTCGCACTTTCAGTTTGCGCCGTCGCGCACCGTCGCGCTCGAGTACGCCGAGCTGCTCGACGCCCCGGACATTCGATCGGCGGCAACCAGCGATCTGTTCTGGGACCGGATTGTCTCAATCGAGCCTGCGGGCGAGGAGGAAGTCTACGACCTGACCGTTCCGGGTCCGGCCTGCTGGCTGGCGGACGGCGTCGTCAGTCACAATTCGGGCGCGCTCGAGCAGGATGCCGACGTGGTCGTGCTGTTGTTCCGGCCGGATCAGTACCCGGATGTGAAGCCGGAAGACGAAAACATCGCCGAGCTGAACGTGGCCAAGCAGCGCAACGGTCCAACGGGCCTCGTCCGCCTGGCATTCCTGAAGCAGGAGACGCGCTTCGGAAACCTCGAACAGCGTCAGTGACCCGCTGTACCTTCGCGCACGTCGACCTCGGGGCGCTGCAATCGAACTTCCACGCGATTTCGAAGTTCCTTTCCGACGAGACCCGGCTGGGTCCGCCCCACGGCGGGCCCCGCCGTGGCGTGGGCGCCGTCCCCCGCATCGTTGCGGTCGTGAAGGCGAATGCATACGGGCACGGCGCTCCCGCGACGGCGATGGCGCTGCAGGAAGCCGGCGCCACGATGCTGGCGGTCGCCGACATCGAAGAGGGCATCGTGCTTCGCGACGCCGGCGTGATCGCCGAGATTCTCATATTCGGCGCGCTGAGCGTGAGCGATGTCGCCGGCGTCTTCGAGTACAGCCTTACGCCGACCATTTCGACCCCGGGCGCCGGCCGGTCGCTGCAGGCGGCCGCCGCCAGGCGCGGCGTGCGGCTTGGCTGCCATCTGAAGATCGATACCGGGATGAACCGCCTCGGTTTGAGGTTCGACAATCTCCAGCACACGCTGCCGGAGCTCGTCGCCAGCCCGAACCTGGAAATCAATGCCGTCTATACCCATTTCGCGACGGCCGACGATCTGGAGCACCCGCTGTTTCAAACCCAGCGGGAGCGGTTCGATCACGTGCTCTCGCAGTTGCCCGGATTCGGCATCTATCCGAAGCTGATCCACGCCGCGAACAGCGCGGCCACGCTTCGAGACTCGCGCGTCTGGTTCGACCTCGTCCGGCCAGGATTGCTGATGTACGGCGTGGTGCCGCCGCCGCTGGCGTCGACGATTCCCCTCCAACCGGTGATGTCGCTACGCAGTCGCGTCGTGGCCGTCAAGGGGATCCGTCCGGGCGAATTCGTCGGATACGGCGCGCATTGGACGGCCCCCAAGCCTGGCCGCATTGCGGTTGTGCCCGCCGGATACGCGGACGGACTCGATCTGCGGCTCGCCGGCCGCGGCTCTGTGCTGATCCGCGGCCGCCGCGCGCCGATCGTCGGCTCGGTGTGCATGGACATGATCATGGTGGACGTGGCCGACGTGCAGGTGGAGACCGGCGACGAAGTCGTGATCATCGGCGACCAGGGCGACGATCGGATCGACGTGCGCGAAATCGCGGCCGCGATCGGCGCCAATCCGTACGAGGTGCTCTGCCGTATCGGCACACGCATCGAGCGAATCTACCAGGAACGCCGATCCGTTCGGCGGATACAATCGGAGATCGGGTCGGAGTGAGGAACCGGCGTTGTAGGATCGTGCCGTGACGCCCCCCAGGACGGTGTTCGCCTGCCAGGAGTGCGGCGGCCAGCAGCAGAAATGGCTGGGCCGCTGCCCGGATTGCGGCGCCTGGAACTCGCTCGTCGAAGAGACGGCGGTGCCACAAGCCGCGCCCGGCGCCGCCGTGGACCATCGCTACGGCCTCGGTTCCCGCGGAGCGTCCGCAAGGCTTTACAGCGACATTCAAATGTCCGACGCGCCGCGGATCTCGTCGGGCATCGAGGAATTCGACCGGGTGCTCGGCGGCGGCATCGTCCCAGGTGCGCTCGTGCTGCTGGGCGGCGAGCCGGGCATCGGCAAGTCGACGCTGCTGCTCCAGGTGGCCGCGCACGTCTCGCGCAATGCCGGCCCGGTCCTCTACAGCTCGGGCGAAGAATCCGAGCATCAAATAAAGCTGCGCGGCGAGCGCCTGGCCGTCGATCGCGCTCCGCTGTATCTGCTCGCCGAGACCTGCCTCGAGCGGATCCTCGAAGAAATCGAGCGTCTGAAGCCCGCCCTGGTCGTGGTCGATTCGATTCAAACGATCTTCTCGGCGCAGTTTCAATCGGCGCCGGGCAGCATCGGGCAGGTGCGCGAGGTCGCCACGCAGCTGCTGTTCGCCGCGAAGGGAAAAAACGTTCCCATCGTCCTGGTGGGGCACGTCACCAAGGACGGCAGTCTTGCGGGCCCCAAGGCGCTCGAGCACGTCGTCGACACCGTGCTCTATTTCGAAGGCGAACGGCATCACGCCCACCGCGTGGTGCGCGCGTTCAAGAATCGTTTTGGCGCGGCGAGCGAGCTCGGCGTGTTCGAGATGACCGGCGCCGGCCTGCGGGAGGTGCCGAACCCGTCGCAGATGTTTCTCGCCGAGCGCTCGATCGGCAAACCGGGCTCGGCGGTGCTGTGTTGCATCGAAGGGTCGCGGCCGATATTGGTCGAAGTGCAGGCGCTCGTCAGCGCCAGCACGTATGGCAACGCGCGGCGTATGACCAGCGGCATCGATCCACAGCGGCTGTCGCTGCTGCTCGCGGTGCTCGAAAAACGCGCCGGGCTGCATCTCGCCGGCGAGGATGTCTACGTGAATGTGGCTGGAGGCATGACCGTGGACGAGCCGGCCGCCGATTTGAGCGTGGTGGCAGCCGTCGCGTCCAGCGTACGAAATCGAGCGGTCGCGTCGAGCACCGCGATCTTCGGCGAAGTCGGCCTCGGCGGCGAGGTGCGGGCCATTCCACAGCCCGCGTTGCGCGTCCGCGAAGCCGCCCGTATGGGCTTTGAGCGGTGTGTACTGCCGTTGGCGAGCGCGGATCTGCCTGAATCGGAACGGCCCGCGCAGTTGGAGCTCGTCGGCATCCGCACGGTCGATGAGGCGCTCGAGGCGCTGTTGACATAAGATTGGGTTCAAACCTATGAGATGGAACGGCGTCGCCCGGCTGCTCTTCATCCTCGGGGTCGCGTACTGCGCGTACATGCTGCGGCCGCTCGGCGGCGGCCCGATCCCCAACCTCGCGTTCTCGTTCGTCATCGCCGGGCTCATCATCTACCTCGAAGATCGGCTGCGCCATACCTCGCTCGCCAACGTGATCGGCGCGCTGCTCGGCGGCGCCGCCGGCTTGCTCATCGCGCGCATGCTGGGCTCGGCGCTGTTCTGGGCGAACACCGGCGACGCCCGAGTCGTGTTCCTTCACAGCCTGATCCTGCTGGTGCTTCCGTACATCGGCCTCGCGCTCGGCGGAAAGTCGGGCGAATGGCTCGAGCCCGATCGCCTGATCGGAATTTTCCGCCCGCGCGTGCCGCAGCGCCGCTATCGCATCCTCGATACCAGCGTCATCATCGACGGCCGCATCGCCGACATCTGCGAAACGGGTTTTGTCGACGGCACGCTCGTCGTGCCGCAGTTCGTCTTGAAGGAGCTGCAGCAGATTGCCGACTCGGCCGACTCCCTGCGGCGCAATCGAGGCCGGCGCGGCCTCGACATTCTCCAGCGCATCCAGAAGATGGCGGGCGTCGACGTCATCGTGTCGGACGCGGATTATCCGGAGCAGCGCGAAGTGGATCTGAAGCTGATCGAGCTGGCCCGCGAGCTGCAGGGCAAAATCGTCACCAACGATTTCAATCTCAATAAAGTTGCGCAGCTCCGCGGCGTCGAAGTGCTGAACATCAACGAGCTGGCGAACTCGCTGAAGCCGGTCGTGCTGCCCGGCGAGACGATGAAGGTGTTCATCCTCAAAGAAGGCAAGGAATACAACCAGGGCGTGGCGTACCTCGACGACGGCACGATGGTCGTGGTCGACAACGCGCGGTCCATGATCGGGAAGACGATCGACGTGGTGGTGACCAGCGTGCTGCAGACCACGGCCGGCAAGATGATCTTCGGCCGGTTCATCGACGCCAACGCCGGCGCGCAACCTACGCCCATCGAGCGCGAGGGCGCGCGGGGACGCATGCGACAGACCCAGTAGCATTGGAGATCCCTCCCTTCCACTGGTGGCGGAGCGTTTTCTTTCTCATCCCCTGCATCTCGGTTTACACCATCGTGCTCGGCACCTTGTCGATGCTCTCGACGCTCGTCGATCGGCGCGGCTACGCCGCGCACTGGTGCGCGCGCGCGTGGTCGTGGCTGATTCTGGCCACCACCGGCGTACAGGTCGAGGTCGTTGGGCTCGAGCGGGTGAAGACGGGCGAAACCTACGTCTTCACATCCAACCATCAGAGCATCTACGACATCCCGGTGATCTTTGCCTCGCTGCCGTTTCAACTGCGCATCATCGCCAAGGAGTCGCTCGGACACATTCCCTTTCTTGGCTGGCATTTGCGGCGCGCCGGGCATCTCCTGGTCGATCGCAGCAATCCTGATCGGGCGGGCATTCTGGGCCGCTGGCGCAGGTTGGTCGCCGATCGCATTTCGCTCGTCGTGTTTCCGGAAGGGACCAGGAGCGCGGACGGCCGCGTCGGACGATTTCGCGGCGGCAGCTTTCTGCTCGCGCTCGAGGCGGGCCTGACCGTCGTGCCGATTTCTGTCTCCGGAAGCCGGCAGGTCATGCAGAAAGGCAGGCTCACGACCAGGCCGGGATGCGTGACGCTCGTCGTTCACGAACCGGTAGCCGCGCCGAAGATCGCGCAGCCGACCGTGGCCGATGCCCGCGAGTTCGCCCTGAAGATCGAACGCATCGTTCGTGGCAGTTCAATCCCCATATAATCCGGTGGCATGTTTGTCTCCGCGATTCTGGCGGCGGGCGGCCGCGGCGCCCGGTTGGGGGCCGGGCGGCCCAAGCAGTTGCTGTCGCTCGGCGATCGCACGATCCTTCAGCGCAGCTTCGAAACCATCGAGGCGCACGATCGGATCGACGAGATTGTCGTGGCGCTGCCTGCGGACCTCGCCGCCGCGCCGCCGCCCTTCCTGGCCAGCCGGAAGAAGCCGGTTCGCATCGCCGATGGCGGACCGCGGCGCCAGGATTCGGTCGCGAACGCGTTTTCGAAGGTCTCCGAGCGCGCCGAAATTATCGTGATCCACGACGCGGCGCGGCCGCTCGCCTCCGCCGCGCTGTTCTCCAGCGTCATCGAAGCCGCGGACGCCGCCGGATCGGCGATTGCAGCCGTCCCCGCCAGCGATACGGTGAAGGAAGCCGATGAGCACGACGGCATGCTGCATATCGTCCGCACGCTGCCCCGCGAGCGGATCTACCTGGCGCAGACGCCGCAGGCGTTTCAGCGTCAGATTCTCCTCGATGCGATCGCCACCGGCCGTGACGCGCCGCCGGGCAGCGACGCCACCGATGAAGCGTCGCTGGCCGAACGGGCGGGCCACCGCGTGCGGCTCGTCGATGGCGAGCGGTCGAACATCAAGATCACGACCGAACAGGATTTGCGCGTCGCTGAGCTCCTGGCCGGCCGTCCTGAACGGGTCGACCACGCCGAATCGCGAATCCCGAGAATCGGTATCGGCTACGACCTCCATCGCCTGGAACCGGGCCGTCCTCTCATCATCGGAGGCGTCGAAATCCCCCACGCGACGGGGCTGGCGGGCCACTCGGATGCGGACGTGCTGTGTCACGCGATTACCGACGCGATTCTTGGCGGCTCGGCGCAAGGCGACATCGGGCGGCATTTTCCGGATTCGGATCCTCGGTGGAAGGACGCGAACAGCATCGATCTGCTCAAGCGCGCGGTCGACATCGTTCGCGATGCCGGCTTCAGCGTCTGGAACGTCGACGCCGTTGTCATTGCCGAGCAGCCGAGATTGTCCCCGCACATCGACAGAATGCGCCGGACGCTCGCTCAGGCAATGGGCATCGACATCTCGGCGATCGCTGTGAAGGGCAAGACGAACGAGAAGGTCGGCGCGCTCGGCCGCAACGAGGGGATCGCCGTCCACGCAGTCGCGCTGCTGATCCAGAGTCGGTAGAAAGCGTCGAAGAGTCGAGTCCATGCGCGTTCGCTTTGCACCGAGCCCCACCGGACATCTGCACATTGGCAACGTGCGTACGGCCCTGTTCAACTGGCTGCTGGCGCGCGGCAACGGCGGCGTGTTCCTGCTGCGGATTGAAGACACCGATGCCGAGCGGTCGACGGCCGAGTCGGAAACAACCATCCTCCTGGATCTCCGCTGGCTGGGACTCGACTGGGACGAGGGGCCCGATGTCGGCGGTCCGGTCGGCCCCTACCGCCAGTCCGAGCGCCTCGGAAAATATCAATCGCGCGCGCGCGTGCTGATTGAGCAGGGGCGCGCCTACTACTGTTTTTGCACTCCGGAGCAGCTCGAAGCCGAACGCAACGAAGCGCTCGCGAAAAGCCTGCCGCCGAAGTATTCGCGGCGATGTGCGTCGATCGATCCCGCCGAGGCGAAGAAGCGGGTGGCGGCCGGCGAGCCCGCGGCCGTCCGCTTCCGTACGCCGGACAACCGTGAAATCACCTTCACCGATCTCGTTCGCGGCGATATCACCTTTCATACCGACGTGATCGGCGATCAGGTGCTCCAGCGCTCGGACGGGTATCCGGCTTACAACTTCGCCGTCGTTGTCGACGATGGGTTGATGGGGGTGACGCATGTGATCCGGGGCGAAGACCACATTTCGAATACGCCGCGCCAGCTGCTGATTTACGAGGCGCTCGCGTTTCCGCCGCCGCGGTTCGGCCATGTCGCGATGGTGCTCGGCCCCGATCACACGCGCCTGTCAAAACGCCACGGCGCGACGTCGGTCGACGAATTCCGCGAGAAAGGCTATTTACCCGAGGCGCTTCTCAATTATCTCGCGTTGCTCAGCTGGTCTCCGGGCGACGACCGGGAAATCATGCCCCTCGCCGAAATGGCCCAGCGGTTCAGGCTGAGCGACGTGGGCCATAGCGCAAGCGTCTTCGACGAGGAAAAGCTCGCGTGGGTGAACCGTCATTACCTGAAGGAGGCGCCGCCCGGGCGCCTCGCCGCGCTCGCGGCGCCGTACCTGGAACGCGCGGGCTACACACGCGGTTTGTTGGGGCCGGTGGGCCTGGGGTATCTGTCGAGCATCGCGCCGCTGTTCAGCACCTCGGTCGATCGCCTCGCCCAGGTGCCCGGGCGTCTGCGACAACTGTTTGAGTTCTCGCCGGCGGCGGCGCTCGCCCAACCCGAGCTTCGCGCCGAGATAGCAGGCGGGGGGGGCCGTCAGGTCATCAGCGCCCTGGCGGCGGAGCTCGACAAATCGCCGCGGCTCGTCGATAGGGAGACGTTCCGCGCGCTGGCCAATCGCGTGAAACAGCAGACCGGCCAGAAAGGGCGCGGGTTGTTTCACCCGATTCGCGTCGCGCTGACCGGAGCCGGCGATGGTCCCGAGCTGGATCTCCTGGTGCCGGCCATCGATCGTGGCGTGGATTTGGATCCGGCCGCATCGTTCATTCCGATTGCCGGGTGCCGCGAGCGGGCCGCAGCCTTCGTCGCGGCGCTGAACGCTTCGCCGCCGGACGGGCGGGATCCGCATGCAGATTTACGGAATTAATGCGGTGATCGAGGCGCTGCGCGCGGGGCGTGTCACGTCGGTGCGCGTCAGCAGACGCACCGACGATCGGATGCGCGCCGTGCTTGCGTTGGCCGAACAGCGCGGCGTCGCGATTCGTCGCGTCGACCACGATGAGCTCGACCGGGCAGTGGGCGGCGCGTCGCATCAGGGCGTGGTCGGCGATCTGAAGGCGGGGCCCGACTACGACGTCGCCGGCCTCGTGCGGGAAGCCGCGCCCCCCGCGCTTCTCGTCGTGCTCGACGGCATCGAAGATCCCCACAACTTCGGCGCGGTCTTGCGCACCGCCGAGGCGGCCGGCGCGCACGGGGTCATCCGGCAAACGCGGCGCTCGGCGCCCCTCGGCGCCGCGGCCGGCAAAGCGTCGGCGGGCGCCATTGCGCACGTGAAGATGGCGGATGTGGTGAACATCGCCCGCGCGCTCGAGGAACTGAAGGAAGCGGGCGTCTGGACCGTCGGGCTGGCGGGCGACGCGCCGCTCACCTACGACCAAATCGATCTCACGGTGCCGACCGCCCTGGTTCTGGGGTCCGAAGGCACCGGGCTTCGCCGTCTGGTCCGGGAACGCTGCGATTTGCTCGCGAAAATCCCCATGCTGGGCCATATCCAGAGCCTGAATGTGTCGGTGGCCGCCGGAATAGCCCTGTTTGAGGCCGTCCGCCAGCGGAAATTCCGCGTCTAATGGTTGGAGTGGCCGTGTCCGGCGCCAGACTCCCGGCCGCAGCCAGAAGTCGATTTCCACCGTGGCACAAGTTGTGCTAAACTCGACTTTTTGTCTGGCTGGCGTAGCTCAGCCCGGTAGAGCAGCTGATTTGTAATCAGCCGGTCGGGGGTTCAAATCCCTTCGCCAGCTCCATTTTGGGCCGAGACGCCGGTTCGACCATTCGCCATCGCCCTCACAGGCAGGCACGACGCGGGGAGCAGTAATCGGTCTGCAGGATAAGCAGCGCAAAAGATTTGACTACGCCTCACCAGACCGCGCGTGAATCGGTCGCGAAGCGGGCGCGGGGCGTTTGGGGCCCGCGGCCGGAGCGATCCCAGCAGGCGCAGGGCATGGGGTCTCCCGCAGCGAAGAACGGCGGGCGCCGGCGGCCGGAAAATTGGGGAGGTGGCGGAGCGGTCAATCGCAGCAGACTGTAAATCTGCCGCCCTAGCGGCTACGGAGGTTCGAACCCTCCCCTCCCCACCATACAGGTCGGGAGCCCGGAGCCTGAAGTCTGAAGCCCGACGGCTCCGGAGAGGGCTGCAGACTCCGGGCTTCGGGCCGAGCGGAGGAGCGTAACGAAGGCGGGAGTAACTCAGTGGTAGAGTCACAGCCTTCCAAGCTGTTGGTCGCGGGTTCGATCCCCGTCTCCCGCTCCAGACTCTCGCACCTGGTGAGCGGCTGTCGACGATTGACTAGGGACTGAATTTTGCCGATGTAGCTCAGTTGGCAGAGCGCGTCCTTGGTAAGGACGAGGTCACCGGTCCGATTCCGGTCATCGGCTCCAGGCAAAGTTGCCGAACATTTTCAGAGTCGGCTAGATAACGGAGAGACGTAGGCATGGCGAAAGAAAAATTCGATCGCACGAAACCACACGTGAACGTCGGGACCATCGGTCACATCGACCACGGTAAGACCACGCTGACCGCGGCGTTGACGAAGGTGTCCGCCGGCAAGGGCTGGGCGAAGTTCATCTCGTACGACGAGGTCGCGAAAGCGTCGGAGTCGCAGGGCCGCCGCGACGAGACGAAGATTCTGACCATCGCGACGAGCCACGTCGAGTATTCGACCTCGAAGCGGCACTACGCGCACGTCGACTGCCCGGGCCACGCCGACTACATCAAGAACATGATTACCGGCGCCGCGCAGATGGACGGCGCGATCCTGGTGGTGTCGGCCACCGACGGGCCGATGCCGCAGACGCGCGAGCACGTGCTCCTGGCGCGCCAGGTGAACGTGCCGTATCTCGTCGTCGCGCTCAACAAGGTCGATGCCGTCGACGATCCCGAGCTGCTCGATCTCGTCGAGCTCGAAGTGCGCGAGCTGCTGAAGTCGTACGGATTCCCCGGCGACGAGTTGCCGGTCGTGCGTCTCTCGGCGCTCAAGGCGCTGAAGGGCGACCCGGAGGGAGAGGCCGGCGTCCTCAAGCTGATGGACGCGCTCGATGCCTACATTCCGATGCCGATACGTGAGGTGGACAAGCCGTTCCTGATGCCGATCGAAGACGTCTTCTCGATCTCCGGTCGCGGCACGGTCGTCACCGGCCGCGTCGA
>DASZHO010000187.1:0-14861 GCA_035937795.1 Vicinamibacterales bacterium | reverse complement strand
AGGGCCGCACCTATCTCTATTTCACGGGAAAGCCGCTCTATCCGTTTGGCTACGGCCTCAGTTACTCGACGTTCGCCTACTCTCATCTGCGCCTGAGCTCCTCGCGGCTCGCCAGCAACGGCGCGATCACCGTCAGCGTTGATGTGAAGAACACGGGCAAGCGGGACGGTACCGAGGTGGTGCAGCTTTACGTTCAGCATACGCGGTCGAAAGTCACCCGTCCGATCAAGGAGCTGAAGGGGTTTCAGCGCGTGGCCTTGAAAACGAACGAAACCAGGACAGTGCAGATTCCTCTCACGGCGGCGGCGCTGGCCTGGTGGAACGAGCGGCAGCATGCTTTCGAAGTCGAGAGCGAGCCGATCCGCATCCTCATCGGGCGCTCTTCGGCTGACGTGATGCTTCACGGAACACTGACGCTGAACTAGGGCGCGCTCGCTCGATTATCCGTCGGGGGTGTCCCTGTTAGGTTTCGCATGACGAAACACCCACGCCTTCGCTGACGGTTCCAGCGTGACGGCTGTCGCTCAGATCCCGCCAGAACAACGCGCTTTTCTCGCTCCCGCCGGATCTCTCATGTTTCTGATGTCGAAATAGCGGCAAACGATGGTATGGCTGTGACATAGAACGAACGCCCGGTCCGCTGTTGGCACGTCGCGACGCCTGACAACGCCGCGAGCGAGTCAGAGTGTTTGGTGCGCGGTGGGTGCTGGGCCGCGCGGAAGGCCAGGCCGGGACATCACTGGAGGAGCCCCTGCTGGAGGTCCCTATGCACCGAGTCGCCACGCTGCTCTCGTGGACCGTGCTCCTGCTGCTCACTCCTTCGGCCTCCGGCGCCCAGATCGGAGGCAGCGGATCCATTGAAGGAACCGTGCGCGACTCCTCCGACCTGGCGGTGCCGGGGGCGACGGTGACGGCGACGAACGTGGCCACCGGGATCCAAACAGCAAGACAGACGACCGAGGCAGGCGTTTACGCGTTGACGCCGCTCCAGCCCGGTGCATATCGCCTGACGGTGTCTCTCGATGGCTTTGAGACCTTCGTCCGCGCCGGCCTCATCGTCGACGCGCTGAGCGTGGTTGGCCTCAACATCACCCTGCAGGTGGCCGGAATCCAGCAGGAAGTGGTCGTCACGGCCGTGGCGCCGCCCCTCGCGACCGCCGACGCCCGGCTCGGCCAGACGATCCGCAACGACGTGTACATCGCTCTTCCGCTTGTGATGAACACCGGCGGCCCGCGCGATCCGACCGCGTTCATGTTCCTCATGCCGGGCGTCCAGTCGATCGGACGCTGGGGCAACGTCATGGGCGGCCAGGATTTCACCACCGACATGTACGTCGAAGGCATTCCCATCACCAACGCCGTGGTCCAAGGCGAAGGAAGGAACTTGTCGTACGGAATCTCGGTCGAGGCGGTCGACCAGTTCCAGGTCGAGACGAGCGGCACCGCCGTGATGTTCAACGGCCAGGGGGCGTCCAATTACGTCATCAAATCGGGAACGAACACCTTGCGCGGCGGCGGGTTCGAGTTCCTGCGGAACAAGGCGCTCGACGCCAAAGGGTTTTTTGCGGCCGTCAAGTCCGCCGACAACCAGCACGAATATGGGGGCACGCTCGGCGGCCCGATCCGCCGGAACCAGATGTTCTTCTTCGTGGCCTACGATGGGTACCGCGACCGCCGGCAGACGGAGTCGGTGCTGACGTCGATCCCGACGCTCGCCGAGCGCAACGGCGATTTCAGCGCCTTCCCGGTGACCATCTACGATCCGCGGACGACCCGTCCGAATCCCAACGGCACCGGGTTCGTGCGCGATCCGTTCCCAGGCAACATCATCCCGTCCGAACGCATCTCGCCCATCTCACGGTACTTCGAGTCGTTCCTGCCCAATCCCACCGGCGGGAGCCTGCAGAACAACTATCTTGGCGGGTCGCTGCCGATCGGCTTCAACAACAACAATGTGACGGGTAAAGTGGATCTCAAGCTGACCGGCCGGCAGCAAGCGTCTGTGCTGTTCTCGCGCGGCAAGCGCAGCCAGGCGACGCCGTTCCGCGGCGGCACCAACCTCCAAACCGCGCTCCCGCTGCCCTACACGGAGACACGCTTGGTGGAGGAGGTTCCCACGAGCGTCCAGATCAAGCACACCTACGTGCTGTGGTCGAAGTGGGTCAACCAGGCCAGTCTCGGGTTCTCGCGTCTGGGAGTACCGATTTTCAACGCGACCATCGACGGCAAGTACCCAATCAAGGCCGGTCTGCTGGGGTTGCCCGCCGGCGAGGCTGATTCCGCATTTCCGGAGGTCTCCTTCGCCGGCCCGAACGCGCCCACAATGTGGCGCGGCACCGACGCACGGGCGTTCACCGAGTATCTGAACAACTACACGATTCAGAACAATCTGAACTGGACCCACGGCAAGCATGCGATGACGTTCGGCTTGCAGGCACAGCGGATGGACGCCAATGAGCGCGAGCGCACGTACGGCAGTCTGGCGACCTTCGGCTTCAACAACGCGCAGACCGCGGGATTCAACTCAGCCGGCACGCTCGATACGGCCACCGGCAACGCGTACGCGAGCTTCCTGCTGGGCGAGCTGAACACGACCAACGTCATCCAGGATTCCCAGGTCGCGACGAGCGGCCGCTTCTACGATTACGCGTACTGGGCGCAGGACGACCTGAAGCTCCGTCCCGACCTGTCACTCAACCTCGGCCTGCGTTACGACATCATGAAGCCGTACACCGAGGTCTACGATCGGTGGTCGTTCCTCGACGCCACGCTCCCGAATCCAGCCGTCGGCGGCTATCCGGGAGCTGTCGTGTTCGCGGGCAATGGTCCGAACAGTTGCCATTGCCGCACCCCCATCAAGACCTATCACGGCGCCTTCGGGCCAAGGCTGGGCCTGGCCTACAGTCTGGACGACCGGACCGTGCTGCGCGCGGCCTACGGCATCAACTACTCCCGTCGCGGCGCAGTCGGTGGCCGCGCCGGGGCACGCAACGGTGCCGGAACCCTCGGCTACTCGGCCAACGCGACCTTCCCGAGTGCGAACGGCTTCGATCCGGCGTACAACTGGAACAACGGCGTCCCTTCCTATCCGCCTCCGCCCTTCTTCGATCCGGCGCTCAATGCCGGATTCGTCGCCGGTCGGGGCACCGGCGGCTCGGTGACGTACGGCGACCCGGCGATCGGCGGACGTCCTCCGCGCTATCAGAACTGGAACGCCGGCGTTCAGTACGCGTTGGTGAACACCGTCACGTTCGGCGCAAGTTACGCGGGAAGTCGGGGTGACTTTCTTGGGGGCAGCGGGCGCGGGTTCTACTCGAACCAGCTCGATCCTCGCTATCTCGTCCTGGGAAATCTGCTGAGCTCACAGGCCACCCCGGCCAACCTCGCTGCTGCGCAGGCGATCGTGTCCGGCATCGCCTTGCCGTATGCGAACTTCTCCGGCACCATCGCGCAGATGTTGCGGCCGTTTCCGCAGTACTCCAGCGTCAGCGACGTGTATGGCGACGTCGCGCGGTCGACCTACCACTCGCTCCAGCTCACCGCCGAGAAGCGGCGGTCCGATGATGGCCTGACGGTGACGTTCAACTACACGTTCAGCCGGACCATGGACAATCTCTCGGCGCGCACCGGTTACAACTTCGGCCAGGACTGGGCGGTCGGCGTCAACGATCAGCCGCACGTCTGGAACGCGTTGGTGGTCTACAATGTGCCGTTCGGCGCAGACGGCAAGCCGGGCAGCGGCAATCCGGTGGTGCGCGCGATCGTCAAGGACTGGCAGATCTCCGGCATCACGCAGTTCCGGTCTGGCCGCCCCCTCGGATCGATCGGCGCCGCGTGCAATCTACCGAGCGCGGGCACCTGCTACGCGGACTTCAACGCGGCGTTCACCGGCCCCGTTCGCATCAACGGAAATTACGGCAGCGGCGATGTGCTTGGCGCGAACCCACCCTCTTATATCGATCGCGCCGCGTTCCAGTCGCCCGCGCCGTTCACCTTCGGGAACACCCCCCGCACCCTCGCCTTCGGGCTGCGCAACCCGAGCTACTTCAACCAGGATCTCAGCCTCCGGCGCGATTTCCATCTCTCCGGCTTCAGACTCGGGCTCGGCCTCGACGTGTTTAACCTGTTCAATAACGTCGTTTTTGGAGGCATCCAGACCAGCATCACCAGCGCGAACTTCGGCAAGGTGAGCTCTCAGACCAACACTCCGCGAGTCGGACAGATAAAGCTGCGGCTCGAGTTCTGATGAAGGAGCACTGCACATGAAGGTCAGCCCCTCGGCAAGATCCCTCGTTCTTGTGGCGGCGCTCATTGTCATCACCTCTGGGGTCCCCGCGGCGGCGCAGAACACCTCCGGGACGGTCACCGGCACCGTCAAGGATGCCCAGGGCGGAATCATTCCTGGCGCGACGGTGACATTGGTCAGCGAGACTCGCGGCACCAGCGCTGAAACGCAGACGACAGGCACCGGCGACTTCGTGTTCCCGAACGTGGCGGGCGACACCTACACCATCAAGGTGACCATGGATGGGTTCAAGACGCTCGAGCGCACGGGTATTGCCGTCAGCCTGGCCGAGCGCGTCGCCGCCGGGACGCTCACCATCGATGTCGGCACGCTTTCCGAGACCGTGACGGTCGCCAGCGAGGCGCCGGTGATTCAGGCGCAGACTGGCGAGCGCTCCTTCACGGTGACCACCGAATCGGTTCAGAATCTCCCGATCGCGAATCGAAACTTCGGAGGGCTCGCGGCCCTCACGCCCGGCGTCATCGGCACCACGCGGATCGGGATGCAGGGCGCGAGCACGAACTTTCAGATCGACGGCGTGTCCACCATCGACACCGGCGCCGGCGGTCAGGCGCTTCAGCTGAACGTCGACGCGATTGCCGAGGTTCGCGTCCTTACCTCAACCTATCAGGCCGAATACGGCCGATCCGCCGGGCTGCAGGTCACCGGCGTGACCAAGAGCGGCACGAACCAGTTCCGCGGCTCGTTCTACGACCTTCGCCGCGATTCGAACTGGAACGCGAACAGCTGGGTCAACGCGCGCAACGGAGACCCGAAGGTCCTTTCGCAGCAGCAGGACTGGGGCTACACGCTCGGCGGTCCGATCGGGAAGCCCGGCGGAAAGAACAGCTGGTTCTTCTTCTACGCGCATCAATATTCGCCGCGCACCAGCAGCGGCGCGATCAACCGCTTCCGCGTGCCGACGTTGCTCGAGCGGCAAGGCGATTTCTCGCAGAGCACCGACAACAACGGCGCGCTGTTCAATCTGATTCGCGACGCCTCCACCGGTCTGCCGTGCACCGCGGTCGATACGCGCGGCTGCTTCCAGGACGGCGGCGTGCTCGGCCGCATCCCGCCCAACCGTCTCTATCAGCTTGGATTGAACATCCTCAAACAATGGCCGGCGCCGAACGCGAATGGATTGAATTACAACCTTGAGACCGTTGCCCCCAACGATGTCCGGCTCACGCACCAGCCGACGATCCGCGTGGATTGGGTACCCTCGTCTCGTCTGCGGCTCAGCGGCAAATACGCCGGCCAGCGCGCGACGGTCAAGAACACGCCGGGTACGATCCCGGGTTTCAACGACACGTTGAACCGGTGGCCGTTTACCACGGTTGCCTCCGGCACCGTGGACTACACGCTGTCGCCGACGACCGTGCTCGAGGGCACCTGGGGCGCCTATCAGGCCAGCCAGCAGGGGAACCCGGAGATCGACGCCGTGACGAATCGCTGTAATATCGGACTCTGCGATTTTCCGATGCTGTATCCCGACGCCGGCATCGTCCCCCCGGGCAGCTTTCAGTACGCGTTTCTCCAGGCCGCGAATGCGCCGAATTTCGTCAACGGCCGGGTGGTCATGGCGCCGACGTTTTTATGGGGTAGCCGAATCGGCACCGGAAACACGGCGCCGCCGGCCGGGACGCCGAACCTGACTCCGCCGAGTCTGGCCTACACCACCGGTGGCTTTCTCGACATGGTCCGCACCAACGACGTGTCGATCAGTGTGACGCGGCTCATGGGCCGGCACACGCTCAAAGCGGGGTACCAGCTGGACCACAGCTTGAAAAGGCAGAATCAACTCGGGAATCCGTCGCTGTTCCAGGGGCGCGTCGACTTCAGCAACGACAGCAACAACCCGCTCGATTCCGGCTTTGGCTTCGCGAACGCCGCGCTCGGAATCTTTTCGCAATACTCGCAGGTGAACGGGCTCTTCGAAGGCAACTTCATCTACAACAGCCACGAGTGGTACATCCAGGACAACTGGAAGATGTCCGGGCGGCTGTCGCTCGACTACGGCCTGAGAATCACCCATCAGGGGCCGAACTACGACACGAACCAGCAGCCGTCGAACTTCTTCGTCGACAAATGGTCGGCGGCAAACGCGCCGGCACTCTACGTGCCGGGCTGCTCCGTGAGCGCAAGCCCATGTCCGTCCGCGAGCCGGATCGCGATCAACCCGATCACGGGCGCCTCGCTCGGTCAGAACACGGCCGTGGCCATCGGCACCATCGTGCCGAACAGCGGCAACCTGACCAACGGCATCATCCAGGCGGGCCACGGCATCGCGAAGGAGAACTACACGTGGCCGCCGATCGGACTCGCGCCTCGGATCGGAGCGGCATACGACGTGACGGGCACCGAGCACTTCGTCGTCCGCGGGGGCTTCGGCCTGTTTTACGACCGGTTGAATGGGAATACCGTCTACGGGCAGCTCGGCAACCCGCCGGTGGGACAGTCGACCAACATCCGGAACGGCAATCTGCAGACGCTCGGTCAGAACAGCCTGGTGACGCAGACGCCGTCCACGCTGACGATCTTCTATTACAACTCGAAGCTGCCCTCGTCGCTGCAGTGGAACGGCGGCGTGCAGATGGCGCTGCCCTGGGCGTCGACGCTCGACGTGTCGTACGTCGGCTCCCACGGCTACAACCTGATTGGGTCGAACCCCGACCTGAACGCCCCCGACCTGGGCTCGGCCTATCTGGCGCAGAATCAGGACCCGACGCTGTCGAGCACCGTTCCCGGCGGCACCGCGCTGACAACCGATCTGCTGCGGTCGTATCGCGGTCTCGGCGCAATCAACACGACCTGGGGCAGGTACTGGAACGGCTACGACTCCATTCAGACGAGCCTGAACCGGCGATTCCGGAACGGCGTGCAAGCGACTCTGAACTGGACGCTCGGCCTGCGCACCATCGGCAACACCTCGACCCAGTTGCGCCTCCAGCACAGCGCCGACGGCACGTTGGCCGTCCGGAGCGATCAGGCGCAGTTTGACGATCTGTTGAGGAATAACGGCAACCGGCGGCACGTGATCAGGGGAACATTTGTGTGGGAGCTGCCGAAGCTCCGGCGCTCGAACGCGTTGACGAACGTCGTCGGCGCCATTGCCAATGACTGGCTGATCTCCGGCGTCTTCACGGGCGGGACGGGAGCGACCTATGACGCCTCCTACTCGTACAACGCCAATGGCGCGAACGTGAACCTGACGGGCTCGCCAAGCTACGCGGCTCGCATCAGGGTTATCGGGAATCCGGGCAGCGGCTGCTCCGGGAATCAGTACGGTCAGTTCAACACCGCGGCGTTTGGCGGCCCGACGTACAACAGCAGCGGACTCGAGTCGGGAGCAAATCTGCTGACCGGATGCTTCGACAAGACGACGGACCTCTCGATTGCCCGCAACATCTCCCTCGGCGGCGACCGCCAGGCGCAAATCCGGGTCGACATGTTCAACGTGTTCAACACCGTCGTCATCGACGGCCGCGTGAGCCAGTTGCAGTTGAACAGCCCCACCGACCTGACCGTTCGGAACAACCAGTACCTCGCGGATGGGACGGTGAACCCCGCGCGGCTGAAACCGCGCGACGCCGGCTTCGGCGCCGCCAACTCCGCGCAGGCGATGCGATCGGTGCAGCTCCAGCTCAGGTTTAAGTTTTGAGACTCGAAAGGAGTCACATGCGTCAATTCTTTGCGGCGATCGCGGCGGTGTTGGTCGTCTCCTCGGGCACGGCGTATATGCAGGGCCAGAAAACCCTCGACATCTACTCAATCGACGTCGAAGGCGGGCAGTCGACGCTCTTTGTCTCCCCCTCTGGCGAGGCGCTCCTTGTCGATGCGGGAAGTCCCGGCGAACGCGACGCCGGTCGCATCGTCGCGACGGCGAAGCAAGCGGGCCTCACGCAAATTGACTATCTCCTCGTCACCCACTATGACGGCGATCATGTCGGAGGCGTCAAGGATGTCTCGGACCGGATACCCATCCGCAATTTCATCGACCATGGTCCGAGAGTGCTGCCGGCCGGAGCGTCGGCACCGACACCGCAGCAGCAGGCCAACCTCGATCGGGTGGATGCGGCGTACGCCGAAGCGCGCGCCAAAGGGCGCCACCTCGAGGTCGCGGCCGGCGACAAGGTACCGATAAAGGGGCTCGACGTCCAGATTGTGTCGAGTCGCGGCAAGGTCATCACCAAGCCGGTTGCCGGTGCTGGCGCACCGAACGCGCTGTGCCGCGACTACGTGGCCCACCCCGTCGACACGACGGAAAACATCAACTCGGTGGGCATGGTCATCAGTGCGTTCGGCCGCTTCCGCATGCTGGACCTCGGCGATCTCACCTGGAATACCGAGCACGACCTGGTATGTCCGAACAATTTGCTGGGCACAGTCGACGTGTACCTGACCACGCATCACGGCCTGGCCCGATCGGGCCCCCCGGCGCTGGTGCATGCGGTCGGCCCGCGAGTCGCACTGATGAACAACGGGCCGCGCAAGGGTGACTCGGTTGAGACCTGGAATACGCTGAAGAGCACGCCGGGGCTGGAAGACATCTGGCAGCTCCACTACTCCGTGCAACGACCAGCCTCTGTGGCTTTCGAGGAGAAGGGAGAGCCTGGTGGCCCCGCTCTCAACGCTCCAGAGTCCTTCATTGCGAATCTCGACGAGACCAATCCGGCGCACGCGCCAGCCTACTTTCTGAAGATCTCGGTACGGCCGGACGGCAGCTTCGTCGTCACGAATGCTCGTAACGGGTACACCAAGGAGTACAAGGCGAGATCAAAACGCCAATGAGACTCAGAACGTGGCTTTTCGTCGCAGTCCTGGCAACCGCGGGCAGAGTTCTCATTTCGCAGTCGCCCGTGCCGAAGGAATGGATCGATCCCGACACCGGCCATCGCGTTCTTCGGCTGACCGGTGACGCCGGCGGCTCGACGCTCTACTTTCACGACAACGCGTTTTCGCCCGACGGCGGCACGCTGATGCTCAACACCGCGAACGGGATTGCCATCGTTGACGTGGCGAAAATCGGTGCCGGCGCGGCACAGCCCGTGATCGCGGCCTCGCCGGCGCGGGGCGGATATTTTGCGCGGCGCACGCGCGAGATCTACTACAACGCGAGCGGGAGCGGGACGGTCACAGCGGTCAACATCGACACAACGCGGATCCGCGAGGTGCCGTACGCACGCGGCCTAATCAACGCCGATGAAAGCCTCTCGGTCGTCAAGACCGGCACCGCCGTCGATCCGGACGGAACCCATCCACGCCCCCCGATCCGGCCGGCCGTTCCGCAATTGCAGCGGATGTTCCCCGGCAGGAAGATGGAGGATCTCACGCCCGATCAGCAGTACTCCGTCACGAAGGAAGACGGACTGGCCCCACGAGCCCTCAATCCGGGTCTGCAGTCCTTCGTGTTCACCAGCCTCAAGACCGGCGAATCGCGCGAGACCGGCTTCCAGTATGGCGACCTCAACCACCTGCAGTTCAATCCCGTCGATCCGAATCTTCTGTTGTATTGCCACGAAGGCACGTGGCACGAGCTGGATCGGACCTGGACCATCCGCACCGACGGCAGCCAGATGCGGCTGATGCACCAGCGCACCATGGACATGGAGATCAACGGCCACGAGTGGTGGAGCTGGGACGGAAAGACCGTGTGGTTCGATCTCCAGACACCGCGCAGCCAGGATTTCTGGATCGCCGGCGTGAACATGGAGACCGGCCGGAAAATCCGGTATCACTTGCAGCGCGCCTGGTGGGGTGTGCACTTCAACAGCTCACGGGACGACACCCTCTTTGCCAGCGACGGCGGTGACCCGTCGCAGGTCGCTTACGCGAGCGACGGGATGTGGATCAATCTCTTGCGCGTGCAGGCCGGCGGGTTAGTGACGCGGGAAAAGCTCGTCAACATGTCCGGGCACAATTACGTCACCGGCCGCGGGGGAGTCGAGCCCAACGCACACATCACGCCCGACAAGAAATGGGTCGTCTTCACCGGCCAGTTCGCGCCCGGCCAGCGGCACGTGTATGCCGTCGAGATCGCGAAAGCGAACTGACTCTGATTGTGGTTCGCCGGCCGTCAGTCTGGCGGGCTGCCGATCGCTGTTTCGAGCTCGGCCCTGGCGGTATTGAGCTCGATCTGCGCGCTCGCGAACATCGTCTCCGCGTCGATGAGCACGCGCTGTTGGTTCACGATGTCCAGAAAACGGAGCTCGCCGAGGTTGTAGGAGAGCTGCACCATGCGAACGCTCGCCTCGTTCGGTGCGAGCACGCCGCTTCTCAGTATTTCCACGCTCGTGCGGGCGGTTTCGTATCGGTGGAACGCCAGCGCCACGTCGCGTCGAACCGCGGCCTCGAGGCTTTCTCGCTCCGCGCGCGCTTGGACCCGCCGCGAGGCGGCCTCCGACACGTTGCCCTGCTCGCGGTTGAAGATCGGCAAGGGCACCGACACCCCGAATTCGAGCACGTTCTCGCGCGCGAATGAGCGCGTTTGTGTGGCGCCCGGCGACGGTCCGAGCAGGCTCTCCTGGGCATATCGCGCAAATGCGGTGACATCGGGTATCGCCTGAGACCGCGCCACGCTGATTCCCGCCTCAGCCAGTTCCTCGCGTAGACGAGAGGCTTTCAGGTCCGGCCGGTTTTGAAGCGCCCGCGCGACGGCGGCTTCCTCCGTGTCCGTCATCTCGACGGCGCCCTGTCCGGCCTTCACGACGAGCGGCTCATCGGCTGATAGGCCGGCGATTGTGCGAATCTGGACGACCAGCCCCGCAAGCTGGTTCTGGGTGACGAGCCGCTCCGCTCTGACCTGATTCGTTTGTGCCTGGAGCAGCTGGAAGTCCAGCTGTGACGCGTCGCCCGCGCGCACGCGAACGTTCATGACGCCGGCCATCTGGCTGTTCGCCCGGTCGAGTTGTTCGAGGAGATCGACACGCACGGCGATACCCTGCGCTTCAAAGAACAGAAGCCGCAGACGGCCGGTCAGCTGGCGTTCCGCTTCGGCAACGTCCGCTCTGGCGACCTCTATTGAAGCCTTCGCCAGGTTCGTCCGTTTGCCGCGTTTCCCGCCGAGCTCCAGCGGCTCGGACACGGTGACGCCGTAGCCGCGATCGCCCTCGTTCGCAAACGGCGCATCGGTCTTTTTCGACAACTCGACCGACGGATTCGGCCATAGGCGCGCTTGTGTCAGACGCGCCTCGGCCTGATGCACCGACTCCCGCGCAGCTTGCAGATCCGCGTTCCGGGTCAGCGCCATTCGGGCCAGCTCCTCGAAGGACGTGCCTTCCGGCTGAGCCCGCTGGGTCTCCTGAGTCCCCTGAGCCCGCTGAGCCGGCTGAGCCCGCTGAGCAATGACCGGCGCGTGGCCGCCGATCCAGAAGAAGATGAGAAAAAGGGTTCCCTTGGCGAGGTCTGTCTTACGCATGGGCTGTTTCCTCGGGATGGGCGCGCCGGCCGAACTTGAGATAGAGAACAGGCAGGACGACCATGTTGAGCAGGGTGGATGTGAGAAGCCCGCCGAGAATCACGACGGCCATCGGTTGTTCGAGCTCGCGGCCGGGCTTTCCGGCGCTGAGCGCGAGCGGCAGCAGTCCGAGGCCGGCCGTCAGCGCGGTCATGAGAATCGGCGACAGCCGTTCCATGGCGCCGCGCACGACCAGCTCGCGGCCGAAGGGCAGCCCTTCCTCCGCGAGCAGATGGTTGTAGTGAGTGACCAGCATGATGCCGTTCCTGGTGGCGATGCCGAACAGCGTGACAAAGCCAACCAGCGACGCAACGGACATGTCGCCCTCGCTCGCGATCAGCACGGCGAGAATGCCGCCGATCAACGCCAGCGGCAGATTGGCCATCACGAGCAGCGCCTGCCGCATCGAGCCAAATGCAAGAAAGAGCATCATGAAAATGCCCACGACCGCGACACCTCCGAGCAGCGTCATCTGATGAACGGCCTGCGTCTGTGCCTCGTACTGTCCGCCGTACACAACGTAATAGCCGGGTGGCAGGTGAACGTGCTGGTCGATTTGCTGCCGGATCCGATCGACCACCGACGTCAGGCTGCCTGACCCGACGTTGCAGGAAACGACGATCCGGCGCTGGGCGTTCTCGCGCTCGATGGTGTTCGGGCCGCTGACGATGCGAACGTCGGCGATGCTGCCCAGCGGCACTTTTCCGCCCGTCGCCGTGTCGACCAGCGTTCGGCGAATCGCCTCGACGTCGGTCGAGGCGCGTGGGTCGTAGCGGACGAGGATGTCGAACGTTTTCTGTTGCTCGAGCACCTGCGACACGGTGGTGCCGAAAAACGCCGCCTGGACCGTGTCGGCCACGTCGGCGCTTCGCAGGCCGTTCACTGCCAGCGCCTGACGGTCGAATCGGATTGCCACCTCCGGCACCCCGGTCTGCTGCTCTGTTGTGAGATCCACGACGCCTGGAACCGACGCCATCACTCCGTTGATCTGTTCGGCGGTTTCCCGCAGCACATCCAGGTCCGGACCGAACACCTTCACGGCGATCGTCGCCGTGGTGCCGGACAGCACTTCCTCGATCCGTTCCGAAATGAACTGCTTGATGCCGAAGGTGAATCCGGCAATATCTTTCAGCTTGTCCCGGACGTCCGCCAGCACGGCGTCCAGCGGACGGTCGCTCTCCTTGAGCTTGACGACCAGCTCGGTGTAGTAAGGGCCGGATGTGTCCTCTCCCATCTCTGCGCGGCCGGTCTGCTGCGCCGTTTTGACCGTTTCGGGAATCGCCGCGAGCCGGTTCTGCACGATCGCCCCGATGCGCATCGATTCCTGCATCGAGGTTCCCGGCAGCCCGACCATGTGGATGATCAGATTGCCTTCGTTGAAATCAGGCAGGAACTGACCTCCCAGAAACGGCACGACGCCGAGTGCGGCCACCAGCAGCAGACCGGACGCCGCCATGACCATCCTTGGCTTGTCCAGGATCCGATCGAGGAGCTTTCTGTACTCGCGCTTCAGTCTCGAGACGAGGGGGCTCTCCTCCGCAACACCGGCAACCGCCGGCAGGAGGAAATAGCAGAGCGCCGGCGTCACGGTGAGGGCCACCGCCAGGGAGGCAAGGATGGCGATGATGTAGGCGTACCCCAGCGGCGCGAAGATCCGGCCCGCCAGGCCGGACAGCGAGAAGATTGGGAGGAAAACCAGCGTGACGATCACCGTCGCATAGACGATCGACCCGCGCACTTCCGCGGAGGCCGTGTAGATGACCTCCAGGACGGGTCTGGGCGCGGGCCGCGCGAGATTTTCCCGCAGCCGTCGAAACACGTTCTCGACATCGATGATGGCATCGTCGACGACCTCGCCGATCGCGATGGCGAGGCCGCCGAGCGTCATCGAATTGATGGTGCCGCCGAGGCGCTGCAGCACGACGATCGACACGAGCAGCGAGAGCGGGATGGCCGTAATGCTGATGACGCTGGCGCGCCACGTCGAAAGGAACAGCAGCAGGACGATCGCAACGAGCACACCGCCTTCGAGCATCGCGATATTGATGTTCGAGACCGCTCGCTCGATGAAGTCCGCCTGCCTGAACAGGTTTTCGTCCATGACCACGTCTTCCGGCAGCGCGTGCCGGACTTCCGCGAGCGCCGCGTTGACCGCGCGGGTTGTTGTCAGCGTGTTCGCCGACGGCTGCTTCAAGACGATGAGGATGACGCTTGGCTTGCCGAAGGTGGACGAGTCTCCGATCTTGTATTCGGGGCCAAGCTGCACGGAGGCGACGTCCTGTATCTGGACCGGCAGGCCGTTCCTGACCGCGATCACCGAGTCCTGGAGATCCTTCACCGACGTCACCCGGCCGAGTCCGCGAATCCCGAGACTCTGCGCCGGCGAATCCATGAACCCGCCGCCCGCGTTCTGATTGGCCCGGGCGGCCGCGGTCATCAGCTCGTTCAGCGACACGCGGTAGTCGGCGAGCTTCGCCGGATCCGCGATCACCTGGTACTGTTTGACCTCGCCGCCGAAGATCGTCACCTGCGCCACGCCCGGCACCGCCAGCAGTCGCGGCCGGAGCGTCCAGTCGGCCACCGTCCGCAAGTCCATCAGCGAGGTCTTCGGAGCGGTCAAGCTGATCTTGAACAGGATCCCGACCGGCGAGCTGATCGGCATCATCTGAGGTTCGCCGATGCCGGCGGGCAATCTGGCCATCGCCACCTGCAGCTTCTCTCCGACGAGCTGCCGCGCGCGGAAGATGTCCGTGCCGGACTGAAAGATGCAGGTCACGACCGACAGGCCGACGATGGATGACGAGCGGATGGTCTCCAGGCTGGCGGTGCCGTTGAGCGCCGTTTCCAAGGGAAGCGACACGAGCTGCTCGACCTCCTCGGGCGACAGGCCTCGCGCCTCGGTTTGAATCACGACTTGCGGCGGGGCGAAGTCCGGAAAGACATCGAGCGGGCTCTCGCTCGCCGAACGAATACCGAACACGATCACGAGCGCCGCGCCCACCAGCACGACCACGCAGTGCTGAAGCGACCAGAGAATGATCCGGTTCAGCATCAGTCCTTCTCGTCCTTCCCGCCTTTGTCATCGGCCTCCGCGGGAATCTCGCTCTTCATCGATTCGCT
>DASZHO010000186.1:0-28977 GCA_035937795.1 Vicinamibacterales bacterium | reverse complement strand
ATCGCGCCGCGCTGAACGCGTCCCTCTCGGTGATGGCGCCGCTCACGTTCCTGCTCGGCAACGATTTCGAGCCCATCGACATTCAGGGCGTGGACCTGACGATCGAATCGACCGAACACCCGAAGACCGCGACCATCGAGCGCGTGTGGCTCGACGGCGTACACGCGAGGGCGGGCAGAACGGTTCCGCTCAAGGTGCTGCTGCGCACCTACCGCGGCGAGGAAGTGATTCGCACGGTGCCGCTGGACATCCCGGCCAGTGCCAGCGGATCGCTCCAGGTGATGGTGTCCGACGGATCCCGCCTGGCGCAGTGGGAGCGCCGCGAAGTACGGCAGCCCACCGAGCCGCGCAGCGTGCCGCAGCTGATCCGCGCCCTGAACACCGCGCGGAAGAACAATCGGCTGTACGTCCGCCTGCTGGCCGCCGACGCCGGCGCGGTGATCAACGGCGAGCCATTGTCCTCGCTACCGCCGTCGGTGCTTGGTGTGCTCGAGGCCGATCGCAGCGCCGGGGACTTCGTTCCCCTTCGCAACACGACCATGGGCGAATGGGACCTCCCGACCGAATATGCGGTGGCAGGCTCCCGCACGCTGACGATTGTCCTCGACGCGAATTAGCTCGCTCCCCGCTTGATTTGGCAATGGCTCTAGGAAGAAAACTTCACCTTCTCGGAGCGGCGTGCATGTTTGCCGCCGCCTCTGCCGTGCTCCTCGCCTCGAAGCCCGTGTTCTGGCAGACGGCGACTGAAACCGAATTCCTCCGCGGGGAGGTCGAGAACCTGTCGATTGACGGCCACGGCCGGCTCGTGCTGGGTCCGGCGACCGAGCTCTTCGCCGAGACCACGGCGCCGTTCCTCTGGTCGATGGCCGCGGCGCCGGACGGATCGCTCTACGTCGGCAGCGGCAACGGGGGAAAGGTTTTCAAAGTCGATTCGGCGGGAAAAGTGACGACGTTTTTTGATACGACGGAGCTTGAAGTCCACGCGGTGGCGCTCGCGCCGGACGGAACGCTGTATGTGGGCACATCACCCGACGGCCGCATCTACAAGGTCGATCGCACCGGGAAGGGAACCTCGTTCTTCGATCCGGACGACAAGTACATCTGGAGTCTCGCGCTCGATTCCGCCGGAAACCTTTACGCGGGCACCGGCGAGAAGGGCGTCATCTACAAGATCTCGCCGGACGGCAAGGGCGTGCCGTTTTACAAAACGAAGGCCACGCACGTCATCACGCTGGCGTTCCAGGCCGACGGGCAGCTGCTCGCCGGCACCGAATCGCCCGGACGGCTCTTCAGAATCGATCGCACCGGGAAAGCCTTCCTCCTGCTCGACTCGACGTTCCAGGAAATTCACGCGATTCGGCTCGATCCCCAAGGCAATATCTACCTCGCCGCCTTGAGCGGGCGGCCGAGCGCCGGCGGCGGTTCTGGAGCGTCCGGTGGCGGATCGAACGAGCCGCCGGTCTCTACGAGCTCCGGCCGCGAGCCGGTGCCGACCGTCACCACCGAGGTCACCGCCATCGCCATCGTCGATTCCGGGTCGAGCGCGTCGAGCGCCTCCGAGACGGCGACGCGTGAAGAGCGCCGAGGTGGCCGTGGGGCAATCTATCGAGTCAAGCCCGACGGTCTGTGGGATATCGTCTGGGAATCGGCCGACGAGTCGCCCTACGACCTGATGTTCGAGCCGCAGGGCTCGCTGGTGGTGGGTACCGGCCGCGGCGGGAAGCTCTTCAGCCTGTCGGGGGATCCGGCCAGTGCTTCACTCCTGATGCAGGCGGCGGCGCAGCAGGTCACCGGGTTTGCGCGCGATACGAAGGGCAATATCTATTACGCGACGTCGAACCCCGGGAAGATCTTTCGCCTGTCGCCGCAACGCGCCGCTCAGGGCAGCTACACGTCGACGGTTCGAGACGCGCAGACCGTGGCCAATTGGGGCACGCTCAGCTGGCGCGCCACGACGCCCCCCGGCTCCCGCGTGGAAATCCTCACTCGCTCCGGAAATACATCGACGCCCGACGATACGTGGAGCGAGTGGGCCGGCCCGTACCAGCACCCCGAAGGGGAGCAGATCACCAGCCCCAAGGCCCGCTATCTTCAGTGGAAAGCGGTGCTCGCCGGTAAACAGGCCAGCCCCGTGTTGACGTCGGTGACCGCGGCGTATCTGCAGCGCAACATGCGGCCGCGCGTGACGAGCATTACCGTGCATCCGCCGGGCACGGTTTTCCAGAAACCCTATCCAACCGGCGATCCCGACATTGCGGGTTTCGACGATCAGGCGCCGGATCGGAGAATTCTGGGCGCCGCCGCCAGCCCGGGTGGCCAGAGCAATAGTTCCGCGCTGGGCCGCCGCGTGTATCAGCGCGGGCTGCAGACGTTCGTCTGGCGGGCCGAAGACGACAACGACGATGACCTCCGGTACGCGATTCAGTATCGCCGCGAGGGCGAGACCGAGTGGAAGACGCTCAAGTCGGATCTGCCGGACACGATTTTCGTGTGGGACACCACGTCGGTACCGGACGGCACCTACGTGGTGAAAGTCATCGCCTCCGACGCGCCGTCCAATCCCCCGGGATCGGCGCTGGAGGGCGAGCTGGAAAGCGCCGCATTCGACATCGACAACACGCCACCCGTCATCAACGTGACGAGCTCGCGCACCGTCCAGGGCCGCACGACGATTCAGTTCGACGTGCGCGATTCCTGGTCGGCGATTCAGAAGGTCGAGTACTCGCTCGACGCGCAGCGCTGGCAGGTGATTTACCCGAAGGACGGAATCTTCGACTCGCGGACCGAGCAGTTCGAGCTCACGCTCGACAGCGCCTCGATCGCCAAGGGCGTCATCATCCGCGCCTACGACGCAAAGAACAACAGCGTCACGGCGCGCGGCGACGTCACACCGGCCAGATAGACGGACCTATACGGTTTTGATGCGGAACGTGCTGGTGACTTCGATCCTGGCGCGGAGGGTCGCGCGCACGGTACGATGCGTCACAACCCATACCACGTTCAGCGCAATAGGCTCGCCGGCGGCCTGACGCGCCGGCTGGAAGCGTGCGGTCGCGGCTGCGGCCATCAAGTCCGACCGGAGCTGTTCGCGCGACAGACGATTTGTCGCGGGCGTCGCCGATTGCTCTCCCAGAAATTCCAGCTGAGCCAACTCCCCTTCGGAGGTGACCAGCGCGGAGAACGCCGACAGGCTCTCGTCGCCGTCGCCCTGGCTCACCACCGCGACCGGCATCATCGTTTCGGGGTTCACGCGCGGCAGCATCACGGGCATTTCGGCGCGAGCCGCCCACACCTTCTCCTCGTGTTCGAGCAGCGCCTGCAGCGAATCCGGATGCCCGACGGTTCCAAGCGTGAGGAGCCGGCAGAGGCCGAACACGACCAGCAGGCACGCCGCCAGCGCCGACGCGGTCGTGGCCAGCGCGCGGCGGCGATCTTCGAGCAGCTCGCGGGTCCAGGTCCCGAGCGACACCCGATCTTCCGCCTCGAGGCGTGAAAGCACGTCGGATTGCAGTCGCGCCATGGTGGGGCCCCACGCCACGAGCTCGGTGTGATGGCTGGCCTGCAGCGCTTCGCGCATGGTCAACAGATCGTCGGCTTCAACGGCGCAGCCTGGGCAGTTCTCGAGATGATCGAAAATGGCAATCCTCTCGCCGATTGACACTTCCTCGTCGTGATACGCGGAGAGCTCGCGGCGCACGTCCGCACAGCCCATGGTCAGCATCGCAGGTCTCCCAATTCCGCCCGAAGCGCCTGTCGCGCGCGCGTCAGGCGCGATTTCACCGTTCCAACCGGAAGCCCGAGCGAAAACGCGATCTCTTCGTACCGCAGCCCTTCCACCTCGCGCAGCACGAGCGCCGTCCGCTGCTCGAACGGCAGATGCTGCAGCGCCGACTTCAGGCGCGCGCCGAGCTCCTTTCTCGCCAGCTCGCGGTCCGGCGTGCACGCCTCAGCTCCAAGCACCATCTCGCCATGCTCCCGGATGTGCTCGTCGAGCGATATCTGGTTGGACCGCGCCCGCCGGCGCCACCACCGTTGCCGGTTACGCACCTGGTTGACGACAATCCGGAAAATCCAGGTTCGCAGCGACGATTGTCCCCGGAACCGATGAAGCGTGCGGAACACGCGCAGAAAGACTTCCTGAGAGAGGTCGCGCGCCTCTTCGCGATCGCCCAGCAGGTGGGTGGAGAGGCCCAGAACGAGCCGGTGGTGCTCCAGGACCAACGCCGCATTGGCGCTCTCGTCGCCCGCCAGGCAGCGCTCGATGAGCGTGGCCTCGGTCGTCGCAACGCCCGACCACCCGATAGCTTCAGCCGGCTTTGCGGTCACTTCGTACCCTCGACTATAGCAGGCTTGCCTCTGTTTCGACCCCGTTGAGGACCGAAAGTTCCCCTTTCCCGGCCTCTCCCTCCCGCCGACCGGCGGCTCCTGTCAGGCCTGGTATCATTCACAGCAAAGGTTGGGGCGGGCTGTGAAAAAGGTCATCGCGGGGCTTCTCGTTCTGGCCGGCCTGGGGCTGGCAGGCGTGTTCGCGCACCAGGCGGTCGAACGCGACCGCGAGTATCGCCGCCTTGTTGCGCAAGGCGACGAAGCCCTCGGGCGGGGCCAGACGTTTGTGGCTATTGAGGCGTTCAGCGGGGCCATTGCGCTCAGGCCCGGCTCCATGCTGGCGTACCTGAAACGCGGCGAGGCCCATCAGCGCCGCGGCGACTCGGTCGAGACCCTCACGGCCGCCCTGCGGGACCTTCGCACGGCGGCTGAGCTCGATCCGGGAGCAACCCGCGCCCAGGAAGAGCTCGGAGACGTGAACTTTCGCCTTCACCGCGACGCCAACGCGGCGGAAAGCTACGAAGCCTACCTCCGGCTCGACGACCGGTCCCCCGGCGTGTTCTACAAGCTGGCGCTCGCCTCGCGCCGCGACGGCCGCCTGGCTCGCGCGATTTCCTCTCTTCAGGACGCGGTCCGGCTGAACCCGTCGTTCGCCGAAGCACACTACGTGCTCGGCCTCTGCCTGAAAGATCGCGGTCAGCTCCCCGAGGCGCGCGCAGCCTTCGATCGCGCTGTCGCGATTTCGCCCGCGCTCATTCCGGCGCGCGACGAGCTGGCAGATCTGGATCGGGCGCAGGGTGACACACCCCACGAACTCGAACAGCTCGAGGCGCTGGCGGCGCTGGATCCGGCGAAGCCCGAGCGCCTGATCGCGGTTGGCCTGGCGTACTCGCGCGCGGGCGATCCCGACTCCGCGGTGACGGCTCTGGGCCGAGCCGTGGAGCGGTTCCATGACTATCCGGGTGTCTACGCGGCGCTCGGCCAGGTGTGGCTGGATGCAGCCGAAGAACGCGGCGACAACGCCGCGCTTCGCAAGGCGCTCGAGGCGCTCGAGCCGGTTGCCAACCAGTCGTCGGCCAGCAGCGAAATACTGGGCCTCTACGGGCGCGCGCTCGCCCTCGACGCACAGGACGACCTGGCCGAACAGGCCTTCAAGGAAGCCAGCCAGAGGTTCCCGACCGATCCTGCGATGCTGCCCCAATACGCCCTGGTAGCCGAGCGGCTCGGGCACTTCGAAGACGCGCGTCAGGCGCTCGTGCGCTATACGGTGCTCATCGACCAGGACCGCGACCAAGGGGCGCACGCCGAGCACATTGCGGACCTGTCGTTGACGCTCAACGATCCGTTGTCGGCGGTGAGCTGGTATGAGAGGTCGGAGATGGCGTCAACACCCGATGCCGAGATGCTCGCGCATCTGGCCGAAGCCCAGTTGAGAGCCGGGCGGATCGACGCCGCAAAGGCGGCGCTCGAGCGCGCGATGGAGAAGGACGGGAACAACACCACGGCCCACGCGGTCGCAGGGCGTCTGGCGGCGGCCGAGCGTCTGGCCGCTTCGCACCGATCTCCGAGCCGCTAGCCCGCTATCCGCCAGCCTCCGCTGAGCGTCTGCCAGCCTGCCCGCTGGCCTGGGGCCTGTCCGGTTCACGACTTCGGATCGAGCACGTCTCGCAGGCCGTCTCCGAGAAAATTGAATCCCAGCACGAGGACTGCGATGGCCGCGCCCGGAAAGATCGTCAGGTGCGGCGCGTCGAGCAGGTGCAGCCGGCCGCCGTTCAACATCGTGCCCCAACTTGGCGCCGGCGGTTGCACGCCGAGCCCAAGAAAACTCAACGCCGCCTCCGCCAGAATTGCCCCCGCCATGCCCAAGGTCGCCTGTACCATCACCGCGGGTATGGTGGTCGGAATGATGTGCCGGATAAGGATCCGCGCCGTGCTCGCTCCGAGCGCGCGGGCCGCCTGCACAAATTCAAGCTCGCGCGTACGCAGCACCTGTCCGCGCACCAGGCGGGCGTACCCGACCCATCCAATCACCGACAGTGCCAGCACGACGTTCGTGAGGCTGGGACCGAGCACCGCGACCAGCGCAATTGCCAGCAGAATTCCCGGGAAGGCGAGCAGCACATCAATACCGCGGCTAATCACATCGTCGACCCACCCGCCGAAATAACCGGCGATGGCGCCGAGGGACACCCCCACCAGCGTTGATATACCGACGACGGTGATGCCGACCAGGAGCGAGATTTTGGCGCCGGCCAGCACCCGCGAAAGGATATCGCGCCCGAGCTCGTCGAGGCCGAACGGATGACGCGCGCTCGGGCGTTCCAGCCGAAGCGACAGTTGCTGGCTGTCCGGGTCGTATGGCACAACCCAGGGCGACAACAGCGCGGCTGCGACGGCGAGCATCACGATGGCGGCGCCGACTTTGGTCATGACCCATCGACCCTGATACGCGGATCGAGAAACCCGTACGTCAGGTCGGTGATGAGATTGACCCCGACATAGGTGACCGCGATCAAGAGGACACACCCCTGGACGGTGGGATAGTCACGGAAACCGATCGACTGGATCAGCAGCCGGCCGATTCCCGGCCACGCGAAAATCGTTTCGGTGATCACCGCGCCGGTCAGCACAACGCCGAACTGCAGTCCGAGAATCGTCACAATCGGAATCAAGCTATTGCGAAACGCATGGTGCAGTACCGCGCGGCTGCGAGACACCCCTTTGGCGCGCGCGGCCAGCACATAGGGCTCTCGCAATTCCTCGAGGAGGCTTGCGCGGGTCATCCGCGCCAGGATCGCGGCGAGCGCCGCCCCCAGGGTGACGGAGGGAAGAATCAGGTGGGCGGGCGTCCCGCTTCCTCCAACCGGCAGCCAGCCGAGCTGCACAGCAAATACGATGGCCAACAGCGGCCCGAGCCAGAAATTGGGGATCGAAATGCCCACCAGGGACAGCGTCATTGCGCCGATATCGATCGCCGTCCCCCGCGATACGGCGGCCACGATCCCGAGGGGCAGCGCAACGAGCACGGCTACCGCCATCGACGCCAGCGCCAGCTCCGCGGTGGCGGGCATGCGCTGCACGATCTGGCGGGCCACCGGTTGATCGTTTCTGAGCGACACGCCCAGGTCGCCGTGCACGACGCCGTTGAGGAAGGCGCCATATTGCACGATCAGCGGACGATCGAGGCCGAGCCGGCTCCGCAGCTGGGCGACGTCCTCTTGCGACGCGCCCTCTCCGAGCATCGCCTGCGCCGGGTCGCCGGGAATGAAATGAATGAGCGCGAACACCAGCGTGGCCACGCCGACAAGAACGGGAATCGTGAGCAGCAGCCGTCGAAGGAAATAACGCATGGCTCAGATTTGCAGACGCTGCATCAACTTCGCGAGTCCTTGGCGGCTCACTCCAAGCGCTGCGGCCGCCTGGCCGCGGTGACCCGCCGACTGCGCCAGCGCCGCACGCACAAATCGCGCCTCGAACCGCCGGCGCGCGCTGTCGAGGGTCTCGCGTGCCTCGGGCCTCGCCGCACGCGCGATCGCGGAAGGCATGGCCGCCGCGCTCACAATTCCCCGCGCGGGGACGGCCACCGCCAGCGCCATCAGAACGTTCTGCAGCTCGCGCACGTTCCCGGGCCAATCATACCGCGCCAAGGCTGAAAGCGCGCCCGGGCCGAGCACCGCTTTGCTGCCGATTCGCTCCGTCGCGCGGCGCCAGAATCCCGCGGCAAGGCCTGGAATGTCGTCGATGCGCTCGCGCAGCGGCGGGACATGAATTCGAATCACGTCGAGGCGGTACAGCAGATCTCGACGGAAGCGCGCGGCGTCGGCCTCGGCCTTCAGCGGCCGGTTGGTTGCCGCAATCAGCCGCGCATCGATCGGCCTGGTGAAGTTCTCGCCAATCCGGCGAATCTCGCCCTCCTGGAGCACGCGTAGAAGTTTGGCTTGCGCCCGCGCCGACAACTCCCCGACCTCGTCGAGAAACACGGTGCCCTTGTCTGCGCCCTCGAAAAGACCGAGCCGGTCCGATGCCGCCCCAGTGAAGGCGCCCTTCATGTATCCGAAGAGCTCCGCATCCACCAGCTCTTCGGTCAACGCCGCGCAGTTGAGCGCGCAAAAGGGGCGTTCCCGGCGGCACCCGGTTCGATGGATTGCGCGCGCCACCAGCTCCTTGCCGGCACCCGTCTCCCCTTCGATCAACACGGTGAACGGTGCATTCGCCGCGCGGGCGATGAGGCGCCTTACGTCCTCGATACCCGCGCTCGATCCCACGAGCTCGACACCGTCGGCCGGATCCCCCAGGGGGAACGAATCGCGGGCCAGCACGATCTGGACGAGCGGCGCGCACGCCGCCGCGGCCAGGCGCATGAAGCCCAGGACGTCGTCGGCATTTCGGGGGCCTTCGATCGTCCATCGGCACGCCAGAGCGCCGATCGTGCGCCCGAGATGATGAATCGGCACGGCACCTTCGACGCCGGACGTGCCGGCTTCGGGGCGAATCGCATAGGTGAGCTCGACGCATCTGCGAGCGATGCCCGCGGCGATCGTTCCGGCCAATCCGAACGGCGCGGCGTCCACCGTGTCCGCTTCGGGGGCGCCGAAGATGCCGGCGGCCAGCGCACCCGTCTGTTTGCGGACGGCAAGCGCGGCGGCATTCAGCGCGCCGCGTTCGTCTTCCACTTCGTGGCAAGCCGACAGCAGCTCGGTGACCCGGTCGAGGTGGCCGATCGGGCATGAAGGGGCTCCAATTGGCGAGGCCAGCCCACGAGTCGATGTGCTGCGCTCGGCTCGCGTCATCTCCTGCGCAAGCGCGTCGATCCGCTGCCTCAACAACGCCGGAAGCGGCGCCTTTCCACCGAGCTTCGTTCGCGCGGCAACGGCGCGCGCTCGCGCTATCTGGCCGGCATTCAGCAATCCTTCGATCAGAGCGACCCGCAGCTTCGCGGCGGCCAGAGGCAGATGTGCGGCCCGGGCCGCGGCAAGGCCCGCGCGCACATGAAACGTGAGCGCATCGGTGTCGCCGAGCGCGGCTTGAATTCGCGCTTGCGCCAGACGGATGCGGCCTTCGGTCCCGGGATCACTCGAGCTGTTTCCCTTCTCTCGTGCGCGGCCAGCGCACTGAGACGCCTGGTCGAGCTTTCCGGTCTCGAGCCGCAGACGGCTCATGAGGCACCAGTAGCGGACGACGTCTCCCTCTGCATCTTCCAGAGCACCTTGCTCCATGAGCGCCAGGGCATCCGCCGACCGCTTTTGCCAGTAGAGGTTTCGCGCAAGGGCAACGGCCGCCGATTGGACCGCGTCCGGGCTCTGAAGCGCCGCCGCCGCCGAATACGCCGCCCGGAGCGTTCGTTCCGCGTGTTCAAGCTTGCCGTCATCGGTTTCGGCCAACCCGGAAAGCACGCACGCGACCACCGCTTCCGCGGCATTGCCAAGCCGTCGAAACCTCTCGCTGGCCAGCTGGAACGGCGACTGCGCCTCCGCCGCGCGGCCGCGCTCGAGCAGCAAACGTCCGAGCAGCATCCCGCTCTCGCCCGCGCGAAAGAGATCGTTTCTTCGATCGAACGCGGCAAGCGCCGCCCGCAACGTCCGCTCCGCCGCCGCGTGCCGGCCGCGGGCCGCCCAGCGCGACGCCTCCTCCAGCAGCGCTGTCGCTCGCGAGTCGACCACCAATCGAGCCCTGCGCGTGTCGCCGTACGCGCCACGGCTCTCGGCAGCGCGAGTGACCAGCGGTTCTGGACGCAAGGGCCCTGGCAGCAATCCGTCACCATCCAGTCCGCTGTGCAAACACAGCTCGGTCTTCCCGCTCGACCCTACACGAACGATGGCGGCCGCTTCGTGCACGTTCGCCGTCGCGAGAGTGATGAACGCCAGGCTCAACGACGCGCTCTCGAGCCCGTCGTCACGATGATCCAGCAAAACGATCGCGCGTGCGGAAAGGAGCGGCCAGTGCTCCGGCTGCAGCCGGATGCTGGCATCCGAACGCCCGCCGCCCGGCAGGAGCGAGACGTTCACCGAAATGAACCCGCGGAGGCGAATCTCTCGCGCAAGCTGTTCAAGCCAACCCACGCCTGCTCCCCTTGCGCAGAGGATCCGGGGCGAATACGGCTGCGCCTGGTCGAGCCATTCGACGGCCTGACCAACGGCCTGCCGGGCGACCGCGGCCTCTGCCGCCGTACCCTGCTGTGATTCCTGCGTCGCGGCTCGATATGCTTCGAACCGCTCGCCGCACCCCAGCAGTCCGAAGTCGATCAACGTCGCAGGCGCCGCCACGCCAAGCTGCGCGGCACGGGCACTACTCCACTCTTGCTGCGCGGCTCGACACTGCGCCGGTTCCACGCGTACGATCACTCGTTCAGCCGTTGCGAGGTCGATCGTGCGCTCATCCGCCAGCCGCAAGAAACGATCGGCGATCAGCGTCAGCATGTTGCGCGCCGCACTAATGCAAGTCTGCGGCCCGCGTTTGTACCGGCGCGATCGCGCGCGCCGGCGCCCGGGCGACGCAGAAATTTCGTATAGAATGACGGGACAATGCTGCGTTTTCTCACCGCCGGAGAGTCCCATGGCAAGGGACTCGTGGTGATTCTCGAAGGCATGCCGGCTGGACTGCACCTGCAGCTCGACGCCGTCACCGAACAATTGCGGCGCCGCCAGGGCGGCTACGGCCGTGGACGCCGGATGGCCATCGAATCCGATCACGCCGAGGTGCTGTCGGGCGTTCGCGCCGGCGAAACGCTGGGATCTCCCATCGCGCTGTTGATCCGAAATCGCGATTGGGAAAACTGGAAGCAGACCATGCACGCCGAGACGGAAGCGCCGGCCGACGCAACGGGGCCCGCGCGGCCCCTTGTCACGCGCCCTCGCCCCGGCCATGCAGACCTCGCGGGAGTGATCAAGTACGACCGCGCAGATATCCGCGACGTGCTCGAGCGCGCCAGCGCGCGCGAGACCGCTGCGCGAGTGGCCGCAGGCGCCATCGCCAGGCAACTGCTTGCATATTTTGACGTCCAGATCGTGAGCCACGTCTATGCGGTCAACGGCATCGGGCTCGAAACCCCGCTGCAGGTCACCTTCGACGAGGCCAGCAAGATCGGCGCGGATTCGGCGCTCCGCTGCGCCGACGCCGGCGCCGAGGCGCGGATGATCGCAGAAATTGATCGCTGCCGCGAGGCCGGCGACACCGCCGGCGGTGCGTTCGAAGTCATGGTGCGCGGTCTGCCGGTGGGACTTGGCAGCTATGTGCAATGGGATCGCAAGCTCGACGGCCGTCTGGCGCAGGCAATGATGTCAATTCCTGCGATCAAGGGGGTCGGGATTGGCATTGGTCCGGGCGCCGCCTCCGTTCCGGGATCGCGGATGCACGACGAAATTCTGCCGTCACCCGCGCGCACCAGGCCGCCGATTGGCGTATCGCGCCCGACGAACAATGCCGGTGGGCTCGAAGGCGGCGTCACAAACGGCGAGGACCTGCGAGTGTCGGGCTTCATGAAGCCGATCGCCACGCTCATGAAACCGCTCCGGTCGGTGGATCTGGCGGACATGATCGAATCGCCGGCGACCATCGAGCGCAGCGACGTCTGCGCCATTTCTGCGGCAGCCGTGGTTGGCGAGGCGGTGGTCAGCCTCACGCTGGCCGACGCGTTCCTGGAAAAATTCAGCGGCGACTCGCTCGGCGAGATCGCGCGAAACTACAAAGCCGGCGACGAGCACCTCCAGTCCCGGTTCAACACGCGACGGTCGTGATTCGCCCCATCCTGAAGTTCGGCGAAGCCCCGCTGCACCAGCCGGCGGACGCGGTCGGCTCGCTCACGCCCGACATCATCCGGCTGGTCGACGACATGGTCGAGACCATGTACGTGGCGCCCGGGATCGGCCTGGCGGCTCCGCAGGTGGGCGCGCCGCTGCGCATCTTCGTCATCGATCTGTCCCTGGGCCACAAAGCCGGCGATCTGATGGTCTTCATCAACCCGACGTTCGTCGAGCGGGAAGGGATGCAGCTCGAAGAAGAAGGGTGCCTGAGCGTGCCCGGTTTCAACGCGACGGTCGCCCGGCCCAAGCGTGCCGTCGTGAAAGCCCTGGATCGAGGCGGCGTGGAGCGAATCGTTGAAGGAGACGACCTGCTCGCGCGCGCCTTTCAGCACGAGATGGATCACCTCGATGGTCTGCTCTTTCTCGACCGCGTGCGCGGCATCAAGCGCGACCTGATCGTCAAGAAAATCCGGAAGCTGACTCGCGCCGGCAAATGGTGAACCCGGCTCCGCCGCTTCGAATCGTTTTCTTCGGCACCCCGGAATTCGCCGTTCCTACCCTCAACGCCCTCCTCGCGTCTCAGCATGCCGTCGTCGGGGTCGTCACCCAGCCCGATCGCCCGAGCGGGCGCGGACAGCGTCTGCATCCGTCGCCCGTGAAGGAGGTGGCAGAGGCGCACAACCTGGCGTTGCTTCAGCCGGAACGGCTTCGCAACGAGCGGTTCTTGAACACCCTGCGCGATCTCAACGCCGACATCGGGGTTGTCGCGGCCTACGGGAGGATTCTCACCGACACGATCCTTCAGACTCCGCGATTGGGATTGATCAACCTGCACGCGTCGCTGCTGCCGAAATATCGCGGCGCCGCGCCCATCCATCGCGCGGTGATGGCCGGCGATCCGGAAACCGGCGTCACGATCATGCGCGTGGTGCAAGCGCTCGACGCGGGCCCGATGTTGTCGTCGGTGGCTCGCCCTATTGGTCCCGAAGAAACGAGCGTGGATGTCGAGCTGGATCTGGCGCGGCTTGGCGCCCAGGCGCTCGTGAACGCCCTGGACGCGCTTTCCACAGGCACGGCGACGGAGACGCCGCAGGACGAATCGGCGGCGACTTACGCGCACAAGCTCCAGAAAGACGACGGCATCATCCGCTGGTCTGACCCTGCGCAGGCCATTCACAACCGGATTCGCGGCCTGCATCCATGGCCGCACGCGTACTCGGAATTGGAAGGCGTGCGCTGCCTGTTGTTGGAGTCGCGTGTCGATGCTCGTACATCCATGCACGAACCAGGCACGATCATCGAAGCCGCCGGCGACAATCTTCGTGTTCAGACCGGCGATGGCGTGCTCACGATCGTGCGTCTGCAGCTCGAGGGACGGAGGGCGGTCAGCACGCGCGAGTTTCTTGCAGGGCACCATCCGGGTCCTGGCGCCCGGTTCACCGCCTCGCAGCCCCAGCCATGATCTCACCCGCGCGGGCCGCCGCGTTCGACGCGCTGCGCGAAGTGGCGTCGGCGAGAAGGGATCTCCCGGCCGCCCTCGCCTCGGTTCGTCCTGGATTGAGCGACGCGCGCGATGCGGCGCTGGCCACCGACCTGGTCACCGGCACCCTGCGCTGGCAAAACGAGCTCGACTTCCTGATCGCCCACTACGCCAAGCGGCCCATCGCCCGGCTCGATTTCGAGGTTCTCCAGATCTTGCGTCTGGGCGCCTACCAGTTGCTGCATCTCGATCGCGTCCCCGCTGCCGCCGCGGTGAACGATGCGGTGGCCATGACACGCCGTGCGAAGAAGTCCAGCGCCGCCGGGCTCGTGAACGCCGTGCTGCGCACGATCTCTCGCAACCGCGGCGATCTTCCCCTTCCGCCGCCAGATCAGGCGATCGACTACCTCGAAGTCACCCTTTCGCACCCGCGATGGCTGGCCAGTCGATGGTGCCGGCGATTTGGATTTGCCGGCGCCCAGAAATGGGAGTCGTTCAACAACGCTCCCGCGCCGTTGACGATCCGCGTCAATCGGCTCAAGACCGATGCGGCCTCCCTCTCGAAGGCGCTTGCGGGCCATGGCGTCGAGCTCGCCGCCTGCCGATTCGCGCCAGACGGCTTCACCGTGAAATCGGGAAATCCCCTGCAAACGCCGGTTGCGGACTCGGGGATGTTTCTTGTCCAGGACGAAGCGTCGCAGCTCGTGTCGCTTCTTGCGGAGGCGAGGCCCGGCGAAGCGCTCCTCGATACCTGCGCCTCTCCCGGAGGAAAGACGGTCGCGATGGCCGCCAGCTCCGGCGACCAGGCGAACATCGTGGCCGCAGACTTCAGGAGCGCGCGTGTGCGGTTGCTGGGTGAAACCGTCAGGTCGAGCGGCGCGCGCAGTATCCGCCTCGTCCAGGCCGACCTCGAGCGGGGACTGCCTTTCGGGCCGGTATTCGATCTTGTCTTTGTCGACGCGCCCTGCTCGGGCCTCGGCATCATCCGGCGCGACCCCGATATCCGATGGCGCCGTCACGAATCGGACCTGGCGCGCCTGGGCGCTCGGCAGCTCGCGATGCTTCGCCAGGCGGCGGCGGCGGTCAAGCCGGGCGGGCGGCTGGTCTACTCCACCTGCTCGAGCGAGCCGGAGGAAAACGATCACGTCGTCGAGGCGCTCTTGCGGGATCCGCGGTCACCCTTCGCGCTCGTCGACTTTCGCGGGCGCGTGCCGGCGCTCGAACCGGTACTGGACGAGCGCGGACTCTTGCGGACCTCGCCCGGCGAACATGGCCTCGAAGCGTTTTTCGGCGCGGTCCTCGAACGCGACCGCTCTTCGATGGCCGGTTCTTCGAGATGATAAAATAGCCGCGTTCGATGCCGTTCAGCCACCGTCTACGAAATACCGGCAGGGCGCTCGTGATCGGGGCGCTGCTCGTCGCCACCTACCTGCTGTTTGCCGTCACCGCCATGCGGGTCGCCTTGAAGGTTCGCGAGGTCGCAGTGCCCGATCTTCGCAACCAGACCGTGGCCGAAGCCACGGCGGTCGTTGAAAACGAAGGGCTTGTGCTGAACGTCGAAGCGAGCCCGCGGCTCGATCCGAAGATTCCAGCCGGCCGGATCGCGGTTCAGGAGCCGGCTGCCGGGGCGGTCACACGGCGCCAGCGCAGCATTCGCGTGTGGGTGAGCCGTGGCGCGCGCGTGACGACGATTCCAACGCTGACCGGCGAGACCGAGCGCAGCGCGCAACTGCGCCTGCAGGAGGATGGGCTGTCGCTCGTCGGTCTCGCCGAGGTGCGATCGTCCGACTATCCAAGCGGCACCGTCATCGCGCAGGAGCCTCCTGCTTCTACGCATGGGACCGAGGTGGCGCTGCTCGTCAACCGCGGCGAGCAGGGAAACGCGTATGTGATGCCCGATCTGATTGGCGTGGCCGGGTCGCGCGCCGTGGATCTGCTTCGCGCGCGCGGGTTTCGCGTGACGATCGTCGGCGAGATTCCATATCCGGGAATCCCGTCGGGCATCGTGCTCGTGCAGTCTCCTTCAGGCGGATTTCAGATCGGCGCCGGCGAGCCCATCTTGCTCCAGGTGAGCCGCTGATGGGCGGCGTCCGCATCGCCCCGTCGATTCTGTCGGCTGATTTCGCCGCGCTTGGCGCCGCCATCGCGGCCGTCGAACAGGGAGGCGCCGATCTCATCCATGTGGACGTCATGGATGGGCATTTTGTGCCCAACATCACCGTCGGACCGCCGGTCGTGAAATCGATCAAGCGCGTGGCAACGGTGCCGCTCGATGTGCACCTGATGATTACCGATCCCGACCGTTACGCCGAGGCGTTTGTGGAAGCGGGCGCATCGATGTTGTCCGTCCACGTCGAGGTCCTACCCCATCTGCATCGATCGATTGCGTTCATCAAGAGCCTCGGCGCAAAAGCCGGCGTCGTGTTGAACCCGTCGACGCCCGTCATCGCGCTCGAGGAGATCGCGGGTGACGTGGACTACGTGCTCGTGATGTCGGTGAACCCCGGATTCGGCGGACAGACGTTCATCCCCAGAAGCGAGCACAAAGTGCGTGCGGTGCGCCGGCTTCTCGACAGCGCGGGCAACCGGGCACCTGTGGAGATCGACGGCGGTATCGCCCTGTCCAATATCGCCCGCGTCGTCGAGGCAGGCGTCGAAATCGTCGTTGCCGGGTCGGCCATCTTCAGCACGCCGGACCCGATGGCTGCCACCAGGGCGTTGAAGAACGCCGCAACATCTGCCGGGGCTCCGCGCTGACTCCGCAAACCATCAACGTCCGAGTTCGCTACGCCGAAACCGATAAAATGGGCGTCGTCTATCACGCGAACTACCTCGTGTGGTTCGAAGTCGGCCGGTGCGAGCTGTTGCGATCGATCGGATCGAGCTACCGGGAGCTGGAAGCGACCGGCATCATGCTTCCCGTGATCGAGGCCCATTGCGAATACCGGTCGCCGGCGCGCTACGACGACGAGCTGCAGGTGAAGACGACGGGAGAATTGCTGTCGGCGGCGCGGGTGGAGTTTCACTACGAGATCACCCGTCGCGCCGATAGCGCCGTGAACGCGGTGGGCCGCACCGTCCACGCTGCCGTGGACGCCAGCGGCAAACCGTGCCGGCTTCCGGACCACGTTCGGGACATGTTTCGATGAAGGCGCTCGTCACCGGCGCGGCCGGATTCATCGGCTCCCACCTCTGCGGCGTCCTCCTGGATTCCGGGGCAACGGTCACCGGGATCGACTGCTTCACAGACTACTATCCGCGGCCGCTGAAAGAGGCCAACCTGGCAACGATGACCGGCCGGTCCGGCTTTTCCTTCGTCGAGGCGAAACTGCAGGACGCCGACCTCGAGCCGGTGCTCCGCGGCGTCACCCATGTGTTCCATCTGGCGGCCCAGGCCGGGGTCAGGAAGAGCTGGGGACACGATTTCGACGTCTATCTAAAGGACAACGTCGAGGCGACACAGCGCCTCCTCGAGGCTCTCGTGGGGACGTCTATCGAGCGGTTCGTCTATGCCTCGAGTTCGTCGGTTTATGGCGATCACACGCCCCTCCCCATGAAGGAAGACACGTATCTGCAGCCCTTATCACCGTACGGGGTCACCAAACTGGCGGCCGAGCACCTCGCCAACCTCTACTGGGCCAACCATGGGGTACCCACGGTATCGCTGCGGTATTTCACGGTCTACGGACCGAGACAGCGCCCCGACATGGGATTTCATCGTTTTTTCACAGCTATCGGGCGCGACCGGCCCGTCACCGTGTATGGCGATGGCGGACAGACTCGCGACTTCACCTTCGTCCTCGACGCGGTGGCCGCGACGGTGGCTGCGGCCACTCAGGGCACGCCGGGCACCGTGTACAATGTCGGGGGTGGCTCTCGCGTCACCCTTAATCACGTGCTCGAATTGATTTCAAAGGTTGTCGGCCGTCCTGTCGCGGTCCAGCGTGAACCCGATCAAAAAGGCGATATGCGCCACACCTACGCCGATACGTCGCGCGCGCGGCACGATCTGGGATTCGTACCGCGCGTGGACCTCGAAGAAGGATTGAGGGCGCAGCATCGCTGGCTCCAGAATTCATGAGAAGACTCCAAACCCTTCGGGCGGTCAGACTTACGGCGCTCGTTGCGGTTCTCGCGCTGGGGCTGAGCGGCTGCGCCTCGAGCGGAACACCAACGCATGGTCCTGGCGCTCCGACGGACGCCGACAAGGTCCTGCTCGACCGGGGCACCCAGGCGCTCAAAGACCATAAATGGTCGGCCGCGCGCCAATACTTCACCAAGTTACTCGACAGCTATCCGCAGAGCGAGTACCGCGCCGACGCGAAGCTTGGCGTTGGCGATTCGTATCTTGGCGAGGGCAACAGCGGGTCGTACGTGTTCGCGCTGAATGAATATCGTGAATTCCTGTCGTTCTACCCGACCAATCCGCACGCCGACTACGCGCAGTATCAGCTCGCGAGCGTGCACTACAAGCAGATGCTCTCGCGGGGCCGCGATTCGTCGGAGACCAGGGACGCCGTCAAGGAGTTTCAAGCCTTCGTCGACAAATACCCGAAGAGCTCGATTCTGGCCGATGGCCAGAAACGGCTGCGCGAAGCGAAGGACCGTCTGGGCGATGACGAATTTGGCGTCGGTCAGTTTTACCTCCGGATCAAGTGGTACCCCGGGGCGGTTGACCGCTTCAAAAGGCTTCTTACAGATGACCCTGGATATACCCACAAGGACGCCCTGTACTTCAACCTGGGGGACGCCCTCGAAAAGTCCAAGAAGGAGGCTGAAGCGCTGCCGTATTACGAGCGGCTGGTCGCTGAATTCGAGCAGAGCCAGTATCTCGAAGAGGCCAAGCGGCGCATCGCGGTGCTGAAACCCACGCTGGCCGACCCGTAAAGACCCCCCCTTTCCTTCAGCCTAGTGGACGCGCTCGAAAGGTCCGAAAAGAAGGCTGAAGCTTTAACTCACATTCGTCCAATGGGAAAGAGAGAGCGCGATGCGTCATTTTCGCACCGATCTGTTCATCGTGGGCGCCATGGTCCTGGCGTTGATGCCGGTCCGGGCCGTTTTCGGGCAAACGCCCGGCGCGCCTGCGCAAGCCGACCTGATGCCGCCGCCGACCTGGCTCTTCAACGACATTGCGTGCGCACCCACGCTGACGACCCAGCCGGCAGGAGGCCTTCACGTCGTGGGCTCCCAGGACGCCGTGATCAAGAACATGCTCGGGCCCGGCGACATCCTGGTCGTCAGCGGTGGATCGAACGAGGGGCTCCAGCCAGGGCAGCAATTTTTCGTGAGGCGCAACGTCCTGACTTTCGGTAAAAAGGGACCCACACCGCTGCAGCCGGTCACCGTGCACACGGCGGGCTGGGTGCAAATTCTCGGCGTCGACACCGCGGTCGCCACAGCCACGGTCGTTCACGCGTGCGACGGCATCCTGCTCGACGATTATCTCGAGCCCTTCACCCCTCCGATGATTGCGGCGCGTGTGGTGCCGGGGAACACTCCGCAATACGCGAACATGGGACACATCCTGGCCGGCGACGAGGCTTTCGAGAACGTGGCTTACACGAGCCATACGATCAACATCGATCGCGGCAGCGATTCCGGAGTCGTGCTCGGCCAGCGGTATCTGGTGTTCCGCGACAAGCGCGGGATGCTCAACGAAAGCCCCGAATATTCGAAAGCCTATCGGGGGAGCGCCCACCAGTTGCCGCTGGTGGAAGTGGGCGAAGTGGTGGTCGTGGCGGTGCGGCCGGACTATTCCACCGTGGAGGTTGTGATGGCGAAAGACGCGATTTCCAGGGGCGACTTCATCGCAGAGATCAAGTAGCGCCAGCGAGACACGTTTTTCAGCTCGCAGACCGAATTCGAATTCTCTCGGGTCCGTCGGTGTTCAGCGACGCCGTTTCTACGCCTTTCGCCTGCACTGCTTTGGCGGGCACCTGGTTGAAGCGGCGGTAGTAGTCGTAGCCCGACACCAGCGCGGTGCCCACCACGACCCACAGCGCAACCCTGCCCACCAGGGCCAGCTGCTGGAACCGCTCTTCCTGTCCCAGGATCAGCGCGAGAATGGCGACCACCTGTGAAATCATCTTCAGCTTGCCGAGCGGCGAGGCCGGAATCACCACTTCGCGCGCATACGCGAAGCTGCGCAGTCCGGTGACGGCAAACTCGCGGCCGATGATAATCGCCACCATCCACGCGGGCGCCAGATCCATCTGAACCAGGGAAATGAATGCGGCGGAGGTCAGCAGTTTGTCCGCGATGGGATCGATCATCTCTCCAAGTACGGTCACCTCTTTGCGGCGCCGCGCGAGGTAGCCGTCGAGCCAATCGGTGAGCGAGGCGAGCGCGAAAATGGCGGCGCCAATGAGCTCCTTCCGTACTCCAAAAATCTGGTGCCCCTCGAACTTGGTGAGCAACACAACGACCAGCAGCGGCACCAGAAAAATTCTCGTGACGGTGAGAGCGTTCGGCAGGTTCAGTTGTCGTCGCACGTCGGTGGTTCAATTGTAACGCCGAACATGCGGTATCATCACTCGTCGACATGAAGGCCTTATTGCTGGTCGGAGGCCAGGGTACGCGCCTGCGTCCGCTCACGATCCACACGCCAAAATCGATTGTCCCCATCTTCAATCGGCCGTTTCTGAATTACCAGCTCGACCTCATCAAGCGGGTGCCCGAAATCGACGAGGTGATCCTGAGCCTCAACTACCAGCCCAGGCGCATCGAGGAGGTGTTCGGCGATGGACGGAGCGCGGGGATCAAGATGCGGTATGTCGTGGAACCCACGCCGCTCGGCACGGCCGGAGGCATCCGCTATGCGAGCGAGGGCGTCACGGACACGCTCGTTGTCTTCAACGGCGACGTCCTCACCCATCTCGACCTGGCGGCCGTCGTCGGGCTGCATCGCGAGCGGCGAGCCAGGGCCACCATTGTGCTGACGCCGGTTGAGAATCCGAGCGCGTACGGGCTGGTCGAAACCGACGCGTCGGGGAACATCCTCCGGTTTGTCGAAAAGCCAAAACCCGATGAGATCACCTGCAACACCATCAACGCGGGCATCTACGTGCTCGAACCGTCGACCTTCGATCGAATTCCGAAAGATGTGGCGTGGTCGATCGAGCGCAGCTTTTTTCCGTCGCTGGTCGCGCGAGGCGAAACATTCGTGGCGGCGATCTATCGTGACTACTGGATCGACATCGGCACCCCGGAGAAGTACATACAGGTGCATCGCGACATCATGGACGGACGATACCTGGCGCCGCCCTATAACGGGCAGTCAGGAATCGCGTGGGTGTCGCCCGAGGCGCGAGTCGCGGCCGGCGCGCGCCTGGAGGCGCCGTTGTTCGTCGATGAGGGCTGCGTGGTGAAGGCCGGCGCGCGTCTGGGTCCTTACACCGTGCTCGGCAGGCAGTGCCAGGTGGACGAAGAAGCGAACGTGTCGGGGGCCATCGTGTGGCCGGGCGCCAGGATCGGCCGCGAGGCCGAGGTGCGCGATTGCATCATCGGCCGGAGCAGCCGGATTGGCCGAAACGCCAGCGTGCTGCAGGGCGTGCTCGGCGACAAGTCCGACATCGCAGATTATTCGAGGCTATGAATCCGGAGATCTTCAAAGCGTACGACGTGCGCGGTGTTTATCCAGGCGAGCTCGACGAGACGATCTTCAAGCAGATTGGCCGCGGCTTCGTGTCGTTCCTCAAGGCGAAACGCGTGGGCGTCGGACGCGACATGCGCGTATCGTCGCCGAGCCTTGCCGCCGCGTTCATCGAGGGCGTGCGCGAGCAGGGTGCCGATGTCGTCGATTTCGGCGTGATCGCCACCGACATGCTCTACTACGGCGTGGCGACCGAGAACCTCGACGGCGGCGCGCAGATCACCGCGTCTCACAATCCCAAGGAGTACAACGGCTGCAAAATGGTCGGCAAGGGCAATGTTCCGCTGAGCGGCGACAGCGGCATCTCCGACATCCGCGACATGATCGCCGGCGGCAGCATTCCTCACGCCGCCGCCGGGCCAGGCTCGAAATCGGAGCGTTCGATGCTCCCGGGCTACGTCAGGCACGTCATGAGCTTCATTGATCCGGCGATCATCCAGCCGTTTCATGCGGTCCTCGACGCCGGCTGCGGCATGGGCGGCCTCGTCGCGCCGGAGTTGTTCGCGTTGCTTCCCTGCAAGACCGAGCGGCTCTGCTTCGCGATCGACGGCACCTTCCCCACGCACGAGGCGAACCCGCTCATCGAGGAGAACCGCCGCGACATCGTGGAGCGTGTGGTGCGGACGGGCGCCGACGTGGGCATCGCATGGGATGGCGACGCAGACCGCTGCTTCTTCATTGACGGCGACGGCGAGTTCGTCCCCGGCGATTTCGTGACGGCGCTTCTTGCCGAGGCGTTCTTTCTGAAGGATCCGCACGCCACCGTGATTTACGACCTGCGGGCCAGCTACGCCATCAAGGACATCGCGGCGAGGTACGGCGGCCGGGCGGTGATGAATCGGGTCGGCCATGCGTTCTTCAAACAGCGTATGCGCGAGGAGAACGCGGTCTTCGGGGGCGAAGTGACCGGCCACTACTACTTCCGCGACAACTTTTACTGCGACAACGGCTTCATTCCAGCGCTGCTGATTCTCGAGTTGATGTCGAAGAAGAATCAATCACTGAAGGATCTCCTCGAGCCCCTGCGGAAGAAGTACTTCATGTCCGGCGAGATCAACACGAAGATGCCGCACATGGGCGCGGTGGGCGCCAAGCTCGACGAGATCGACAGGCGGTACAAGAATGGCAGGGTGTACAGACTCGACGGGATCTCGGTCGAATATCCCGATTGGCATTTCAACGTGCGGCCGTCGAATACCGAGCCGTTGCTGCGCCTGAATCTCGAGGGGACGACGCGCGGGTTGATGGAGGAGAAGCGCGACGAAGTCCTGACGCTGATTCGGTCGCCTGATGGACCTGAGATAAGATAGCAGCGGTGGACCGCCCGAGCGGGCTTCGTACAATGGTAGTACAGAGGCTTCCCAAGCCTCGGACACGGGTCCGATTCCCGTAGCCCGCTCCACTAACTCCTACGCGCCGTTGAGACGCTCTCGCGTCATAACGATCCCTCGGTCCGATTTTTGCTTGTGGGCGAATCGTTCCGTTTACTGGAAACCGCACCCGACGTGTTTTGGCGAATTCTGTGCGGGCCGATTCGCCCAATGCATCTGACCCGGTATGCGGAATGCCCTGGGGCCAAGTGGCCAGCGACGGCGGGCATTCGGTTCCTTAGTCGGCACGAGATCCGTTCACAGCCGGTTGGAAGGCTGTCATCTACCTGACGCACGTGCGAGCTCCACGACGACGTCCCACGAAAACCGCACGAACCGGTACAATTCGGCTTCTAAGATCCGCTCCTGATCGCTGTGCGCACCGTAGCCTTTCGGTGCGTCTTCAAAATCGACGCCTGGCCCGATTCCATAACACTGCCCGCCCTTCGCTCGAACTTGCGACATGTCAGTGGCGCCAGTGCCCATCATCGGAATGGTGAGACTATCGTAATTACGGGAAACTGCAGTTTGAATCGCCCTGTACGCTTCCGAGTCGAATGCCGCCGTGCCGCCTAACGGCCGTAAGATGCCACTCTCAGTCGCATAGTTTACGGCGACTGCTGGATCGCTCACGACCGACCGAACGGCTTCCAGAAATCGTGTCGGATCCTCGTCCGGGAGCATCCTGACGTCCAGCGATGCCTTGGCTTGCGATGGGATGACGTTGATTCGGTATCCGCCGTTGATGATCGTCGGCGAGACCGAGGTTCGCAGCATCGAGGCGTACTGGGGCTCGTGCTCCAAGAGGTAATCGTCGGCCGCGGCTGCAGCTTGAGAATCGGGCGTGAGCAGGGCCCGATACCTGGCGGCGTCCTGGGGCTGCGAGACGGCCGCCAGCTTTTCAAAGAATGAGCGGGTCGTGTCATTCAAGCGAATGGGAGTTCGCCAGCTCCCAACCGCTGCCACTGCCTTGGCGAGATGCACCACGGCGTTGCCTCGAAGCGGCCGCGATGCGTGCCCGGATGGTCCCGTCGCCGTGAGCTCGATCGTTCGCGGCGTTTTTTCAAGCGCCTGGACCGCTGCATATTTCACAGCGCCCGTCAATCGCGTCGTGTTTCCCCCCTCGGCGAAACAATACTCCGCTTCGATATCCGCGTAGTGCTCCCGTGTCATCAGCCCGATTCCGACATCTGTCGTGCCTTCCTCTCCAGATTCAGCCAGGAAGATGACGTCGCGATCGAGCGGCACGTTCAGCCGTTTCAACTCGAGCATCATCATGAGGCCGGCCACAACATGCGGCTTGTCGTCAAGTGAGCCGCGGCCGTAGATATATCCACCTGTCCGCGTCGCACTGAAGGGCGGGTATTCCCACTTCGCAGGGTCGACCGTCACCACATCGGTATGGCCCATGTACAACACGGGTTGCTTGCGACCGCTGCCCTTAATCCGCGCGACGAGATTGGGCCTCTTCGGGTCGGACGCAAAGATTTCGACGGGAATCCCCTCGCGCTCCAGCGTTTCCTTGAGATAGTCTGTCGCCAGGACTTCGTTGCCGGGGGGGCTGCTGGTGTCAAAGCGCAGCAGCGCTTGGAAGTGGCGCATGGTCTCGTCTTCGAGGCGCGTCCAATCTGGCTGACGCGTACCCTGAGCGATGAGAGATGTCGAAATGATCCAGACAAGAAACAGGAGCAGCCGCCGAGTTGTCATGGCTCCTCGCTACTTAGGCCGGAGGGTTTCTGAGAATCGGAGGATAGCATGCCGTTGGGCTTGCTCATGCGCGACTCTGTCGAACTCGGAGGTCTGGAGTCGAAGGTCGTTGCCACGAGATTGTCACGACAGGGGTCGATTTGAGGGAAATCCCGAAGACGCGAGCGGACGCCTCAACGTGTGCAAGTCGGTGACTGGTAGAGGCTTGTTGCCAGAAATTCCACGCCGTCACCAACTTTGAAAATCGTCGGTTTAGGCTTCGATTCCCTCGCGACTAACCAATCCGCCGAAAGCCCCTATATTTCGTGGCTCTGAAAATAGCTTCACGACCGGTGTTCCTGATGATGGCCAGCGGATAGGGACAATTCACCGCGCCGAAAACGGGTTCAAGTCACCGGCGGCCCGAAGGGGCGGAGCGATCATGAGAGTCTTAGCTCCAGCTGATGCTCGCGGATGTGGTTCCGTGGAGGCGGCAAAGTGCTGACCTCACCGTTCGCTGTGAAGCCCTTCTGCGTGTAGAGCGCGATCGCTGGTGCATTGCGATCCGACACCTTCAGCAGCAACCGTTTCAGACCACGTGAGCGTGCCCAGTCGATGACAGCGTCCACCAAAGCCGCACCTACGCCACGACGCCGCATCTCAGGCGCGACCCTCACAGAGATCAGCCACGCCGTGTCGGCCCTGGCTTCGTCGCGTGCACACCGCACGAGGCCGACGTCCGGGCCATCACTCACCGCAACGAAGGTCGGCACGTCCAGAAGCCGCTTCGGAGGCGCTTCGTTCCATTTCTCGCCGACCGCCTGCGCGACGGACTCGGCGCACCTCGCGTTGTCAGATTCGCGACACCGCATATTGCGTTCCTCCCTGTGTACCAGCTGGTCACGCCGCGGCGCTCGGAAACGGTCGCACCGATCGTTCCAGAGAAATGTGGGAGAGGATCGACGTCTGGCCGGCAATCCAGACGGCGGTCTGACACGGCTTGCAGCCGACAGCGGTCGGCGAGACAATGATCCGCTGCGGCTGAAGCCTGGCCGCTGATATGGCAGGCAGAAGGAGTCTCCCATGCAAGACACTCCGAAACGCCTCAAACGTCTGGTACGCGAATGGGCAGCCGTTGCGCACGATCGGGAACTGGCCAAGGCTCTGCTCGAACTCCGTGGACATTTCGACCGGTGGCAACGAGGTGAGATCGGCGTGACGGAACTGAACGACCAGGTTCACCAATTCCATCAGGGAGCCTCTCGAGAGATCTGGAAAACGTACGCGACGAATCGTCTTGAGCTGGCTGTTGGGTTTGCCGTTGCAACCGGCATTCTTCGGAGAGAGGAATTGCCACCTGAACTCTTGCAACACGTCGCCGGCCTGATCGCGTTGTACGAAGCCGAGGAACCAGCTTCATAATGGCTGCCTAACGGCGGCTAGGCGAAGGTCGTTGCCGCGATGTTGCCACGACTGGGGTCGATTCCTGCGGATTCCGGAAGACGCGAGGGGATGCGTTCGAGCTCGTAAGTTGGTGAGTTGGAGAGGCTTATTGCCAGAAGTCCCACGCCGTCACCATGTTAGAAAATCGCTTCGAAAGAGTCCGATGCCCGTAGCCCGCTCCACTAACTGCTCAGGAACAAGTCACTTCCAGACCGCACCAATCGGATCGCCGCCGGCTTCGGATCCCGATCCCGTGCAGGTCCCGAAGGAGGTCGCGACCTTGCTGAAGCAGTACGCGGAGTTCCTGGAAAGCCGTCAGGAATATGTCGTGTCAGAAATCCTGCGTGTGGCGTTCCGTCGTCGCACACAAACCACTCACGATCACACCGGCATCACTTCATCAGAGCGAGGAGAAGGAACACGCAACCGCTTATAATTAATCCCGGATGAAACGGGTTGTCCTTCTGCTCGCCTGTATCTCCATACCGATCGATGCGAGAAGCCTCCACGCGCAAGAGCTCCATCTCGTTCCATCCCACTATTTTGCGGGGACACATCAACCGTTTCTCGATGCCTGTCTACATGTTGAACAGTGGCGAAGCGTCTACGCACGCACAACCTTTCTCGGATCGGACGATGGGCTCGACGCGGTCGACAGCTCGACGCTCGCGACATGTTTTTCTCAAATGCACGCGCGCGGTCTCCTGTTCACGCTGGAGACCGGCATCACAGGAGCGTTCGCCACCGGGCAGGAGGCCTTCAACTGGAACAGCCCGAAATGGAACAGATTCATCAGTCTCGGATCGCCATTGACGACGCTGTTCATGGACGAACCGCTTCATAACGGTACGCTTTTTCAGCACTTGTCGTACTCCACGATCGTCGCGGAAACGGCCAACTGGATCGCGCTCGTGCGGCGGCGCTTTCCGAGGCTGGAACTGATTTTGATAGAACCTTATCCGGCTGAATCGTCCAAGGTGATCACCGATTTCGTAAGCGATGTCAACGCCGCTGCCGGCGCGAAGGGCGTCGCGGGATTGGACGGCCTGCAGATCGATCACGCCTGGGACGGTCAAGGGCCGTGGAACGGCACCGACATGGCAGAGATGTGTGCCGCGGCCCACAGCCGACGGATGGAATTTTCGATCATCTTCTATGCGGCGATGCCGTTTCAGAATCCGACCGACGATTGTGATTTTCGTGCCCGGCTGTATCAGCAGTGGGAATCGTACAAGGCTAATGGCATCGACTACTACGGCTTCTATCCCGACATTTATACAATTGAGAGCTGGGACCAGCTTCCGTCGGTGACCGTACCTGAAGCCACCAACGCCTGTACCTTCATGCAGGGGGCCAGGCAGTGGTTGAACTCGATCAATATGGTGGAGCCGATTCGTGCTGGATTCTCCAGCGGCAGATCCTGTGAGGGACTCCTTGCGTGCGACCAGCCCCGCATAGATTCAAAGTAGCCGCGATTGCACACTCAGCGCTAGTCCACGAAGCCGAGTCGGAGCTGCCCAGTCTGGCCATCCAGTACCAGTAACGTTTCTCCGGGAGAGATTTGCGTGACGGGAGACGGCTCGATTCTCAAACTTACGGGGCGCGCAAAAAAGAGATTGGCGACATCCGGAGCGGCGGGACCAAACGCGTTGGCCAGGTTGGCCCGGTTAGATCGGTCAGACCGATCATCCTGCAACACAATCGCCCGGGTGTCAGGATCGGCGGCCACGCGCTGGACGAGTTGCGCCGTCACTGAGGATGACAGCCGTGCGGCCACAAACCACTTCGCTCCCCGTGACCGATAGACCGGAAACAACGCGAGGGGGACGACCAAGGCCACGGCGATGAGTCCTCGCTTTGGCAAGATGGACAACTGGCCCCACCAGGCTGATGTCAGGGTGGTCGCCGCAAGCGCCGCACCCACCGAGGGGAAGAGCGCGTACAGGCTGGAACGCACCGGCAAGAACATTGTCAGCGCGAATCCGCCAACCACCCAACAGACGCACCGATACAAGAACACCTTGTGTTCCGGGCTCAGAGAGGGTCGCGACCGGACAAGCGCAAAGACGACCACCGCCACCAACACCGACAACGAGCAGGCACGATCCGTATACTCTCTGGCGTTCCGGAGCAATACATTCGGGTTCGCGGAAAAGCGGTAGTACGAAGGGGCATTGGTCGGCCAGATCGCACCTGAATGCAGCCGCAGCGCCGCGTACACGAGACCCGCCGCCCACATCCACTGCGTGCGCTGAAACGCGGCACGCATCGCCTGCCACGGGCGCTCCCCGCCGAGCGCTTCAAAGAACGCCCAGAGAAAAAACACGAGTGGAAGCGCCACGGCTTCCTCCTTGGACAGCAGCGCGCAAAAGGTCAACCCGGCTGACAGCACAGGCCGCCGCTTGAGAAACGCAATCGCCGCAGCCAGTGAAAACAACGTGAGCAGCAGTCCCGTTCGCCCGCTGACCCACAGCACCGCCATGTCCACGCCATGAGGATTAAACGCGAAGAGCGCCGCCGCAAAGAGTCCAAATTCCGGCGTGAGCCCCGCCAGCGTGGCCAGCCACCCCACCAACGCGGCGCAGCCCAGCAATAACCCGAGATTGGTGAGACCGTAAGGCCGGGGGTTCAATCCTGAGATCTCGTGGTTGACCCCAAACGACGCACTGACGATGGGCCGATAGAACCCCGTGCTGTGACTGAACGCGTTCACGGTGGCTTCGCCGATCGACGGACGCGCAGCCCTGATCCATCCAAAATCGTCGGCCACGAATCCCTGACCAACAATCGGAAAATAGATGACGAGAAACAGGGCGAGCAGATAGGCGGCGGCCATCGACCTACGCAATCGAATGGGCATCGGAGGGATTGTCGATGTGATCATCCGACACGTCAAGACTCAAGTGCCTTTGTGTCAAGTGCCTTTGGACTCAAGTGCCTTTGGCCGCACCTCGGATCAGACCTTGCGTGCGTCGGCAATGTCACCCAAGGGGGATATTACGAGCCCTATCACCGGCAAGACGCAGTGGATCCGCCGTAAGCGTAATTTTGGGGTTGTCGAATCGAAACGTCCCAGCACACATCATTCGCGCCGCCAAGAACAGCCAGCATTTTTTGGCCGACCAAGCCGGGTGGCGTTGATATGCGCATGCCGTTGGTTGCCTCCGTCAAATCCTACTGTGGTTGGCCGCTTGAAAGCCCTGTAAAGTTCCACCGATCGACGCCATCCAGGGGCCAATGCGACGGCGCTGCACAAAATGCTCGGGGAAGTCAGTGGGGTGG
>DASZHO010000185.1:0-2531 GCA_035937795.1 Vicinamibacterales bacterium | reverse complement strand
CCGCGTGGCGTTCTGGCCGCGATGGTAATGGCTATGCATTGAGCCTTGCGTCAGTGCCTCGGCCACCGTCAGCGACAGCGGCGGGTCTTTGAACCAGGGAATGGCGATCGACTCCGCGAGCCGCACCTCGCTGACCGTCGCGATGAATGGCGCGAGACGATCGTGATGCTCGCGCGCGTAGCGCTTCAGCGCATCCAACGACGCGAAGTCTTCGGGCTTCGTGAACTCGAACGCGTCCTGCCGATCCCCCACCGCCCACAGGAACGCCCGCTGCACGATGGCGATGTGATGGAGGCGAACGAGTATCGCCTGGTCGCCGCGCGCGGCCGGATGGGCGCCGATCGCCCGGAAATGTCCGGCGTCCGCCCAGACTTGATGACCGTAAAGATCGCGAAGAAGCGGATTCATTGTCGAGAGTCTATACCGTCGAAGTAAAGTGCTGGAATGCGTCGCACGCCGGATCCGAACGCGTCCGAGGCATCGTCCAAGGCGGGGCGCTTACGGTCGCTGAAGGTCAGCGCTGGCTTCAAATCGTTCGTGCTCGATCAGCTGGAGGAGCTCGGCGACGTGACGCCGCGGTCGATGTTCGGCGGAGTGGGCCTCTATCACCGGGGCGTATTCTTCGGCATCCTTGCGCGCGACACGTTGTACCTGAAGGTTGGAGACGCGAATCGCGCCGACTACGAGCGCGCCCGCATGAAGGCGTTCAGGCCGTACCCGAATCGATCCGGCAAGATGAGGTATCACGCGGTGCCGCTCGAGGTCCTCGAGAGCGCACCGGAGCTCGCCGCCTGGGCGCGCAAGGCGATTGCCGTCGCGTCAGGCCGCACATAATGGCGCCGGCGCGGGCCAGATGCTGGCGGCTTCGCGGCGTTGCGCGTTCACGCCGTTGATCCCGTGTAGCAGCCGAGCCACAGCGGAAACAGTGTCCGGAACGCGTCATCCACGAGGCTGGCCAGCTTCGCGCGGTCGGCGAGGACCTTTGCATCATCCGGCTTCTCGAGAAACAGCCAGCGCCCGACGAAGATCCATTCCAGCGCGGCCGCATTGCGGCAGTGCACGAGCCACTCCACGGCTCGCTCGGGGAGGACGTCGACGGCGGGTGAGTGGTCGCCGTACTGGATGAACCCGCCGTTGGCGGCCATCCACCGGACGAGCTCGGTCTTCCAGGCATTCTCGAGGGTCCTCTGAAACCGATCGAAAGACGCGAGGACGCGCTCCTGCCCGTTCGCGCGATCGGGGCCGCGCCCCGTCGCCGAGAGATTGAAGCCCAGGCCGATTCGGAGGCAGTTCGCGGGATGAGGCGGCGCGCTGAACCAGCCGAGGTTGAACTGTGGCTCCCAGCGGCCGCCGTGGTGGAAGGCGAAGACATGGCCGGTCGCGTTCGCGTGAAAGCTGTTCGCCTGAAAGAGCTTCGAGCCGCTCTCTCCACGACGCTGGCGCGCCTCCACGATCTTCGCGGCGATGCTCGATTGGTTGACGGCGTCGAACAGGGCTTCGATTCTGGGGCGCAGTGCGTCGCACGCCTCGCCCGACGGCAGCGCCTCGACGAGCGCGAATTCGCGCGCGGAAAATCCCGTGGTCGCGCGCTGCACCGCGGTGGGCGCGAGCGCGCGTCGTTTTCGGACCTCGTTCAGCAGGTTCGTCGCGACCGTATGGGTCGGACTGAGCTGCAGCGCGCCGCGTAGCGCCGAGACCGCCTCGTCCCAGTGCCGCTGCTCGAGATGACAGCGTCCGAGGCGGACCCAAGCCGACACATTTTTCGGCGCCTGTTCGATGATGGCGGCGTTGACCTCAATCGCCTCGGATCCGAACTCTCCGTTTTTCATGCACTCGAGCGCGCGGCGCTCGAGCTCTGTCATCAGTGAGCTCATCGTGACTTCTTGTCAGCTTACACGGGAAACTGTGTGACCGGAGCCGCGCTGCCCGCGTACAGGCGAAAGCCCGCGAACCGAAGCTCGCGGGCTTGAAGAATAATGCCGGCAGCGACCTACTCTCCCACACAGTTTCCCGTGCAGTACCATCGGCGGTATCAGGCTTAACTTCCGTGTTCGGAATGGGAACGGGTGTGACCCTGATCCTATGACCACCGGCAAACTTGCTGCCTGGGGTCCGTCTTCGCGCGGCGCCACTCACAAGCGGCGCTTAGCGCACGAAGCCGGTCGTCCCAGACAATCTTGTCAAAGAACATGGGACAACTGAATACTCTGCAAACGGTAGTTTCGTCCAACCACGTCACGCAGCGGTTTCCGCGTGCATTACGTTGTAGAAACAATTTATGGTCAAGCCTCACGGCTGATTAGTATCGGTAAGCTTAACGCCTCGCGGCGCTTACACACCCGACCTATCACCTGGTCATCTTCCAGGAGCCTTTAGGAGCCTTACGGCTCGGGAGATCTCATCTTGTGGAGGGTTTCACGCTTAGATGCCTTCAGCGTTTCTCCCTTCCGGACGTAGCTACCCGGCGCTACCGCTGGCGCGATAACCGGTACACTAGAGGTCCGTCCATCCCGGTCCTCTCGTACTAAGGA
>DASZHO010000184.1:0-19804 GCA_035937795.1 Vicinamibacterales bacterium | reverse complement strand
CTGCAGCCTCGTCGCGCTCGACGGAGACACCGGCAAGCTGAAGTGGTTTTTCCAGTTTTCGCCGCACGACGAGTTCGATTACGACTCGGTGCAGGTTCCCGTGCTGGCCGACGGCACCTGGCAGGGCCAGCCGCGCAAGCTGTTGTACTTCGCGAATCGCAATGGATATTTTTACGTGCTCGATCGCGCGACGGGCCAGTTCCTGCTCGGCAAGCCCTTCGTGGAGGTGAATTGGTCCAAAGGGCTCGACGCCAAGGGGCAGCCGATTCGCATCGCCGGCATGGCGCCCAGCGCGCCGCCTGGAGTGTTGATCTCGCCGGGCAATCAGGGCGGCACGAATTGGTATTCGCCGTCTTTTAGCCCACGCACCGGCCTGTTCTACGTGTCGACCTGGGCGAACTATCGCACCTACTACATTCGCGACAAGGTGGAATACATCGAGGGACGACGGTTTGCGGGCGGCGGTCCGCGGCCTGAGGTCAACGGCATCCGCGCCAACGGTTCGAGCTACTCAAAGGAAAGCGAGGGGTATGGTGCGGTGCGCGCGATCGATCCGGCGACCGGCGATCTGAAATGGGAATACAAGATGACGAGCGACGTCACCCTCGCCGGCATTCTGACGACGGCCTCGAATGTGCTGTTCAGCGGCGGCAATGAGGGCTATTTCTACGCGCTCGACGCACGGAACGGTAACCTGTTGTGGAAGGTGCCGGTCGGCGCCTCGGTACGCGCAGGCCCGATGACCTACGCCGTCGGCGGCAAACAGTACGTCTCGATCGCCGCCGGCAGCGCGCTGTTCACCTTCACGCTGCGCCAGTAGGGTCGTTCGCACGGAACAGGTTTCGTGTAATGCTAGGTGATGGCTTCTCCGCTGTCTGCCGGCACACCGGCGCCTGAGTTCAGTCTGCACTCCACGCCGGACCAGAGCGTGGCGCTCGGCGACTTTCGCGGCCGCCCGGTGATTCTCGCGTTTTATCCAGCAGACTGGAGTCCGGTCTGCAGCGATCAGATGGCGCTGTACAACGAAATTCTTCTCGAGTTCAACCGATTCGGCGCGGAACTGCTCGGCATTTCGGTGGATGGCATCTGGTGCCATCTCGCATTTGCCCACGACCGCAAGCTGCGCTTTCCGCTGCTGGCCGACTTCGAGCCGAAGGGCGCCGTCGCGCGGCAATACAACGTCTATCGTGATCACGAAGGCACATCGGAGCGCGCGCTCTTTGTGCTCGATGGTGGCGGCGTGATCAGATGGAGCTATTGCTCGCCGGTCGGCGTCAATCCCGGCGCCGACGGCATTCTTCGGGCGCTCGAAGCGCTTCAACCAAAACCAAACAGATGACGACATCGGGCGAGGCGCCGGCGCTGTCGCCGCCGGTTGGTGCGCGCGACCACGCGCAGGGACCGGCAAGCGCGCCGCTGACGCTGGTCGAGTACGGTGACTTCGAGTGTCCGCATTGCGGCCGCGCGCACCCTGTCGTGAAAGGCGTTCAGAAACACTTCGGCGCGCGTCTGCGTTTTGTCTTCAGGAATTTTCCGATGGCGACGATTCACCCGCACGCCGAGCGTGCCGCCGAAGCCGCCGAAGCGGCGGCGTCTCACGGACGATTCTGGGAGATGCACGACACGCTGTTCGAGCACCAGGGCGCGCTCGACGATCGGCATTTGGAGACGTATGCGGAGGCGATCGGGCTGGACCGCGAGCGATTCTTGCGCGAGCTCAGGGACGGCGCCCACGCCGGCAGGGTGCGGGAAGACTTTCTCGGCGGCATCCGCAGCGGGGTCAACGGCACGCCCACCTTCTTCATCAATGGCCGCCGGCACGATGCGTCCTGGGATGCCGCCACCCTGACCGCTGCCCTCGAGGCAGAATTAGCGCCCCGGTAGCCTTACGTTGGCGACTTTCTTGCTATCAAGACGGGCAGGCATGAATGGCGCGACCGGGACTTTTCTTTTCGGATTCCTGCTCCTTTTGTTGGACCCCATCCGGGGCGGTCGCGTCGAGGCACAGACCCCGCAAGGACAGCAGCCGCCGCCAGCCGAGAAGCCGGCGAAAGAGCCGCCGCCGCCGCTCTTTCCGAAGCATGGACGCGGCTTTTACAAAAACAACGACATCGAGGTGATCGATGCGACGCCGCAGTCGCCGCCCCTCGAGATAGACGATCCGAGTGTGCCGGACAAGGGGCAGTATGAAATCAATCTCTCCACCGATGGCGATCTCTCAAAGGACGAGCATAGGTTCGATATCCTTTTCCTGGATGCCAACTTCGGGATTCTGCCCAGGATCCTGGGGCGCGAGGTGCCGGCGCAGCTGAAGGTTGAATTTCCGTATTCCGGCATCAAGGCAAATGGCGAGCCTTACGCGTTCGGCATCGGCGGCGCGACGCTCGGCCTCAAATTCAATTTCTACAACAACGAGCACACAGGCGTATCGATGTCGGTCTATCCGCAGCTCGAGCTGTCGCTGCCCGCAAGCGCCGACAAAGGGTTGGCCGACCGCGGCCAGACCCTCCTGCTGCCGCTGCTGGTTTCCAGACAACTGAGCCACGTGACCATGGTTGTCAACGGCGGTCTCGAGCAGCCGTTTCACGATCCGAATCGCAAAACGACTCTGACCGCCGGCGTTGGCCTCGGACGCGCCCTGATGAGAAAGTTTTCGGTCATGTCGGAGATCCACGGCGAGTCGGCAGTCGATTTCAAGAGCCATCGCGACCTCGTCTGGAATGTTGGCGTCATGTATGGCGTCAGGAACGTGCCGGTGTACGCCCGAATCGGACGCAGCCTCTTCTCGGACGATGGGCGCGCACACACCCTCATCCTGTTTGGTATCAAGTTAATCAGCCAGCCGATGCACGGCGGCGGCTAGTGGCCCGGCCACGAGTGGCCCGTGACTAATTTCGCGTTTGAAGCTGCTTGATGTCGCAACCCTGCGGCAACGGACGGGCCGGCGGCCGATCGCCGGCGTAGCAGTTGGGAATCACGTAGGTCGCTTTTGGAGTGGATGGAATCACGGGTGGTGCCGGTTGAGGTGCGGCAACCCGCTGCAGATCTCCACGATATCGCGTCGTCTGGTTCGCGGTAATGCTGACGTCGAATCCTACCGTCGCGTACCCCGATTCGCGCACTTCAATGTGGTGGGGCCCTGCTTCGAGCTCGAGCGCGCGTCCCTCCAGACCGAAATCATCAACCAATCCCACGTAGTAACCATCGACGTAGACCTGCCCCGATCCGGGTGTGGTCTCGAACCGGAGCGCGCCCGATGGAACCGGCTGCGGTACCGGCATCGCCGTCGTCGAGACCGAGGGCATGTAGCCGTAACCGAACGGCACATACGGAAACGGACCAAAGCCGAAGCCGCGGCGAGGATGCATCTCAATCGACGGAATCCGCGGCGGCGCGGGTTGTTGCGCGGGTTGTTGAAAGAGGTCCCGCGGCGGCGCCGGAGAAATCGAGATCGGCGGGATGGGATGGGGAACCTCGAGTGAGACAGGCGGCGGCGGGAGAGGCGGGAACCGCTGGGCGGCCGCGAATTCCGGCGTTCCCACAAGGACGCTGAGCACGACCACCGCCAGGGAACCGGCTCTCATACCTGCTTCCATTGTAGCGCGTCCATCCCTCTGTAGCGCGTCCATCCCTCGTTTGGGTGTATCCTGCTTCACCGAACCACTCAAAAAGTCACCCACATACGAAAAAAGGGGGCTCAGATGCGCGTACTGTTCTCGGTCGCGAGGAGCATTCTCGTCGTGTGTCTGTTGGGAGCCGCTTGGCCGGCGATGGCGCAAGGCGTCGGGGCAATCGGCGGAAGCGTGACCGACGCGTCGGGCGCCGTAATGCCGGGCGTGACCGTCACACTCAACAACGCGCAGGGCAGCGTCGGCGGCCGGCAGACCACCACGACGGATGAGCGCGGCGCCTATCAATTTCTGCGGCTGGTGCCCGGCACCTATGCCGTGAAAGCGGAACTGCAGGGGTTCCGTCCCGCCGAACAGCGCGACATCGTCGTGAACGCCGACGTGACGGCGCGCTCCGACCTGAAGCTGGAAATCGGCACGCTCGCCGAAGGCGTCACCGTGAGCGGCGAAGCGCCGCTGCTCGATACGACGACGGCGCTCAAGCAAACGGTGTTGTCGCGTGATGTGTTGAACAGCCTGCCGAATCGATTTGATGTCTGGTCGGTTGCGAAGGTGATGCCGGCAGTGACGTTGAGCAAAGTCGACGTCGGCGGATCCGAGGCCTTCCTTCAGTCGAGCGTGACGGTTCATGGCAGCATCAATGAGGGCGGCTACTTCATCGACGGCATGGACGTCAGCAATACCGACGGAAACGGCACGGGCGCGGTGTTGTACCTGGATCCGTATGCGTTCCAGGAGACCAATTTTCAGGTCGGGGGCGGAGGCACGGCGACCTCGAACAGGGGAGGCCTCCTGTTCAACATGATTACCAGGACCGGAACCAACCAGTTCCACGCTGGAGGAATGTTCACGGGCGCGAACCATGGGATGGGAGCCGCCAACTACTCGCCCGCGCTGAAGACTCAGATATTGCTCGGAGTGCCCAACGCGGCGCGTGCAGCCAATCCCAACCTTGTTCCGGGCGCCGACATCCTGAAGATCTACGACACCGGCGGGTGGGTGGGCGGGCCCATCGTGCGAGACAAGTTGTGGTTCTCCGGTTCCTTTCACGACCAGGTGTTGAATCAGTACTTGCTTGGACAATACGACGACACGGGCAAACAGGTGTTGGATGACAACCAGATGTGGACCACCTCGGCGAAACTGGCCTGGCAGGTGACCAGGAGTGCGCAGTTCTCGTACTTCAACAACCTCCAGTACAAGTTCATCGGCCACCGCAACGGCGGCGGCACGTTCGCCGACAGCCATGCGAGAAACTACAACTACAAGTATCCCGACGCGCATCAGCTGAAGTTCACCACCCCCATCGGCACACGGATGGTCGCCGACATTTCGTACAACCGGTTCCGCGCCGACGACAAGTTCGGGCAGCGGCCGGAAGTAGCGAGCGATGCCATTTCACGCTTCGACACCGTGACCAACAGCTATACCGTCGCGCTGCCGGTCTATTACGACAACCAGATGTTGCGGGACCAGGTTTATTCGAGCGTCAATTTCTTCTCGGGAGGGCACGATATTCGTCTCGGCTACCAGTACACGAAGGCCGGAGAAAAAACGGGGCAATGGTCGACGTCCGGCATGCGCGCGGAGTACGCCAACGGCGTTCCGAACGGGGTGAATACGTACAACGTGCCGATTCTCTCTACGTCCGGCAAGGTTCCGTGGGCCTTCCAGTGGATGGATCGTGACACCGCGCTCTACATTCAGGACAAGTGGACCCCGATCAAGAAGCTGGTGATCAACGTTGGAATCAGGTACGAAACCAACTATGGGTGGGAGCTTCCGACCTGTCAGCAAGCCACGATTTTTGTCAACTCGTCGCAGTGCTATCCGGAGATAAAGGGCGCCCCGAATTTCAAGGCCCCGACGCCGCGCTTCTCGATGATTTACGACCTCAGCGGTGACGGCAAGACCGCGCTGAAATTCTCGGCCAGCCGGTACAACCAGCCCATCATGGGAACTCTGGTTCTGCGGCTCAATCCGATCGGGAGGGTGAGCGACACCAGAACGTGGACGGCGTGCGCGCCGGGCCAGACCTCGGGCTGCGACCTGAATGGCGATGGGATTCCGCAGCTGAACGAGTTGGGTCCCTCCAACGGATATCCCCTGGGCACGACGAACCGGTACGACCCGAATCTCAAATGGCCGATCGCCAACGAGTATTCCGCCGAGATCCAGCAGCAGTTCCCTCAAAATATCGTCGTCTCGGTCGGCTTCACGCACCGCGTGACGCTGCGCAATATCGCCCAGCAGAATCTTGCGGTGCCGACGTCGAGTTATATTCCGCTCGTCGTGACCGAAGTTAACAGCGGCCAGACGGTGACCGTGTACAACCAGGATCCGAAGACGAAGGGCCTGTTCGACAATTTCTGGTCGAATCGCCCGGAGGAAAACACGACGTACAACGGCGCTGACGTGACCCTCACCAGACGGATGACCAACCACTGGTCGCTCACGGGTGGGGCCAGCTTCGGCCACACCACGGGCGGCGACGTGTTGAGCAGCGCGATCGGTCAGACCGATCTGAACAACCCGAACTCCCAGCAGTTTCGCTACGGTGTCTGGGGATTGGACGTGCCCTGGTCGTACAGGATGTCCGGCGTGTACGACCTTCCGCTCGGCATCTCGGCGAGCGGCACGTACACGTTCATGAAAGGCGCGCCGGAGACCAATACCGTGTCGGTCGCGAGTAACACGGTGCAGCTGACGCAGAGCACCACCAGCATATTGGTGGCTCCGCGCGGCAACACGCGCCTGCCCAATATTGCGCAGCTCGACTTCACGCTCCGGAAACTATGGAGGCAGGGCGGACGGACCTTGGAGCCCCGCATCGATTTCTTCAACCTGACCAATCAGGCAAGCATCATCGGTCGTGTCACACAGTTCGGGCCGGCCTACGACCGGGCGAGCAGCATCCAGCGGGGCCGCTTGATCAAGCTTGGTGTCAGCGTGGAATTCTAGGTTCCAGATGATCCAGCAGGCCGGATCTTGGTCTTCAAGATCCGGCCTCTGAGATCCGGCCTCTTTCGAAAATCCACGATTTTGAATCCGTAATCTTTCTGCGCTCCCGCCCGTTCGTCCCGTCCCTCAAACCTCGTTTCGGTGTATCCTCACTCTCACCGGACAACTAATTCGAGAGCGGTCATCCGTGTAAAGAGGGGACTGATATGCGCGCACAAGCATTTGTCATGAGAAGCATCCTCGTCGTCTGTTTTTTGGGAGGCGCTTGGCCGGCGATGGCGCAAGGCGTCGGGGCGATCGGCGGTACCGTGACTGACGCGTCGGGGGCCGTGCTGCCGGGCGTGACCGTCACGCTGAACAACGCGCAGGGCTCCGTCGGCGGCAGGCAGGAAACCGCGACGGATGACCGCGGCACGTATCAATTTCTGCGGCTCGTTCCCGGCAGCTATATCGTGAAAGCCGAGCTGCAGGGCTTTCGTCCCGCCGAGCAGCGCGACATCGTCGTGAACGCCGACGTGACGGCGCGCGCCGATCTCAAATTGGAAATCGGCACGCTCGCCGAGGGCGTCACCGTGAGCGGTGAAGCGCCGCTGCTCGACACGACGACCGCGTTGAAGCAAACCGTGCTGTCGCGCGACGTGCTCAACAGCATGCCCAATCGATTCGACGTCTGGTCGGTGGCCAAGGTGATTCCGGCGGTGACGCTGAGCAAGGTCGACGTTGGCGGATCGGAAGCCTTCCTGCAATCGGGCGTGACGGTGCACGGCAGCTCATCGGAAGGGGGCTACTTCATTGACGGAATGGATGTTGGGCAGTTGGACGGCAACGGCGCGGGTGCCACGATGTATCTCGATCCGTACGCCTTCCAGGAGACCAACTTCCAGGTGGGCGGCGCCGGCACAGCGCTCTCCAACCGGGGCGGCCTGCTGTTCAACATGATTACCAGGACCGGAACCAATCAGCTTCACGGTGGAGCGATGTTCATCGGCGCGAACCACGGACTGGCATCGGCGTCGAACTACTCCGACGCGCTGAAGGCGCAGATCCTTGCGTCGGCGCCGCCCGCGGCGCTTGCGGCCAATCCCAATCTCTCACCCACCGCCGATATTCTGTTCATCAGGGACACCGGCGCGTGGCTGGCCGGACCGGTGAAGAAGGACAAGCTGTGGTTCTCATTCTCCTGGCACGATCAGAGGTTGAATCAGCACCTCGTCGGCCAGTATGACAACACCGGGAAACAGGTGCTCGACGACAACATCATGTGGACGACGTCCGCCAAGGTCGCCTGGCAGATCACCAGGAGCGCGCAGCTCTCGTATTTCAATAATACGCAATACAAGTTCATCGGCCATCGAAACGGCGGCGGCACGTTCGCCGACAGCGCCGCGAGAAACCTCAACGACAAGTATCCGACCGTCCATCAGGTGAAGTTCACCTCGCCGCTCGGCACGAGGATGGTGGTCGACATCACCACCAATCGGTTCCGCGCCGACGACAAGTTCGGGCAGCGGCCGGAAGTGGCGAGCGACGCCATTTCACGCTTCGACAGCGTGATCGGCGGCAGCGGCGGCGCCTACACGGTGGCGCTGCCGACCTACCGCGACAACGCGATGTTCCGCGAGCAGGTTTTTTCGAGCCTCAGCTTCTTCGGCGGCGGGCACGACGTTCGCGTCGGTTACCAGTACACGAAAGGCGGCGAAAAATCAGGGGTGTGGTCAACGTCCGGCATGCGCGCGGTGTACGCCAACGGCGTACCCACGCAGGTGAATACCTACAATGTGGCCGTCACGTCGACGTCCAGCAAAACGCCGGTGGCCTTCACGTTCTGGGACCGCGACACCGCCTTCTACATCCAGGACAAGTGGAATCCGATCAGGAAGCTCGTGGTCAATCTGGGCCTGAGATACGAGGGCAATTACGGATGGCTCCCGCCGGCCTGCACGCAGCCGAACGTGTTCCTCCCCGCGCAGCAGTGCTACCCGGAGACAAAGAACGTTCCCAATTTCCACGCGCCGACGCCGCGTCTGTCGATGATTTACGATCTGATGGGCGACGGGAAGACCGCGCTCAAGTTCTCAGCGAACCGGTACAACCAGCCGATCAACCAGACGATTCTCGCGCGCGTGAATCCGATCGGGACGGTCAGCGACAAGCGCGCATGGACCGTGTGCGCGCCGGGGCAAACATCCGGCTGCGACCTGAATGGCGACGGGATCCCGCAGATTAATGAGCTGGGCCCGTCCAGTGGATATCCCTTGGGCACGACGAACCGGTACGACCCGAATCTCAAGTGGCCGATCTCGAACGAATATTCGGGCGAGATCCAGCAGCAGTTTCCGATGAACCTGGTCATCTCGGTCGGCTACACGCATCGTGTGACGCTTCGCAATATCGCCCTGCAGAATCTGGCCGTACCCGCCTCGAGCTACATCCCGCTGGTGGTCACCGAGGTGAGCAGCGGCAAACAGGTGACCGTTTACAATCAGGATCCCGCGACGAATGGCAAATTCGACAATTACTGGTCGAACCGGCCCGAGGAAGACACAGTCTACAACGGCACAGACGTAACCCTGAACAAGCGCATGAGCAACCACTGGTCACTGACTGGCGGCGCATCGTTCGGACATACCAAAGGCGACCAGCTGGGCGGTGATCTGAACAACCCGAACTCTGCGCAGTACCGGTACGGCGTCTACGGCATGGATATTCCCTGGTCGTACAGGATGTCCGGAGTGTACGAGCTGCCGTATCAGGTGTCGGTCAGCGGCACCTATCAACTCATCAAGGGAGCTCCGGAGACCAGCACGGTGTCGGTGGCCAGTACGACCGTGACGCTGACGCAGGGCACGACCACGGTATGGGTGGCGCCGTACGGCGACACACGCCTCCCCAACATCGCGCAGTTGGACATGAGCCTTCGAAAGACCTGGAGAATGGGCGGCCGGACGTTCGAGCCGCGGATCGATTTCTTCAACCTCAGCAATCAAGCGTCGATCATCGGCCGCGTGACTCAGTTTGGGCCGAATTACGACCGCGTGAGCAGCATCCAGCGCGGGCGGTTGATCAAGCTGGGATTCAGCGCTGAATTCTAGATTGAAGGGATTTCAAATTCCAGGTTCTCGTCCTGGATTCGCGATCACTGGACACAGGCCGGGTCTTGCTCCTTCAGGACCCGGCCCAAAGCTGACCGCTGAAAGCTCTTAGAACCCCGCCTGCACCCGTAGCGCGACGCTGCGCGGCGGCGCAATCGCCGTTCCTGAAAAGACACCGGCGAAGTTGATCACGCGCAGGCTGTTGGTGAGATTCAGCACGTCGGCCTGCAGACGCAGGTTCCTCGATCCACTCAGTGCATACGCGATCGACGCATCCAAAGTGGTCGCCGGCCGCACGCGTCCGCGTGCGAAATCCACACGGTTGACGACGCGCGCGCCGAACTGCGCGATCGCATCCTGCTGATTGCCGTCGAATTGCACCGGCAGGCCGCTGCCGTAAGCCGTGCTCAACGCCACCGACGCCCGGCCGCGCTGGTACATCAGACGAGCGGCTGCGGTATTCCGCTGATCCTGCGTGACGACAAAACGGTCGGTAGAATTGAGCGCGCTGGTGGCGTCGCCGAGCAGCAAGCCGCCCTCTATGGGCAGATAGCCCACCCCGATCATGTTCGCGTAGCTGAGAAACCCCGAAAAGCCTCGCCAGACCGGCAGCGTCAGCTTCAATTCCGTTCCCCGGATATCGGCCTGGCGAAACGCAATCGGAAACGTGACACCGGTATTCAGGAGCACGTCATCGTCTGCGAAATTGGCGATCCGGCGGGCGTAGGCGGTCGCGTCGAGGCGCAGCTTCCCGAAGAATCCTTTTGTGAACCCCGCCTCGTAGAAATTTCCGCGCGACGGTGGCACGGGCAGCCGGACCACGCGCGTGCTCAGCGTCTCGACCGAGGAGGAGCTGGCGAGCAGGAGGTTCTCGAACGAAGGCGTCTGGAACGCGCGATCGTAGGACGCGCGAACGACGAAGTCGCCCCGTCCGGGCGTCCACGCAACCGCCAGGCGTGGGCTCACAGCGGTGTCCTTCACGAGAAACGCATAACGATCCCAGCGCACGCCCGCGCTCGCCGTCCATTTACCGAGCGTCAGACGATCCTGGACAAAGAGCGCCTGCTCGTGGTCGTGCCCGCGGCCGGTGAACGCGAATGTTGGAGGCGTGCCGCTCTCGAATTGATCGGGGTCGGCGATGTCGTACCTGAATTGCTCGCGCACGGCGCCGAAGTCCGCGTCGCCGCCGAGCTTCCACTCGTGCATACCGTGGTGTCCGATCAGCGCGAATTTCAGGTAGCTCTCGCGGAGACCGCGATCCTGGCTGGCGCGGATGGGCGTCGCCGCCGGATTCGACCACAGCCTCGCGCCGAGATCGCGCACCATGCCGCGCGCGTCCCAGAGCATCGTGCCGGACATGATGTGCTGAAAGGAAAACTGCGCGACCGTTTCGCGCCCGCTGCGGTCCTGCCGCTGTCCGGCCTCCTGCTGAATCCGCTCGTTTGGAACCAGAAAGGCCGATTGGCCGTGCCGGACGATCACGCCGAACCGATCGTTCACCCCCAGCGATCGATCGAGGCGGGTTGAGAAGTGGGAGCCGCTGCCGTGGTTGGAATAATTCTCTTCAACCGGCGGGTCGAGATACCGATCTGTCTCGGACCAGCCGCCGCCGGCCGACACCGTTGTGCTCCCCCATCCGTATTGCCCTGTTGCGTCGCCGCCAAGCGTGCCAAAGCTTCCGCCCGATGCGCTCACGGTGCCGTGGAATCCGGCACTGGCGTCTTCCGCGGTGACGACTTCGATGATGCCGCCGAGCTTGCGGCCGTACTCGGCGGGAAACCCGCCGGTGAGAATGCCCATCGATTGCACCGAATCCGCGTCGATCTCGGGCGCAAACGACGGCGATCGATTGTCGGTGAGCGGCAGGCCGTCGACCACATATTGCGTCTGATATTCGGACCCGCGCGGATGGAGCACGCCGTTGGCTTCGAGCAGCCAGCCGGGCTGCGTGCTGACGAGATCCGGCAGCGAACGGCCCGGCAAGGCCAGCACGCGCGCTTGAATCGCTTCCCGGCCAATCCGGTTCACCGCGCCGGTTTGTTGCGGATCGACCAGCGTGTCCTCGACGCTCACGTCCACCCGGCTCTGGAGCGCCGCCAGACCCAGCGCGACCGCCAGCGAGGTGGGCGTGGCCGAGCGGATGTCGACGAGGCGCGAAAACGGAGCGAATCCTTCCTGAGCGACTTGAACCTGATAGGTGCCGAACGGGAGCTGCTTCGCAACCGCCTGCCCTTGCACGTCGGTTTGAAGCGTCCGCTTGACCTGATTTGCCTGGCTGATGATCTCGACCGAGCTCTGGACCGGCAGTCCGCTTGGATCGCTGACGGTCACCCGCAACTCACCGGTATTGCTCGGCGCGAATTGCGCGAACATTACGAGCGCGAACAAACAACCGTTCAGCATCTTCTTACCCTTTGTCCAGAGCCCAGAGCCCAGAGCCCAGACTTCCCTACAGCGTCCGCGCCACCTCTTCGATGACCTGTTTCAGCTTGTCCGCGGTCGGCGACAGCGAACGCCCGGCGCGCATCACGATGCCGATGCGGCGCCGCATCGTCTGGCTGCGGATCGCGACTCGTTGCAGCCCGCTCGTGACGGCGAGAGATTCCGGCAGAACGCCGACGCCGAGCCCGGCTCGCACCAGCCCGCTCACCGTTGACGCATACGTTACCTCGTAGGCGATTGTCGGCACCAGCCCCTCGCGATCGAACCCCGCTTCGAAGATCATGCGCGCGCTGCTGTCCTTTCCCATCACCACGAGCGCGTGTTTTGCCAGCTCGGGCACGCTGGTGCTGCGCTTCTTGGCCAGCGGGTGGCCGGCGGCCACGACCGCGAACAAACGATCGACGAGCAGGACCTGGCTGGTTAGGGCGCGATCGCCGGTGGTCAGGCTGCTGATGCCGAAGTCCACCTGTCCGCTTTTCACCAGCGACGCGACGACGGCCGCGACGCCGTCCTGAATGCGAACGGTGATGCCCGGGTAGGATTCCGACAGCTTCCGGAGGGCCCTCGGCATCAGGGTGGCGGCCATCGACGGCAACGCTGCGACCGTGACGAGCCCGCGGCGATGCTCGAGCAGTTCCTCCGTGCTGGTGGCAATCGCTTCGACATCCATCAGGATGTGCTCGAGCGGCATCATCAGCTCGCGCCCGGCCTGCGTGAGCGCGACATGCCGCTTGTTGCGGTCGAACAGTTTCACGCCCACGGCCATTTCGAACTGCTGGATCTGGACGGTCAACGTGGGCTGCGACATGTGCAGCTCGGCGGCCGCGCGCGTAAAGCTGCGCGCGCGCGCCAGCACCAGGAACGCGCGGACGTGGCGGAGATCGTGGATCACAACGCGTGGATCACAGGACTGTTATTATTTTAAGTAATTACTGAAATCATAACAATTCAATTGTCTATTTCAGCCCGCCGGGTTACCTTCGACAAATGGAGCAGACCTGTCTGCCGCACGCATTTCCACCGGGCGTGCCGATCGAGCGCGTCGGCCGCGCTCACACAAGCTGACGAACCCATGAGCGAATTGACCGTCTCCGCCAGGAAGCTGGTAGATCTGCCTCCGCTGTTCGCCCACGCGGCGCCGGGGCCGCTGAACGTCGTGTTTTTCGGCCCACCCGGCGCCGGCAAAGGCACGCAGGCCGATCGATTTTCACGCCGGTATCGGATTCCGAAGATCTCGACCGGCGACATGCTCCGCAAGGCGATCCACGACGGCGCGGAGATCGGCCGGCTCGTGACGGATCGCCTTCACCGCGGGGAGCTCGTGGACGACGCCCTGATGATTCAACTGGTGGCCGGCCGGCTCCGGCAACCCGACACGGCCGATGGGTTCGTGCTCGACGGCTTTCCGCGGACCGTCGGACAGGCGCGCGCGCTAGACGCGCTCGTGCCCAACCGCGTGATTGTCGCTCTCGACGTGAGCGCCGATACGCTCGTTCGCCGCTTGGCGACCCGAGGCCGATCCGATGACGACGAGCGCGTGATCCGCGAGCGGCTGAAAATCTACGCAAGCGAGACAAGGCCCGTGCTCGACTACTACCGCCGTCACGGCATGATCGCCGTGATCGACGGCGATCGCGCCCCCGACGCCGTCGCCGCCGCCATCGAAGCCGCGATCGTCCGTTGCTCGGAGCAACGCGAGACCGCGTAGGGCACGCCGGACTCCCGTCTTTGAACATGGTCGTCGATGGCCGCGCGCGTTCGATCGCGGCGATGGCGCCGCGCGTTCGACCGCGGCGGATGGCCGCCGCGCGTTCGACCGCGGCGGATCATGTAAGATGACCGGCGATCATGCCCGCCTTTAGTCGATTCGCCTCCTCCGCCGACGTGGAGACCGCCTTCAGCGTCCTGGCCGTCGCCAAGCAGTTGATGGCGGCGGGCAAGGATGTCATCGAACTCGAAATCGGCGACAGTCCGTTTCCGACGCCGCCCGCTGCCATCGAGGCCGGCGTGAAGGCGATTCGCGATGGCCACACCCGTTACGGTCCGTCGCTCGGAATCGTCGAATTTCGCCAGGCCGCGGCCGATTACGTCAATCGCGAATACGGATTGTCCGCAACCGCCGGCCACATCGTCGCCGGTCCCGGCGCGAAGAATTTCGAGCAGCTCTTCTGCGAGGCGTTTCTGAACCCGGGCGACGGCGTCCTGGTGTTCAGCCCCCATTTCCCGACCTATCCGCCGAACATCGCCCGGCGCGACGCGCGGGTCGTGATCTCGAGGTTGCAGGCGGCCCATGATTTCCGCCCGAGCCTCGACGATGTACGGAGGTTTCTCGCGGAAGATCGAAGCCCGCGCGCAATCTTTATCAATAGCCCGCACAACCCCACCGGCGGCGTGGCGCTTCAGGAAGATCTCGAAGGCATGGCGAACCTGGTTCGCGGCCGCGATGTCGCCGTCTTCAGCGACGAGCCCTACGACCGGATGGTGTGGCGCGGCCGCCATCACTCGCTGCTCGAATTCCCGGGCATGATGCAGCAGACGGTCGCCGCTTACACCTTCAGCAAGTCGTTCAGCATGAGCGGGTGGCGTCTCGGCTTCGCGGTGAGCAGCCCGGAGATCATCGAAGTGCTCGGCAAACTGACCAACAGCGCGCTGTCGTGCGTGCCGCCGTTCACCCAGATGGCCGGAATTGCCGCGATGCGCGATGAGCGCGGCTATCGCGACCAGAAGATGCAGGAATTCCGCCGCAAGGTCGAGTTGCTCGTCGATGGGATGAATAAGATTGACGGCGTCTCCTGCTTGATGCCCGGCGGCACGTTTTACGTGTTTCCCTCGGTCGCAGCCGTGTGCAGCCGTCTCGGCATCACGTCGCACGGCCTCGCGATGTATTTGCTGGAAGGCGCCGACCCCAGACGCGGCGTCGCGTGTCTGGGTGGCGAGGCGTTCGGCGAGGCCGGCCGCGGGTTTCTCCGGCTCAGCTGCGCCCAGCCGGACGATCGCATCAAGGAAGCCTTTGCCTTCATGGCCGACGCGTTCACCCGTGGCGAACGCGTCAATGAGTACTTGCGGGCGCATCAGGAGTACCGTGTCGGACAGTTGACAGAAAAGCAGGTGCCAACTAGCATCTGATAAATCATCTATCAATTGTCGCGGTCGTCAATTCTCACAACAATCTTGCTACTCTGCGGTACTTTCTTTCCGCGGCCGGTGTCGCTTGTCGCGCAGCAGCAGCAGCCGGACCAGCCTGAATCACCTGCATTGCCTGCATTGCCTGCATTGCCTGTACTGAAAGACGGGCCCGGTAAGGAAGTCGTCGTCGCCGTATGCGGTGAGTGCCACGATCCCGCGGCGAAGATCACAAAATTCAGGAAATCGCGGGCCGAGTGGGCTGACCTGATCACCGATATGCAGAGCCGCGGACTGATGGCCGAGGAGAAAGACCTCGAGGTGGTGCTGAACTACCTGACAGCCAACTACGGACCCCCGCCCGACAAGGCCGACAAGTCCGGCAAGGAAAAGTGAAGATGCCAATGCCAACGAAAGTTGCCATCATCGGCAGCGGAAATATCGGAACGGACCTGATGATCAAAGTGCTGCGCACGTCTCGCACGCTCGAAATGGGCGCGCTGGTGGGCATCGATCCGGCCTCCGACGGGCTCGCGTGCGCCAAACGCCTGGGCGTGGCGGCCACCGCTGAAGGCGTCGAGGGCCTCGTGCGTATGCCGGGATTCGACGAGATCGGGATCGTGTTCGATGCGACATCCGCCGGCGCGCACGCGAAACACGATGCGGTGTTGAGGCGGCACTCGAAGCAGATCGTCGATCTGACGCCGGCCGCCATCGGACCCTACATGGTGCCGGCGGTGAACTTTCACGAGCTGACGAACAGTCCGAACGTGAACATGGTCACGTGCGGTGGCCAGGCGACCATACCGATGGTTGCGGCCGTCAGCCGCGCGACGCCGGTCGCCTACGCGGAAATCGTCGCGAGCATCGCCAGCAGGTCTGCGGGTCCTGGGACCCGCGCGAACATCGATGAATTTACGCAAACGACCGCGCGGGGACTCGAGCGCGTCGGCGGTGCGAAAAAGGGGAAAGCCATCATCGTGCTGAATCCGGCGGAGCCGCCGCTGATGATGCGCAACACGGTGTTCTGTCTCGTCGAGGATGCCAACCCGAACGAGATCGAGGCGTCGGTGCAGCAGATGGTCGACGACGTGGCGGCCTATGTGCCCGGTTATCGGCTGAAGCAGGCGGTTCAGTTCGAAGAGCTTTCCGCCGCCCGCCCGGCACGCATCGATGGCGTGGGCGTGTTCACGCGCGGACTCAAGGTGTCGATTTTCCTCGAGATCGAAGGCGCCGGCCACTACCTGCCGGCGTATGCGGGCAACCTCGATATCATGACGTCCGCGGCGCTCCGCACCGGGGAACGGTTGGCGGAAGCGCTGGCGAAACGCGTTCCTACCGGCGGAGCCGTCGCATGAGCGCCCCTGTACTTCCTGTACTCCCTGTCCTCCCGGCACTCTACATACAGGACGTCACGCTGCGCGATGGCATGCACGCCATCCGGCATCAGTATTCGATCGCCCAGGTGGAAGCCATCGCGACGGTGCTCGACCGCGCCGGCGTCGACGCGATCGAGATCAGCCACGGCGACGGCCTCGCTGGTTCGAGCTTCAACTACGGATTCAGCGCACATAGCGACATCGAGTGGCTCGAGGCGACCGTTCGCAGCGTGACCCGTGCGAAGGTCACCGTGTTGCTGATTCCAGGCATCGGCACCATCGACGACCTTCGGGCCGCCCATGGCGCGGGTGCGCAATCGGTGCGCATTGCCACCCATTCCACCGAAGCCGACATCGCGAAGCAGCACATCGAGTACGCGCGCAAATTGGGCATGGATGTCGCCGGTTTTCTGATGATGTCGCACATGACGCCGCCCGCGGCGCTCGCCGCGCAGGCCAGGTTGATGGAAGCCTACGGCGCGCATTGCGTGTATGTCGTCGATTCGGCCGGCGCTCTGCTGATGCACGAGGTGGCGGAGCGTTTCCGCGCGTTCAACGACGTGCTGGACCCGGCCACCCAGAAGGGTATGCACGCGCATCACAATCTGTCGCTCGGCGTCGCCAATACGGTGGTTGCCGTCGAGAACGGCGCCACCCGCGTCGACGGCTCGCTCGCGGGCATGGGCGCGGGCGCGGGGAACGCGCCGCTGGAAGTGATGATCGCGGTGTTCAACAGGCTGAATCTTCGACATCACTGCGATCTGTTTGCGCTGATGGATGCCGCCGAAGAGATCATCCGGCCGATTCAGGACCGGCCCGTGCGCGTCGATCGCGAAACGCTGTCGCTCGGCTACGCCGGGGTGTACTCCAGTTTCCTGCGCCACGCCGAAACCGCGGCCGCGCGCTATGGTCTGGACACGCGCGAAATCCTCGTCGAGCTCGGCCGGCGGAAAATGGTAGGCGGGCAGGAGGACATGATCGTCGACGTCGCCCTCGACCTCGTCAAGAGCCGGTAGATCGACCACGGTGCGTATGGCGTTGAAGCACAGTTCACGCGCGACGGCGTGCTGACCATCGGGCCCAGCTTCGACACTCGGGCGCTGGCCGTGCAGTGGGCGGAACTGGAAGGCGAAGCGCATCAGCGCGAGGGCTGAACGTAGATGCTGCTGGTCAGTCCGAATTTCGCGCGAGCAAGGTTGTGGTGGGTTGCGATGAGAGTGTTCATCGACGTACCGCGTTCACGTGTAAAATGAGAGACTGAGCGCAGCTAATCGGGCCCTTCGGATCTTGTGGAGGCACCGATGCCGAAGTTCTCACGTGCCTGCGTCGCCCTAATCTTCCTCATGTCGGCGTGCGGCGGCACCCCGACCACACCGCCGCCGTTGACGTTGACGACATCACATCCACCGGCTCCACCGCCTACCACGAGCACATATCACGTCTCCGGCGTCGTCACCGACGATAGTGGTGCCCCGGTGGCGGGTGCAAAAGTCGCCGTGTACCCAGTCGGCTCAGGTGTAACAGACGGGAGAGGCGCCTATAGCTTCGATTTCGCGTGGGGCGTCCCTTTTGACGTTGGGCTGAACGTGGACAGCCCCGATCACGAACCCTTTGCCGGCTCCTTCTCCTTTGCCGGCGCCTTGTCTCCCGATCCCAGCCACAACGCAACACAGAACGTGCGCCTGTATCGAATTAAGCGAATCACGGCCGGCGAGTCGACAGTCGTAACAATTGCGCCGGGCGACCCATTCTGTGGCGTTTTTAATGACGAGCTGACGTGTCGAACAGTGCGCGTCATGGTGCCGGCCAGCGGTCTATTGGTGATGAGTTGCGACCCGCGAGGCGACGATAACGGCGGTCCTGGTCTTAACATCGAGGGGTACAACACCAGGATTGTATCCGGTGATTGGCACGTCACCGCAGGGACAGAAGTCCCCGTGAGAATCGGGATGTGGCAGAATTGGCCGGTCAGTCAATCTTGTGTGTTCACCACGTCAATAGCGCGGCCGTGAGGGACGACACGGACCCCTAGTCGCGCTCCGTCACGCTCAGCTCGAAAGCACGCGCTGCGACACCGCGCCACGAACCTATAACGCCGGCTGCGACGGCGCGCGCTTGATCCACTTGTAAGCGGCGACAGAATTCTTCCAGAAATATTTTTCCTGCAGCGTCCGGGGTTTGGTCGAGAAGTACTGTTTGACGAGGTTCACGATTGGAACAATTGCGCCCACACCGTCGCTGTTCGGCCAGTCGGTGCCGAACAGGATGCGATCCTCGCCGAAGACACCGATCAGATAGTCGAGCCGATCCTTGTAGCGGTTCAGCTCGAACGAGACCTGGCCGTTCACGCGATGCACGACCTCCGACAGCTTGACGTAAATCTGGGGCCGCTTGCCGATCTCGGCCAGCAGCCGTTCGTAGGGCGCCCGCTCCGCCTCCGTGGGGTCCATGCTGGGAAGGTGATCCAGCACGACCCGGAGATCGGGCACCTGATCGGTGATCCGCACGATGGCCTCGAGCAGCGTGATTCGAGGGTTCGCGGTGTCCAGCACGAGGCCGGCCTGCGCGAGCAGTTTCAGGCCGTTGATGAAGGTGGGATTTTCGCTGGCCTTCGTGAAATCGCGGTTCCACAGATTTCCGCAGCGAATTCCGCGGAACAGCGGGTTCTTGTGATACCGATCCAGGTATTCGGGGAACTCGGGCTTCTCCGGCTCGAGATTGCCGATCGTGCCGACCATGATCGTGTCTGTTTGCGAAACCTCCAGCACCCACAGGTTGTCCTCGATCCATGGGCTCGCTTCCACCTCGATGGCGCCGACGATGCCAAGGGGCTGCGCGACGACCGAGCGGTATCGGGCCGGCAGGGAAGGAGTCGACGAAGGCGGCGCCTCGGGAGCGCGCCCTCCGCTGTAGGGCGCGCCTTGCGGGCGCGTCTGATCGAAGAGATGAATATGCGTATCGATGATCGGAACGGGCGCGCTCTGCGCGTGCGTGTCAATTGTGCCGGCGGCAGCGACGGCTGCCAGGCCGGTGAGACTGGTCAGGAACCCGCGGCGATCGATCGCGTTCGGCGGATGCGTGCGGTCCATCATCGGTTGCTCCGTTTGGACGGCAGTGCGAACGACAGGATGTTGGCGCCGGCCGCGATGGCGACATACTGGCGGCCGTCGACCATGTA
>DASZHO010000183.1:0-15852 GCA_035937795.1 Vicinamibacterales bacterium | reverse complement strand
CGCGCTGCAACCCCCGGCGCCACCTTCTACGCCGGCGGCCGGCGGACGGGGCGGCGGCGGACGCGGAGGCGGGCCGAGAGTGGCCTACTCGGCGCGCTGGGAGGGCACCTTGACCCCGCCAACGACCGGCCTCTTTCGATTTGCGGTCAGCGGCGCCGGCAACGCTGAACTGACGATCGGCACGCACCTGGTGGCGACGATGAGGCCGGGCTCGCCGAATCCAGCGCAGGGGACGGTCGCTCTGGATGCCGGCAAGCCCGTTCCCATCAAGCTGGACTACACGACGCGCGGCGGCAACAACGCCGCCGTTCGTCTCGGCTGGCAGGCGCCGGACGCGGCCATGACTGCGGAGGCCGAGAAGGCCGCAAAGGATTCCGACGTTGCGATCGTGTTCGTCGGCGAGAGACTGGGCGAGGGGACCGACAAACAATCGTTGAATCTGCCTGGCGATCAGGACGATTTGATCGAGCGCGTCGCCAGGATCAATCCGCGCACGATCGTCGTTCTGAACACGCCGACGGCCGAGGCGATGCCGTGGATCGATCGCGTGGCCGCCGTCATTTACGCCGGCTATCCGGGGCAGTTCTCGGGCGACATCATTTCGGCGGTGCTGTTCGGAGATGCGAACCCGTCCGGAAAACTCACGATCACCTTTCCATCCGACGAGCGCCAGGGCCCTGGGTCGACTCCTGCAAGCTATCCGGGTCTCGACGGACAAACCGTCGCGCGGGACGAAGACATCTTGATCGGCTACAGGTACTTCGACGCAAAGAATCAGGCGCCGCTCTTCCCATTTGGATACGGGCTCTCGTACACCACGTTCAGCTACGGGCCGCTGCAGCTCGCGGCGACCGCGACCGGCAGAGCGGCGACGATCCAGATCACGAACTCGGGCGCGAGAGACGGCGCGGAGGTGGTGCAGCTCTATCTCGGGTATCCAGCGGCGGCGAATGAAGCTCCGCGTGTGCTGAAGGGCTTCGACAGGGTCGAACTGAAGGCAAAGGAGAGCAAGGTCGTCACCATTCCGCTGGACGACGAGGCGCTGCCGGTCTGGGACGAAGCCGCCAAATCGTGGAAAACGTTCCCGGGCGTCTACACAGTCTCCATCGGGAGCTCATCGCGGGACATCCGGGCCAAAGCAACATTCACGGCACAGCCGCGCACGGCACAGCCGCGGTAGCATTCTGCGTGCGCAAGATCGATCGGCGCATCACAACCGTGATGAGGGAGAGACGCTGACGCGGCCGGACACGGGCTATCACGTGGGCGCCGACATCGGCACGACCGGCTGCCGCGTGTGCGTGTATGGAGCTCGAGGCGATCTCGCCGTCTCGGCCAACACCGACTATCCTCTGCTCACGCCGAGAGCGGGCTGGGTGGAGCAGAGCCCGGAGGAGATCTACGCCGCGCTGGGGTTGACGGTCAGAGAGGCGATCGCGAACCTCCCTCATTCGCCGGATCGAATCCGCAGCATCACGTTCAGCTCGGTCCTCCACGGTATTTTTCCGGTGTCCCGGGACGGCGACCCGACCCATCCGATGCTGACGTGGGCCGACTCGCGCGCCGAGCCGTACATCGATCGGCTTCGATCGCGCCTCGACGCGGCGTCGCTCTATGCCCGTACCGGCTGCCCGCTCCATCCAATGTATCCGCTGGCGAAGCTGCTGTGGTTTCGCCACGATCGCCCGGAGATTTTCGCCCGCGCACACCGGTTCATCTCGATCAAGGAGTTTGTCGTTCAGCGATTGACCGGCAGGGCCGCGGTCGACCGGAGTGTTGCGTCGGGAACCGGATTCTTCGATCTGCGGCAGGGCCGATGGGACCTGGAGGCGCTCGACGCGGCGGGCGTCGGCGTGGACCATCTTTCGCCGGTGTACTCCACGACGTACGCGATCAGAGATTGGGCTGCCGAAGAGCTAGGGCTGCCGAAGGACACGCCGCTGGTGCTCGGCGCCGGCGACGGGCCGCTGTCGACGCTCGGAGCCGGCGCCGTCGGTTCGCATCAGTACACCGCGACGATCGGGACGAGCGGCGCGGTGCGCCGGTGCGTACCAGCTCCGCTGACCGACGCCACCGCGCGGAACTGGTGCTACAACCTGACCGACGACGTATGGGTCATCGGGGGCGCGATCAACAACGGCGGGCTGGCGCTGCGCTGGTTCCGCGATACATTTGCGCCTGGCGAGCCGTACGACGCGCTGGTGCGCGAGGCGGCCGCCATTGACGCGGGATCGGGCGGGCTGATATTCCTTCCGTTCCTCACAGGCGACCGCGCGCCCTACTGGAACAGCCGCTCGCGCGGCGTGTTCTTTGGTCTGACGCTGAATCACACGCGCGCACATCTGGCCCGCGCCACGCTCGAAGGCGTGCTCTACGCGATGTATTCGGTGTTTGCGGCGCTCAAGCGCCTCGGCGCCGGGGCCGGCGCTGTCGAAATTCTCGCGAGCGGATCGTTCACGCGTTCTTCGGCGTGGGTACAGATGATGGCGGACGTCTTCGGACACCCGATCGTCCTGCCGGGCGCGGGCGATGCCAGCGCGTTCGGCGCCGCGGCGCTCGGCATGCTCGCAACCGGCGACCTCGAGTCGATCGAGGCGATCGGCCGGCTCATGACCGCGCCGCTGGCCGTCCTCCAACCCGATCGCGCACGCCACGCCACCTATCAGGAGCTGTTTGGATTGTACGAACGGCTCTACCGGAATCTGGTTGACCCGTTCGAGACCATCGCGGGCATCCAGGAGCGGTTGCCGAGCGAGGACTGAACGCGATGCTCGCCATCTACCTGCTGCTCTCGATTCTGATTCTGCTCGTGCTGATCGCGGCGCTGAAGGTCCACCCGTTCATCGCGCTCATCTTCGTGTCGTTTCTGATCGGCCTGCTGGCGCGCATGCCGCCCTTGAAAATCGCCGACTCCGTACAGGCGGGCTTCGGCGCGACGCTCGGCTTCATCGGCATCGTCCTGGGCCTGGGCACGCTGCTCGGGAAGTTGCTGGACGAATCGGGCGGCGCCGAACAGATCGCGCGCACGCTGATCGGGGCGTTCGGTCGAGCGCGCGTGCACTGGGCGATGTACGTCGTGGCGTTCATCGTCGGGATTCCGGTCTTCTTTCAGGTGGGCTTCGTTCTGCTCATCCCGCTCGTGTTCACCATCACCAACGAGCTCGACATTTCGGCGTTGAAGGTCGGCTTGCCGGTTCTGGCCGGCCTGTCGGTCGTGCACGGAATTCTTCCGCCGCACCCGGCGGCGCTGGCGGCGGTCGGCATTTTCAAGGCTGATATCGGCAAAACGATCGTGTACGCGCTCGTCGTGGGACTTCCGGCATCAATACTGGCCGGACCTGTCTTCGCAACCGTCGTCGGCCCGCGTCTGGAAGGATTCAGCAGCGTCCGCGTGCTGCCGCTGTCGGAAAAGAGAGAACGTCCAGCCGCGCTGCCGGGCTTTTTCACGACGCTTTTTACGATCCTCCTGCCGGTCATCCTGCTGATGCTCTCGACCTACGCCGACGTGGCGCTCGATCCGTCCCATCGGTCTTACGGCGCGTTCAAGTTCGTAGGGAATCCGATCGTCGCGCTGTTCATCGCGACTCTTGTGGGCATGTACACACTTGGGATCGCTCGAGGCATGACGCCCGCCCAGATTCTGCGGCACGCCGACAATGCCTTCGTCCTGATCGCGAGCATTCTGCTCATCCTCGGCGCAGGCGGCGCGTTCAGCCGCGTGCTCGTCGACAGCGGTGTCGGCGCGTACATCGCCGGCCTCGCGCAGCGCCTGCCGCTGAACCCGCTGGTGTTTGCCTGGCTGGTGTCGACCCTCATCCGCGTATCGACGGGCTCCGCGACGGTGGCGATGACGACCGCGGCCGGTATCGTCGCGCCGCTCACGGTGCAGACCGGCGTGAGCCCGGAGCTGATGGTGCTGGCCGTGGGCGGCGGCGCGCTGATGCTGTCGCACGTCAACGACGCCGGCTTCTGGCTGATTAAAGAATATTTTCAGATGTCTCTGCGGCTGACCTTTCTCACCTGGACGCTGCTGGAGACGATTCTCGGGGTCAGCATCCTGGTCTTCACGCTGGTCCTCGAGCGGGCGCTCCGCTAAGTTGACGCCTCGCTGGTAAGTTGACGCCTCGCCGGCGGCTCCGCCGCAGGCGACAGCGAGATGGGCGGCCGGATGGCGCTGCGCGCCTGCTCCACCGCCCGGCGCAGCAGGTCGGGGCTGAGCGGCGTGGGCAGGTGGTCGAAGGCGCCGGTCAACCGCGCGCGCAGCGAGCTGTCCTGGTTGTCCCCGCCCTTCTCCATGATGACCATCGTATTGGGCCACTGTTCGTGAATCTGGTCGAGCAGCCAGATGCGTTCGTGCTCGGGCATCATCGAATCGGCAATCACGATGTCGGCCGGCGCCAGGCGCATCCAGGCCAGCGCTTCATCGGCGCTGGCCGCGGCCAGCGCATCATAGCCCCAGCTCCCCAGCCACCGCGTCAGCAAATTACGAATCAGTGGTTCGCCGTCCACAATCAGGACACGTACCGTCAACCACCCGCCTGTGGACTGGTTCCAGATGTAGTGCTTCAAGACAGACCCCCACGGAGAGCGTACATAGGGCAGGCACGTTGTGAATGTGACCCGGGGGGCGACAATGCGAGAAGCACAATTCGTACCCTCGCTGTTTCTCCCCCCGGAACGCGGTCAGATCCTGAGCAGACGCGTGCCGTTCTCCCAGGCGATCTTGCGAAACACCGCCGGCGTTGCGAGTTTCTTGAGCGCCCCGAGCGTTTCGCGCGCGATGCATTTGCCGGCCAGCGGAGCCGGCGCGGGCGCCCCGGCGGGAGGCGGCTGCCCGGGGCGGCCCTGTCGCGCCGCAACGGTGCCGCGTCCGTCCAGGCACCCGCAGTCGCTGCCAAACATCAACTTGTCCTGATGCCGTGCGAGGAAGCCCGCGGCAAATTCAGGATCGCGGTTGAGAAAATTGTTGCAGGAGTTTGCCGACATGTCTGCGTACAGATTCGGGTAATCGCCCAGGAAGCGGTCGGTGACGCCGCCCGGTTTGATGCGGCCTTTGGGATAGGCGGTGTCTTCGGCGTAATCTGCGCTGACATTCGCCCAGAAGGCGTCGGCGTGTCCGATGAATTTCGTTTTGGGAAACGCCTTCAGCATGGCGTCGAATTTCTTCAGGCCTGTGTTGTAGGTGCCCTGGCTTCCGGATTGGCTGATCTCCTGGAAGTGAATCGTGATGGGCACGTTCAGTTCTGCCGCGAGCGCGTAAAGCCGCTGCATCTCGGGGCCGGCGGCTTCGACGTGCGATTTGATTTCGCCCAAGCCTATCGCGCCGTCCCGTATCGCCTCACGCAGCCGGACGACGGCGTCGGGTTCAGTGACGTCGACGCTGGCAAACCGCACGAACCGTCCGGGATATGCGGCAGCCACTTGCCTGGCGTGATCCTCGGCGTTCACGTTCGTCAGGAGCACCGCCTTGGCCACGCCCGAGCCTTCAATGTGGTTGAAATTTCCATCGGCGTTCGGACGCAGGTGCAGGTGCATGTCCAGAACCGGCCCGCCCCAGTCCGGCGCCGCGGAACCCTGCGCGCGGAGCCGTGAGACCGCGACGACCGCGACCGCCGACTGCAAAAACTCCCGCCGGTTCAACGTGTGTGGCGCCATCGTTCCTCCTGATCCCGATTATTCGGAGACGGGCCTGGTCGGGTCGACCCACAACCAGCAGAGCGCGCCGAACAGAAACAGCACGCCGGTCAGGTATAACGGCGCGCTCCAATTCGAAAACCGCTGCACGGTCGTGGCGACGAGGATCGGGCTAAGAATAGATCCGATCTGCCCGGATGTGTTCATGGCCGCGCTCACAGACCCCGATCGGCGTCCTCCGATGTCGAGACATGTCCCCCACGCCGCGCCGAGCACGAAGTTGGAGGAGGCGCCGCCAAGCGCAATCAGCAGGGCGGCCGCGACGGGCGAGGCGACGAGCGTGCCGGCGATGGTGAACAGCCCGGCGGCGGCAAGCCCTCCCCCGCCGACGGTCACGCGGCCAAGCCGCAGCCCCAGCCGGCGCGCGGTCCGATCGGTCGCGACACCGCCGAGCAAATCGGCGGCGGCGCTGAAGATCAGCGGCAAGCCCGCGAGAATGCCGGCCGTCATCCCGGTAAGGCCGCGCGAGGCGAGATAGGTCGGCAGCCACGTCACGTAAAACGCGCCGCCAAATGTCTGCGTGAAGTACATCAGGCACAGGCAGACCACCGTGCGGTTGGCCAGGAGCCGCTTCCAGTCGGTGCCCTCGAGCGCCTGGTTGGCATCGGCAGCGAGTCCGCGCTCGATGACCGCGCGTTCGGCTGCGCCGACAGCCGGATGCGCGGCCGGCGAATCACGAAACCACCGGTACCAGGCCAGCGACCAGACGAACCCGATCGATCCGAACAGCGCGAACAGCGTTCGCCAGTCGAGGTACACCAGCAGCGCCGTCACCAGCAAGGGCGTCAACCCGCCGGCGAGGTGCGCACCCATGAAAAAAATGCCCTGCGCCGTGCCCCGCTCGTCCCGCGGGAACCACCGCGAGAAGGTGCGCGCCACGTTCGGCCACGCGCCGGCTTCGCCGGCGCCAAACAGAAATCGGATTGCCAGCAGCGAGGAATAACTGAAGGCGGTGCCGGTCAGGACGGTGAACGCGGACCACCAGCAGACAATTCGCGTGAGGACCCGTCGCGTGCCGACCCTGTCGCCCCACCAGCCGGTAGGAATCTCGAAGATTGCGTAGGCGAGATAAAAGGCGCTGAACACGTAGCCCATCTGCGTGGCAGACAGGCCGAGATCGCGTGCGATGAATGGCCGGGTGACGGAGATGGTGACGCGATCGAGATACGTGATCGCGGCCAGCGCCATGGTCATCGCCAGCACCTTGTAGCGGACGTGGGTGTCGCCGGCGGCGGCTGCGCGCGAGACCATCGTGGAACTGGCCAATTGGGTTCGAAGAATAGGAGCCGCCTGGAGACACTGTCAATGCTAAATTCCCCTGCTGTGCCGGATTCAAAACCGCTGGTCCTCGTCACCGCTGTGGAATATCGAAAGGCGGAAGACTGTTTCGTGTCGGCTCGCGGGCTGGAGTGCAGGAGCGCACCCGACGTCGAGGCCGATCTCGCGTCGGCCGTTCGAGCGGCGCACGCCCGTTACGTGGTGGTTGGGCTGCAGACCTACTCCGGAGCGCTGTACGAGGCGCTGCCGGCGGGCGGCGTGATCGCGCGCTTTGGCGCCGGCCACGATGGCATCGACAAAGCCAGAGCGACCGAAGCGGGCCTGGTCTGCACGAACGCGCCGGGGGTGCTCAACCAGTCGGTCGCGGAACACACGATGCTGCTCGTCGCGGCGGCGGCGCGGAAGCTCGTTCCTGCGTCGGCGCGCATGGCGAAGAGCGCATGGGAACCCGAGACGGGCGAGGAGCTCCAAGGGAAAACGATCGCCATCATCGGCTGCGGCGCAATCGGTCGTACGGTGGCGCGCATCGCATCTCTGGGGTACGGAATGCACGTCGTCGGTGTTTCGAAGCCGAATACGCCGCCACCCGCGGCGCTCGAGTATTTTCGCGTTGTGACCAACGAGTATGCGGCGGCGGTGCGGACTGTGGACTTTGTCAGCCTGCACATCCCGGCCGGCGGCGGCAACGCTCAGTTCATGAATCGGGAGCGGCTGGCGGTCCTCGGGAAGAAGACCTGGCTGATCAACACGGCACGTGGGTCCGTCGTCGACGAGCGGGCGCTGTTCGACGCGCTGGCGGAGGGCCGGATCGGCGGCGCCGCGCTCGACGTGTTCACGCGCGAGCCTTACGCGCCGCTGGAGGGAAGCGGCGACCTGCGCTCGCTCGCCAACGTCATTCTCACACCGCACGTGGGCGGTAACACCGTCGAGGCAAACCGCCGCACCGCCGAGCGCGCCCTGCAGAACATCGCGTTCGCGGAAGCCGGCGAGTTCGCACGGATGGACCTCCTCAATCCGGAGGTCTTGACGCGAGCCCCGCGACCGTAGCCTATGCCAGCGCGGCGCGACAAAATTGGTAGCACTTGCCGACTTCGGCGACGGTGTCCTGCCCCTGATATTCGTACTCGATGTTGGCGGGGATGTCCCATTTTTTCTGCTTCAAGAGCAGCAGCACTTCCTTGATCGGGGTATCGCCCTGGCCCCAGGGAACGTTCGGGCCCTGATTCTTCTTCCGATCCTTGAGGTGGAGGTTGGTAATGCGCGCGTGGTTCGCCTGGATGTAGGCGACGGCGTCGAAGTTGGCGGCCGTGAAGTGACCGATGTCCAGGTTGACGCCGTGGAATTTCGAGTACGACATGGCGGTCGCAAAACTGTCCGGCGTCGCGAATTCGTCCGGGTCGGTGATGTTCGAGTGACCATGAAAGCCCACCATCATCTTGTGCTTGTCGGCAAACGGCGCTACGCGCTTGGACACGCTGACCTGCGTCGTCGTCGAAATGGCTTTCGCACCGAGCGCCTTCGCCATCTGAAACGCGTAGTCGATCTCATCGTCGGCGATCGTGCGTCCCATGTTGTAGCAGAGCAGCGCGATCTCGATACCGTTGTCGGCGAATTTCTTGCTCACGGCTTTGAACGTCGCCGGCGAGGTCGCGAGCCGCCACTTGCGCAGCTCATCCTGGGCGGTCTGCTGCGCCGCAAGCTGCTCGGGCGTCATCGCGCGCCCGCGGGCCGGGCCGGGACCCGCCGCGCGGCCGCTCGGCGCGCCCGCCAGCGCCTCGGCGTGATTCGACATCAGTTCGGCTTCGCCCAGTCCGATTTGCACCATCGCTCTGATGATCGCGTTTGCATCGCTGATGGACCGGAAGCTGTAGGTGATGGCGCCGATTTGCACGCCGTTGATCCGGGAGGCTGCCGCGAGCAGCCGCGAGGCCAGGAAGGAGGGCACCGCGAGGCCGGCAAACGCCAGCTTGCCAAAATCTCGACGGGTATACAGCGGACGATGCGGAAGGTTGGCTGTCATGACGGCTCTCCAGATTTGTGAAGCGCGCGCGACGCGCCGGTGCCCGAACTGATTCCAGCAGATCGATGTAATCGTTTTCAGGATTTCGAAGCGGATGATAACAGAATTTTCACAACGTTCACGGCAAAAAGATCGTAAAGTGTTGGCTCGCCCTTTCCGGAGTATTCCTTTATGACCATCCGAGTGAAACCGCTTGTCCTGGCGTCGCTCGCCTTGAGCGCCGGCGTGCTGCTCGCCCAGCAGAACATTTCCGACACCGTCCGAAACCCGCTGACTGACGACCCGGCGGCGGTACCTGCGGGTCAGCTGCTATACAACCAGACCTGCCAGTCGTGCCACGGCCCGGCAGGCCAGGGCGATCGCGGCCCGGCTCTGAACTCTTCCACCCTCGCGCATGGCGGTGAGGACGCCGATCTCTTTCACACAATTCGTACGGGCTTGCCCGGTACGCAGATGCCGCCGTTTCCCGGGCTCACCGACAACCAGGTGTGGCAGCTCGTGTCCTACATTCACAGCCTGCAGGGGCTGACTCCCGCGGCCGGCAGGGCCGGCGGTGGGCGGATGCCGGTTGAAGGAGACGTCTCAGCGGGCGAGACGCTGTTTTTCGGCAGAGCGGCGTGTGCCACCTGCCACGAGGTGAACGGACGCGGCGGAGTCACCGGACCGGACCTCTCGGTCGCAGGAAGACTCTCGCCTGCCGCACTTCGCCAGAAAATCGTCGATCCCAACAACCCGTTGCCGCAGGCGCCGGCCGCGGGAGGCCGCGGCGCGGGCGGCGGCGGTGGTGGTGGGCGCGGCGGCGGCGCGGCGCCGGCCACGGTGGTCGTGAAGATGGCCGACGGCCGCGAGATCCGGGGTGTTCGCCGGAACGAAGATACGTTTTCGCTCCAGATGGTGGACGCGTCCGGACGCCTGTATCTGCTGGACAAGCTGAAGGTTTCGTCGGTCACCGTTGAAAACAAGTCGCTGATGCCCGCCGACTACGCGACGCGCTTGTCGCCGGCCGATGTCACCAACCTCGTGGCGTACCTCCGCGGACAGCAGGCGCGCGATCTGACCAAGACGAGCGCGCAGCCGATGGCGAGCGGCGGCGTGACCGTCGAACGGCTGCGCAACGCGAAAGCCGAGCCGCAGAACTGGTTGATGTACTGGGGCGACTATCACGGCACGCACTTCTCGCCGCTCAAGCAGATCGATTCCGCCAACGTGAAGAGTCTCCAGGGCGCGTGGGCGATGCCGGTGCCCGGCACCACCACGCTTGAAACAAGCCCGATCGTCGTCGATGGCGTGATGTATGTGACGAGCAGCGGCGACCCGCTCACCGTGATGGCGCTCGATGCGCGCACGGGACGGCAAATCTGGCGATATTCACGGGCGCAGAAGGTGAAAAACCCGTACGAGAACAACCCCTTTAATCGCGGCGTGTCGGTGCTGGGTACCCGCCTCTACGTCGGTAGCCTGGACGCGGCGCTCGTTTCCCTGGATGCCAGAACAGGGCTGCCGGTCTGGGAAACGCAGGTCGCCGACACGCTGGAGGGCTACAGCATCACCAGCCCTCCCCTCGTTGTGAAGGACAAAGTGATCGTCGGTATCTCCGGCGGGGAATTCGCCACGCGCGGGTTTATACAGGCGTTCGATGCCGCAAACGGCAAGGCTCTCTGGAAGTTCAATACCATTCCCGGGCCGGGCGAATTCGGCAACGACACCTGGAAAGGCGACAGTTGGAAGACGGGCGGCGGCGCCTCGTGGCTGACCGGGACCTACGATCCCGACCTCAATACGATCTACTGGCCGGTGGGAAATCCCGCTTCGCAGATTGACCGATCCGTGCGCGGTGATCTGGACAATCTCTTCAGCGCCTCCGTGGTTGCCCTCGATCCGGACACCGGACAGCGCAAGTGGCACTACCAGTTCACGCCGAACGACGGACACGACTGGGATTCGGTGCAGGACATGATGCTGGTCGATCGCGTGTGGCGAGGTCAAAACCGAAAGCTGCTGATGCACGCCGATCGCAACGCGCATTTCTACGTGCTGGACCGCACCAACGGCACCTTCCTGTCAGGGACGCCGTTTGCCTATCAGAACTGGAACAAGGGTTTTGACGAGAAAGGCCGCCCGCTTCCGGTGCCCGGATCGAACTCGAGCGCCGAGGGCAGCTTCCTCGTGTATCCCACGCTTGGAGGCGGCACGAATTTCCAGGCGCCCTCCTACAGCCCGCTGACTGGTTTGTTCTACCTCGAGTACGCCGAAGGCGGACAGCAGTACGTGAGCGCGCCGGCGCCGGTTGAACGCGGCCGGCAGTACATCGGACGCGCCGGAAGAGCCGGCGGACCTCCGGCTCGTGGCCCGAACGATCCGGCGCCAAACGCCGGCATCAAGGCCGTAAATCCGGAAGATGGAAAGACCGTCTGGGACTTCAAAATCTATCAAGGATCGCTGACCAACGGCCTGATGGCCACCGGCGGCGGCGTGGTGTTCGCGTCGACGCGCGAGGGCAACATCGTGGCGCTGGACGCCAAAACCGGGAAGCACCTCTGGCATTTCGAAACCGGCGGCAACCACGCGGCGTCGCCCATCAGCTATGCCATCGACGGCAGGCAGTACATCTCGCTCGCGGCCGGGAACACCGTGTTCAGCTTCGCGCTCCCGGAGTAGAACAACGATATTTCGGGAGTGTTGAAATTATGTTGAACCGATCGTTCCTGTTGGCGATTCTTGTTGTCATGGCTACCACGCTCCCGGCCTCTGCGCAGTACGCGGCGCGCCGCAACGGCGAACTCGTCCAGCTCGAAGACACCAAAACCCAGATGGTGGTGACGATCATTCCGTCGGCGGGCAACATCACGTCCGAATTCAAGGTGAAGGGCCAGAACGTGCTGCGGTGGCCGTATGCGTCGATGGACGATTTCAAGGCGCGCGGCGGCCTGAACGGCATCCCGTTTCTCGCGCCGTGGGCGAATCGGCTCGACCAGCAGGCGTTCTACGCCAACGGAAAGAAGTACAACTTCGACATGGAGCTCGGGAACGTCCGCGGCGCCATTCCGATTCACGGGTTCCTCAGCCAGACCGACCAGTGGCAGGTGGTCGAGGCAAAGGCCGATGCCAGGTCGGCCTGGGTCACGAGCAAGCTGGATGTCTACAAGCAGCCGATGTGGATGAAGCAATTCCCGTTCGCGCACACGATTGAGATGACGCACCGGCTGCAGGACGGCGTGCTTCAGGTGCAGACCAGAATCACCAACATGGCGGCCGAGCCGATGCCGGTGGCGATCGGGTTCCATCCCTACTATCAACTCACCGACTCGCCGCGCGACGCATGGACGGTCACCATCCCGGCAAAGACACGCTGGCTGCTCTCCGGCGTGAAAGTGCCGACCGGAGAAACCGAGCCGGCCGACAAGATCTTCCCGAACGGGAAGGGCCAGCTCAAGGATTACAACCTCGACGATGTCTTCAGCGATCTCGAGCGGGACGCGGAGGGGCGCGCGCATGTGCTGCTGAAGGGCAAACAGCAGCAACTCGAGATCATGCTGGGGCCGACCTTCAAGTCGCTCGTGATCTATTCGCCAAACCCCACCAACACGGGTCTCGGCAGCCAGGCCGTGGTGGATCCGAACGCGCCGGCAGCGCCCGCCCGTGCCGCCGCAACGCCGGCCGGCCGCGCCGCCGGACCGGGACCGAATTCTCTGGCGACCCCGAACTTCATCTGCTTCGAGCCGATGGCGGGAATCACCGACGCCATGAACCTCTCGCAAAAGGGGTTGTACAAGGAGCAGCAATACATCGCGCCGAATCAGACGTGGGACGCGAGTTTCTGGGTGAAGCCCAGTGGATTCTAGAGGAGAGTGATCATGAAAGGCTTTGGGCTTTGGGCTTTGGACTCTGGGCCACTCACGGCTATCACGGTGTCCTCGCTGATCGTTCTCGTCTCGTGTGGAGGGCCGGCGCCGCAGCAGCCACCGGCCCAGTCGACGCCTCCCCCGGAGGCTGCGAAACCAGCGCCGCCGCCCGCCCCGTACTACGTGTACATCACGAACGAGCAGGGCGGAGATCTCAGCATCATTCACGGCGGCACCGACGAGGTGATCGCCACCATTCCGCTCGGCAAGCGGCCGCGCGGGGAACGAGTGAGCCCGGACGGCACTCAATTGTTCGTCGCCCTCAGCGGATCGCCGATTGCCGGTCCCGGCGTCGACGAGAGCAAGCTGCCGCCGCCGGATAAATCCGCCGACGGCATCGGCATCGTCGACATCGCCTCGAAGAAAGTCGTGAAAGTGCTTCACGGGGGATCGGATCCCGAAGCGCTGTCGCTCAGCACGGACGGCACGAGGGTGTACACGTCGAACGAGGATGCGGGCGCCGCCACCATCATCGACGTCGCCACGAACAAGGAGCTTGCATCGATCCCGGTCGGCGACGAGCCCGAGGGCGTCGCTACCAGCCCCGACGGCAAGCTTGTCTATGTGACATCGGAAGGCGATGGCCAGGTGACAGCGATCGACACGGCCACAAACAAGGCGCTGAAGGTCTTCAAAGTGGACGCGCGGCCGCGCGCGTGCATATTCCTGCCCGATGGCTCGCGCGCGTACTGCACCGCAGAGAATGGCGGAACGGTCTCGGTGGTCAACGCGAAGACCCACACCGTGACGAAAAAACTGAAGGTGCCCGGCGAAGGGGCCAAGCCGATGGGACTTGCCGTCGCGCCCGACGGCAAACACATTTACATCACGACAGGCCGCGGCGGGGTGCTCGTCTCGCTCGACACGGCCACCAATCAATTCTCCGCTCCCGTGAAGGTAGGAGCACGCCCCTGGGGCGTCGGCATTTCACCGGACGGAAAGAAGCTTTACACGGCCAACGGTCCATCCAACGACGTGACGATCCTCGACGCGGACAGTCTGAAAGTGCTTGGGAAGGTAAAGGTGGGAAGAGGCCCGTGGGGAGTGGCGATCAAATAACGGTCAGGGAACAGCCGGCGCCTCGGCTTCGTCGCCCACCACAGTGGTCCACTCGCGAACGCGCCAGGCCGCGACGATGCCATTGGTCACGTAAGGGTCGCTCGTCGCGAAGCGCTCGGCGGCGGCCGGCGACGCGCCCCGAAACAGGAGCACGGCGCCATCCGCCGGATCCGCAAACGCTCCGCCGAGGACGAGCTCGCCGCGCGCGACTGCTTCGCGCGCGTATTGGAGATGAGCGGCGCGAAACGGTTTGCGCCGCTCCAGGTAGTCACCGACCGTATCGTAAAAAAGCAGATAATGCACGCCGTTCAGGCGCTGTATCCGCGCCCCGCCATCGCCACGCCGCTCTTCTGACCGCTGAGCTCTTTCAGGAATTCGTCGTGATTCATCGGGTGCGAGAACATCGGATAGGTTTTTTCAGTGGCCACGCGCTGCTCTTCTTCGCTCAGCGAGGCGGTGCAATCCTTCAGCGTGATGACGTTGTAGCCCTTCTCGTATCCGGTGCGCATCGTCGATTCCACGCAGCAGTTGGTGAGGAAGCCGCCCAAGGCGATGGTGTCGATGCCCCGGCTGCGCAGAATGAAGTCGAGGTTCGTGCTGGCAAAGCCGCACAGGCCGCGCTTGCCTTCGATGACGATGTCGCCGGGCTGCGGCTTGAGCACGTCGACGATCTCGGCGCCCCAGCTGCCCTTGCGGAATGACTTGCTGTCGACGACGCCCTTCAGAATCCCGTACGGCTCCGGGTTCAGCTCTCCGTAGCCTTCGACAAACGTGATGGGGGCGAACACGATCGTGCAGCCGGCCTCGCGCGCCTTCTTCACCGTTTCGACGGTGTTCTGCAGCATGTTGGTCTTTTCCATGACGCCCTTCACCGCGTCGTGGAGCGTGCCACCTTTCGACGTAAAATCGTTTTGATATTCAATGAGTACGACGGCGGTCTTCTTCGGATCCATTGCTTCCTCCTGAAACTTGGTAACGTTGCGACAGAAGACAGTATCACACGACCACCGGCGGTGTGCCGCGCCGGCTCGCCGCCCAGCTCTCGGCGCCGAAGACACACAGTGCGGCCCACACGAGGCCGAACCCCGCAAGCTGGCCTCGGCTGAACGGCTCTTTATACAGAAAGACGCCGAGCAGGAACTGGATGGTGGGATTGATGTACTGCAGCATCCCCATCATCGACAGCGGAATCCGCCTGGCCGCGGCGGCAAACAGCAACAGCGGCAGCGTGGTCACCGGACCGGCGCCGATCATCAGCAGTGTCATCAGCGAGCCGGCGTGCAGAAACGCGCCGCGTCCAGCGTGATCTTCGAATACCAGCCAGCCCAGTGCCGGAACGAAGAGGATTCCGGTTTCCAGCGTCAGGCCATGGAGCGGCCCGAGCGGCGCGGTCTTCTTCAGAAGTCCGTAGGTCCCGAACGACCCGGCCAGCGTCAGCGCGATCCACGGGAGCGTGCCGTAATAGGCCGTCAGATAAAGCACTCCTGCCGCCGCGAGCGCAATCGCGATCCACTGCCTCGGCCTGAGCCGTTCGCGCAGAATGACGACCCCCATCAGCACGCTGACGAGCGGGTTGATGAAATACCCGAGTGCGGTCTGCACGATGAAGCCCGCGCTCACCGCCCAGATGTAGACGAACCAGTTGATGGCGATCGCCACCGCTGCGGCAGCGTAAATCGCATGGGTGCGCGGCGATTGAATGGCGGTGCGAAATCCCATCCAGCCGCGCGATCCCAGAACCAGGCCCATCAGTACGACGCACGACCACACGATCCGGTGCGACACAACCTGAAGCGCCGGCACGGCTTCGAGCCACTTCCAGTAGATTGGAAAGAATCCCCAGATTGCGTACGCGGCGACGGCGTACCACGTTCCTTTATGCATAGAAAGACGGATCGA
>DASZHO010000182.1:0-8171 GCA_035937795.1 Vicinamibacterales bacterium | reverse complement strand
GCACGGACGAGAATCTGCCCGTCTTCGATCAGATTTGTCGTGCGCTGCGCGACGAACGACAGAATCCTGAGTGGAAGTACGTTCTCGAAGGGCCGGAGTGGCGCGGCAAGCGCGTGCTGCGCTGGTGAGCGCGTCCCGAATCCCGAATCCCTAGCTCCGGCTCATCCTCTCGATCTCCTTCCATTCCGCGTCACTCACCGGCATGACGGATAATCGCGGCAAGCGCGTCAGCGGGAACGAGGCGAACGCCTTGGACGCCTTGATCTCGGCGAGCGTGACGGCCCGGGCCAGCGGCCGCTCGGGTTGGATGTCAACGACGAAGGCCTTCCGGGCTTTGTCCTTGGGATCGGGATACGCGTCGCCGATGGCTTTCGCCACACCGACGATCGCTTTCTCGTTGCCCGTATGGTAGTAAAAGACGCGGTCGCCCTTCTTCACGCCGCGCAAGTGCTTCTGTGCGAGCGGGTTCTTGACCCCCGCCCACACGGTCCGTCCATCCTTGGAGAACTGCTCGAAACTGTAACTGGACGGTTCCTCTTTAAACAGCCAATTCATGGTAGGCTCTCCCAAGCATTTTCTCGATTTACGCTCCGTGGGGCGCAACTTCAGTCAAATCCGGTCGGGGCGCAACTTGAGGTTGCGCAAGGAGGTAGCAATGAAGGGTTGGGTCGCGTGTGCATTCCTTGTGGCGACGGCGTCGCTTACCGTGCAAGCGGCAATCATGTCGGAGGAAGACTACAGCAAAACCATGAAGCAAGTCGCCCAGCAGAACATGGCGCTGGGGAAGAGCGTCGCCTCGGCGAGCGAAACCGATGTCGCAGCTGCCTCAGCGCGCCTGGAGACGCTGTTCAAAGACGTGCAGGCGTACTGGGAAGGCAAGAAAGTCGACGATGCTTCCGGGTTTGCGAAGAACGCGGTCGCAGCCGCTCACGCCATGTCCACGGCGGCCGCCGCGCATGACATGGCCGCGGCCGCCGCCGCCGCTACCACGCTCCGCGCGCAGTGTGCGTCGTGCCACATGGCGCATCGCGAGCAGCAGCCGGATAAGACCTACAAGATGAAGTAAAGACGGAGAGAAGTTAAGTAAAAAGGAGGGAAGGAAGAAGGAGAGAAGTGGTTTCCTTCCCTCCTTCCCTCCTTCCCTCCTTCCCTCCTTCATTCCTTCAGTCCTTCTTACTTCAGTCCCTCAGTACTTGACTTGACGCGGCTCGTTTGGCGGCATCGATATCGAACAACGCCACCACCGCACCGTCGATGCGGTTGTCTGCATTTTTGTACGGACGAATACGCAGCAGGTACCAATGTCCCTGCCTGTCCTGCACCTCGCGCTCGACTTGCGTGACTGTTTCGATCGCGTTGGCGACGATCGCTGACAGCTCAGGCAGCTCGATATTGGGTGAGATCTGGGTGAACGGACGGCCCACGTCGCTGGGAATGAGATTCAGCGTCTTTTCCGCCATGGGCGTGAAGCGCCGGATGAGGAGATCGTTCGACACGATCACGATCGCGATGTGCACGCTGCTGAGCAGATTGATCAAATCGGCGTTCGCGCGCGTGAGCTCTTCGTTGCGGCCCTGCAGTTCGTCGTTGACCGTGTTCAACTCCTCGTTGGTCGATTGCAGCTCCTCCTTGGCCGTGTCGAGCTCCTCGTTCGTGCTCTGCAGCTCCTCGTTGCTCGACAGAATTTCCTCGTTGGCCGATTGCATCTCTTCGTTCGCGGCTTCGATCTCCTGAATCGTCGATTGCAAGTACTCGCGCGTGGCCGCCAGCTCTTCCTCGAGCCGCGCGGCGCGATGCTCCACGTGGTTGGAGGCTCGCTGGCGCCGCGGCGCTTTGCGGGGCTTCTTCCTGGCTGACGCGTTAGGGGTCTCAAACGAGATGAGATAAAACGTCTGGTCCTGCTGCACCACCGGGCTCACGTCGACATCCACCTCGTGCCACGTGGCGCCGTCCTTCACGTTCAGCCCGGTCTTGCGCGCCCGCCGCCGCGTTTTCTGCGCGGTCTGCAACGCGGCCCGCAGTCCGTGAAGCAATCCCTCGCGCGCCAGCTTCAGCACGTGGAAGCTCGGCTCGCCCGGCGACGGCTCGAGGTAGGCGCCGGTCTGCCCGCTGAAGTGCACGACGTGAAAATTCTCATCCACCAGCACACTCGGCGGCGCGTAGCGGTCGAGCATGATGCGGCTGACCTCGGCCGCCACCGCGCGCGATCCCGCGTGGGCGTCCGCCGCGCGCTTGCCGGCCAGGTCGGAGATCGTCCGCCGTGTCGCTGTCGGCAAATCCGCCGTGGAGATCGCGCCCGGCTTCTTGCGGTAAATCCGGTGCTTCTTGTTCATGAGGAGGAAGAGGTCGTTGTTGAAACCGATCGTCTCGGCATGGCCAAGTAGAAGCACTCCGCCTGGCTTGAGGGCGTAATGGAAGACCGACAGCAGTTTTTTCTGCAGATCGCTGTCCATATAGATGAGCACGTTGCGGCAGCAAATGAGATCGAGCCTGGAAAACGGCGGATCGCGCGTGAGATCTTGACGGGCGAACACGCACAAGTCGCGCAGCGCCTTCGTCACGCGATATCCGCCGTCGGTCTTGGTGAAGAACTTGCGCAGCCGTTCGGCCGACACGTCGCTGGCGATGGTCAGCGGATACAACCCGTGACGCGCAAACTCGATCGACGGGTCGCTCACATCGGTGGCGAAGATCTGGATGCGCGTCTCGCCAAGCCGCTCCGCAAACTGCTCATGCAGCAGGATGGCGAGAGAGTAGGCTTCCTCGCCCGTGGCGCAGCCGGCGACCCAGGAGCGGATGGCCTGGCCGTCAGGCGACGCGGACAGAATGCCGGGGAGCACCTCCCGCGCGAGCACCTCGAACGCTTCCGGCTCGCGGAAGAACCGCGTGACGTGAATCAGCAGGTCGTTGTGCAGGTTGATGACCTCCTCGGGCGTCTGCGCCAGGTGGTCGAGGTAGGCGTCGGCGTCGTTGATGCGCAGCAGCGCCATTCGGCGCAGCAGCCGGCGCATGATGGTCGGCGACTTGTAGTGCGCGAAGTCCACGCCGCCGGCCGGCAGCAGCAGCGTGAATACGCGATCGAGCTGCCCCTCGGTGACGGTATGGTCGGCGGCTTGCCGCGCAACGCTGGGTGCCGCACTGAGAATCGGATGCGCCGCGATCTCTGCCAGCTTCGCGGCGATCGCTTTCGGCTCGAGTACCAGGTCCACCATGCGCGTGGCGATGGCCGCGCGGGGCATTCCGTCGTACCGGGCCGTGTCCGGATCCTGCGCCAGCGCAATGCCGCCCACCAGCTTGATCTCGCGCAGACCGTCGGCGCCGTCGGATGCCGTGCCGGAGAGCACCACGCCAATGGCGTTCTGCTTCAGCGTGCGCGCCAGCGATCGAAAGAAATGATCGATGGGCGTGTATTGAGACTTGTCGTCGGGCCGCGGCGTCAGATACAGGCGCCCGCCGGCCAGGTCCATCTGCACGTTGGGCGGCACGACGTAGATGTGGTTGGCGTGGAGGCCCATGCCGTCAAGCACTTCGACCACCGGCATGCGGGAGTGCGTGCCGAGCAGCGCCGTGAGCGCGCTCTCGTGCTGCGGCGCGAGATGCTGCACGAAGATGATCGCCAGTTGCGCGTCGGGCGGCAGCGCTTCGAGCAGCTGCGAAAATGCCTCGAAGCCGCCAGCGGACGCACCGATGCCGACGATGGAGAAGGGCGGCGAGGGACCGCCCTTCACGGCGGGAAACGCCGAAATCTGCGCCGTCGCCTTCGGCGGCGTGTTTCGCCGGGACGCCGCCGCGTGCCGTTTCTTGGCCATCACGATATCCAATCCCCTGACGCTCGCGCGGCTGCCGCGGGCTCGTGTCGTGTTTGCGGGCCTCTGAGCGTTGCTTTACGGCCGGCGGCGGGCGCCGCCTCAGCTCGTGTCATTGTCGCTCTTCGCGGGCCGGTACAGTGCCTGGAGGCGGGCACAACGAATCCACCTGCACACTTTTTTTGCGTTTGCGGCATCGCTGCTGATTGATCAACGTGAGCCCGTGTCTGCCGCGGGCGAGGATGACCGGTATGACAGTACCGATCACGTGCCGACCGTCGTGTTCGGTTGCCGACGAGTACAACTGATCGACCCCGGCAGAAAACGATGTTCACTCGTGTCGCGGGTAAGACCGACCCTCCCCGGTTCCTGTGTCAATGGAAAATCCGGTGGCGCGGACGTAAATGTGCCCAGAAACGATATTTTCACCCTCTGAGGCGGTTCTGACGGGAAGCGGCGCAACCCGGTCGGGAATTCCGATAATAACCCTGGACCTTCGGGGGACGAATGGACGACGATACACAGTGGCGGGGACAAGTGTTTCGGCAGCTTGGAGATAACGGCGCTGAATGCGTCCAATCCTCCGGCGGATGCGCCGATGACGATGGTGTCGCGAGAAGGCATGCAGAATGTGAAGTCCGCCCGCCGATTATTGATCGACCGTCGTCATTTTGATTTTGAGGAGGACTAAATGTGCGCGCTTCACGTTGTCGAGCCTCTTCCTACCAGCGTTCATCCGCCGCAATCTGCCAATCGTCTGCTGGCCGCACTGCCGCCGGATGAATATCAACGGCTGAGCGCCGAGATGAGCTTTCGCCCGCTCAAGCTCAGGCAGACGCTCCACAAACACGGCGAGCGAATCTCGGAAGTCTACTTTCCCGGTCGAACCGTCTGTTCCATTACCAACACCATGGAAGACGGTGGCGTCGTCGAGGTCGCGATGGTCGGGCGCGAGGGGTTGGTGGGGATCGGCGCCGTGCTCGGCGATTCGACGGCGGTGGGCGACGCCATCATTCAGGTGCAGGCCGAGGGCGCGCAGGCGATGAACGTCGACACCTTCCACCGGGAGATGGACCGCCGTGGTCCGTTCTATGACGTCGTCAATCGGTACTCCCAGGCGTTTGTCGGGTTGATCATGCAATCGGTGGCGTGCAACGGCCTTCACTCGGCTGAAGAGCGATGCTGCCGATGGTTGCTGATGACCCGCGATCGCATCGAAAGCGACGAGTTTCCGCTCACCCATGAGCTGCTCGCGGTCATGCTCGGCGTGCGGCGGCCCACCGTAACGCTGGTCCTGGCCCAGCTGCAGCGGGCCGGCATTGTCTCGCACGTGCGCGGCCAGGTGCGCATCGTCGATCGTCGGGCGCTGGAAGATGCGGCGTGCGAGTGCTACAAGACGACGACGGGGTTGTTCAACAGACTACTGGCCTGACCCATGGCTTTGCAGTCAGCCAACAAGCTGCTCTCGGCGCTGCCCGCCGCGGACTACCGTCGAATCCTGCCCGAGCTGCGTAGCGTCCACCTCGCCACCGGAGAGAAGCTCGGGCAATGCGGCGAGACCAGGGTCTATTTTCCCTGTACCGGCGTCTGCTCGGTTCGAAGCGAGATGGAGGACGGCCGCCGCATCGAAATCGCGGCCGTCGGCAATGAGGGCGTGCTCGGATTCGCCGCCCTCACGGGCGACGCGGCGCTCCGGCGGTCGTTCCTGCAAATCACCGATGGCTTCGCGCAATCCATGCCGCTCCCCGCCTTCAGGCGGGAAATCGCGAGCGAAGGCGCGCTCTCGGCACTCGTCGAACGGTTCTCTCGCATATTTCTCGATTCGGCGATGCAACTTGCGGCGTGCAACCGGCTCCACACGCTGCAGGAGCGGTATTGCCGCTGGCTGCTGATCACCAGCGATCGCCTGGGCCGTCCGTGCGTGGACCTTACCCTCGCCCTCCTTGCCGGCGCGCTCGGCGCCAAACGGCAGGAACTGGCCGTCATCACCAAGACTCTGCAGAATCTCCACGTGCTGGAGTTCGAGGACGATCAGCTGGTGATTTTCGATCGCCAGGCGCTCGAACGGTTTGCGTGCGACTGTTACCCGGCCATGAAAAAACGGCTGGACCCCCCGGACGCATATCCAACGCCTTCGCCCGCGAAGATCCCGGGAACCCGTCCCGTCGAGGTGTGCGGCGATTGCGGCGCGGCCGGAGCGCCCCATCGAACCGATCGCGAATGCATTCGCGCCATTGATGCGGAGATGAAGCTGCTGATTCACCGCACGCGGCGCCTGCAGGCTCAGCGGGCGAAGCTTTTCGAGCGGCGCATCCAGACACTCCGCGACATGGCCGCCGGATCCTCGGCAAGTCATAAGACGTACAAATAATTACGACCCCGGGCTGACCGCGAATCAGAGACCGAGATCCGGCGTGTTACGCGTGTTCCTTCCTGTGCGCGTTGAAGTCCAGGGCGGTCTTCAGCAGCACCAGCAGTATCAGAGCCCCTACCGGGCTTCCCAGCAGCATGATGATCCAGCCGCCGAAAATAATTGCAAACTGCATGACGATGATTCGATTGTAAGGTGCGGTCATGACCTCCGTCATCGTCATGTCGAGGTACTCGCGCTGCCCCAGGAAATTCGTGAAGAACGACACGCCGTGACTGACGAACAGTGCGGCCAGGGAAGGCCAGAGGGGAACAAAAATCCCAAGTAGCGCCACACGCAGGTCGGGCTCGGGGCCGACAGCATGGATCCCGCGAACGAAGAAGCCGTAAATGAACAGGAAATGCATCGCCATGAACCCGCCGAAATGCGCGAGGAAGAAGGGCGCGCCGGCCAGGGCCATGAGCTTCCCGATGACGGCGATTTTCAGCACGGTGTAGAAGCCGATGATGGCGCTCTCGGCCCAGAAAAGAACCATGACATTTGCCAGATTCCAATGAAAAAACAGCACGCCAGCGAGCGGGACGAGATTGGCGGCGATCAACGCAATGCCCGACGGTGAAGCGAGCGTTGGAGGCGCCTGCTCGCGCGCCCGGGGTGGGACCGCAACCGGTTTGACGGGCGGAATGTCGATCGCGCGTCCCGGCGGTGCGTCCGTGGCGGCAACGCCTGCTGTGGCGCCGTGGATCTGCTTTATCAGCGACTCCGCCTCCGCGCGGGGCATCGCATTGCCGAGGGTGTTGCTGCCCTGGTCGTAATCGAAGCAAATCCGTACGTTGTCGTCGCCGCCGGCGTTTTCCAGCCGGACGTTCCGCACGCGCGCGAGGTCGTAGTCGAGGATGATTTTCAGCGGGCCCAGGTGCGGCACGTAGACGAGCTTCCCGTTCTGCAGCCGCGCGGATTCGCCGTACGAGAAGAGGAGAATCGTCATCGCCCCGAGTATCACCACGCCGACAGACCAGCCCACAATCCAGAATGTTTGGAAGAGAAACATCATCAGGTCGGTCACACCGCGCACGCGCTGCCCGGACAGCCCCGCCAGCGTGGTCCATTCAACGCTCGCGAACACCGCAAACATCGCCCCGACGATAAGAGCCGCCGGCCACATGCGCCGTGCGGGCAGATCGAGCGTGGTCGCCTCCGCCGCGGCGTCGTCGCGCAGGGCGAAGCGAAACCGTCCGGGAAACACGAGGCGTTGCTGGTTGTTCATGCCGATTGTTGGTGCTATCGGCCGTACTATCGACGGGCCGCGCCCGCGACTTCAGAGGCGAGGATCATTCAAGAGCCGCGGCAGCCCTCGTGGCCGCCGGGGTCTGTTTGTCGGGGCCGGATAGCGCCCGCTACGATTGAGCCGCCTGATAGTCGTACAACATCGGTGGCTCCTTCCCGAGCAACCGGAGATAGGAATAGAGCTGCCCGCGATGATGCCAGTGTTCGTCGTAAGCGAAGAGGAAGTATTGCCATGCCGGAAAGGTGCCGAACGGCGAGCCTATCGGGCGCGCGACTTCCTCCTCGGACATGCTTCTGAAGTGGCGTTCTGCATCGTCGTGGCACGCGTGAGCGTACGCACGTAGATCGCTCACAGTGAGCAGCGCGCCAAGCGCTGCTGCCGCTGACGGGTCCTCGGGATTCGAGCGATTCGCCATCTCCAACGTGAACTCTCCCTGTCGCACAGCCTCGGCCAACGTTCTCTCTTGCGTATACACATGAAACATGAGCTCCCGAGGTGTTCGCATGCCAGCCTTCGGTCGAAAGTCGAGCTCGTCGTCACCAAAAGCAGCTATGGCGCGCACGGTGACGCCATGTACCAGGTTGAAGTAGTCGCGCCGGGCCAGGAGCTCCTGCTTGTTCATGGTTCGCTCAAAGTGAGTGTCCTGGATAGCACAATCGGTGAAGATTGAAAACTTGAAAGTTCGGACTACTGGGTCTTGCGTCAG
>DASZHO010000181.1:0-15834 GCA_035937795.1 Vicinamibacterales bacterium | reverse complement strand
CTCAGAGGTAGGATCGTCATTCAATTTTCTCAAAGCGGTGAACGCCCTGCCCGGCCGCTCGGATACGTACCACAGCATCGAGGTGGCGGCAACCAAGCGCTACTCGGACAGATGGACCGGGGCGATGTCTTTCTGGACGACCAAGAATCATGTGTGGCTCGGAACCTCGGGGATTGCGGACAACCCGGAGAGTCCCAACGACGATCTCTTCGCGATCAACAACACGTGGACGTGGGAAGCACGCGGCAACGTGACCTACAACCTTCCCTTTGATGTCTCGGTGTCATCGTCGTATCGGGCGCAATCCGGCGACCAGGAGCAGCGGACGCAGACGTTCAGTGCGCCGTCGAGTGTGCTGCGCCAAGGCAACGTCACCCTTCGCATGGGCCCATACGGCGAATATCACGGCCCGACGGTGCAGATCGTCGCGATCAAGGCAGCGAAAAGGGTTCCGATGGGTGTCGGCCGGGCGCTCGAATTCAATTTCCAGGTCTTCAACGCGTTCAACAGCAGCGGCATCACGTCGATCAATCGTCTCACCGGGTCGCAGTTCGGCAACGCGACCGGCATCACGTCCGGACGAGTCGCGCGCATCGGAACGTCGTTTACCTTTTAGATCGTGCTGGTGGAGAAATTCCCGAGGGAGATCCAGAAAACCGAATAGCGCAATCCAAGTCCGCGGAAGGATGGGGCGCGTCGGACCCATCGCGACAGCGTGAATGCTGTCCTTGCGCGTATACTTCGCGAAATTCACCAGGAAAGCCGGTCGCGCCGGCAGTCAGAACACCCGGGAAGGCGAGCGGATCGTCTTTTGCTGGACGTTCGTGTCCACCAGCCTGATCTTTACTCTGGAAGGAGAGCGCATATGTATCGCGTTCGTTCGTTGGTTTCACTGTCGGCGGCGGCCGTACTTGCGCTCGGACTGGCTCCGGGCGCCCTCTGGGCACAATCGGCGCAATCGGCAAGCCTCGTCGGCAAAGTGACCGACGAATCGGGCGGCGCCATGCCTGGTGTCACCGTCACCCTCAAGAGTCCCGCGCTGCAGGTGGCCCAAGTGTCCACGGTCACCGCCGAACAGGGCGAATACCGTCTCCTCGAACTGCCTCCGGGTGTCTACAGCGCCACATTCGAGCTGACGGGATTCCAAACCTCGGCTCGCACCGATGTGCATCTCACAACCGGCTCCGCCGGAAGAATTGACGTCGTGATGAAGGTCGGAGGATTGGAAGAAACAGTGCAGGTTTCGGGGCTGAGTCCGGTTGTCGATACGGTGAACACGACCGGCCAGACCACGCTGATGCAGGACCAGCTTCAGAGCATCCCGATGGGCGGGACGATGCAGGAAATGCTTCCGCTGGCCGCGGGCGTCAGCATCCAGACCACCCCGGATGTCGGCGACAGCAACCTGGCGGCCCGCTCGGCCATCATCACCTACGGGGTCGTGCTCCAGCCGACGCTCGATGTGGAAGGAATCAATACGACGACCGATCACGCGGCGGACACTGCCGTGTACCTCAATTCGTTCTCCCTCGAGGAAGTGCAGTTCAGGACCAGCGGCAACAACGCCGAGATCGCCTTTCCTGGCGTTGCGCAGGTAGCCGTGCTGAAGTCCGGCAGCAACACGTTCCACGGCAGCGCCCGGGGCAATTACGAGAATCCAAAATGGCAGGGCAACAACATCACGCCGGCGCTGTCCGCCCAGGGAATTACCACCACCAATCCGATCGTCGACCCGGGCTACTATGACGATCTGTTCGACCTTGGCGGGCGCCTCATTCGCGACAAGCTGTGGTTCTACGGCGCGTACAGCGTTCAGGCCGTAACGCAGGGATCGCTCGGCTTCGTCGGCGCTCCTAACGCCGACGGCTGTTGGTTGGCCTCGTGCGGAGGCACAACGCCGGCGACCACTCACACCGATCTCAAGCCCTCACTCAGCACCAAGGTCTCCTACCAGTTGAGCCGCACGACGAAGTTGATCGGCGTCGATATGTATGCGATCAAGCATCTGTCCAATAACGGCGGGAATACCCTGACGCCGCTGCCGTCATCGAATTACCAGCGGCAGCCCGGCAGTGTCTGGAAGGGCGAGATGCAGAGCGCGCCGAACAGCAAGTTCCTGGTCGACGTGATGGCCGGCCATGGCGGCTACCATGTGAACTACATCGCACAGCCCGCATTCAACGTGACCGGGTATCCGAATGGCACCGACGTACCCGGAAATGCCAGTAGCAAAGAATTGAGCAACAATCTGAACTTCGGAGTGAACCCGTCCTCCCAGGACCGACCGCAGAATCGCTATGAGCTCAAAGGCTCTGTTAGTTTTATACCGAGCCAGTCGCACCTCGGCGGATTGCACCAGTTGAAATTCGGCACGACCGACGACTGGGAGATCGCCGGCACGCGCGTGCTGCACGACAAGGTGGCGGGTGACTACCAGCTGCAATTCAATCGAGGCGTGCCTCAGCAGATCGTCGTCTACAATTTTCCATTTGCTTCCTCGACCAATCACCTGTTCAGCCAGGCCGCGTACCTGACCGACACTTACGGGATCGGGCGCCTCACGCTGAATCTGGGGGTGCGCTGGGAGCGCTATCATAGTTTCTATCCCACCCAGTCGAAAGAGGCGGGCCAGTTCAGCGCCATCTTTCCTGCGAAAAGCTACCAGGGACAGAGTGTTCTCACATGGAGAGATACGGTCCCGCGATTTGGCGCGGCGTGGGACGTCATGGGTAACGGCAAGACGGTTGTGAAGGCGTCGTTCGGAATTTTCGGCGACACAATGGGAGACCTCTTCGCCAACAACTTCAATCCGAATGCTCAAGCCACGCAGACGTACTCGTGGTTGGGCCCGTGTGTCGCGACGGCGTTCAAGAACGACACCTATAACAACTCGAGTTGCGACGTGACGCCAGACTTTCTGGCGAGCCTGCCGTCGCTGACGCCGCTCAGCGCGACCGGCGGGATCAACTCGGTGATCAACCCCAATCTCAAGCAGAACAGGACTCGCGAGTACACCGTGAGGATCGAGCGCGAGCTGATACCCAACGTCGCGGTGAGCGCAGGCTTCGTCTATCATGAGGTCAGGAACACGTGGGTCACGAACTATCAGTACCAGCGGCCGTACAACACGTGGATTCCCGCGTCGCCCGCGACGCCTTTCATCGACGCGCAGACCGGTGCGCCGGTGACGATCTATACCTACCCGGCTTCCGAAGTGGGCGCGGCGTTCAACGTCCTGCAAGCGGTGAACGCGGCTGACAACAGGCCCGATACCTTCCAGAGCGTCGAAGTGGCCGTGACCAAGCGGTACTCGAAGAGGTGGACGGGATCGGCCTCGTTCTGGACAACCAAGAACCACCAGTGGATTGCGACGGGGACGACGGCAACGGCCGCAACGCCGCAGAGCCCTAATGACGATCGTTTTCCCGTTGACAACACCCGGTACTGGGAAGGCCGCGCGAACGGCACATACTCGCTCCCACTGGGACTGAACGTCACAGGATCGTATCGAGGGCAGTCGGGAGCGCCTGGGCAACGCACCGAGGTGTTCACGGCGCCGTCCTCCGTGCTTCGCCAGGGCAGCGTGACGCTAAGGATGGGACCGTTCGGCGAATTCCATTCACCGGCCGTGCAGATTCTGGCCTTGAGAGTTGACAAGATTGTGGGGCTGGGTGGGAGCCGCAAAGTGCAGTTCACGTTCGAGGTGTTCAACGCGTTGAACAGCGCCGGCATTACGTCGGCGACCTATCTCACCGGCTCACAGTTCGGCTACGCGACAGGCGTTACCTCGGCGCGCGTGGCGCGTATAGGGGCAGCCTATACGTTCTGAGGCGGTGACCTCGAAGGCTCGCGGTGGCGCGTGCGATTTCCGGCGCGCGCCACCGCTTTTCCTTTCCCAAAACACATAAGATCGTTCCGCATGGCTTCGAGGCGCCAGGCGTTCGTCATTCTTTACGCCGCATCGGGCGCAGCCGCGCTCGTGTACGAAATCACCTGGACGCGCCTCTTGACGCTCGTCATGGGGCACACCGTGGCGGCAGCCAGCACCGTCCTTGCGGCGTTCATGGGCGGGTTGGCGGCCGGTTCGTGGCTGGGTGGCCGGCTCGAGACCCATCTTGCGGCCGCGTCTGACGTTGCGGCGGCCGCGTCTGACGTTGCAGGCGCGCTGCGTCTTCGCCTATATGCGACGCTGGAGCTGGTCATCGCGGCTTCCGCGATTTTCCTGCCGCTCCTGCTGGCGGCGTTCACGCCGGTGCTGACGTGGGCCTATCAGGACGGCCAGGCGCCGATGCGGTTCGGCGTCGTCCGCGTGATGCTGTCCATCGCCGCGCTCGGGGTTCCCACCATGGCGATGGGCGCGACGTTTCCGATCGCTGCCTCGTGGTTTAGCGGCGCGGCCGCGGCATTGCGTCGAAAATCCGAGCGGCCATCGCCAGACTCCGGGGGAGCCGCGGACGCGGGCGCGTTGTACGCCGCCAACACCGCTGGAGCGGCGGTTGGCGCGCTGGCTGCCGGGCTCTGGCTGATTCCGGCCGTTGGCGTGCGCGCCACGACCTGGATTGGCGCCGCGTTGAACGTCAGCGCCGCGCTCGGCGCGGTGCTGCTCGCGCGCGCGGCTCCCCCGGCGGCGGAGCCGCTCGCGCGCGGCAAAAACGAGAGCGGAAGCCGTGTTCGACGCGGCCACGCGAAAAAGGCTCCGGATCTCGGTTTCACACCCCGGCGGCGCCCCGTGGTGGCGTGCGCGGCGACTGCGATCTGTGGCTTCGTGGCGCTCGTGTACGAAATCGCGTGGACACGCCTCCTCGTGATGGTCGTCGGCCCGACGACCTACGCGTTTACGATCGTCGTCGCCTCGTTCATCATCGGCATCGCCCTCGGCTCAGCCGCCGGCGCGCGGGTCGCGCGGCGTTCGCCGCAACCCGCGCTGTGGCTCGGGGCGATGTTGATGGTCACCAGCGTCGCCGCATCGGCCGCCGGCTGGTTTGTGGCGTCGCGGCTGCCGCTGCTGGTCGCGGCCGAAGTAGCCAACCCCGATGCCGCGTTCGGCCGCATCATCGTCCGGCAGGCGCTCGTCATCTTCGCGTTGCTGTTACCGATTGCCTGCGCGCTCGGCGCCGCGTTTCCGCTGGCGCTGGCCACCGCGGGGGTCGCGCGGCCGACGATCGGCCGTGACCTGGCTCGCGTCTACGCATCGAACACGCTCGGGGCGATTGCGGGGGCTCTGGTCGCGGGTTTCGTGCTGCTGCCGTCCTTCGGATTGCGCGCCACGTTCCGTATGACCGCATCGCTGGGTCTCGGCGCCGCTCTCGCCGTCTGGGTAATCGCGGGGCGGTTCGAACGGCCTGCGCGGGGGCGTCTTGCGGCGGCCGCGGCGTTCGCGCTCGGCTGCGCGGCTGTGCTGCTGCTGCCTCCGTGGGATCTGAGCCTGCTCGCGAGCGGCGCTTACAAGTACGCTCCGTACCTCCGCCCGGCGGATCTCGAAACAGAGCTTCGAACGTGGCGGCTCCTTTCCTATAAGGACGGCGCGGCCGCGACCGTCAGCGTGCGCGAACTGGCCGGGATGCGCTCGCTGGTGATCGATGGGAAAGTCGACGCGTCGAACATGGGCGACATGCTCACCCAGCGGCTGCTCGGCCTCCTCCCGGTGCTGCTGCACCCGAATCCACGGGATGTCTGCGTGATCGGGCTCGGAAGCGGGGTCACCGCCGGCTCGGCGCTGGCAACGGGCACCGTCCGGCGCGCCGACCTCGTCGAGGTCTCACCGGAAGTGGTGACAGCCTCAACGTTCTTCGACCGCGAAAACGGCGGGGTGCTGGGCAGGCCCGGCGTTCGGCTGATCGTCGGCGACGGCCGTTCGCATCTGCGGTTGACGAAGCAGCGATACGACGTGATCGTCTCCGAGCCGTCGAATCCATGGATGGCCGGCATTGCGGCGCTCTTCACGCGTGAATTCTTCCAGGAAGCGCGCTCCTGCCTGAAACCGGACGGGCTGGTCTGCCAGTGGGCGCACACGTACGACATGCGCGCAGGGGACTTGCAATCGATTGTGCGGACGTTCACATCGGTGTTTCCGGAATCGACGATGTGGCTCGTCGGCGATGGCGATCTGCTGCTGATTGGCTCCAATGGAGGGGCGATCGATCTCGGCTCCATCGAGCGCCACTGGAGGCAGGGCCGCGCGCCCGAGCTCCTGAGGGAAGTCGGGGTCGACGATCGCGCCGCGCCGTTCGCGCTGCTCTCGCTGCTGGCGGGCGGCCCGGCCCAGCTGCAGCGATACAGCGACGAAGCACCCATTCAACATGACGACCGCATGGCGCTCGAGTTCTCGGCCCCGCTGGCCATTTACGGCCGCGCAATAACGGATAACGCGGCGGCGATTCGCCAGCTCGCCGATCCGCAGACGCTTGGTCCTGTCGCGCTGGCAGCCCTGCATCAGGCCACCGATGTGAGCTGGACGGTGGCCGGCGCGATGGAACTGAAAGCGGACGCCTACGTTGTGGCGTACGACCGGTTCGAGCGGGCGATACGGTTGAACAGCCGCAACCCCGAGGCGCTCGCGGGATTGTCCGACGCCGCCGCCGGCGCGAGTCGTCAAGACAAGGCGCGCGCGTTGTTGGAATCCATCGCGCGCGCCGAACCAGACAACGCGAAGGTGCGCATCGAGCTTTCGAGGTTGCTTGCCGCGGCCGGCGAGACCGAGACGGCGGCGGCCGAGGCGAAGGAAGCGATGCGGCTGGCGCCGGACGATCCGGATGCAGCCGAGCAGCTCGCCTCGGTGTTTGCGGATGCGGGTGACGCCGGCCGGCTCGCGCCGGTGGCCGATGCGCTCGCTTCGCGATTTCCGTTACGCGACAAGTCGTCGTACTACCAGGCGACCAAGCTCGTCCTGCAGGGGCACGCAGAGCAGGCCATCGACGAGGTGCGATCGGTTGCGGCCCGGAACCCGCAGGATTCGCATACCCAGAACCTGCTCGGCGTGGCATGTGCCAACGCGGGCCTGCGCGATTGTGCGCTCGCGGCATTCAATGCGGCCGCGGCCGCCAACCCGCGCGACCCGGCTACATACGTCAATCTTGGCGTCTTCTACCTGCAGGCGGCCAACCCGGCCGCGGCGGCTGCGAATTTTTCAATCGCGCTCACACTCGATCGCTCCTCCGTACCCGCAAAACAGGGTCTTGGAGAAGCGCAGGCGGCGCTCGCGGAAGTAAAGTAAGGGGAAACCACGTCATGAAGGAATGAAGGAATGAAGTTGAAGAGCGCCGCCATCGTTCTCGCGCTGGCCGCCGCCGCGGCCCTGATTGGCGGCCGCGAGCCGGCCGCCGTCCACGTCCTTGCGGCGCAGCAGCCGGCGGCCGCGGTGGCCGCCCAATCGGGTGTCGTGCTGTTCGCCGCCAACGTGATGGTTCCGATGCGCGACGGCGTGAGGCTGGCCACCGATATTTATCGCCCTGCCCGCGCCGGCGTGCCGGCGGCGGACAAGCTGCCGGTTCTGCTGCAGCGAACTCCTTACAACAAGGACGCGGCGGCCGTCGTGGCGCAGGCACGCTACTTCGCAAGCCATGGCTATGTCGTGGCGCTGCAGGACGAGCGCGGCGCCCATCACTCCGAGGGAGTGCAGAGCAAGTACATCGGCTACGGCCAGGATGGGTACGACACCATCGAGTGGCTGGCCACGCAGCCCTACACGGATGGCCAGGTGGCCATGTGGGGAACGTCCTACGCCGCGCACGCCGAAGCGGGGGCGGCGATTCTGCATCCGCCGCACCTCAGGACGGTCGTGTTGAACTGCGGCGGGCTCTACAACGGATGGCTGTACAAGGTCCGGAATCACGGCGCGTTCGAGCTCGCGCAACAGACGACGTGGGCGTTCGGGCAGCTGGCGAAGCCCGAGAGCGCCGCGCCGTGGATCGGGAGAATGGCGGGCGCGAGGGGCGAGACGCCGCTGGCGGCGGCGCCCAGTTTCGAAGACTACTACTTCGAAATCATGACGCACGCCGATTACGACGACTACTGGAAGCAGCCGGATCGCAACTGGTCGCTGTACTACGAGCAGACGTCGGACATTCCGATGCTTCACCTCACCGGCTGGTACGACTCGTATACGAGCGGGTCGATCCTGAACTTTCAGAACCTCTCGAAAATCAAGAAGTCGCCCGTCCAGCTGATCATCGGGCCGTGGGTCCACGGCGGCAACACGCGATCGAACGCCGGGGACGTGGAGTTCGGACCCGAAGCGGCGATCGCCGATTTCGACGGGGACTTTCATCTGCGGTGGTTCGATCGTTTCTTGAAAGGACGCGACACCGGGGCCGATCGCGAGCCGGCAGTGCGGCTGTTCGTGATGGGAACCGCGGACGGCCACAAGGACGTGAACGGCCGGCTGTTTCACGGCGGCTACTGGAGGACGTCGTCCGCGTGGCCCCTGCCGGACACGACATATACGAAGTACTACTTCCACGGCGACGGCTCGCTCACGGTCGCGCCGCCGGCGGCGGCCGATGCGCCGACGGTTTACAGCTACGATCCGAAAAATCCGGTGCCCACCGTCGGCGGATCATTTTCGGGGACGGCCGATCTGTCGCCTGCCGGTGCGTTCGATCAGCGCGAGGCTCCGCGCTTCTTCGGATCGAAGCCGCCGTATCCCGCTCTGAAAGCGCGTCCCGACGTGAAGGTGTTCCAGACGGCGCCGCTCGCCCAGGATACCGAGGTCGTCGGCCCGGTTACCGTGAGCCTCTTTGCCGGCTCCAACGCGCCCGACACGGACTTCACCGCGAAGCTCGTCGACGTGTATCCGGTGACGCCTGACTATCCTTCGGGCTTCGAAATGAATCTAACCGACGGGATCGTCCGTGCGCGGTATCGCAACTCGCCGGCCAATGCGGAGATGTTGAAGGCGGGCCAGGTCTACGAATTCGAAATCAACCCGTTCCCCACCGCCAACGTGTTCAAGAAGGACCATCGCATTCGGGTCGATATCTCGAGCAGCAATTTTCCGCGCTTCGATGTGAACCCGAACACCGGAGAGCCGCTGGGGCAGCACCATCGGATGCAGATTGCGCGGAACGTCCTGTACCACGACGCCGCGCACCCCTCGGCCGTCGTGCTGCCCCTGGTTCCCCGCGCGCAGCAGCCGGCTGGTCCAGTGACGTCGCGGCCGCAGCCTCAAGATCGATTCGTGACCGTCAATGGTTTGCGCCTGCACTATCTGGAGTGGGGCGCGGCGGGGAAGCCGCCGCTCGTCATGGTGCACGGGATCGCGCGCCATGCCCACACCTTCGACCACATCGCCGCCGGCCTGGCTCGCGACTATCGCGTGATAGCGATCGACATGCGCGGTCACGGCGATTCGGCGTGGAGCCCCGAGGGCGCCTATCTGGTCGAAGACCATGTGAAAGACCTCGAGGGCCTCGTCGGCCAGCTTCAGCTGCGGCGCCTCACCCTTCTGGGCAATTCGACCGGCGGCAGGGTGGTGCAGGTATTTGCCGGCTTGCATCCGGATCTGGTCGAGCGCGTCATCGTGGAGGACGTCGGACCGGAGCGGCCGCAGGAAATTGCGTCCGGATTCGCGAGGCGCGTGCAGGAAGAAGCCGATGGCTGGGCGTCCGAGGACGAGCTGGTGGCCCAGCTCGTCAAGCAGAATGCGCGCACCCCAGAGCCGCTGCTTCGAACCTACGCGCATTACGGGGTGAAGCGCCGCGCGGACGGGCGGCTTGTCTGGAAGCGCGATCCGAGCCTGGTGAAAGGCTTCGTCGCGACCGAGCTGTGGCAGGCCGTGAGCCGCATCACGGCTCCGGCACTCTACATTCTTGGCGGCGCCAGCGCGATAGTGCCGGCTGAGACCGAGCGGCGGTTGAAACAAACGCTGCCGAACTGCGAGATCGTGACCATGCCTGGCCTCGGCCATTACCCCGATTCAGAAGACGCCGTGGGCTTCATGGCGATCGTCAACCGCTTTCTCGAGCGTTCAATCCAAGAGGACCGAAGATGAAGATGACAGGCGCGGCTCTGATTTGCGCGGCTCTGATTTGCGCGGCTCTGATTTGTCTGTGTGCCTGCTCGACGCTCTACGCCGATCCCATGACGTGCGACCTCAGCGCATACAAGCCGGCGGCGGGACTGTCGGCGTCGGCCGCCAACGGCAGTTTGACGATCACCTGGGACGGCGATCGCAACCAGGCGCTGCGCCTTCGGTTCGGAATCGTCTCGGGAACGCCGACGATAGAGGAGCTGGCGATTCGAAAAGGCGCCGGCCAGTGGGCGACACTGGCCACCGGCGTGACGCCCGATTTTCGCGTCGTCACCGGTTTGCGCCGGATGAGCAATCAGCAGATCGCGCCGCTGCGCGGGCTCGGGGTCGAGCTGACCCCCGAGATCGTCGACAAATATCGATGGGATCCGTTCTGGGATGCGCCGCTCGATCTGAGCCCTCCTGCCGGCCGGGCTGGGAATCCGCCGCCTGCCGAGGGCGTGGCGAATCAGCCGGGACTGCCGCGCAAGCCCGATGAGATCAAACGGGCGTCGGCGGAGTATCGCGCCACGGCGTGTGCGGTGAAGACGGACGGAGCGCGCTTGGAGATTTCGTTTCCCGGCGTCCAGCTCGGCGTGTTCGCCGGCCGCCTGCAGTACTCGGTGTTCAAGGGCACCGACCTGATCCAGCAGGAAATTCTCGCCAGCACGAACGAGCCGTGGGTCGCCTACAAGTACCACGCGGGACTCAAAGGGCTCAGCACGGGAAACGGAGCGCGGGTCGTATGGCGCGACACCGCCAACAACTGGCAGGACTATCGCTTCGGCGGCGCGAAGAATGACGATGAAATGGTGCTCAAGACAACCGGCCGGCTGGTCATCGCCGAGCGCGGCGCCGCCGGCTCCATTGTTGCGTTTCCACCGCCGCATACCTTCTTCTGGGCGCGCGAGGTTGCGATCAATCTTGGCTACAACTGGTACAGGAAAGACAGCGACGCGTCGTTTGCGTTTGGCATCCGGCAGGCCGACCACGAAGACGAATCGGAAGGGCAGGCGAATTTCTCGCTCTACAGCGCGCGGCCGGGAAGCCTGCAGCATATGACGGTGTTTCTTTACCCGACGGCCGATTCGGCGCAGGCGAGCTACGAATCGGCGCTCGCGTTCACGCACGGCGATCATTACAAGGCGATCGGCGGCTACCAGGTGATGAATCACCACTATCACATGGACCTCGGACAACGCCTTGGTGCGGCGGGCAGCCTCGACGCCGATATTCCCGATCTGGTGGCGCTCAAGGCGCTCGGCATCAACATCGTCAGCCAGATCGATTCGGTGGGCGGATCGGAAAATGCGCCGGAAGGCGCGGTGTATCCAGGCGGGCGGCCGGTGACCGCGAGGAATAACGAGCCGGCGCCGGCAGCCGGGACAGCCGCCGCGGCCGCCGGCGCCGGGCGCGGTGCGGCAGGTGGGCGCGGTGCGGGACCGGGGGCGAACGGCGCGGCGGGCGGCGGTGGGCGAGGCCGAGGTGAAAATGCGCTGCAGATCAGATACAACTCGATCGAGGGCGCCCGCAGGCACTCCGATACCAATTTTCTGGTGATGCCCGATCAGGAGTACTACGGCAGCCCGCTTGGCGGCCACACGGATCTGCTGTTCTCCCACCCCGTGTACTGGACCGAAGGCCGCGCGGCCGGCCAGCCGCTCGTTGACCACGACCCGAAGTACGGCAAGGTGTATCGCATCAAGAGCGCCGACGATCTCATGGAAATGGCGCGGCTCGAGGATGTGCTCATCAGCATGCCGCACCCGCGCACGAAAGGATCGACCGGCTATCCCGATTCGATCAAGGACCTGCCGTTCTTCAGCGACCCGCACTATCAGGGCGTCGGCTTCCGATGGGGCATGGGGCTCGATCGATCGGAAGTGCGGCTCTGCGAGTACCGCTGCCAGCCGCTGTTCGACGACATGAACAACTGGGTGGCTGACAAGCCCGTACCGCCGAAGTACATCCTGGCCATCTCCGAGGTACGCCACCAGCAGCCGGGCGACGAGATTTATTCGAGCTCGCCCGTCACGTATGTGAAGCTCGCGGCGCTCCCGCGGGCGGAGGATCCGAGCCCGGTCATTCAAGCGCTGATGCGCGGCGATTCGTTCGTCACCTCGGGTGAAGTGTTGATCCCGGCCTACGCCGTGAGAGGGGCGGGCGGCCAGCGCACGATCGTCGCGGATGTGGAGTGGACGTTCCCGCTCAACTTCGTCGAGGTGATCTGGGGCGATGGGTCGAAGTCGGAACGGCAGGTGATTTCGACGACCGATCTACCGGCGATGGGCAGTCACCATTTCGAGATTCCTTTCAATGCCGCGGGAAAGAAATGGGTGCGTTTCGCCGCATGGGATTCGGCGGGCAACGGCGCCATGGTACAGCCGGTGAAGCTGACGGCGCGGTGAGAGGATTTATGAAGAAGCATGGTGTGTTCACAGCGGCGCTCGTGGCGGGGTTCGCGCTTGTCCCCCGATCTCCGCTTGCACAGTCGCGTCCCCAGGCGCCGGCGCTCAGCCCGGAACGCGAGCTCGCAATGAAGATCAGCGTGCCGTTCGCGGTTGCGGCCGCAGGCGATCTGATCGAAATGCATACGGTGTCGCAGCTCTCAGACCCGTCGGTCCAGGCTTTGCTGAAAATCATCCAGCAAAGCGACATCGGGTTTGCCAACATGGAATCAAACCTGGTCGACATGCAGACATACCAGGGTCACTTCACCGATCACACCGGTCCGAAGGAAGTGGCGGCCGACGTCAAAGCGATGGGCTTCCGGATCGTCAGCCGCGCCAACAATCACACGACAGACGCCGGTCCTCAAGTGATGTTTTCGACCAATCGCCTCCTCGACCAGGCCGGCGTGGTGCATGCGGGCTCTGGAAAGGATCTCGAGGAGGCGCGCGCCGCGCGCTTTGTTGAGTCGCCGAAAGGACGGGTGGCGCTCGTCAGCATGAGCTCGACGAGTGCCGGCGCGGGCGGCGGCTCTGAGGCCGCTACGTATCGTTTTGGCGATACCGGCGGCGCACCCGGCGTGAACGCGCTTCGGTTGACGAAATACAACGTCGTGAGCCAGGAGGAGCTCGAGACGCTGCGGAAGATCCGCGACGATGCCTACGCGCATCGAGGCGAGGTGCCCAACGCGGTTCCGCCGCTGCCGGCGAACGAACCGCACGATCGCCTGAACCTGTTTGGCACCTGGTTCAAAGCCGGAACGCCGCCCGCCGGCCTCAGCTACGCGATGAACGGCGAGGATCTGCGCGAGATCCTCAGGAGCATCCGCAACGGCAAGGAGCAGTCGAGCTTCTTGATCGCTGCCATTCACACACACGAGGACACCACATCGCTGGTGATGCCGTTCCTGTCGGAATACCCCGCGGATTTTCTGGTTGAGCTGGCGCACAAGGCGATCGACAACGGCGCCGACATGTTCGTCGGCACCGGAATCCATGCTCTACGGAGCATCGAAATCTACAAGGGCAAGCCGATCTTCTACGGCCTCGCGCAGTTTGTGTATCAGCTCAATCAAGGAACCGTCGGGCTCGAACGCTATACCCGGCAGGCTCTCAATCCGTTCACGACGGAAAAGACCGACGCCGAGCTGAACTGGGAGGCATGGGCCGACCCCTCGCAGACGCGCCTCGGCCAGGACAACATGGAGTCGGTCGTCGCCGAATGCCAATACCAGGGCGGACGTCTCGCTTCTGTACGCTTGCATCCAATCGATTTGGGCTACTCCGCGCCGTTATCCGAGAAAGGCATACCGCGTGCGGCGTCGGCAGAAGTCGCGCAGCGAATTCTGCAGCGACTTCAGAGAATTTCGAAGCCGTACGGCACCAGCATTTCGATCGAAAAAGGCGTTGGTGTGATACGTGTGTCGACGTCCACCGAATAAGCGACGCTCGATTGTGATCGCGGTCGTTGTCGTGGCGATGGCTTTGGCCACTTCGTCCTGCGATCGCCCCGCCGCGAGCGGACAGCCTCCGCGCATTGTCATCCGGCTCGTGACCGGCCCGCGCGGCGGCGGCTTCTTCCCCCTGGGCGAACAGGTCGCCGGCGCGCTCGGCGCGCTGATGCCGAACGTCGAAATCAAGACGATCGCGAGCTCCGGCGCCGTCTCGAATATCGAAGCCGTTCAGCGCGGTGATGCCGATCTCGGGTTCACGTTCGCCGACGTGGCCTACATCGCGTTCAGCGGCCAGCTCGAGGGCAACCCCATGCCGTTCGATCGGCTCCGCGGAGTGGCCGTGCTCCAGCTCACCCCGATTTCGCTGGTGGCGCGGGCGGACGCGCCGATCGAGTCGCCGGCGGACCTGCGCGGGCGCCGCGTCGCCGTGGGCCCGCTCGGCAGCGGCACCGCGCTCACGGCCAATCTGATTCTGCGCGCGTTCGGCCTCGACTCGACGAGCGTGCACGTTGAAACGATTTCGTTTCAGGATGCGGCGACGAGGGTGTTGAACGGCACCGTCGATGCGATGTTCGACAACGCCATCAGCGAGTCCGACTCGCTGAGGCGTGTCACGCAAGGCGGCGCCCGGCCCGTTCCCATCGAGGGTCCGGCGGTCGACCACTTGCGGCGCGACTATCCTTTCTTGAAGGTCACGACGATTCCGCGCGAGATGCACCCCCACAGCGAGGCGGCGGTGCACTCGATCGGGGTCGACGGGCTGTTGATTTGCCGGCGGGACCTCGACCAGGGGCTCGTGTACGAGCTCAGCAAGCACCTGTTCGTGGCGCTGCAGTCGCTCTCCAGCAGCGGCGCGCTGGAGCAGATGGATCTGGACCTGGCCCCTGCCACCCCGATTCCCCTGCATGATGGCGCCGCGCGTTATTACCGGGAACGTGAGCTGTCTCGATAAACTCGAGAAAGCGGCCCATCCCGGCCTCGTCAATTCCGCGACAATTTGCGACACTGACCGGGCTCAACTCCCTATACGCTTCTCCTGGTTCCATACCATTTACAACTGATGGCTCCGGGAGACGAGTCGAGGAGACTATGCTCAAGATGAAGGGACCGCTCCGCATGAAGGGACTGGGACTGCTCCGCGTTACCGTCGCAGTCGGTGCGCTCGCCGTGATCTTGTCCATGGCGCGCGGATCCGCCCAGCAGCCACAAGGGCAGCCGCCCGCGCGCGGGCAGCAGTCGCCATCGGGCCTCCCGATTCCTCCGCAGCCGCCGCCGGCGCCGACCCCCGCCGCGCTCAAAAACTACACGCCGGTCACCGCCGAGCGTCTGAAAAAGCCGGACGATGGCGACTGGCTCATGATCCGCCGCACGTACGACGGTTGGGGATACAGCCCGCTCGCCCAGATCACGCCGGCCAACGTGAAGCGCCTGCAGCCCGTCTGGTTGATGTCGACGGGTATGGAAAACGGACACCAGGCGCCGCCCATCGTGAACAACGGTGTGATGTTCGTTGCCACCTCCTACAACCAGGTCATGGCGATCGACGCGAGAACCGGCGATCTGTTGTGGCGCTACCACAGCCCGAGCCCGCCCGACGCCAGGGTCGGAAAGCCGGTGAGCCGCGGCGTCGCCCTCCACGACGACAAGGTGTTCTTCGCGCTGGGCGAAGCGAAATTCGTCGAGCTCGACGCTCGAACCGGCAAGGAGCTTCTGAGGATCACCGTGGGCGACAACAAGGCCGGATTCTACAGCACCGGCGTCCCGCTCGTTGCCGACGGAAAGCTTCTCGTGGGCAACTCAGGCGGCGATGGCCCTACGCGTGGGTTCGTCGCCGCCTATGACATCAATACCGGGAAGGAAGTCTGGAGAACCTACACGATTCCCGCGCCGGGCGAGCCCGGCAATGAAACCTGGAAGGGCGATCAAT
>DASZHO010000180.1:0-42492 GCA_035937795.1 Vicinamibacterales bacterium | reverse complement strand
CCGCCCTATGCCGTCGAGCGTGAGGTTGAAGACATCGAAGCCCTCATCAGCGAGGCGGGAGGCGCCGTGTTCCTATGGGGTGTGTCTTCCGGCGCCGTGCTCGCCCTGGAAGCGGCGAACCGCCTCGAGGGCATCAGGAAGCTGGCGGTGTTTGAGGCCCCGTTTATCGTGGACGACAGCCGTCCGACCACGGTGGAGGATTGGGTCCGGATCCGCGCGGCGCTCGCGGCAGGTCGCCCGAGTGATGCCGTCCACACCTTTCTGAAGTCCGTGGGAATGCCGGCGTTCCTCATCACGCTCATGCGGCTGACGCCCGTATGGTCGAGGCTCAGAGCCGTCGCGCACACGCTACCGCATGACGGCGACATCGTGCAAAACCTGCAGGGAGGCCGGCCGCTGCCGGCTGGCAGCTGGGCATCGGTCACGATGCCAACGCTTGTCATGGACGGTGGGAAGAGTCCTGCGTGGATACGCGAGGCGAACCGGTCGCTCGCGAGCGCTCTGCCGAACGCACAGTACCGCACTCTTGAAGGACAGACGCACGCGGTGAAGGCAAGGGCACACGCTCCGACGTTGGTGGAGTTCTTCGAGGGTTGAACGTACCTTCTATCTCGTCCCGGCAGGAACAACGCCTGTCGTTGCCAGCTGCGCCTCCACCCAGTGGCCGTTGATGCGGATGACGAGCTTGCCCACAGGCAGGCCGTCGCGCGCGTTCTCTACGCGGAATCCCAGGTCATTGCCGGCGATGACAGGTGGCGACGGCGAGTTCGGACCTCTTGACAGGCCTCGATCGAGCGGCGGCTGAATCGCGGCCGGGGGCGTTTGTGTTTGTGGTACCTCGGCGCCGACGAACATCGCGACGAGGATGAGCCACAACACCCAGCTAATCGCCACAAGACCTGTTCGGGTGGGCACAGCCATCGATCGTCCTCCGTGCCTATATTACCGCGGCGGTCGTATGGCTCGGCCACAGGCGACAGTTGTGGAGAAGGGCCGGCGCGCTCGTGGTTACGGCGTCGGGTGCGCTTCGATGAGAGCGCTGGCGCGGTGCAGGGCTTGTCGCAACAGTTCGCGATCAAACGGCTTCTGTATGTAATCGACAGCCCCCAGACGTCGGCTCTTGTCGACGGTGGCAACGTCGTCGGAGCCGCTCACCACGATGATCGGCGTCCTGGGCCATCGGACAAGGATGCGCTCCGCCAACCAGAAACCATCGTGCCCCGGCATTCGGATATCGAGCAGGACGATAGAAGCAGGTTCCGCCGACATCGCGTCCAACGCCTCGGCCGCGTCGGATGCTTCCTTCGCCGCATATCCGGAACGTTCCAGACGCCGGCGAAGGGAATTTCGTACACGTCCGTTGTCATCAACGACTAAAACATAAGCCATAAGTGCCAGGTTGGGAGTGGCTGCCGACGGGAAGAAGGCAAAGGAGCGAGAACTTCTCGGATAGAACTTCGCGGATCCTTATTATTACTCGTATCGGTTGGAAGGTCCGACGGCTTTAGGGGCCTTCATACTCTCCTTCATACTCCCTTCACAATCGTCCTCCAGGATCCTGGACAGGAGGAAGTGCACATGGGTCATCGCTTTGGTTGGGTAGGGCCGATCGTCGTGGTGGTTGTTGCTCTGTTGGTGGGCGCAGTCGGCTATAACATCGGTCTGTCGCACGGGCTCGCCATGGCCGCGCCCGCGGCGGGCGCCCCGGGGGCGGGGATGCCGTATATGTGGTACCGCCCATGGGGGTTTGGATTCGGGTTCGGTCCGTTGTTTTTCCTGCTGCTGTTCTTTTTCGTGTTCCGTCCGCTGCTCTGGGGCGGGTTCTACCGCCGCCGCTGGTCTCACGCGCATCCGTATGAGATACCGCCCCGGTTCGAGGAGTGGCATCGGCGCGCGCACGAACAGATGAACAACCCGAATCCGCCGCCCCCCGTACAGCCGCAGAATCGTCTGTAGGCGTAGCTGCGGGCGGCTGAGAGTACGATGATGGCGACCGGCGTTCGGCAAGGCGTCGGTCGCCCACGGCATCGATGAGAACCGTACTCGTTGTCGAAGACGAACCGCGGATCGCCCAGATCGTTCGAGACTATCTGGAGCACGCCGGGTTCGCCGTCGTGACGACGGCCGACGGCGAGGAAGCGCTCGCGCTGACCCGTCAGCGCAGGCCGGATCTCGTCGTGCTCGATCTGGGGCTCCCGCATCTGGACGGTGTCGAGGTCGCCAAACGGCTGCGCCGGGACACCGACATTCCCATCATCATGCTGACGGCGCGCGTTGAAGAATCCGATCGGTTGATCGGCCTCGACGTGGGGGCCGACGATTACGTCACCAAGCCGTTCAGCCCGCGAGAGCTCGTGGCGCGGGTCCGCGCCGTTTTGCGCCGAGTCGAGCCGGCCGGCGGCCATCCCGATATCGTGAGGCGCGCCGATCTGACGATTGACGTGCCGAAGATGCGTGTGACCCGGGACGGCACGGCGATCGATCTGACGCCGAGCGAGTTTCAACTCCTTGCGGCGTTGGCCCGTCAGCCGGGACGCATCTTTACTCGCGCCCAGTTGCTCGACGCGGTCCGCGGCAGCGAGGTCGAGTCCTTCGAGCGGGCCATCGACGCGCACATCAAGAACATTCGACGCAAGCTCGAGGCCGACTCGCGCAGCCCGCGGTATGTGCTCACGGTCTACGGAATCGGATACAAGTTCGCCGAATGATGAGGGGGCCCCGACTCCATCGCCGGCCTCCGTGGTGGCCCGAAACCGAACCGTGGCCGCCGACGAGCCGGCGTGCCGGCTGGACGCGGGGTCGCGCGCGGTTCATGCGACGCATCGCCCTGGCGTCCGCCACGCTGTTGTTCCTCAGCGCCCTCGGGGTCGGCACGCTCGTCTCGATGCTGTTCGGCGGGCGGGGACTCGCCGGAACCACCGTGCCGGCCGCGCTGATCCTCCTCGCCGGCGTCTTTCTGGCGGGAGTGCTGGCCGTCACCATGCGGCGCGTCGGCGGCTCTCTTGGCGATGTCGTCGAGGCCGCCAACAGGGTCGCGAGCGGGGACTACGCGGCGCGCGTCGCCGAGCACGGCCCCCCCTCGCTGCGGACGGTCGGACGCGCCTTCAACAGCATGGCGGTCAAACTCGAGTCTCAGGATCGGCAGCGCCGGCAGCTGATGGCCGACATCGCTCACGAGCTGCGGACGCCGCTCACCGTGATACAGGGACGAATCGAAGGTCTCCTCGATGGCGTGTATCCGCGCGATGACGCGCAGCTGGGCAAGGCGCTGGCGGAAACGCGGATGTTGGCGCGGCTCGTCGACGACCTGCGGACGCTCGCGCACGCGGAAAGCGGGACGCTCGTCATGCAAAAAGAGCCGACCGACGTGGCGGCCCTGGCCAGCGAGGTCGTCGACACATTCTCCGCCGAGGCGAGAAGCCGGCAGGTGTCATTGCGGCTCGACGCGCCTCACGATCTTGCGCTCGTGACCGTCGATCCGCTTCGACTTCGAGAGATTCTCATGAACCTGCTTTCAAATGCGCTCCATCACACGCCGGCGAACGGACGGATCTCGATCGAGCTCAACACGAGCAGGGATCAAGTCGTGGTAACGGTCGCCGATACGGGCACGGGCATCGCCCCGGAAGATCTGCCGAAGATCTTCGATCGCTTCTATAAAGGAACCACGTCGCGCGGATCCGGGCTGGGCCTGGCCATCGCGCGCAATCTGGTGACCGCGCATGGTGGAGAGATCAAGGCTGAAAGTCAGCCCGGCCGCGGCACGGCCATCACATTCAGTCTGCAGACGGGTGACTGATCGCGGCAGTCGTGAACCCGCCGGACGGCGGCAGGCGCAGGAGCGTCAGCACCCACCAGGCGCCCGCGGAGAACAGCGTGAACGACCACAGAACGGCGACGATGCGTGTGCCGCGACGATTCGTCAACGCATGGCATCCCCCTGGGCCAGGACCGACCCGAGCTTCCGGCTGAACTCGACCGCGCCCTGGTGGGACAGGTGCATAGGATCGAAAAAAAGCGAGTCATCGTCAATCCAGTTGCTCGCGTCAACGTAGGCCACGCCGTAGCGCGAGAGGAGCGAGCGCACATGAGCAACATACGGAGGCCAAGAAGCCGTGTCATAGAACCGCTGGCGATGCTGGGCGCGCATGGGCATTTCGACGACAGCGATGTTGACATCCGCATCGTGCGCCTGCCGGAAGAGCTCGCCGACGGCCGGGGCCAGAGGGAGATCGAGCGCGACCTCGCACTGGTGCTGAAAAGCAGCGGTGCTGTCGGCCTCCAGGAGCAAAAAATCAGAGGTGCGGCCGAACCGATTCGAGCGTTCGGCCGGCATGCCCTGCTCGGCGGCGTGACGGCGGAGGATTTCGACTTTCTGCCAGACGGCGCCGCGCTCGACCCACATGGCTACCGAGCGCATGGCGCGGAATTGGATCGCGTCATGAAGGGAAAGGGAATAGAAGCGTCGGGCGTAAAAGGGTTCGACGTAGTAGAGCATCGCGTGGTTGCCGATCAGATCGCGCGTGGAGAACCGACTTGGCTCGGTCAACTGAAAGTCGAAGAAGCCGTAGACGACCAGACGCGGGTGCATGCCGTGGGCGAGGGCATAGCGCAGGAGAAGAAGCTGCTCGACAGGAGCCGAAGCGCCGAGACCGATATTGGCGGCGCCATGGTTCGGTGGCAGGCTTGCGGCCGCGTCGAAGGCGGGTTCGTCAAACCCCGCCTCGACGACAGAGTTGCCGAGCACGAGCACGCTGGCTGACTGCGAGGTCCGGGCGTGACGCATGACGCGGCGAGGCACCGAATTGCGGGCGAGGAAGCCGAGAGCCGCGCTCATCGCGATGAGCGCCGAGAGAAAGATGGCGGCGGTGAGAGCGAAGTGGCGCCTGGTGAGCATCAGCGCAAAGCGCGCAAGTTAGAAGTCGATGTAGATGAATTTCGAACCCTGACCGGAGAAAACGAACACAACCGCCGCCAGCGCCGCCCACCAGAGTCCCCAGAACACCCAGTTGGAAAGCGGAAACGGAAAACCGGCGGGGGGAACGTCCCGTGCGCCGCCAAGGTATTCGAGCGCGTGTTGGAGCCGCGAAAGACGTGACATCGGTTCACCCCAGAAGCAGACGTCGGAAGAAGTACAAGGCCGTACGAGTATCCATGCAGAAAAACGCCCAGGCAAGGTTGACACACGCAAAGGTGAGAAGCCACGACAATGCGCGCGCATAGCCATGAAGAGAAGGGACGTAGCCGGGCCGGAGGCGCCACCAGCGATGAACGGCGAGCATCAGGCCGTGGAGCACGCCCCAGACGATGAAGTTGAATCCGGCGCCATGCCAGAGGCCGCTGATGAACATGGTCACGAGAAGGTTCGCGTAGGTGCGCGGAACCGAGATGCGCGAGCCTCCGAGAGGAATGAAGACGTAATCGAACAGCCACGAAGACAGCGAGATGTGCCAGTGTCTCCAGAAATCTGTGATGTTGGTCTGAAAGTAAGGCCAGTCAAAGTTCTCGGGCACCGCGATGCCGAAGAGGCGCGCGGAGCCGATGGCGATGTCCGAGTAAGCGGAAAAATCCGTGTAGATCTTGACGCCGTAGGCCAGCAGCCACAACGGCAGGACGGCGCGGCCGGCAACCGCGATGTCCTGCATGTTGAGGTGAGCGGTATAGGCGGTCAGGACGTCGGCGATCGCGAACTTTTTCGCGAGACCGGCCAGAATGCGGGTCGTTCCGCGCTGCCAGTCGAGAGCCCAGTCGGAAGAGATGGTGCGAAGCTTGGGGAGAAAATCCTGATAGCGCTTGATGGGGCCGGCAACCATCGTCGGAAAAAAGAGAATGAAGGCCATGTATTCGCCGACCGTGCCGGTTTCGGTCCTGTCGCGATAGCGATCCCAGGCGTAGTGGAGGAATTCGAAGGTGAAGAAGGAAATGCCGAGAGGCAAGAAGGCAATCCGCCAGTACAGAGGGTTGCGGCCGGGACTGTGCCAGATCACGCCGGAAAGAAAATTGCGATACTTGAAGACGACGAGAAACAGAATGGTTTGCGTGACGCCAAGCCAGCAGAACAGCGAGGCGGGTTTGTAAAAGCGGCTGATGAAGGCTTCCCAGAGGAAGATTGCGAGGCATGCGGCGCCGATGGCGCCGCCGATCTGCGTGTAAGAGAAGTAGACGAAGAAAAGACAGCCGGTCGAAACAACGATCCATGGCCGGACACTGGGCCGGGAAATCCTGAAGGAGAGCGCGGCGGGCAGGAGGAACAGGAGATAGTAGTCCCAGGTATTGAAGATCATTCAGCGAGAAGGGTGGCCGTGTACATACTCTCGGTTATTTGGAGTACCGCTCCGACAGATCTCCGGCTCTGGTGAGCGCGGCGTACCAATCTTTGAAACGGGACGGGAACTCGGCCAGGATTCTCGATCCAATCTCGCCCAAGGTCAGCTTCTCGTCCATGAGGGCGATAATCCTCCGATCGATGCGCGAGTCCTCGTTGGGCGAAGGACAACGTGATATCGGGAACTTCCCCGCCGGCTGCTTGGGTAGACACAGGGGAATCTCGCTCCGAAGAGAAAGTCCGTACAAACGGTAGTCCCGGAATTCACCGGGCATTCCCGGAAAGGGAACGGAGCGGCTCATTCCGTAATTTTGATAAGCCCGTGCTCGGCCAGCTGCTGCGGGAGCGCGCGAAGATCCGCCTCGAGAGAGGTGGGTTCAACGTCGAACTCTTCCAACAACGTGTCTCGCACGTCGGCGAACGTCCTCGGTTCCTGAATCAGATTCCAGACGCAAGTCCCATCAGGATTCACGCCGTAGTACACCCCGTTTTCCAGGTTCAGGATGACGGCTTCTCCCGCGAGGTTGCACGCAAGGTGATTCCCGTTCGCGACGACGCGCGACAGGTCGGTTAACGGTAGGGGCCTCTGACTCATGGTAAGTGACGCTCGCACCATCTTTCTGGGCAGTGGTACCGACCATTGTCGTCATCGGGCGGAGGCTCCCAGAGATGGTAAGAACGGGAGCAAAGCTGCGTTTTTGCTTTGTGGCGTCCGGCGTCGGCGCGGCCTGTGGCTGTGGGCCCTTCTGGTTGTCGATCGCGATCCTCATATAATGTATCGGACGGAACCTGGTTCACATTCATCAGGCCGTCGGGCCGAGCGCCCGCCCCTCTGGGCCTTCCTTTGTGGGTCTCGATTTGCCCTTGGGGGCTCTGATTCGGCCCGGATAGTCCCTCGATCGGGTAAACAGCCAAGCGGCACAGTCGTAGGCTATATATAGGTAGCCCGGCGCGGTTTCTACGCCGAATATCCAATGAAAAGAGCAATGCGGCCCCGGACTTCGTGGCAAAGGTTGCTGTTGACGCTCCTGGTTTGCCTCGCGGCTGCCGGAATGACGCTTCGGGCCGCAACCACCGCATCGGCCGGGATCACCGGACGCTCGCATGAAGGGCCTCTGCAGCTCGATCCGGGCCGGCGGCCGGGGAGCTCAACCTCTCATAAGCTCCGGCAGCGCAGGTCGTCGGAACCCCCACAGTCGCCGTTGGACCTCCCCGGGTCGGCGGAGTTGAGACTCGGTCCCGTCGCCCCTGCTGTTCTCGGCGCGCCGCCTTCATTTTATCCGGGCGTTCCGGTGTTCCTGGCAAGCCTCTCTCCCCGTGCCCCTCCGTTGTGTGCGACGTCGTCTTAGCCGTTTCCAATCGCTCACAGCCCAGTTACAATCACGTTTCCCCCTGCGAGCGAACGGCTGTTTATTCGGAATCTCTGGAGCCATTGTGTTGATGATTGTGCCGAACACGCTTAAGAATCTGCGCCGGAATTGGCGCCTGGCTGGTCGATGCGGCCTCGCGGGCCTTGCGTGCCTCTCGATGGCGCTGGTCGCAGCCGGCTGCAGTCAAACCGCCGCCCAGGCGACGCCCGGCGGCGGAGGTCGAGGCGGGCGAGGCGGCCGCGGAGGCGCGGGCGCACAGCCGGTCGTCACGACGACAGTCATACAAAAGGACGTGCCGATCGACGTTGCCGCGGTCGGCAATGTCGAAGCCTTCATCTCGATTTCTGTGCGATCGCAGATCACGGGGCAGTTGCAGGAAGCCTTTTTCCATGAAGGCGACCTTGTGAAGAAGGGCGATAAGCTTTTCCAGATCGACCCGCGGCCGCTCGAATCGGCGCTGCAGCAAGCCGAGGCCACGCTGGTTCGAGATCAGGCGCTGCTCAATCAGGCCCAGGCACAACTCGATCGCGACGCGTCCAACGCGGAATACCAGCAGGTGACGTCCGCGCGGCAAGCGCAGCTGGTGGCCCAAGGCCTCGTGTCAAAGGACGCGGGAGACCAGGCGCGCGCCTCCGCCGACGCGACGTCCTCGTTGATCAAAGCTGACAAGGCAGCGATTGACAGCGCCAAGGCTCAGGTGACCGTGCAGCAGTCGATGGTGGACAACGCCAAGGTGCAGCTCAGCTATACGACCATCCGCTCGCCGATCGATGGCCGTACCGGCAACAACACCGTCAAGGTTGGTAACCTCGCCACTGCGAACAACACCGAACTGGTTACCATCGATCAATTGCAGCCGGTCTACGTCACCTTTGCCGTGCCCGCCGTGCACCTGCCCGAAATCAAACAGCATTCGGGGAAGGACGGATTGATGGTCTTTGCTGCTTCGCCCGAAGCCGGTGGCCAGCAAATCGAAGGACGGCTGAACTTCGTTGACAACGCGGTGGACCAGACAACCGATACGATCAAGCTCAAGGCGATATTCCCCAATCGCGACGTCCGGCTGTGGCCCGGCCAGTTCACACGCGTCTCCCTGCGGCTGACGACGCTGTCAAACGCGACGGTCGTTCCAAGCCAGGCGGTCCAGACCGGCCAGGACGGCCAGTTCGTGTTCGTCGTCACGCCTGATTCGACCGTGGAACAGCGTCCCATCACGGTTGCCCAGCGGATGGGCGAGGACGTCGTCATCGGGAAGGGGCTGAGCCCGGGGGAGACGATCGTCACCGAAGGTCAGCTCCGTCTGGAGCAAGGCACGCGCGTTCAGCCGCAGACCCCCGCCGGGGCTGACGTCGGACGCAGTGGTCGCGGACGGGGCGGTCGGGGTGGTCGCGCCGCGGGCGGCGCCACTGGACCGTCTGGACGCACGAATGGGCAGGCTGGACAGGGCCGGCAGTGAACATTTCCGAAACCTTCATCAGACGCCCCATCGCCACGAGCCTGCTGATGGCGGCCATCGCCCTCTTCGGCGTCGTCGCCTATCGCGCCCTGCCGATCAGCGATTTACCGAACGTAGAGTATCCAACGGTCAGTGTCGGCGCCCAGCTTCCCGGCGGCGACCCGGTCACGATGGCGGCGTCGGTCGCCAGTCCGCTCGAACGGCAGTTCACGACGATCGCGGGCATCGACGAGATGACCTCACGGAGCGGAACCGGCAACAGCATGGTCACGCTTTCGTTCGACCTGAACCGCAACATCGACAGCGCGGTCACCGATGTGCAGACCGCCATTTCCGCCGCCATGCCGCTTCTGCCGGCCACGCTGACGGCACCACCGTCGTTCCGCAAGGCGAATCCGGCGGACCAACCGGTCCTGGAGATCAATCTCACGTCGGACACCCTCGATATGACGGTGGTCGACGGCATCGCGGAGGATATTCTTGCCCCGCGCATCTCGATGGTGACCGGCGTCTCCCAGGTCAACGTGCAGGGCGCTGCGAAGTACGCGGTGCGCGTCCAGGCCGATCCGGAGAGGATGCAGGCGCAGCAGATTGGGCTCAACGACATCAACGCGGCCCTGCAGAACTGGAACGTGACGCAGCCGACAGGGCAGCTGTTCGGACCCCTGGCCACCTACAACATTGTCGCGAAGGGGCAGCTCAATAACGCGGACGAATTTCGGCGCATTGTGATCTCGTACCGCAACGGCCGGCCGGTGCGGCTCGACCAGGTCGCCAACGTCATCGATAGCGTCCAGAACGCGACGCAGCGAGCGTGGTACATCACGAAAGACCGACAGCTGCGCGCGATCACCCTTGAAGTGCTGAAGCAACCAGGCACCAATGTGATCGAAGTCGCGGACGCCGTTCGTGCGGTGTTGCCGTCGCTCCAGAGCCAATTGCCGCCCTCGGTGCACATTGTGATCCGCCAGGATCGCTCGGTCAATATCCGCCAGGCATTCAAAGACATCCAGTGGACGATGGTCGTCACGCTCTTCCTGGTGGTCGGCGTCATTTATGTGTTTCTCCACAACGGTTCTGCGACGCTCATCCCGGCACTGGCGCTGCCGTTCTCGATCCTCGGCACCTTCGCCGTCATGCAGCTGATGCACTACAGCCTCGACAACCTGTCGATGATGGCGCTGATCCTCTCGGTCGGTTTCGTCGTGGACGACGCGATTGTGATGCTCGAGAACGCCGTGCGTCACATGGAAGCCGGCGAGTCGCCGCTGAACGCCGCGCTGACGGGCTCGAAGGAGATTGCCTTCACGATTGTCACGATGACCGTCTCGCTGGCGGCGGCGTTCATCCCGATCCTGTTCATGGGCGGCATCCTCGGCCGCCTGTTTCGCGAGTTTGCGGTGACCATCACGAGCACGGTGCTCATCTCGGGCGTCGTCTCGATTACGCTCACGCCGATGCTCTGCAGCCGCTTCTTGCGCGTCGTCCACACCAAGAGAGGGTTCGCTGGATTGATGGACCGCGCGTTCGATAAGCTGCGCTCGGGCTACGGAACGAGCCTGAGGCTGATCCTGCGGCATCGCGTGGTGATGCTGGGTGTATTCGTAGCGGTCCTGTTCGCCACCGTCGAGATGTTCGGCATCGTCCCCAAGGGATTTATCCCCGACACCGACAACGATTCGCTGAACGTCAACATCCTCGCGGCTCAGGGCACGTCTTATTACGAGATGGTGGGATATGCCCAGAAGATCACCGGGCTGATCAGGCAGAACCCCTATGTCGAAGCGCAGATGGCCAACGTCGGCGGCGGCGGTGGTGGTGGTGGCGGCGGCGGTGGCGGTTTCGGCGGCAACTTCAATATTCAGCTGACCCCGCGCGCCACGCGGCCCGTCAGCGCCCAGCAGATCGCGCAGCAGCTCAGGGGGCCACTGGGACGCTTCCCGGGATTCCGCACGTTCGTCAACGTGCCGGCGTCGCTCCAGATCGGCGGTTTCCGGGGCAACAGCGCCTTCAACATCAACGTTCAGAGCCTCAATTACGACGAGCTGTATGCCTGGGCGCCCCGGCTGGAAAAGTCCATCACCGAACTGCCCGAGGTCCAGGACGTCTCGGACAACATGGAGCTGAGAAGTCCGCGCGTGAACATGACCATCGATCGGGACAAGGCAGCAGCCCTCGGCTTGAACGCGACCACGATCACGCAAACGCTGTCCGACGGTTTCGGCCAGATTCTAGTCGGGACGATCTATGGTGCGCGCACCCAATATCGCGTGGTACTGGAGCTCGATCCGAAATACCAGGAGCGGCCCGAATCGTTGAAGAAGATCTCGTTCAGGACTCCGCAAGGGAACCTCGTCCCCCTCGAAGAGGTGATCAATATCAAGGAAGACGTCGGTCCCCAGAGCGTGAACCACTACGGGCAGTTGCCGGCCGTGAACATTTCGTTCGGGCTGAAGCCGGGCGCGTCGCTCGGCAGCGCCATCGACCACGTCAACCAGGTGGCCAAACAGTTGTTGCCGGCGACGGTGACCATCAGCCTCCAGGGTTCGGCGAAGGTGTTTCAGGCGTCGCTGTCGAATCTCAGCCTCCTGTTCTTCATCGCCGTCGGCGTGGTGTACATCTCGCTCGGCATGCTCTACGAGAGCTACATCCATCCGATCACGATTCTCTCCGGTCTGCCGTCGGCGGCTCTCGGCGCCCTCATTACGCTGTGGGCATTTGGCAACGAGCTCAACATCTACTCGTTCGTCGGCCTGATCCTGCTGATCGGTCTCGTCATGAAGAACGCGATCATGCAGATCGACTTCGCGCTCGAAGCCGAGCGGCAGCACAACAAAACGCCCACTGAAGCGATCTACGAGGGCTGCATCATCCGCTTCCGTCCGGTCATGATGACGACGATGGCCACGTTGTTCGGCGCGCTGCCGATCGCGCTCGGACTCGGCGCCGGCGGAGAGGCACGGAGGCCGCTGGGCCTCGCGGTGGTCGGCGGTCTGGTCATTTCGCAGGTCATCACGCTCTATCTGACGCCGGTCGTGTATACCTACATGGCCACCATGGTGAAGACGCGCAAGATTCCGGCGTCGTCCGCGCCGGACTCGGCGACCGCATAAACCCATAAAGGTGATTTCGTGAATATCTCTGAAGGATTCATCAAGCGTCCGATTGCGACCAGCCTGCTCATGGCGGCGATTGCCCTGTTTGGCATGGTCGCCTATCGGGCCCTCCCGGTGAGCGACCTTCCGAACGTCGACTTCCCCACGCTGCTTGTGACCGCGCAGCTTCCCGGTGCCAACCCGGAAACCATGGGGGCGTCGGTGGCCACCCCACTCGAAAACCAGTTCTCGACGATCTCCGGGCTCGAGCAGATGACCTCGGTCAATTCGCTCGGCTCCACGCAGATCACGCTCGAATTCGTCCTGGACCGAAGCCTCGATGGCGCGGCGGTCGACGTTGAGGGCGCCATTACCCAGGCCTCGCGCCTGCTGCCGATGGGCATGCCGACGCCACCGGTTTTCACCAAGGTCAACCCGGCCGACCAGCCGATCCTCTATCTGGTCGTGACGTCGACCACGCTGCCGCCATGGACGCTCGACGAATACGCCGAAACCCGCATCGCCCAGCGGATTTCGCAGGTCAGTGGCGTCGCGCAGGTGCAGGTGCTCGGCGGTCAGAAGTACGCCATGCACGCGCAAATGGATCCCCACGCGTTGGCGGCCCGTCAGATCGGCATCAACGAGGTCGAAACGGCGCTCAAGAACTGGAACGTCAACGTTCCGACCGGCTCGATCATCGGTCCCCATCAGGTGTTCACCTTGCAAGCGAGCGGACAGCTCATGAACGCCGACCAGTACCGCAACCAGATCATCTCCTACCGCGACAATGCGCCGGTGCGGCTCGAACAGCTCGGGACGATCGTCGACGGCGTCGAGGATCAACGAACCGGGTCGTGGTACTACAGATCCGACCTCAAGCAGAGCGCGATTACGCTGGGGATTCAGCGCCAGCCGGGGACCAACACGATCGCCGTCTCCGACGCCGTCAAGGCGCTCCTGCCGCAGTTCCGCGCCGAGCTGCCGGCGAGCGTCCACATGGACATGCTCTACGATCGCTCCGACACGATTCGCGAGTCGTACCGCGATGTGCAGTTCACGATGGCGCTGACGCTCGGGCTCGTGATCATGGTCATTTTTTTGTTCCTGAGGAATGTCTGGGCGACCGCGATTCCGAGCCTTGCGCTGCCATTCTCGATCATCGGCACGTTCTCGGTAATGTACTTTCTCAACTACAGCCTCGACAACCTCTCGATGATGGCGCTCATCCTCTCGGTCGGGTTCGTCGTCGACGATGCGATCGTCATGCTGGAGAACATCTACCGGCACGTCGAGATGGGCGAAGAGCCGCTCGAGGCGTCGCTTGTCGGATCGCGCGAAATCGGATTCACGATCGTCTCGATGACGCTGTCGCTTGCCGCCGTGTTCATCCCGGTGCTCTTCATGGGCGGCGTGCTCGGCCGCTTGTTCCGCGAGTTCGCGGTCACCATCTGCGTGGCGATTCTCATTTCCGGCGTGGTGTCGGTGACCTTGACGCCGATGCTCTGCAGCCGCTTCCTGAAGAAGCCGAAGAAGCACGGCGAGGCGGGCGGACGCTCGCGGTTCTACGATGTGACGGAGCGGGCGTTCCAGAGCTGGCTGAATGGCTACGACCGCACGCTGCAAATCGTGATGCGGCATCGCCCGGTGACGATGGTCGCGTTCGCCCTCGTGCTGATATCGACTGCGGTCCTCTTCGTCATCGTGCCGAAGGGCTTCATTCCGGACCAGGACACCTCGCAGATCGCCGTCACCACGGAGGCGGCGCAAGGCACCAGCTATGACAAGCTCGTCGAGTACCAGGACAAGGTGGCCAACATCATCAGACTCGATCCAAACGTCGAGGGGCTGGTTTCGACGATCGGCGGCAACGCTGCGATGACCCTCGGAGGGCCGAACCTCGGCCAGATCGTCGTCACGCTGAAGCCGCGAAACGAGCGCAAAGAATCGGCCGACGCCATCATCCAGAGACTGCGACCGGAAATCGACAAGGTCATCGGCATGCAGGCTTACCTGCAGAATCCGCCGACGATCCGCATTGGCGCCCAGGTCAGCAAGAGCCTGTATCAGTATTCGATGCAGTCACCGGACAGAAACGCGCTCTACGCCGCGGCCCGCAAGCTTCGATCGGCCCTCGCTGAGTTACCCGGCCTCCAGGATGTGACGAGCGACCTTCAGGTGAGCAGCCCGCAGGTCAGCGTGGACATCGACCGCGACAAGGCGGCGGCGCTCGGCGTGACCGCCAGCCAGATCGAAAACGCGTTCTACGACGCGTACGGTCCACGCTGGGTGTCGACAATTTACGGATCGGTCAACGAATACAAAGTGTTGCTCGAGCTGGCGCCGATCTTCCAGCAGGACCCGGCCGCGCTCTCGATGCTGTACTTCAAGGGTGCCGGGCTGAACAGCCCCGTCGTCCCCCTGGACACGCTGGCGACGCTCAAACAGCAGGTCGGACCGCAGACCGTGAACCATTACGGCCAGCTTCCCGCCGTCACCGTATCGTTCGGCCTCGCGCCAGGTGCCTCGCTTGGCGACGTGCTCAGCCGGGTCCGGGATGTGACGGTGAACACGGCATCGGAGGGTGTGACTGGGCAATTCCAGGGAGCGGCCGCTGCGTTCGAGGGGGCCCTATCGAACCTCGCCGTTCTCCTGGTCATCGCCGTGCTCGTCGTGTACATCGTGCTCGGCATCCTCTATGAGAGCTACATACATCCGCTCACGATTCTTTCGGGCCTGCCCTCGGCGGCGTTCGGGGCGCTGCTCACGCTCATCATCTTCCACATGGATCTGAATATTTACGCCTTCGTCGGCATGATCATGCTGATCGGGATCGTCGAGAAGAACGCGATCATGCAGATCGACTTTGCGCTCGAGGCCGAGCGGCGCGGGATGTCGTCCGAGGAGGCGATCTATCAGGGCTGCCTGATCCGGTTCCGCCCGATCATGATGACCACGATGGCCGCGCTTCTGGGCGCGGTGCCGATTGCGGTCGGGTACGGCGCCGGCGGCGAGGCGCGGCAGCCGCTGGGCCTGGTCGTCGTCGGCGGGTTGGTCTTCTCCCAGCTCGTGACGCTTTACCTGACGCCGGTGTTCTTTACCTACATGGCCCAACTGCAGGATCGATTGAATCGGGGTCTGTTCAGGCAAAGAAAAAGGGCTGCTCCCGTACTGACGGCCCAGCAGCCCTGAAGGGGTCCCGTCGAAGAGCGCTCGCAATCGACGAGGACTACTGGTGTTATCGGTCCCGCGGCCATCTTCAATCAGATGGCAGCACTGCCCGCGTCTTCCCGGGTCTTCACCCGCCCAGCGTGGCTTGCGGCAACGCGTTTGGCGGGCGTGTTGACGACAGCCCCTTGAACAGGAATTTCTGCGCGCGGTTGCCCGGCGCGACTTCCGCCGTATAGATATTGCCCTTCGAATCGACAGCGAGGTGGTGCGGTCCCTGAAAGTCGCCCGGCTTGGCGCTGCGTGTTCCGAACTGGTATAGCACTTCCAGTCTCTTTCGATCGATGACAACGACGTGAGAATTCCCGTAGTCGGCCGCATAAAGGAATTCCTGCTGCCGATCGGGAGAAAAAGCAAGACCGGCCACCGAACCGGCCGCGGGCCCCGCCCTGTTGATGAACATCTGCGTCACGTACTTTCCGGCCGGCGTAAAGATCTGAATTCGTCTGTTCGTACGATCGGCAACGTATACCAGATCATCGTTGGAGATTTTGACGCTGTGGACGGGATTGCTGAACTGCGGCGATCCCGGGCCTTCGGTATCGAGCGCCGCCGTCTGCCCTCCACGTCCGCCGCCGGCCCGAGCCGGTGCGGCTGCGGGCGGGGCGTCTTCCGGAACATTCCCGAACGCGCCCCACATTCTCTTGAACGCGCCGGTTTCCGAGTCGAACACCACCACACGGCGATTCCCGTATCCGTCGGCCACGAAAATTTCGTGGGTCTTGGGATAGACGACCGCGTCGGCTGGTTGCCGGAGATTCTTCGTGTCGGCGTTTCCGCGGTTCTGCGAGCGGGCGCCGATCTGCATCAGGAACTTTCCCTTGTTCGTAAACTTCAGCAGCATATCGTCGGACCTCGGCGCCGGCGTCGCGGTCGCGCCGCTGCCGCCGATCCAGATATTGTCCCGGTCGTCCGGCGAAATGCCGTGCTCGTTGTCGGGCCAGTCAAACGCCGCGGCCGGTCCTCCCCAGGCGTTCACGAACCGTCCATCAGCATCGAACTCCAGCACCGCGGGCGCCGCCCGCTCCTTCAGCACTTCCGGCACGCTCCGGGGCCGCTGCAGAATCCAGACGTGATCCCGCCTGTCGACAGCCACCGACGAGACGACGCCCATCACCCAGTTGTGGGGAAGCGCGGGCCAGGCCGCATCCACTTCGAACACCGGCATCGAGCGGGATTGACTCGACGGGTGTGCGGCGGAGAACACGGCGAACACCATCACGCCCACGAATGCGAAACGTGCCGTCGCTCTCAGCATGGAATTCTCCTGCTTCATTGCGGTTGGCCGCGGACGACCGTAATCATAGCGCGAGGCGGAGGCCTATGCGATACTCCCGCCGTCCTGGCATGAGAGGTGATAGACGTGGAGGTGATAAGTATGAAACAGCGGCTTGCGTGGCTGCTTGGCATGTTCCTGGTGTTCGCGGTACCGGCCTACGGCCAGACTCAAAACGTGACGGGTACCGTCGTCGACGCGTCGGGCGGCGTCGTGCCCGGTGCGACCGTGACGCTGACGGGGCAACGCGGCAGCGAGTCGGCCACGACGGGGCCCTCCGGCGAGTACCGGTTCACCAACGTCAGATCGGGCACCTATGAGATATCGGTCCTGATGCCGGGATTTGCACCGGTCAACCAGGCGAACGTCGTTGTCGGGACCGGCCCGGTGACGATTCCGGCGATCGTTCTGGCCGTGGCCGGCATCGGCGAAGCTGTCGTGGTGAGCGCCTCCAAGATCGAGTCGCAATTGATCGACGCGCCGGCGACGATGACGGTGATATCGGGGGATACGCTGGCCAAACTGCCCACGCAGAACTATGGCGACGTGCTGCGCCTGGTCCCAGGCGTCAACGTCGTCCAGCTGTCGGCCCGCGACGTGAACGTGACCAGCCGGCAGGCGACCGGGACGCTGGCGACATCGCAATTGACGCTGCTCGACGGCCGCTCGCTGTACCTCGACTTCTACGGCCTGGTCCTCTGGGACTTCGTCCCGACCAATATGAGCGACATCAAACAGATAGAGGTTGTGCGCGGTCCGGCATCGGCCGTATGGGGCGCCAACGCCCTCACCGGCGTGGTGAACATCATCACGAAGTCACCGCGTGAAACCGCGGGCTCGACCAACGTCACGTTCAATGCCGGCTATTTCGATCGCAACGCCGGGTCGACTGTCGGAAGGGGCGCGGGGAAGACCTTCGGCGCCGGCGTCACCACTTCTCAAGCGGCAAACGACCGCTGGTCCTATCGAATCAGTGCGGGTTATTTCAATTCGGATCCCTACCCGCGGCCGGTCGGTCAGATCCCGGTGATTGCCGATCCCCGCGATCCCACCGGACAAGCGACGGTCGGCGGCGCGCGATATCCGGCGGATACGGCCGGCCCGCTCGGTACGGCTTTTCAGAATACCGGCACGAGCCAGCCCAAATTCGACGTCCGCGTCGATCAGGAGCTGAATGGCGCCCACGTGACGTACGCCGGCGGCGTCGCTGGCACGGCCGGAACGATTTACACCGGGACGGGTCCGTTCGATATTCAACCGGGCTCGACGATGTCCTACGGCAAATTGAGCTATTTGCGGGGCGCGCTCAAGTTCAACGTGTTCACGAACATCGTCGATGCCAACGCGCCGAACCTCCTGTTGGCGGATCCCGCAACCGGCAAGCCGATACAGCTGAACTTCAAGACAAAAACGTTTGACGTCGAGCTCGGGCATTCGATGGTTGTGGGCGGCCGTCACGCTCTGAGCTACGGCGGCAATTATCGGCGCAATAACTTCGACATCACGCTGACGCCGAACTCGAAGAACCGCAATGAAATCGGCGCGTACGGCCAGGACGAGATCGTCATGGGCAAGCTCAGGCTGTCGCTTGGCGCGCGCGCCGACAAGTTCGGCAATATCGACCACGCCGTCTTCTCGCCGCGGCTCGCCGCGATGTTCACACCGTTCAGGCAGCAGTCGGTACGCCTCTCCTTCAACCGGGCTTTCCGCTCTCCGTCCTCGATCAACAACTACCTCGATCAGAAGCTCGTGAACCCCGTCGATTTGAGCAGCCTCGCGCCGCTGCTGCCCCCGGCGTTTCAGCCGTTGGTGGCCAACCCCTTCCCGTTGGTAGTGAGCGCGGTTGGAAGCGAGTTGCCGATCGGATCCACGCCACAGGCGAAGCTCAAAGAGGAATCGCTGACGGCGTACGAGCTTGCCTACACCGGCACCATTCAGTCGAGAACGACCGTTGGCGCCGCGTTCTACATCAACGATTCGAAAGATAGCATCAGGTTCGTACAGCTTCCCTCGAACCTCGACCCGTACACGTCGGCCAACCCGCCGCCGGGATGGCAACTGCCGCCGATCATCCTCGATCAGATTGCGCAACGCGGAATTTATCTGCCGCGAACCGCTTTCACGTACCTGAATCTCGGGCCGACGCGACAGAAGGGCGTGGAGCTGTCCCTCGATCAGCGCGTGTCTGGGAGCCTGTCTGCCTTTACCAACTACTCGTGGCAGGGCAAGCCGCAGATTCTCACGGATCCACATCCCTTTCCTACAAACGAATTGGCGCTGCCGCCCACGAATCGCTTCAATGCGGGCGCAACCTACAGCGACGATCGCTGGCTCGGCGCGCTCACCGTGAGCTACACCGACAAGGCGTTCTGGACCGACGTGCTCACGAGCTTCTATCACGGCTTCACGCCGGCGTACACGCTCGTGAACGGCAGTTTTGGCGTGAGGTGGAACGGCGGCCACGTGACGGGCACCGTCAAGAGTAACAACATCCTGAACAAGACCGTGCAGCAGCATATCTTTGGCGACCTGCTGCGACGGTCAGTGGTGGGAGAGCTCAGGCTGGATTTTTAGCGACGGCATCGATCGCTCGATGAAAACCGAGTCGCCGAATTCGTGCGTGCGATACCCGTGCGCGCCGAGCTCGTGGTTCGCACGGATGAGCGTGCCATCGGCCGCGAATGCGCGCAGCAGCTCGTAATGGCTGGTGCCAGGTTCGTGGATGCCCGAGAGGATGGCGTCGACGACCGCAACCGCGGTCGTCGCCGTGATTTTCTGGGTCGCAACGCTTGCGCCGGCCCGGACGACTCCATCCCGCGCGGCCGCGTGCTCGAGCGCCCGCACGACGGTTGTGCCGATGGCGACGATGCGCCCGCCTTCCGCCCGCGTGGCGGCGATGGCCCGCGCCGTGGCCGGTGGGATTTCGTACGGCTCATCGAGCGGCAACCAGGCGTCCAGCTCAGCGTCTCCGGTGGACGAGATCCCGGCCGCGTGCGTGACGGTGACGAAGCGAATTCCGTGCACTCGCATGTCGGCAAGGATGCGCCGGTTCAGGGCGAAGCCCGCCGATGGCGGTTCGAATGCGGCTGGCGTTCCTGCGACGGCGGTCCACACGTCCCACAGCAGCAGGGGTGTGGCGATGTGCGCGTACTGTATCGGCCGGCCATGATGGGCGAGTCCCTCCCAGATCTCGTCGGTTGAGCCCTCAAACCAAAGCGAGACGAGACGCGGGTGGCCGAGAATGTCTGTTACGGTTGCCGACAGCGGTCCGAACGCGAGCCGATCCCCGGGAGCGAGCGGGGGCGGCAACGCCCGATCCTCGGTGCGGGTGTGGTAGTCGCCGGCGCCGAACACGACGGCGGAGAAGTGCCCCGCGTCGTGCCATGCGCGCGATTGCCAGCCGGCCAGCCGGGCTTCGACGGCGCCGCCGCTGGGTGCGTGCACCCCGTACAGGCTTGCCGGCAGCGTTGCGGCGTCGTTGGCCACCACGAGGTCGCCGGGCCTGAGGAAATCGACGAGCGTGCGGCGCGCGGCGTGCCGAAGGCTTCCCGTGATATCGATGACGAGCAGCTTCGCATCGCCTGGGCTCGCAGCGGGCCGCTCCGCCGCCGTCACGGCGCCTCCTGAACGGCCGCGTCTTCTCGCGGCTTCCACGAACGGACCGGCAGCGCCGCGGCGATCGCATCGAGCAACTCGCGCGCCGCCGTTTCCGGCCGCTTCAGCTCTGCCGGGTCCGCATCGGGCGCCGCGAGCGCATGCAGCGGCGTGTCCATATCGCCGGGATCGACCGACAGGAAACGGACGCCTTCAGCCGCGAGCTCGGCATCCCAAATCCGGCTGAGCTGGCCGAGCGCCGCTTTGCTGGCGCCGTACGCGCCCCACGCCGGATACGCGTTGACCGCGGCATCGCTGGAGACGTTCAGAACCACGGCGCCGATCCCGTCCCGCGCCGACCGGCCGAGCGCGCCGAGCAACGCCTTCGTCAAACGAAACGGCCCCAACACGTTGGTGGCCAGGGCCCGTTCGAGATCTTCGCATTGGGTATCGCCGAGCGGCGCGAGCGGCACGGGGCCCAGATCTGAAGCGTTGTTGATGAGGATGTCGAGTCCCCCGAGCGCGCCGAGAATCTGCAGTGCCATGGGATAGATGTCCGCCTTCGACGACACATCCCCGACAATCCCGTGAGAACCCGGATGCCCGGCGGCGACGCGTTCAACGCGGTCGCGCCCGCGCGCGACGAAGGCGACGCGCGCCTTGCGGCGCGAGAGCGCCTCGACGAGCGCGAGCCCGAGGCCCGACGTGCCGCCGGTGATCGCAACCCGGAGATCGGTGAGGGGTGACATGGATCCTCCAGACTTTATAAAGACGTTTCTTTACTTACTTGCAGTCTAGCGCCGGAGCCTTGACTTTGTAAAGGGCTTGCTTTACAAATAGGGCATGGCCCGGACCGGAGAAGCCGCCGGCGGAAGCCACACCCGGCGGCGCATCGTCAAGCTGCTGAAAACCGAAGGCGCGATGGCCTCGGCCGGGCTGGCCGCGCGCCTGAAGGTGACGCCGATGGCGGTGCGGCAGCACCTGTACGCCCTGCAGCAGGAAAAGCTCGTCACCGCCGAGGAGCGGCCGGTGCCGCTCGGCCGGCCGGCCAAGTACTGGCGCCTGACGCGGGACGCCGATCGGTTGTTCCCCGACGCCTATGCCGAGCTGAACCTCGCGCTCATCGATGCGCTTGGCGACGCGTTCGGCCCCTCGGGCGTGCAACGCCTGCTCGACGCCAGACTCACGAGACAACAGGCGGATTACTCGGCGAGGATCCCGGCGTCGGCGCCGCTGGCAACAAAGCTTCAGCAGCTCGCCCGCGTGCGATCCGAAGAAGGCTACATGGCCGAGGTGAAGCGCGACGGCCGTACGGGTTTTCTCTTCATCGAAAATCACTGCCCGATCTGTGCGGCGGCGACCGCGTGCCAGGGCTTCTGCGCCACCGAGCTGGATCTGTTTCGCACCGTGCTCGGACCCGGCGTCCGCGTCGAACGGGCCGAGCACATCGTGTCGGGCGATCGCCGTTGCGCGTATCGCATTGCTTCAACCCGCAGCGCCGCCAGATGAGGGATTTGGGAGACTAGCGGCTGCATGACGCGCGTCCTGATCGTCGGCGGCGGCTTTGCGGGCATCAACGCTGCCAAGGTGCTTGGCGGGGTGAGCGGCGTCGAGGTGACCGTCGTCGACAGGCGCAACCATCATTTATTTCAACCGCTGCTCTATCAGGTCGCCACCGCAGGCCTGAGCCCTGCCGAGATCGCCGCGCCCATCCGCAGCATGCTTTCTCGCTACGCAAATATCCGTGTGGTGCTCGCCGCCGTCGAGTCGATCGATCTTCGGCAGAAGGTCGTGACCGCCGATATCGGGGATTTTTCGTTCGACTATCTCATCCTGTGCTGCGGCGCCACGCATGCCTATTTCGGCCACGACCAGTGGGAGGAGTACGCGCCGGGGCTGAAAACCCTCGAGCAGGCCACTGAAATCCGAAGACGCGTGCTGATCGCGTTCGAAGAGGCCGAGCGCGTCGGCGATCCCGACGAGCGACGGCGGCTGCTCACGTTCGCGATCGTGGGCGGGGGCCCGACCGGCGTGGAGCTGGCCGGCGCCATCGCCGAGATGAGCCGGTTTACGCTCGCCAGAGATTTCCGTGCGATCAGCGCGCGGTCGGCGCGCGTCGTGCTGCTCGAGGCGGGGCCGCGCATTCTGCCCATGTTCTCCGAGGGTCAAGGCGCCCGCGCCGCGAAGGATCTCGAAGCGCTCGGCGTCGAGGTCCGCGTGCGGTGCGCCGTGACGGGGATCGACGCCGTGGGCGTCCAGCTTGGCGAGGAGCGGGTGCGAGCGGGAACCGTGTTGTGGGCGGCCGGCGTCAAGGCGTCGCCGCTCGGCGCACGGGCCGGCGTCGAGGTTGACCCGCAGGGACGGGTGATCGTCGAATCCGATCTCACGGTCAAGGGTTACCCCAGCGTGTTCGTGACCGGCGATCAGGCGCGCGTTACCCATCAAACGGGGCGGCCGTTGCCGGGCACCGCTCCCGTGGCCATGCAAGCCGGCCGGTACGCGGCCCGCACAATCCTGGATGATCTGGGGGGACGCCCGCGCCGGCCGTTTCATTTTGTCGACAAGGGGCAGATGGCCACCATCGGCCGCAGCCGCGCCATCCTCGAAATCGGTCCCCTCAGGTTGGGAGGCTTTCCGGCGTGGGTGCTCTGGCTGGTCATCCATATTTACTACCTGACGGGCTTCGACAAGCGGCTGCTCGTCGTCACCGAGTGGGCCTGGTCTTACCTCACCTACGGACGGGGCGCGCGGCTCATCACCGGACGCGACTGGCATCTGACGGAATAGGACCCAGGAACCGACAACACGTAGGGTGATTCCTCTCTTCACGATCACGCTCCTGGTCAGCGCGTCGCTTCTGTTTGCGATGCAGCCGATGTTCGCCAAGATGATTCTGCCGGTGCTCGGCGGCGCGCCGGCGGTGTGGAACACCTGCGTCCTGTTCTTTCAGACGGCGCTGTTTGCCGGGTATTTGTACGCGCACCTGACCGTGCGATGGCTCGGGGCCCGCCGCCAGGCGACGCTGCACGTCGTGCTGATGCTGATCCCGCTCGCGCTGCTCCCCGTCGCGGTCTCGCCGCTGTGGACGCCGCCCAGCATCGATAATCCCGCGCCATGGCTGCTCGGCCGCATGCTGCTCACGGTCGGGCCGCCGTTCTTTGTCGTGGCCGCTAGCGCGCCGCTGCTGCAGCGATGGTTCGCGTCTAGCAGCCACCGCAACGCCCGCGACCCCTATTTCCTCTACGCCGCCAGCAACGTCGGCAGCATCCTGGCGCTCGTCGCCTACCCGGTCGCGGTGGAACCGTTGTTTCGGTTGCGCATGCAGAGCGTCGCGTGGTCGTTCGGCTACGGCGCGCTCATCGTGCTGGTTGGGGCGTGTGCCGTCGCGATGTGGCGCTCGAGCCGATCAATGCCGGAAACGGCCGGCGAGCTCGACGCCGACGGGCGGCCGTTGCCGGCCGGCGTCACCTGGAGCCGCCGTTTCAGATGGCTGGCCCTCGCGGCTGTCCCCTCGAGCCTGATGCTGAGCCTGACCACGTACATCTCCACCGACATCGCCGCCATTCCACTGTTGTGGATCATTCCGCTGCTGCTGTATCTGTTGACCTTCGTCCTCGCATTCGCGCGCCGCGCCGCGATCAGCCCCCGTGTGGTCTCAGCGCTGCTGCCGCTGGCCGTCCTCCCCACTGCATTTGCGCTTGTCTCCGATCTCACCTCGCCGATGTGGCTGATCATTCCGCTTCATCTCGTGGCGTTCTTTCTTGCCGCGCTCGCATGCCATCAGGAGCTGGCGCGGCTGCGCCCGGCCGCGCGCGATCTCACCGACTTTTACGTGTGGATGTCGCTCGGAGGCGCGTTGGGCGGCATCTTCAACGCCCTCGTGGCGCCGCAGGTTTTCACCACGGCTGCGGAATATCCGTTGGGCCTCGTGATCGCTTGTTTCTTGCGGCCGGCCCCGACCCCGCGCTTCCGGCCGAACCGCTTCGACCTGATGATTCCGGCCGTGATCGGCCTGATGCCGGTGTTGTTGGCCGAGTGGGTGCCCATTCTGCGCCTCGACGTCGACAGCCTTCCCGCGCACGCCTTCGTCTTCGGTGTTCCGTTGCTCGTGGCGGTGGCCGTGTGGCGCAACCGATTGCGGTTCGGGCTCACCCTCGCCGCGATTTTGCTGGCGGGTGTCTTCGTGCGCGGGCTCGAGACCCGGCTGCTGTACGTGCATCGCAACTTCTTCGGCATCACGCGGGTGATGCTCGACGAGGGCGAGCACTACCGGATGCTGGTCGATGGCCGCACGCTTCACGGAATGCAGGCGCTCCAGCCGGCGCGTGAGCGCGAGCCGCTGGGTTACTACAATCAGAACGGGCCGGTCGGGCAGCTCTTCGCAAGCTTCGAAGGGCCGCTCGCCAGACGGCGCGTCGCCGCCGTCGGACTCGGAGCCGGATCGATGGCCTGTTACGGAACGAGCGGGCAGCGATGGACGTTCTACGAGATCAACCCGGCGGCCGTGCCCATCGCGCGTGACGGCAATTACTTCACGTACATCCGCGATTGCCTGCCCATGGTGCCGGTCGTGCTGGGCGACGCACGTCTCACGATCGGCAGAGAAACGGGTTCCTTCGATTTGATCATCCTCGACGCCTTCAGCTCGGACGCCATCCCGGTGCATCTCATTACGCGAGAAGCGTTCGCGCTGTACTTGCGAAAGCTGGCGCCTGGCGGCGTGCTGTTTTTTCATATCTCGAACCACCACATCGACCTGGCCCCCGTGCTCGGCACTCTCGCGCGGGATGCGGCGCTCACGGCGATCGTGCAGCGCTACGTGCCGGATCAGGAAGACAGGAATCGGGGTGGGTTCCCTTCGGTGTGGGTTGCGATGGCGCGCCGCGCGGCCGACCTGTCGTGGTTGCCCGAGGACGGTCAATGGAGCCCGCTGGCCGGCAACCCGCGCGCAACACCCTGGAGCGACGACTTCTCGAACATCGTGTCGGTGATCAAGTGGCGCAACTAGCAAGTTGGGAAGTAAAATAGCGGCGTGCCGCGCGTGCCGTTCGACCAGCTTCCCCCCGACGCCCGTCTCTGGATTTTTCCGGCCTCGCGCGCCTTGTCCGGCGATGAACAGCAGCGCGTGTTCGCCGAAACCGACGCGTTCATCGATGAGTGGACGGCGCACGGCGTGCCTCTGAACGCCGCGCGCGCCGTTCGCCACGATCAGTTTGTGCTGATCGCCGTCGACGAGCGGGCGGCCGGCGCCTCGGGATGCTCTGTCGATGCGCTCGTGCGAAGGATGGGCCGGCTGCAAGCCGTGCTCGGTGTCGAGCTCGTCGAGAACGGGCCCGTGCTCTACCGCAGCGGCGAGCGAATCGAACGGGTCTCGCGCGATCGGTTCGCCGACCTGGCATCCAACGGCGAGGTGAGTCTCGACACGGTCGTGTTCGATAACACCGTGGCGCGCGTCGGCGACCTCCGCGCCGGACGTTGGGAAGTGCGTGCCGCCGACGCGTGGCACGCCCGCGCATTTTTCTGATTCGGCGATAAGATCTCCGCGTGTTCTCACCGGTTGATCCCACCATCGAGATGGTCGGCTACGCGGCCGCGGTGCTGACGTCCGTGTCGTTTTTCCCGCAAGTCTGGAGAACCTACCGATCGAAATCGGCCGGCGATCTCTCGATCGTGATGCTCGTGATGTTCACGGCGGGTGTGTGTCTCTGGCTGGTGTACGGTCTCGTGCACGGCTCGATTCCGATTGCGGCCGCCAACGCGATCACGCTGGCGCAAAGCATCTTCCTCATCGTGCTCCGGTTGCGCTACGGGCGGCCGTAGAGGCCCTGCTTCAGGCAACGCCGGCGCAAGGCGGCGATCCACCAGACATTTCAAGATATATTGAAAATAATGAAATCGTGTGGTACCCTGTCCGGCAATGACGGCGCTGGAGCGCGTGCGCGGAGAGCTCGTCGTGATGTGGGATCGCCTGGGGCCGCTGTGGGGAATTTCTCCCGCGGCCGGCCGGGTGCACGCGTGGCTGCTGGGGCACGCCGAGCCCCAGGACGCGGAACAGATTGCGGCGGGCCTGGAATCGAGCCGCGGGGCGGTCAGCATGGCCTGCGCGGAGCTCGTCGACTGGGGGGTGATCCTCGCCGAGAAGCCCCCCGGATCCCGGCGGGTGCTGTATCGGCCGGTGACCGACGTCGAGCAGATCATCCGCAGGATCGTCCAGACGCGGAAGCAGCGCGAATGGGACCCGCTCCTGGCGCATCTGGACGGCGCGCTCGAGTCGCTCGAAGCGGATCGCTCCGCCGGCGCGGAGGAGGTTCGCGATCGCCTCGATCGCATCCGCGGGGTCGTTTCGGCCGTCGATCGGCTGTCGGAGAGATTTCTTCGAGGCGGGGCGCTGGGCACCCTCGGTCTGAAGGCGCTCGTTCGAGCCGCCCGGTCCGGCCGCAAGCGCGCGCCTTGACCGCGCGCTTCTGAGTGAAGGAGGACATCATGTCGCCCCGCAGCCCAACGGACCTATAATCACGCACAAGGAGAGCCTCCATGCGCCCCCAATCGCTGCCCACGTTCGCCGCCGCCGGCATCGTCCTCTTCGCCGTGTCTGTGTCCGCTCAGCAGGTGACCAAGGAAACCGTGCCCGGCGTCAGAAACTTCGCGCGCCTGGAAACGACCGTCGCCTGCGCCGGAGCCATTACGCCGGACGCCGTGCCTGAAATAAAGAAGATGGGGTTTGTGTCCATCATCAACCTGCGTGAAGCGAGCGAGCCCGGCGCGGAGGTTGAAAAGGAAGGCGATGCCGCCAGAGCGGTTGGCCTGAAGTATTTCCACGTCCCCTTCAACGGCGCATCGCCGGACACCAGAGCCGCCGATCAATTTCTGGCCGCCATCACCTCTGAGGGCGCCGAGCCGGCCTTCATCCATTGCTCGGGCGGCAACCGCGCCGCCACCATGTGGCTGATCAAGCGGGTCGCGATCGATCATTGGGATGTCGATCGGGCAACGGCCGAAGCCACCGCACTCGGGCTCACGAGCCCCGCGCTGAAGCAATGGGCGCTCGACTACGCCCAGTCGCACAAGCGCTAGCGGGCGCTTTCTTCAATCCTCGGGAGGAGCTATGCGCCGCGCGATCGTATGCCTGGTGGGCCTCTTCGTCTTCATGACGCTCCTGGCGGCGGCATCCGCGCAGCAGCAAGCGCAGCCGGCGGCGAGCGGCGCGTATGCGGCGCGCTGCGCCAATTGCCACGGCGGAGGGATGAACGGCGCAAGCGGCCCGGCGATTCTGGCGTACGCGCGGTACCACACCGATGCGGAAGTCTCGGCAACGATCCGGCAGAAACATTCCGCGCTGCAACTTTCCGACGCAGAGCTGCGGCCGGTTCTGACCGACCTGCGCGCAATCGCGGGAACCAATCCGGCGATGGCGACCGGCGGCTACACCGGGCGCCGCTTCGGCGGGCCGGGCGCCGCCGCGGCCGCGCCGCCGGCCCCGGCCGGGCTTCCGGCCGCCGCGCCAGCGCCGAGCGCCCCGGACGCGGCTGCGCGGTCGAGCGCCGGGCTCACCGCCCTGGCTCCGACGACGATCAAGATGGCGGACGGGAAGACGCGCACGGGCATCCTGCTCGGGCAGGGCGACCTCGACGCCACGCTGCTTGAAAACGGCAGGTTCGTGCTCCTCGCGCGCGACGGCGACGTCTATCGGGAAAAACCGATCACGCCGAAAGCCGATTGGCTGTTCTATGACGGCAGTCTGACCGGTAATCGATTCAGCCAGCTCGAACAAATCAACACGACGAATATCAAACGGCTGGGTCCCGCATGGATCTTTCCAATCGCGACGTCACCGCGGCTCGAGGTCACGCCGACGGTCGCCGACGGCATCATGTATGTCGGCGGTTGGAACGAATGGTATGCGCTCGACGCCACGACCGGGCGCCAGCTCTGGAGCTACAGCGAGCCGCGGCACGAAGGCATTCTCAGCGAGGGTGGATCGGGCGCCAATCGAGGCGTGACGATTGCCGGCGACAAGGCCTATGTGGTGACCGACCACGCGCATCTGCTGGCGTTCAATCGCTTCACAGGCCAGCGGCTGTGGGACGTCGAAATGGGATCGCATCTGGATTCCTACAGCGCGACCTCGCCGCCGTTGCCCGTCGGCGACCTGGTGGTCCTCGGCGTCGCCGGCGGTGAAGAAGGCGCGCGCGGATTTCTCGATGCCTATCGCGCGTCGACCGGCGAGCGTGTGTGGCGCTGGTACTCGATCCCCAGGCGCGGCGAGCCCGGGTCGGAAACCTGGGTGGGACAGGCGCTCGAGCATGGATGCGGCGCCACCTGGATGCCGGGTTCGTACGATCCGGCGCTCGATCTGATCTACTGGGCCGTCGGCAATCCGTGTCCCGACATCGCGGGCGAGGAGCGGCTGGGCGATAACCTCTACACGTCGAGCGTCGTCGCGCTGTCGGCCAGGACGGGGCAGATGAAGTGGTACTACCAGTTCAGCCCGCACGATACGCACGACTGGGACGCGGTGCAGCCGATGATTCTCGCCGACGAAGTGTGGCAGGGCCGGCCGCGCAAACTGTTGATCCACGGCGATCGCAACGGCATGTTCTACGTGCTCGATCGGACGAATGGAGAATTCCTGCTCGCCGACCATCTCTCGACGAAGGTCACCTGGGTGAAAGGCTTCAGCAAGGACGGCAAGCCGATCGTCGATCCGGGATCGATCGCCACCACAGACGGCGTGGCGGCGTGTCCTGGCGGAGGCGGCGGCGCCAACTGGCCAGCGGCCTCGTACAATCCGATCACGAAGCTGTTTTACACGCGCGTAAGCGACAGCTGCGCGCTCTACACGTCGCACGAGGATCCACTCGGCGCGGCGGGCAACCGCTGGTTCGGCCGCGGCAACCCCGGCCCGAAAGCCCAGGACCAGTTACGGTCGCTGCTCGACGGCTACAAGACCGGCAGCTTCATTCGCGCGATGAGCCCTTTTACGGGCAAAAAAGTCTGGGATTTTCCCGCGCCCGCCGGACGGTCGGGTGTGCTGTCGACGGCGGGCGGCCTGCTGTTCGTCGGCGGCGGCGGCGGCCTGCTGGCGCTCGATGCCAGGACGGGAAAGCCCGTCTGGAACATCAACGTGTCGCAGACCAGCCAGGCCACGCCGATGACCTACATGGTGGGCGGTAGACAGTACGTCGCGATGCCGGGCACGGGGGTCATCGTGGCGTACGCGATGTATTGAGCCGGCAGGTCCGGCGGCCGCCGGGCCCCATGACAGATGTGGGTCCCGACTGTGCGAAGCTGGCACACCGTCAACGGCTGCGCGCCGCCCCAGCCGCTTTCCCTAGCGTTCCGACCCATTCCGGAAGCCGCCGCGCCCCCAAAACGTGGCAGTGCCCTTGCACTGGAGCATGGTGTAAACCCGTCGTTGTGCGTCCGTCCACTCGTCATGGAGGTCCCCCGACCATGAGTCTTGCCGCTGTCGCTGAAGCCATGCCTTCAGTCGCTGAAAAAGTGACGCCGATCGCCATCGCCGAAAGGGCGCCTTCCATAGACAAGTTGTTTCATCTGATGGTCCAGGCCGGAGCCTCCGATCTGCACCTGTGCGTCGGCACCGCGCCGCTGGTACGCAAGGACGGCCGCATGCGGCTGCTCGACCCGGCGATACCTTCGTTGACCGACGAATTTCTCGCCCGGCTGCTCGAACCGATCATGCCTGCGGCGAACCGGCACGAATTTGCCGAGCGGTCCGACACCGACTTCGCCTATGAAATTGCGAACCTCGCGCGGTTCCGCGCCAACGTCTTCGCCGATCGCAAGGGACGCGGCGCGGTGTTCCGCGTCATTCCGACCGACATCCTGACCGCCGAAACGCTCGGCCTCTCTCCGGCGATCCTCAACCTGTGCAAATTGAACAAGGGCCTCGTGCTGGTCACCGGCCCGACAGGTTCGGGCAAGTCGACGACGCTCTGCGCCATGATCGATTACATCAACCGGACGCGCGAAGAGCACATCATCACCATCGAGGATCCGATCGAGTTCGTGCATCAGAACCAGAAGTGCCTGATCAACCAGCGCGAAGTGCGCACACACACCGACTCGTTCAAGGCCGCGCTGCGCGCGGCGCTCCGCGAAGATCCGGATATCGTCCTCGTGGGCGAGCTTCGCGATTTGGAAACGGTGGCGATCGCCATCGAGACCGCGGAAACGGGGCACCTGGTGTTCGGGACCCTGCACACAACGACGGCGGGCTCCACGGTAGATCGCATCATCGATCAGTTTCCGTCCGATCGGCAGGCGCAGATCCGCATCATGGTGTCGGAATCGCTCCGCGGGGTGATCGCGCAGACGCTCTGCCGCAAGATCGGCGGAGGCCGGATCGCGGCGCTCGAAGTGCTGATCGCCACGCAGGGCGTCAGCAACCTCATCCGCGAAGGCAAAACGTTTCAGATTCCGTCGATGATGCAGGTCGGCAGGGCGGCCGGCATGGTGACGTTGAACGACGCGCTGCTCGAGCTCGTCACCAAGAAGCTTGTCGCGCCCGACGAGGCGTACTCGAAGGCCATCGACAAGCCCGGGTTCGAGTCCGTGTTGAAACGCCTCGATCCTACGTACGTTCGATCTTGACGCTCTGAATCGTCACCGGCTTCAGCGGCCGGTCGCCCGGCTTCGCGGTGGGCACGTTGCCGATCTTCTTCACCACGTCCATGCCCTCGACAACTTCGCCGAAGACGCTGTGCTTGTTGTCGAGGTGAGGCGTGGCGGCCAGCGTCACGAAAAACTGGCTGCCGTTGGTGTTCGGGCCCGCGTTGGCCATCGACAGGATCCCGGGCTTCGAGTGCCGGAGCTTGGGATTGAATTCGTCGGCGAAGTTGTAGCCGGGCCCGCCCGTACCGGTCCCGAGCGGGCATCCGCCCTGCAGCATGAACCCTCCAATCACCCGATGAAACACGAGGCCGTCGTAGTACGGCCGCTTCGTCTTCTGGCGAGTCTTCGGATCGGTGAATTCTTTCGTGCCTTCGGCCAGCCCCGCGAAATTGGCGACGGTGTTGGGCACTTCCTGATCGAACAGCCGGACCTTGAAATTGCCTTCGCTCGTGGTGAACAGGGCATGCATCATCGGTTTGTCTCCAGGCTGCCATCATAATGGATCATGGTCCCACTCTCCGTTCTCGATCTCTCGCCGATCCTCCAGGGCAGCGATGCGGCCCAGGCGCTCCGGAATACGCTCGACCTGGCGCAGCATGCCGAGCGCTGGGGCTATAAACGCTACTGGCTCGCGGAGCACCACAACATTCCGTCGGTGGCGAGCGCGGCCACGTCAGTGGTGATCGGCGCGGTCGCGGCCGCCACCCGCAGCATTCGCGTGGGCGCGGGAGGCATCATGCTGCCGAATCACGCGCCGCTCGTGATCGCGGAACAGTTCGGCACGCTCGAGTCGCTGTTCGCGGGGCGCATCGATCTGGCGCTGGGCCGGGCGCCCGGTTCAGACCAGCCGACGGCGCGCGCGCTTCGCAGAAATCTGGCGTCCGAGGTGGATGCGTTCCCGGAGGATGTGCTCGAGCTGATGATGTATTTCCGTGCGCCGGCGGGTCAGCCGGTGAAAGCGATTCCGGGAGCCGGGCTCAATGTGCCGATCTGGATTCTCGGCTCCAGTCTCTACGGCGCGCAGCTGGCCGCCGAGCTTGGCTTGCCCTACGGCTTTGCCTCGCATTTCGCGCCGGCCCTGATGATTCCCGCCATCGATCTGTATCGCAGCCGTTTCCGCCCGTCAGAACAACTGGCTCGTCCACACGTGATGCTGGGCGTCAACGTGGTCTCGGCCGATACCGACGAGGAGGCTCGCCGGTTGTTCACATCGCACCAGCAGGCGTTCGTGAACCTGCGGCATGGCACTCCGGGGCCGCTGCCGCCGCCGGACGAAGCGTTTCTCGATCGGCTTCCAGCCGACCAGAAGCGGGAGGTCGACCAGACACTGTCGGTGAGGGCCGTGGGCAGTGCCGGCACGGTGCGGAGAGCCCTCGAGGAACTCGCCGCCGGCACGGGCGCCGACGAGCTGATCGTCGTGGCGCAAATCTTCGATCACAGGGCGCGCCTGCGGTCCTACGAGATTACGGCGGCCCTTGGCTGACGTTGTTTGCTACCATTGGAAGCAACTCGACCTGGCAAAAGGAAGCGTTCCGCCGTGATTGACGTACGCAGTTCGTTCGTCGGCTATCTCGGCGCGGTGGCGGGGGTGTGCCTTGCCACGCTCGGGACTCTGGCCATTCGTCCGTGGACCGGTAACAGCGTGTCCATGCTGTTTTTCCCGGCCGTCGTCATTCCTGCCCTGTACGGGGGCTACGGTCCCGCGCTGCTCGCAACGGTGCTGTCCACGTTCTCGCTGGCGTACTTCTTCGTTCCCCCTCTCTATTCGTTCAACATCGGCCTCGACGGCGTCATCCATCTAACGGTCTTCGTGGCGGTGGCGCTGATCACCGGTTCCATCAGCTCGGCCCGCAGGCGGGCCGAACGCGCGCTTCGCTACTCGCTGCACGACCTGCAATCCATCAACACGGCGCTTCGCAAGATCAGCGACTGGCCGCAGCTCGTCGGCGTGGATGCGCTGGAAGGCACGCGCGAGATGCTCGAGCACGCCGCGGAAATCGTCGGGGCCACCGAGGTGCTGGCCGTCTGGGAAAACGACGAGGAGCCGTTTGTGTATCTCGCCTCGCCGTCTTCGATTGATGTGGTCACCCGCCATCGGCCCGGCGATCTCACTTCGGTGATCTCGAAGGCGCTGGCCGAGCGGCACCCCACGCTGGCAGCCGCAGACGAGGCCGGTGCCGGCAGTCCGGCCCTGAACCTCGAGTTCGCGGGAAGGGGCGTGACGTCGGTTCAGTTCAAAACCGAGCACCTGAGCGGCCGCGTCTTCTTCACCGGCCTCGTCGATGTGACGGCCAACGTGGCGCCGGCGGTTGAGCTGGTTGCGCGCGAGGTCGGCAGCTCGCTCGACCAGCTCTACCTGACCGAGCAGATGCGCGGATTGGCGGCACAGGACGAGCGTATCCGCCTGGCGCGCGACCTTCATGACGGAGTGCTGCAATCGCTGACCGGCGTCCGGCTGCAGCTGCAGAGCATGGCCGAGGAGCACGCCGGGCAGGACTCCTCCAGGGATCGGCTCCTCGCGATCGAGCGCGCGATCGCAATCGAGCAGCGGGAGCTGCGCCTGTTCATCGACAACATCAGGCCGGAGAAACAGCCTCGCGTGGAAACGGGCGACGTGGCGGCCGGCCTCGAAGAGATGCGGCGCCGGCTCGGCATCGAATGGAAGACGCCGATCTCGATTCGCGTCACGCCGCCGACGACCTCGTTGCCTCAATCAACGTATCGAACGCTGCGATTGATGATCCACGAGGCCGTGATCAACGCGTTGAAGCACGCCCATCCTTCCCGTGTCTCCGTGGATGTGCAGGCGGCCGATGCCAGGCAGCTCAGGATTGTCGTGGTGGACGATGGACGCGGATTTCCGTTCACGGGCCGCCTCGAGCATGACGCACTCGTGAAATCGGGTTCGGGCCCGCTCAGCTTGAGAGATCGCGTGACGGCGCTCGGCGGCAAGATGGCAGTGGAATCGGGGCCGAGCGGCGCGTCGGTGGAAATTCTGCTCTCCCTCGAGAATTAGAAAATCAGCGCCGCTAGATCACGCCTTTTTGCTTGGCGTACAGCACAAGCTCGAGGCGGCCGTCCAGACCCAGCTTTTCGTAGACGTTGTGGAGATGCACCTTTACGGTGCCTTCCGAGATGCCCAGGCGATCGCCGATGGCGCGGTTGCGCAGCCCTTCGGCCATCATCTTGACGATTTCGATTTCGCGCGGCGTGAGTGTTTTGGACACCTCGCGCTCGGCTTCTTCACGTCCGGCGACCGCCTGGAAAGCGCGGGTGATCGTCTCCTGATCGATCCACCGCTCCCCGCGGTTGACACGCCGCACGCACTTGAGCAGCGTTTCGGGTGAGCTTTCCTTGAGTACGAGGCCCGTGACGCCGAGTTTGGTCGCCTCCACGACCTCCTCGTCGCGAATCGTGGCGGTCAAGAGGACGCTGTAGCAGTCGAGCTTCTCGTCGTTGACGGCTCGCAGCAGATCGAGCCCGCTCTTTCCGGGCATGCGCAGGTCGAGTATCAACACGTCGGGCCGGTGCGCCCGAACCGCCTGCAGCGCCGCGTCGGCGCCCGGGCACGCGGCAACGACGGTGAAATCGGGCTGGCGCTCGAACAGTTGCTGCAACCCCTGCAGGACGATCGGGTGGTCATCAACGAGCACGACGCGAATGGCCATCTAGTGGATTCCTCGGCAGCTATATACAAAGCAATAGACACGGGGGCGCATGACTGCTGTTCCGGGTCCTTGTTTTGCGTTATTCGGCTACACGGGACATACGACGCCCACGGGGCGTGCGTTTCCGATCCTAGCCCGCATTGCGTGCACCGCGAGAACACCGTCCGGGCGCGCTATAGCCGCCATACCCCAGCGCGGCTTGCGGTGGCGGGGACGCGGCTTCGCGCCGGCGTACATCCGTCTGCCCTCCAACTAAATTCGGCTATACAAATTTACACGCACGGGACTCCACTTTTTTCCCGATCTGTCACTCCACTGAACAGAAAGCTGTTGCGAAAGCATGCAGAACGCGCGGTACGCGACTTGCTGTGGTGAGAGCGAGGAGATGGTCATGCGGAAACTCATCCTCGTTCTGTCTATCGCCTGCTTTGCTCCGTGCGCGGCGTCGGCCCAGACCGAAAGCAAGCCGAACATCGTGCTCGACGTGGCGAAGAGCGTGCTGTTCGATCCAACGACGTACGCGCCGGCGGCGCTCTCGTATACGTCTCAGCGCATGGATTGGAATTCGTCTCAGGTGCTGTTCAACGCGGGATGGATGGAGCACAACGCCCGCTACACCGTGAGCGGCCGGCCCGACGCTCGGCCGCTTGGCTACGACGCCGGCCTGGGGCGGATCCGCGGCGATGCGCTGGTGATTTTACAAGACTCGGTGCTGAATAACATCGGCGCGCAGGTGTTCGAGCGCACGTTGACGCAGAAATATCCGGAGCACCGGAAGCTGTTCAAGACCCTCAGCTGGGTGGAGCGGATTTCGTTCTCGGCCTACGTGGGGTATAGAGCGTCGGCGGCGCATTTCCGCCAGGTGCAGAGAAATCAGCAATTGGCGCAGCAGTACGGCCTTCAGTAGTCTATTTCCCTCTCCGTAAGCGAGCCAGCGCTCCGCGGGCTTCCGGCACGCGGAGCGCCATGGTCATGCCCAGAAACACCACGCCGTAGGGAATCAGCACCGCGGCGGCCAGGAGGATCGGTTGGCCCAGCGGAAGAGCGAGCTTGATGGCCCAGGCGACCGCGGCGGCGGCCGACGCCGAGGTCCACAGACGAGCTGTCAACGACGCAGGCAGTCCCGTCTGCCCGATGCGTGTATTCAGCGTGCGGCGCAGCAACAGGAACTCGACCCAGCCTGACACGCCTGCGGACGCCGTCAGGCCCGCCGTTCCCCACAGCGGCGCGACGCCAAGCAGGGGCGGGGCCACAATCGCGCAGAGGTAGCCGAGCAGCGTCGTGAGCACCACCCGGATGAGCGCGTAGCGAAGCGGCGTTCGCGTATCGCGCAGCGCGTAATAGGTCGACGAATACAATCGCCCGAGCGTCGACGCCAGGAGGCCGACCGCCGACCCGGCGAGAATTCCCCACACGAACACCGCGTCTTCGTGCCTGAAGCGGCCTGTCTGGAGGAGCGCGGCGGCGATGACGTCGCCTAGCGCGAGAAAAGCCATCGCCGACGGCACCACGAAAAACGCGATTTGGCGGAGGCCGTTGTTCAGGCGATCGCGCAGCACGTCCCGCGCGTCGAGGCCGACGGCGCCCGACATGGCCGGCAACTCGGCGGCCGACACCGACATGCCGAACAGACTCACCGGCAGCGTGTAAAGCAGCTGCGCGTTGGCCAGCCCCGTGACCGCGCCGGTGGGGAGCAGGCTGGCCAGCAGCGCGTCGATGTACGCGCTGATCTGCACCACGCCGCGGCTCACGAACACCGGAACGAAGTTTCGGACGACGGTGCGGACGTGTTCCGACATGTCGAGGCGCACGCGAAGATTGGGAACCAGCTTCATGACCACGGGCAACTGCACCGCAAACTGCAGGGCGCTGCCGGCCACCGATCCCCAGGCCAGCTTTACGGCAAGGTCAGGCAGCGGCATGCGAGGGCTGCCCCACGCGGCGAGCGTCGCGATCATCGCGACGTTCCAGAGCACTCCAGCGGAATAGGAAAGCAGGAAACGATGGTGGCTGTTCAAGATGCCGAGGCACCATGCGGAGAGGACGAGCAGACCGGCGCCTGGGAACAGGATGCGGACGAGCCCGATCGTCAGGTCGCGTTTGGCGCCTGTGAAGCCGGGCGCGATCGCGGCGATGAGCAGCGGCGTCAGCAGCACGCCGAGCAGCACGAGCACCGAGGTGACGAGCGACAGCAGCGCCGCCACTCCGCCCGCGACGCGTGTCGCTTCCCTTCGATCGCCGCGCGCGAGCAGGGCGGCGTACACCGGAATAAACGACGCGGACAGGGCGCCTTCGCCGAACAGGTTCTGCAGAAAGTTTGGGATGCGGAAGGCTGCCATGAAGGCGTCCGCCGGATCCGACTGGAGGCCGAAATAATGCGCGAATACGCGCTGCCGAGCGAGGCCGGTCAGGCGGCTGCTGAAGATGCCGACGGCGACCAGCGCGGCCGATCGCCCGGTGCGAGGTGGGGGCTCCACTTGCCCGTCATCATACAAGGTGGTGGGGGTAGAATGAGTCAACCTCCAGGAGGGTAGCTATGAACTGTTATGGCGGCAGGCATCTTGCCGAGAGTTTCCGGACCGTTCGCCGAAACACCCTGAAAATTGCCGAAGAGATTCCCGAAGACAAGTACACATTCAAGCCGACGCCCCACACCAGATCGGTCGGCCAGCTCCTGACGCATATTGCGCTGGGCACTCGCTTCCCGCAACAGATACATCAGGCGCAGAAGGTCAAGACGCTCGAAGGATTTGATTTTCCCGGGCTGATGCAGCGAGTCGGCGCCGAGGAGCAGAAACCGAGATCGAAGGCCGAAATCATTCAGCTGCTGACCCATGACGGTGAGGCGTGGGCGGCGTGGCTGGAAGGGCTGCCGGACGAGTTTCTCGCCGAAGAGGTGGCCATGCCCACCGGCACCCAGCCGGCGGCCAAGAGCCGCCTCGAGATGCTCCTCTCGCCGAAGGAGCACGAGATGCATCACCGCGGGCAGCTGATGCTGATTCAGCGCATGTTGGGGATCACTCCCCATCTGACGCGCGACTTCGAGGCTCGCATGGCCGCACGCGCCGCGCAGCAACAGCAGCCTGCGCGGACGTGAGGCTCCCGGCGTTGGGCTTCAGCTAGAACCCGAAAACCAGACCGACACGGAGGATGCGCGGGCTCAGGTTCTGGGCGAGCGCGTTGAACGTGGGCGACAGAATGTTGTTGTTTCTCACGAGCGCCGTGTTGGCGTTGGCCACGTTGAACAGGTCAGCCATCAGCCGCAGGTTCGCGAGCCGGAGCTGAAACGCTCGAGCTATGCGGATGTCGGCGTCCCACACGTTGGGGTACCGGAACGTGTCGATCTGCGGCGTTACGAGGACCGGCAAGCTGGTGTCCTGTCCCAGTTTCTGTGACTGGAACATCGGATTCGGATAGCCCTGACGTCCAAAGACGTTCGCGGCCAGATCGATGCCGAACGGCCCTTGATAGAGCCCGTTCGCGTTGAACTGCCACTTGGCGTTGATGAAGATGCTACCCAGGCCGTCGCCGCTGCTCTGAGGGGCGAACTGGCCGCCATCGACCAGCGGCTCCGTGATCGTCGGCGTCGGGTTCCCGTTTGTGTCGTACCTGGCTTGCGGGGTGTAGTGCTCCCGCGCGTTGTTATACGAAAAGCTGATGCGTTCCATCCAGCGATTCGACAGCCGCTTCACCACGTTCACCTCGAGACCGTGGTAGTCGGTGTAATACCCGTTCCAATTCGTCAGCACGAAGCCACCCCCGCCGGCGGTCACAAGCGCCGGGTCCGGGATGAAGGTCGGCACGCTATAAGCCGCACCATTCGGGAGCGTTCCTGTCAGCGTCGGCCCCGCCGTGTAATTCGCCGTCGTCATCCCGACTCGCGGAGTCACCGAACCGGTGACGTTGCCGTACAGATTGCTCGTCCGGCTGTAGGTGTAACTTACCTGGAGCGCCAGGTTCGGAAGGAGCTCCCGATCCATCCCCGCGACCACGCTTTGCGTCCGCGGCGCCTTCAACTTCGGGTCGATCACGTTCGACGAGGTGACCGCCGTGGGATTGGCCGGATTGAAGCCGCCCGCCGAGGTGACGAATTGGCTCGTATTGACCTCGTTGGGCTGCGCGAGGTGGTCGCCGTTCAGATCGGTCCAGGTGTAAACAGCCGTTCCCGCAGTCGCCGTCGGGTTGGCAAAGCCAATCGGGCCAATCGGACTGGTGTCGAGCTGGCCGGCAAACCGGCTGTAGCTGAGGCGAGCCACGGTCTTGCGCGACTCATCGACTGCATAGGCGACGCCGATGCGGGGCGAGAGGTTGTTCCAGGTGAACGGCGTGCGATATCCCGCGAAGCTCAGGCCCGGCACCAGAGCCGGGAACGCGGGATTTGCCTGCGTGACGCTCGGCAACGCGCTTCCCGATTGACGATCGTAGCGGAGGCCGAGGTTAATCGTCGTCCGGTTCCTGGCGATCGTGTCGCTCACATAGGCGTCCATGTAATTGCCGCGGTTCGTGCCGAGACCCTGACGGAACACCTCTGCGAATAGGGTTGTCGGCGATTGCTGGAGCGCGAGAACGCCGTCGCCCGGCCACAGCGTGCCGGTGGTGGCATCCACACGACGCCATCCGTACCCGTACTTGAAATCGTGCGACGCACCGAGGGCGTTCAGGAACGAGCCCAGGTCCAGGTTGACCGTCCTCTGCGGGCGGACATTCAGACTCTGGACCGTCGAGCCGAACGACTGACTGGTGGCCGTGTTGCGGCCGGCGTCCAGACCCATGCCCCCCTCGGGGGTGAGACTGAACCCGGTGTTGTAATAGGCGTACTTTGCGGAGAGAAAGATGTTCGGCGTGATGATGCGGTCGTCAGCGAACTTCCAGAGCCCGTGCAGCGGATTGCCGGAATACGCGTTGCTCTGGTGATAGGTCGCCGTCGGCGCGTCGAACAGCACGTTCCCAGGGCTCCGATAATCCTTGACCTTGTCTCCGTTGAAGAAGAGGAAGCTCACCATGTCCTTCCGGGTTGCCTGCCAGTTGAGCTTCAAGTCCGGATTCTTGATCCGAGTGCGATCGTTCAGGTTGCCGGCATGGCGGACCAGGCGCACGTCCTGGTACGAGTACGAGCCGTAAAACCACGCCTTGTCCTTCACGATCGGCCCGCCGAATTCGCCGCCGTAATCGTCGAGCTGGCTGGTGTGGTCGGCCGTGGCGGGGGTCACACCCGCCGCCCTGAGCTCGGCCGGAACGTTGCCCGATTCCATGGCGCTGTTCTCGAAGTACTCGCGGACGGCGCCGTGGAATTGATTGATGCCCCGCTTGACGACCATGTTGAGTCCGACGCCGCCGGTCGGTTCCAGAATATCCTGACCGGCCGTCGAGACCTGGATCTCTTGAAAATTGTCGAAGTTGAAGTAGGTCGGCGACGACTGGCCAACGGCGATCGAGTTCATATCCGTGATGACAACGCCGTCCATCGTCCAGGCCACATCCTGCGGGCGCGTGCCTTTGGACACCACCATCAGCTGCTGTCCCGTTTCGTTGCCGCCGACGTTGACGCGGTCGACGAGCACGCCGGGCACCGATCGCATCAGCGAAAACACATCTCGCGAGGTCGGAATATTCTTCAGCTCATCCTCGGTCACGTTGGTCGCGGTGCCGGTCGCCTTCGTGTCGATGATCGGCGACGCCGCGGTCACGTTGACCGTCTCCGCCACACCGCCCACCCGCATCTGGTCCGGAAGATCCACAGTCTTGCCGACTTCGACGACAACGCGGTCACGAACGAACGTCGCAAAGCTCTGGAGCTCGATTGTCAGCTTGTACGTCCCCGGCGCGAGATCGAGAAACCGGTACTGGCCTGTGCCTTCGGTCGTGAAAATTTGCGTAACGTCTGGCCCTTGTAAGGTGACCGTCGCGCCAGGCAACACCCCGCCCTGAGTGTCAGTCACGGTGCCCCTGATGGTGCCGCCCGCGAGTTGCGCGCGCGCCACAGGGACGACCAAGAGGAGCAGCGCCAGTGAAAGAAGCAGGATATGAAGCGGGAAACAGCGGTGGTTGCGTATCATGAAATCACCTTCGAGTTAGAGGCAGCGAGGTTGCCGGGGGTATGCACAGCCAGAAGTAAGGTGTATGAGCACAAAGGGTGCCATGATGCGACAATTACGCTATCTTGCTGACAACCTACGACGTTGGCCGATTGTCAGCCGGACACCGTGTCACACAAGCCGATGGTGGGATGTGCCGTAACAGCACAGTCGGCTATCGGAATTGTCAACGTTGTGCGCGACTTATCGGTAGTTCCCGAACTGGAGCGCCACGCCGAAGTCGTGACCGCGCAGCAGTCCCATCACGCTTTGCAGCTCGTCTTTCGAGGAGGAGGAAATCCTGAGCTGGTCGCCCTGGATGGCGGCCTGCACTTTCTTCAGCTTCTGGTCTTTGATGAATTTGACGATGTCGCGCGCCGCCTCGCTCGGAATTCCCTGCTGCAAGGTGATCACGCGACGAACGGTGCTGTTCGCGGCCTGCTCGAGGTCGCCCAGCTTCAGATTTTTCACCGGGACGTTACGCCGCACCAGCCGCGTCTGAAGAATCTCCCAGAGCGCGTCCATTTTCATGTTGTCGTCGGCCACCAGCGTCAGCGTGTTTTCGGTTTTGTTGAATTCGATGGAGGCTGCGGATCCCTTGAAGTCGTACCGTTGCGCGACCTCTTTCCGCGACTGATTGATGGCGTTGTCCACTTCCTGCAAATCGACCGTCGAGGTGACGTCAAAAGATGAAACGGCGGCCATCGGCTAATCGTACTATAATCGAAAGAGCGAAGCGGCCCGGCGGGAAGTGGTACCCGCGACTGATCAAGGGAGAGTGCCATGGCGGATGCAGGTGAAGGATTAATCGACGCCCAGAATCGCATTCAGGAGCGGATGGACGAGCGCGAGGAAGAGCGTGCGCGGCGCGCGAGCCGGCAGACCGAGAAGGATCCCGAACGGATCCGGCGCGCCGAGTCCTTACGGCTCGCGTACAAGGAAATGAGCCGGCAGCTCGCGGCGGCGACCCACACCGCAAGGAAACAGCAGTTGACCAGCGCGCTGGCCGAGCTCGATCGGCAGCTCGCGCAACTCGGCGCCACCCACTAGCAACGGGTGCGGCCGCTTTCTTCGAAAGCGGTCCCCTCGAGGACGGAGAGCCTCCCGCTCCGTCATTTCGCCGTCTTCCCTGCGACTTCCGGCAATAGCGCTCGTTCCCGGCCGCTCCCGCGTTTGTCACGGCCGCGGGAATCCGATAGCATGAGCGTAGGCTTGCGAAAACCTTCACAAGCTCCGCGGACATGTGGGACTGGTTCCTGATTCTTCTCTTGATGGTGCTGGCGGCCGGGTTCGGCGCCGGATCGCTCGCCCTGTCCCGGATCCTCGGTCCGCACAATCCCACGCCTGAGAAATCCGCGCCCTACGAATGCGGCATGCCGCCGGTGGGCAACGCGCGCGAGCGCCAGTCGATTCGCTTTTACCTGATCGCGATGATTTTTCTCCTGTTCGACATCGAGGTGGCCTTCCTCTACCCGTGGACGATGGCGCTGCGCTCGCTCGGCTGGTCCGGATACCTGCAGGTCGTGCTGTTCACGCTGGTGTTGGCGGCCGGCTACGTCTACATCTGGAAGAAGGGCGCCCTCGACTGGAGCCACCAATGATTGATGAGCCGGCCGATCACAACGCCCTTCCGGTGATGACGACGACCGTCGACAAGATGGTGCAGTGGGCGCGCCGCTCGTCGATCTGGCCGGTCACCTTCGGGCTGGCGTGCTGCGCCATCGAGATGATGGCGATGAGCGCGTCGCGCTACGACATCGCGCGGTTCGGCGCC
>DASZHO010000179.1:0-63355 GCA_035937795.1 Vicinamibacterales bacterium | reverse complement strand
ATGCACGTGGGTATGCTCCTGACCACGGGTGTCCGAGGCCCGGCGAGCCACCAGGGGTCGGCCGACCTCCCACCCTTCAGATTTATAGCCGCAGAGGGCGCACTGCAGCGACAGCTTGGTGGGCTCGAAATGCAGGAGGATGAGATGCCCGTGCAGTCCGCACACAACGCGCGCAAACTGCCGGGAAACCGCTCTCGTGAGGCGCGTCAGCAAACTCGGCGAAGGGGGCTCCGCCTCCCGTGTAACTGAATTAAGTCCGAACACATTATCGATAACCATGACGACGCTCCCGTCCGTTCTGTAGCAAGGGCTTTGCCGACCCTGTCCCGACAAAAACCCGCGCCGTACATACGCATTACACGGCTGTGAGCGGTTTTTTTGACCAAAAACCGGTCGATCTGTACCGGCCCACTACACTAAAGACGGCCCCTCCAGGGTTCAGGGTTCATGGTTCCGGGTGCCTTGTGCGGGGAACTGTCTGAAATTCGTGTGGGAAAGCGTACGCGTCGTGGAATTTCAAGACGATGCGCTTAGTAACTGAGCACGAAAATGAGGTCGGTCCCCGTTGTGTCAATCCGCTGTGTCCCGTGGATCTGCTGGGCACCCTGCGAGAGCGTGCTCACGAGGCGCAGAAGCTCGCTGATCCGGTATTCGAATGACAACTGCGAGTGATCGGCCGATCCAAAATCCTGTTGGAATTGCACAAAGAGACGCGAGCCAATCTGCTGCCCCACCGCAATGGACGGCTGGCCGTTTATGCCGCCCTCCGGACGGATCTCGAACAAATCGAGGTCGAGCGCGTCGGCAATGGAGTTGGCCAGGGGGGTGGCGATGAAGCCCGCGGCCATGCTGCCTGCGCGCTGCGCCAGGTTCAACCGTTCGGCGGTCCCCAGCTGATTGATGGGCTGATTGAACACGATCAGCGACAGCACATCGGCTTCGTCCATCGGCGGTTGGCTGGTCAAGCTCACCAGTGGCTGGCGCGCGGTGCCGCGGATGTTCACGATTGCGGTCACGCCGGAGATGATTCGCTGCGCCCCCACCTGCAGCGCCGGGTCGATCGGCTTCAGACCCTGGAAACGAATCTGGCTGTCGCGCAGCACATCGAACTGGCGGTTCTGAAACTGGTAGAAACCGCGCACGACCGAGATGGTGCCGACAATCTCGGGGTCGCTGCCGGGCGCTTTCTGTATCTTCAGCTCGCCGCCGACGGTGATGTTCATATTGCCGAGTCCGATGCGCGAGTACGCGGTCTGCATATCGCGGCCGCGCAGCAGGAGATCATCCGGCAGCGTCAGCGTGATATCAACGGTGGCGGCGTCGTACAGGCTCGGTGTTGCCGAAGAGGTCGAAGAGGACAGCGGCGAAGCGGGTGCCGCTGGAAGCGGGGCGGCCGCAGACGCGGGCGATGCGGCCGTATCGGTGACCACCGCCACGGTCGGCTCGGTGCTGTACGGGCTCTTTGTGAGCTGCTCGAGCAGCTGGTCGACTTCCAGCAGGCCGGCCTGCGGCGTAATCGTACCTGAAATCCGCGGCTTGGTGGCGTCGCCGGAGATACGCAGATCGGCATCGACGACGATCTCCCCGAATTGGTTGTCGAGCAGCTTGAAGCTCTGCCCCGAAACCTGGATATTCACGGGGCCGAGGCTGTAGCTCGCGAAACCAAGCTGCCCCACCGCGACGAGCCGACTGTTATCCGAGTCGCTCACGGAAAACCGATCGACCGCGACGTGGTCGCCTTGAAACGTCAACTGCGCAGCGGCGTTCTTGTAGATCACGCCGGTCGCAGGAACGGAGAAGCCGGCGTTTGTGACGTTCAACTGTCCGTTCAGCGCCGGCGAGGCGATCGTGCCGCCAAGATGCAGATCGGCCTGCATCTGTCCGGAGAGGGCGGTCACTTGAGTCGTCGCAGCTTGAAACAGCCCCAGGTCGATCGTCGTGCTCTTCACATTCAGATCGAACGCCTCGGTGCGGCTGCGTTCGCCGGGCCCGCTCGGCAGCGGCACCAGACCTACCGCCGTCAACACAGCGGAAGGGTTCTCCTGCAGACGCGCGTCGAGATCGACCGCCCTGCCGGCGTAGTTCGCCTTGCCGGTCAGCGATTCGAACGCGACGCCCTGCACGCTTCCGCCGGTCACCGAGAAGTCTGCTTGCACCTGCGGATCCGAGCGCGTGCCGCGGACTTGCGCCGTTGCATTCAGCAGCCCGCTCACCTGGCGCTGACTGGGGAAAAACTGGCTGACATCCTGCAGCTGCACGTTGTCCAGTCGCAGGTTCAAATTGCTCGGAAGCTGGCTCGATGCGGTCCCGATCGCGACCGTGCCCTGGGCGCTGATCGACTGCGTGCCGCGCTGCAGAGTGAGGCTGTCTACCGTGATCGACTCCGGCGTGTAGTGCGCGGTCGCTTCCCGCCCAGGGGCGAGGCCCCATTGCACCTGACCCATCGTGAGGTTGAGCGCGCGGAGATGCACGTCGTTGTGATCGGGCTGAAACAACACGTTGCCGCCCACGCCCAGAGATCGCGTCTCCTCTTCGAACAGCGAGTTGAAATCCAGCTGGTGCGACTGATACGTCGTCTGGGCCGAGACGCGCGGTAAATTCCTGCCGGCTATCGTGACGAACGTCGCGTGCGTGTCGGCTTGAATGCGCGCGCTCGCAAGGTCGAAATTCGGCAGCGCCACCGAGTACTTGCTGCCGGCGGTGAGCGCGTCGACCATCGTGCCGTACGCGAACCGGTTCGCGTCGACGGTTCCCGTGAACGTCGTCTGGGATGCCGGGCCTGTGGCTTGCCCGACGACGTGCGCCGCGCCGCCGAGCGGCTGTCCCACGCGATCGCCCAGCGCCGCCAGTTCCGTCAGCGCCACGTCGTACGACAGGTCCGACCGGCCGGTGGTGCCCATGGCCAGGGTGCCTTTCGCAGTGGCGTCCACTTGCGGGCCGGTCACGGTGAAGTCGGTGAGATTCAAGGTGTCGTTGGCGTACGCACCGGCGATCTGCCCCTTATCGATGCCAAGGCCGGCCACAGTGGATGGTGCGAGCGTGGCGCTGCCGTCCAGCGCCTTCATCTGGACCGGACCAACTTGGGGAATCACGAGCGTCACGCCCATGTCGGCGGTGCCATTCAGCGTCGAATCGGCGAGCTCGCGACGCGCGGTGACGAGCGAACCCGGCAACTCGCCGAACGGGCCGGCAAATGTCGACCTGATCTGGCGATTGGCCATCTGCATCGTGACGTGCGCCTGCGGAAAATGCGCGCCCGCCAGCGTGGAATCGGTGAGGTCGGCGGTCGTGTTGAGCACGAGCGAATCGAGCGTGCGGCCGCCGCCGTCGAACGTGAAACTGCCCGTCAACAACCCGCGGAAGCGGTCGTCGGCAAGCCACGAGATGTCGAACGGAAGCGCGAATCGGTGCGGGTCGAGAGCGGCGACCGTTCCGCTCGCCGAGTAATGCAACGCCCGGTCGTGCGAGTCGATTTCAAAGATGGTCCCGGAGCCGATGCGAGCGCCTTCCACCACCGATGGCGCCAGCGTGCCGCTGCCCCGCCAATCGCGTCCGGTCGATCCAAATTGATACTGACCTGCCGCGACCGTTTCGAGCTTCGGCATCGTCAGGCTCGTCGGCAAACGGCGCATGTCGAGGCTTCTGAAGTTGCCGGCCAACGTGTAGGACATCGGCCCGGACGCCGGAAAGTGGAACGTCGCGCTCGTCGTGGCGACGGCGCCGTAGCCCGCTCCGTCGGCGTCGAACTTCAAGTCGGGCGCCGTGTACACGCCCTGCGCGCGCACGTTCTCGGCGCGATAGCCGAAACCCTGCACGTCCGGCCCGGCGAACTTGAAGGTCACTTTCATCGGCGCGCCCGTTCCGGCGGCGGTGGGATGCCCGAATTTCCAGTCGAACTGCGCGTGGCCGGTGACTCGCGTCTTCCATTCAGGACGATTGACCATGTGCTGCAGGTCGACGTCCCGCACATCGAGGGTGCCCTCGAGGCCGTTCGGCTTCGCGCCGAAATGGCCGATGAGCGGGCCGTATGCCGTTCCTTCCGGCGACACCGCATTGACGTTCATGTTGAGCGCGTCGAGCGTGCCGTGCGCCTGCACGTCGACAACCGGCTCGATGTTGATGCCCGCCACCGGCGGGAAGAAATGGCCCACTTCGACGAGCGACAGGCGATCGGCGTGCAGCGTGATATCAAACCTGCGGCGGACGAACGGATCGGATCCGCCCGCCAATTCAAAGGTGGTGACAAGATGGCTGCGGTCGGTTTCCAAGGAGAGGCCGCCCACGTGCGTGTCGCCCCCCTGGAAGCGAAGATTGCCGGTCAGCTTGTGGACGTTGAGGTCGGGGGACCGTCCGGACAGCTGCGCGATGTCGAATTCAACGCCCGGCTTGTGATAGGCAAACCGCAGCCTGGTGTTCAGGCTCACCATGTCTTCGAACAGCTTGCCGTGCTCCCGCACGATCGCGTGGCCGTTGTTCACACTCAATGTTTCGATCGTGATCGGAGGCGGCCCTCCGCCGGTGTTCTTTCTCGTTTTCACGAAGCGATTGAAGTTCCACCCGGCGTCGTCCAGTTGCAGCACGACCGTCGGATCGTCCAGCGTGAGGCTTCTCAATATCAGCCCCTGGCGAATCATCGTGATCGGGTCGTAGGTCACCGTCAGCTTGTGGATGGCCACCGGCGTCTGGCCTTCGTGATGGAGCGCCACGCCGACCAGCTCCAGCCCCGTGAGGACGGAGCCGTTCAAATTTTCAATCGTGAGAGTACCGTTCAAATACTGGGCGCCCTGCCTGACGACGAGACCGCGAAGATAGTTTCTGAAGAATGCCGTTTGCGTGGCGACCAACGCCACCGCCACGAGAAACAGCAGGGCCAGGACGGCAATGCCGAGATAACGGGCGAGCCGCCGGATGATAGCCATGAGGCCGGAGCCGACCCCTAGAAGGCCTGGCCGATGCTGAAGTGCACGCGCCACCTGCGTCGCTCCGGAGATCCGTTGATGACCAGACCTGGAATAGGGTTGAGTTGGATGCCGAGGTCGACCCGGATCGGGCCGATCGGCGTGTCGTAGCGCAGCCCGGGGCCGGCGGCCCAGCGCAGCCCGCTCGGCTGGATGTTGGCCGCCTCGGCCCAGACGTTGCCTCCGTCGACGAACAGGACGCCGCTGAATTTTCCAGTCAATGGAAATCGTCCTTCGGTCGAGACCTCGGCCATGGAGCGGCCGCCGATGGGGAGGCCTGACTGGCTCAGTGGACTCACCTGGTATCGCCCCCAGCCGCGAACGCTTGTCGAACCGCCGACGAAGTACCGCTTGAAGAAAGGAATCTTGGAGCCGTCCTGTCCGAGCAGCGACCCCACCTTCACGCGGTTGGCCCACACCACGCGCTTCCCGATGGGCAGATAGTGCCGCGCTTCGCCGGCCAGCTCGTTGTAGCGGAAGCTCCCTCCCAGCCAGCTGTCCGCCGTTTCCAGGTGCGTGGAGAACATGTACCCCTTACGTGGATCCAGGGGGTGCCCGGATGTGTCGCGGTCGAAGTCGATCTCGATCGCCGAAAGCGTGCCGTTACCCTTGCCGGTGGTCGGGTCGAGGCCGAGCGCGATGAATTGATCGCGCAGCGTCACGTCCTGCAGCGCGCTGCTGCTGATCGAATAGTTCTCGTGCTCGTTGATGAACGAGACGCGGATTTCATTATGGGTGTTGCCGATGGCGCCGGCGCCGCCGCGGCTGAGCTGCTTGGTGAAGACCAGACGGCCGCCGTCGCTCTGCTGTGTGTAAGCCGGTTCGGACTCCCACCACGACGAGCCCTGAAGTTGGAGCGACAACCCTGATTGGAACAGAAAGGGCTCGGTAAATGCTCCCTTGAAGCCGTGTTCGAGCGACGACCACTTGGCTTCTGTATCGAGCGTGCGCGCGCCGCCCGTGAAGTTCACATGGCGCCAGTTCACCTTGCCGCGGGCCTTTTCTTCAGACCCATAACCCGCCGCCAACTGCAGGCGCCGATGTTTGCCTTCGGCGACGGTCACGACTACGGGGACCTGCGACGCTCTATCTTCCGGAAGCCGCGGCGTGATGTTGGCGAACTGGAACAGCTCGAGCCCGTAAAGGCGCCGCTGGCTTTCGGTGATCTCGCTCAGGCGGTACTGCCGGCCCTCGTGAAACGTGAGCTCGCGCCGGATCACGTTCTCGTCGACCGACTCGTTTCCTTCAATGGTGATGGCGCCAAACACGGCGCTCGGCCCCGTGTCGGCCTCAAACGCAAGCCGGACCAGATCGGGTCCCGAACCGGGCCGCTCGACAATCTTCACGGTGCCGTACGGAAAGCCGTGGTCCTTGAGCTCGTTTACCGCCATATCGTGCGCGGCCAGAATCAGCGTCTGGTCGCGCGGCTCGCCCGGCGCAAACGGCACCTGGGCCTTCAGCTTGGCGAGATGGTCCTGAGGAATGGCGTCGAGTCCTTCGAACGCGATCGACTCGATGAGGGTCGGTGGCCCTTCGTTGACATTGATCGTGATGTCGACATGATCCTTCGTCTTATTGAGCTTCACGTCGACGCCCGTCACCTTGGCGTGGGGATACCCGTGGTCGGCGTAATACGCCTCGATGCGCTTGAGGTCGCGTTCGAACTCGAGCCGATCGAAATAGTGCGAGCGCGAAAACGGGAGGATGCTGTTTTCCTGGGTCGCAATGACCGCCTTCAGCGAGGCTGCATCGATGGCCTTGCTGCCGTTGAACGTGATGCTGGAGACCTGCACCGTGCCCGTCTCCATGCACGCCGCTCCGATGGCAGACACCACGCAAAGGACACCAAGGGCGGAAACTCGCTTAGGCCGCATGGCCTGTCTTTTTGTGAGACGGACGGCGGGTCTTCGCCGCCGCCTGTCCTGGGCGACCGGCACGGCGCGAGGCCCCGGCCCCTTTCTCGAGGCTTTGGCGCAGCCGCTCCATCAGGTCCACGACTTCACCGTGCGGCGCCGGTTCTGCCGAGGGCAGCTGCGGCTTCCGGCCCTTCATGCGCGCCTTGATCAGCTTCATGAGATTCTCGCGGTACTCGTCGGTGTATCTCGACGGATCCCATTCGCTGGCGAGGTTCTCGATCAGCATCTTCGCCATGTCGAGCTCGGCCTTGCGGACCTTTTCCGCCGGTGGAAATCCGAGCTGCCCTGTTTCAACGAGCTCGTCCGAGTAGCGGAGCAGAGTCAGCACGATCGCGTCGTCTATCACTTCGACGGCCGCCAGATGCTGCGCGTCGCGAATGATGATCTTCGCGATGCCGGTGCGGCCCGACTCCTTGAGCGCCTCGCGCAGCAGCGCATACGCATGCCGGCCGCCTTCATCGGGCGTGAGGTAGTACGGCGTCTCGAAAAAGCGATCGTCGATCTCTTCCGACTTCACGAAGTCGAGGATGTCGATCGATTTGTCCCTGTTCAGCGCGACGGCCTTCAAGTCTTCTTTGGTGACGACGATGAAGCGTCCCTTTTCGTATTCGTAGCCCTTGACGAGGTCTTCCCACGCCACCGGCTTGCCCTCGCGCTGGCAGACGCGCTCGTATCTGACCGGCGACTTGTCGCGCGCGTGCAGCATGCGAAATTTCGGTCGATGGTCGCGAACCGCGGTGTGCAGCTCGACGGGAATCGTCACGAGCCCGAACGAAATGGAGCCTTTCCAGATGGCGCGAGGCATGTGATGGTCTCCGGCTGTCCGGCGGCCATACAGCTTTGCAAGGAGTGCGCCTGAGTTACCGGCGCAAAAGTGACGTGATCTGATGCAAAGGCGTTGCAGGGCGTGCCGTGTAAAGGACACAGAAAAGGGCAAAGGGCAGATGCCCCTTGCCCCTCGCCCCTGAGATGCATCAGATCAAATATTGAAGTAGACGACGTACTGCGTGCCGGCCTTGTTGAACCAGACGCGATAGTAATTGCCGCCCTTCAACACGTCCGTGCGGTACCCGCCCGAGGCCGGAAATTTCTCCTTCATGACCTGCTTGGCGGCGTCCGCCGGGACGATGATGGCCACCTCACGGCCTTTCACCTGACCCCCCTGCAGAAATTCCGCCCACCGCTCGTACTGCGGCGTTTGTCCGGCTGCGGCGGGGGCCGCCTCGCGCTCGGTCACGCGCATCTGGTATGTGCCCGGCGGCAGCGTCTGCCCGTCGGCCTTCACCGGTTTCCCGAGATGCACGGCGCCGAGCGCCGTGACCGTTGTCGGGACCGGAGAAGGCGCGCCCGGAGTATTGGTGCCGATGTTATCGCCGCCTTGCCGTGCGGGCTCGGCGGCGGGCGGAGTCCCGCGGCCTCGACCCCGGCCCGTTGGTGCGGGCTGCTGCGCAGACAGCGGCGATGCGGCCAACCCGATCAGCGCAACGGTTGCGCAAGAGCAAGCGATGTTCACGTAGCGATTCATAAACGTCCCCTTCCCTTAGTTGCCGGCGACGATTTGCAGCGTCATCGCCGCGCGTCGATTCAGGCGCCGCGTCTCTTCGCGGGAGTTGTCGTACTTCGGATTCTCCTCGCCGAAGCTGACGGTGGTGAGCCTGTCGGCCGCGATTCCATTAGAGACGAGGTACTGCATCACCGATCGGGCCCGGCGATCCCCGAGCGCGAGGTTGTATTCCGCCGTCCCGATGTTGCAGGTGTGTCCTTCGATACGGATCCGCAGGCCTGGGTTGGCGCGCAGCGTCTCCACAGCCTGGCCGAGAATGCGCTGTGCGGCGTCGGTCAACGAATAACGGTCGAAGTCGAAATACACGTCTTCGAACGTGAACGTCTGCACCGGACGTGCGATCACGTTGATGTTCGTCGTGTCGGACGCCGACTTCTGGTCGGACGCGCACGTGCCGGTCACGGTCACCGGAACCGTGCCGACGTTGTTCGGCGCGGTCCACACCGTGTTCTGCTGCCCCGCGTTCGCGAACGTGCCGGTCGGCGCGCTCCACCGATACGTGATGGTGCACCCGATCGAATCCTGCGCGGTGGCGGTGACCTGCGACGTCGCCCCCGTTTCAACCGTGCACGGATTGCACGCCGCTCTGACCGTCAGATTGTGAGACGGTGGGGGAGGCGGCGGCGGAGGCGGCGGCGGGGGCGGCGGCGGAGCCGGAAGCGGAATCGCCTCGATCGGCGGGTGATACCCCAGGCGGAACTGCCAGCCGAATGGCGAGCCGTGACTCTGCTTGTCCGCGTGTGCCGACCAATCGACGCCGGCGCCGGCAAAGACGCCGCTCTTGGACTGCCAGGTCGCGCCGATAATCAGCATCGCCTGCGTTTGAGTCGTGGACGACAGTGGCGGAATCGACCCGTCGACGCCGACGAGCGTCGTATTCATGATGGCGGCGCTTTTGAAATATTTCTGACCCCAGAGCTCGGTCGTCAGCCTCAGCGGGCTCCGCGTGGGAAAGCCCGCGCCGATCCCGTACGTGAGACTGTTGGAAAGCGTGAACTCGGAGGGCTGCCCGCGCTTGATGAAGCCGACCGTACCTGAGATTTCCACGACCTTGCCGGCTTCTCCGCTGATGATACCGTCGATGCCGAAGTCGGCTTTTCCCGTGCTGCTCCCGCTGGCCTTGTCGCCGGTGGGCAGTTTCACGATGGGCCGGATGGCGACCGACACCGGCGAATGGTGCGCCTGCGATACCAGCGCAACCTTGACGCCGATCATCGTGTCGCCGAAGTGGTTACCCGTCCAGTCCGAGTTGACGAACGGATAATCGTTGTAGGCGCCCCCATGAACGGAATCGGTCGCCCGGAACACCGGATTTTCAAAGTCCCGGTCGATGCGCGTATCGAAGCGCACGTTGCCGAAGACCTCGGCGCGGCCGCCGACGCCAATCGCAAAAGTGCCGATGAAATGCGCGACGTTGGTGAAGCCCTGCTGCGCATCCCATTGGGCGCGATAAGCGCTGACCGAAATGTCCTTGCTCTTGAGAACTTCGCCCGTAGGCACGAACCACAGCCCGGTGTCACCCAGGAACGTCGTTGTGGCGGGGCGGTCGTCAGGAATGGTATTGGCCGAACTCCCCGTCTGGCCCTGGGCCCGGGCGTTGGCGGTGACCAGAATTAATGCACCGACAAGGGCCAGGATTCCGAATCGTCGCGACATTTGCATCCTCCTGCACGGTATTACACGTACGTGTGCCTAAACTTCAAGCCCCTTTTGCACAAAATATGCCTGTAGCCCGGTCTGTTTCGAATGTGGGGGAAGTCGTTGGTGGACAGGCGGAAGGCGCTCGGCACGATGTCCCGGAAAGACGGGTTTGTGATACCACATTGTCCGCTATACAGACACCCACGTCAATTGGCTCATGCGCCGTGGCCCATGCGCCGTCCGGCTTTAACGGGGCTGTCGAATCCTCTGTACCTTTCTGTCGCATTCGTCATTCAGCCGCCTGAGTTCGTCACGATACTCACCTTCGATCTGTTCGCGCTGTGCTGGATCGAACACTCCGGCCAATCGCGATCGGTGCAGAATCTCCAGTTCGGCGCTTTTCGCCGCGTGCACGTTTCGCGCTTCGGCAATTCCCGCTTTCTGCTCCTCGGTCAGCGGGTGGTCCACGACACCGCCTTCGGCGTCGCGCTGCTTCAGCCGCTCCATCGCGATCTCGAGCGCCGTTCGCGGTTTTTCGTTCTCGCTCATGACGCTAGTGTACCTGTTTGACAGATCCACGGCTGCCCGCTATAACTGATCAGTCGTGACGTCTTCCCCTTTCCTCCGCCGGCGCACCGCATCGGCTTGTTGTCGCTGCGCATGTATTGTGCCGGCGGCAGGTAAGTAAAAGCTCTCCGAGCAAGGCCTTTCAGCTTCTCCTCACCAATCCGTCGGCCGGTCAACGCAGACAACGCGCTGTTCGTTTGCTCACCGACGCGCGTCATTTTCATGAGAACGCCGGAGGGAGATCGTCAATGTCGCCGAACGCCAAGGTCCTTTTTGCTACCGCTCTGTTTACGTCGCTGGCGTCTACGCAACCGGCGAGCGCCCAGGCGGCCGCCGGTCAAACGTCAGCCGCCTCAGCCGCCCCCGCTCCACTGCAGGCCGGTTTCCAGGATGGTTTCTTCATCCAAACGGCCGACGGAGATTACCGGCTGTTATTCGGGTTCGTTGGTCAGATCGACGGGCGCTTCGTGGTTGATGACCCTCTGCACGCCGTCACCGACACCTTCACCGTCCGAAAGCTCCGTCCTACCTGGTCGGGTCGCATCGCGCGGTATTTCGATTTCAAGGTGATGCCCGATTTCGGGAACGGCACGGCGGTGGTCCAGGATGCCTACATCGACGTCCGCTTCTCTCCGAAGTTTCTCGTACGCATCGGGAAGGACAAAACGCCGATCGGGTTCGAGCTCTTACAGGGTGATGCGTTTCTGCTGTTCCCCGAGCGCTCGCTCGCATCGAGCCTTGTGCCCAATCGTGATCTCGGCGTGCAGGTACAGGGCGACGTCGCCGGAAATCGTCTCTTCTACGCGGCGGGCGTGTTCAATGGCATTCCCGATGGATCGAGCTCGACGACCGAGCTGGACACCAACAACGCAAAGGACCTCGCGGGGCGCCTGGTATTCACGCCGTGGCGAACGACCAGAACAGCGCCGCCCACGTTGAATGGGCTTGGTTTTGCACTGGGCGGATCGACCGGGCAAGAAACGGGCGCGCTGCCAGGCTTCAAGACCTCTGTTCAGCGAACATTCTTCTCTTATACAGGCGCCACGGCCGACGGGATGCGCCGGCGCATCACGCCGGCGGTGTTCTATTACTACAAGTCATTTGGCGGCTTCGGCGAGTACATGCGGTCGTCGCAATGGGTTGCGAAAGGCTCCGCGCGGAGATATCTCGCCAACACGGCGTGGGAGGCGACCGGCTCACTCGTCCTCACCGGCGAGGCGGCGTCGGACCGCGGGGTGCGGCCGAAGAACAATTTCGATCCTGCGGCCGGGCACTGGGGCGCGCTGCAACTGCTCGGGCGGTTTGCAGATCTGAAAATCGACCCGCAAGCGCTCGACGCGGGGTTTGTGACGACGGGCTCGAGCCGCGAGGCCCGGTCCTTCGCGGTGGGCGCGAACTGGTATCCGAACCCGTACATAAAGTTCTACGCGACATTCGAGCGCACGGTGTTTGACCGCAACGCCGCGGGCTCGCACCACCCTGAAAACGCCATTTTGTTCCGCTCGCAACTGGCATTTTAGGGATTTCAGTTCTTGGTGACGGCCAGCTCCCGCTCTTTCGGCAACGCCACGAAGAACGTGGCTCCTTTCCCCGGCTCGCCTTCCGCCCATACTCTTCCGCCGTGCCGTAGCACGATCCTTTGCACGTTGGCGAGGCCGATGCCCGTTCCCTCGAATTCCTCGGCGCGATGCAGCCGCTGGAACACGCCGAACAGCCGGTCGGCGTACGCCATGTTGAAGCCGACGCCGTTGTCTTTCACGTAGATCACCACCTCGCCCGCCTCCCCTTCGGCCGCGCCGATTTCGATTTCCGCGTTTCCCTGGTCCCGCGAGTACTTGAACGCGTTCGACAGCAGATTCGTGAACGCGAGCTGCAGCATCGTCGGGTCACCGGGCACTTCGGGAAGGGGATGAATATTCCACCGAACGTTCCGCGCCGGGTCGGCTTGCGTCGCTTCGCGCCTGGCCCCGCGCACGATGGAATTCAGGTCCACGCGCGACTGGAGCATCTCGCTCCGGCCCATGCGCGAAAAGACGAGCAGCGCATCGATCAACTCTCCCATCCGCACGGCGCTTTCTGAAATCAACCGCAAGTAGCGTTTCCTTGCCGGTTCCAGCTCCGCCCCCGGAGACTTCTGGAGCAAGTCGGTGAATCCGCTGATATGCCGCAGCGGCGCGCGCAGGTCGTGCGACACGGAGTAGGAAAATGCTTCGAGCTCCCTGTTCGCAGCAACCAGCTGGGTGCTGCGTTCGGCGAGCTCGGTGATGAGGGCCTGCTGCCGATCGGCCATCATCGTGTTATCGAGCTGCGCGGCCGTCTGCCGGCCGCAAATGCGCAGGAGCGCTAGGTCGTCCGGCACAAACAGCGCGCCCTTGGGCAGCACGGCCACGAGAAGGCCTCGCGGCGCGACGACGCTGGGAACGGGGACGCCGTATGCGCCAAGCGCGTTGGGCGCGCCCGCCGGTTCGTAGTCCTTGATGAAAATCGCTTCGTCGCGCTTCCACGCCTCGAGAAGTCGCCCCTCTGGAATCGCGCTGCCCACCTTCAGGCTGTCCCAGTGGCTGGAGGTCACGATCAGGGCCTCGCCACTCCGAAGCGCCACCGCCGCTCCCCGCGCGCCGACCGCAGACTTCACGAACAGGCACAGACGATCGAGCACCTCTCGCTGCGTGACGCTTTTCGCCGTCAACGACGCTTCGGCGAGCAAGCCGTACAACTCCGAGGATTGCCAGATGCGCCGAATCCAGGATGGAGGAGCGAACGCAAAGTAGTAATTCAGCGCCGCCCCCATCGCGCAGAGCGGAATGAACGCCGCGGCCTCGTTCCGAGTGGTTGGAACCATCTCGATCATCACCGCGAGAATGAAGACGAGCGCCAGCAGCGTCACCCCCCCGCTTGCATGCAGCATGCGCCAGTGCGTCACGCCGCCGGCCGCCCGAGCGCGCTCCCTGAACGCCATCGCCACGTATCCGAGCAGCCAGATGAAATACACGAACGCCAGCGCCGACATCGCCATCGTGTGGAACGGCCACACCGAAAGCCAGACGACCGCCAGGGAAACCGCCAGGGACGCCGCCGCGATGCGTTTCACGGCTTTCGAGACCGGCCGGAAATGCGAGACCACGCGCAGCAGCAGATAGGGATGGGCGAGCAGCACGCTGATGCCGAGCGGCCGAATCCAGCTGGTCTGGATTCTGGCGAGCAGAAGCGAGCGTTCGAGGATGGTGATGGACGCGAGCGTGCCGAACACGAAGGCGATGTCGAGCGAGACCCGATCGCGCGTTCGCGCCCACTGCCCCACCATCATGACGGCCAGCAGGACGATGGCGCCCTGCGTGAACCATTCAAGGAACGTCTGAAGACTCATGGCGGAGCGGCCGGATAACGGGGCCAGCAGACCAGGGGCACCGCTGGCACCGGTAATCCGCTTGAAGTCATTACATGCGGAGCCTGACCGCGACAGGCGACCCGAGGCGCAGTATCAAGGAGGTACCGCGAGCGATTCCGACTTCTTCTCCCCGGGTCGTTGCCGCGACCGCCGTGCCGGCGCCGGCGCCGACTCCGGTGCCAATCAGCGCACCCTTCTTTCCACCAACCAGCGCGCCGATGAGCGCGCCGCCGGCCGCGGGGGCGCCGATCTTGATGGTGTTCTCTTTCGTGCGGCCCGGCCCCAGCCGGCCGATCGCCGCTGTTTGGATTCGATAGCGCTCGGCGCTACCCTTGGGCACCAGCGTCAGGAAGCGAATACCGATGTAGGCGCGACCCTTCATTTTTCCAGATTGACGAGCGCTCGTCACAACGCCCAGCACTTCGCTTCCCGCCGGCACGACGACAACGCCGTTCACGGCCACATCCCTGGACACATGACCGGCGACCGACTGCTCCACCCGGCTGGTATTCGATGCAACCGGCGTATCGAGCACCACCGGCAATCGCGTACCCGCCGGCAATGTGATCTCTCTAGTCGAGGCACGATCCGACGCGTTGAACGCCGAGACGGTACCGGCGCCGTGCGCCAGCATCACGCAAAGTATGAACGCCAATGCGCTTCGAGTTCGCATGACTCCTCCACTTCTTGCTGAGTTCCGCCGATGGGTTACCGCCGGCCGGCGGACTCGTGCACGGTTCAGCCAGCACCATCCGTGCCAGACAGACTGTCTTATTGAGCCGTGCCAGACAGACTGTCTTATTGAGCGACGGTGCCTCGAATCGCGACACCGGCGGGATCACCAGCCGGGCCATCATCGACTCGTTCTGCCTGGACGATGAAGCGGTGCGGCGCGTGGCCGACGAACGAGAACGGGTAGCACGTAATCAGCGTGAGCGTGGGCCTGGGAGTCGGCGCGATCACCCAGACGGCGTCGGGATCGACGATTTGCGTTTTTCGCACGCGATACGAGAAGTCGCCACGCGCGGTGATGACACGCACTTCGTCGTTGAGGCGAATGTTCCTCAGCGGCCGAAACAAGCCGTCGCGATGCGCGGCGAACGCAACGTTGCCCTTTTGCTGCCACGGCAGCGGCGTGTCGGGAAGGTGGCCGACGGCCTTGCCGAGCGTTGAATCGTCATCGCCTTCGGCGACGGCCGCTGACAGCTTCAAGCGGGGCACCTCGACACGCCCGATGACGTCCCCCCGCATCACGGGAACGGATGGCGGGGCTGTTTCCGGAACGCGCCGGCTCACGGCAGCTTCGGACGGGCGCCTGGCGGCGACCATCGCGTTGATGTCCGCGTTCGCGCGCCGTTGATAGATCGCCGCCCGCGCCGTGAAGATGGCGTAGAAAATCAAACAGCAGAGGCCGAAGGCACTGAGCGATCGGTCGATCCAGCGAAACGCAGTGCGATGAGACGCTTCAACGCTTGACGGGATCATCGTTGGAGCTCTCCAACTCCTGGCCGGCGAGATATGCGCGTCGCGTGCGTACCGTCGCCCTGCGTTTGTTGGGAAGGGTGACGTTCACCGACACGCGGCGCAGCTCTTCTCTCTTCGTGCTCGAAGCCGGCACGTAACCCAGCGTATACATATTTCGGATGTCGTGGGCCACGCTCTCGAGCACCTTGACCACATCGGCGACGCTGCGCGGCTCGAACGACTGTCCTCCGCTCGCGTCCGAGAGCTGCCGCAGGAATCCTGGATCCGCGTCGGTCTCCAGCGGATCGATGACGCCGACGGTGTAGATGACCGCGTTGGAGGCCTGCGCGTTGGCCAGCACCTGCCGGCGCGTTGCCGAGCTGGCGTTATCGCCGCCGTCGCTCACCAGGACGAGCACCTTCCGCTCGTATTGCCCTTTGCTCAGATATTGCAGCCCGGCGTTCACGGCGTCGTAGACGGCGGTTTGCCCGCGCGACGCGATCGCCCTGTTGAGCGCCGCCCGCAACGTCGGAATGTCGCTGGTGAAGGGCGCGTCCGGGGGCATGGGGATCGTGACGTTTTCGTTGAACCCAAGGGCGAAAATCTCATCCTGTGGGTTGCTGTTCTCCGCAAACGCGACAGCCGCGGCGATCACCCGGGCGCGATTTCCGCCCATACTGCCGCTGCTGTCGATGAGCAGCCCGACGGTGACGGGCGCGTCCTGATTGCTGAAAAAGCTGATCGGCTGCTGCTGCTTGTTCTCGAAGACGTGAAACGCACGCTGATCGAGGCCGCTCACGTAGCCTTTGTTGTCGCGCACGGCGACGTGCAGCACGACAACTTGAGACTCCGTCGAGAACGTGGCTTTCGGGGCGCCGCCCTGACGCGCCTCCAGCAACACGGACGCACGCTGGCTGACCAGCAGCCCTGCCACGACCGAAGCGGCGAGCAAGCGTGATGTCATGAGCCTCCGGCTTCAGACTTCGGGCTCCAGGCCTGAGGGGTTCCCACGCGGCACCGCGCGTGGGAACCCAAGCCGGGGAGTCCGGGGCCTGTGTCGTTTTTTATCTTACCGCCGAAAGCGAAGCGACGCGCCGCCGGCCAGCGACGTGACGCCCATCAGGAGCAGCATCGGCAGCGTGCTGTCGGTGCGCGGCAGCCGCCGGCGGTTCGACGTATTCGACGCGCTCTGACTTTCCCGAACCGGCGTCCGATCCATGTTGGGAGCTGGGGCGGTGTTGGCCGCGACGGTCTGTTCGGCACGCTCGGTTACGGCGGATTCCTTGCCGCTCGGCTCAACGTATTCGAGCTCGGCCGTCTTCATGTTGTCGGACGTAACGTTCTCCTCCTTGGTCGTCAACACGGTCGTGTTGGTTGCCATGGCGAGCCGGCGAGCCTGTGCTTTCGGGTAAATGAATTCACGGCCGATGGTATTGCCTGGATACCACCAGGTCTTCACGGCTGCCGGTGTGCCCGCCGGCGTTTCCAGGAATCGCAGCTCCGCGTCGTCTGACGCCTTGGGCCGCTGGGCACTGATCGTCAGAAACAAGCCGTACGTCTTGTTGCTGGCCTTGTCGGCCACCTGCATCACCGTCTTGCTGGTGGTCGCGTCGGCGAATCGAAACACATAAGTGCCGGGAGGCAGCGTGGTGCCCGGTAATTCCACTGGCGTCCTGAACGTGAACTCCGTTCTCGAGTCGATCGGTTGTTGGGCGATCGCGCTTGCCACATTCACCGCAGTGAACATCGCGGCTGCGCAAGCCGAGACGAGAAATCTTCTGCTTAGCATCACAAAATCCTCCTTAGCGGCTTGAAGGCTGCAATTGGCTTGCCGGTACTGTCAGGACTGGCCATCGGGTGAAAACCCTCCGTCCCGATTTGCGCCGGGCTTCTGCGTTGTCCAGTCAGCTGACAACACGAAGGCAGGTTGTTCACCGCAACCGCGTAAGGATTACCGACGCGTATGGATTCCAGACAACGGCGAAGAAGCGTCAAACGTGTCGTTTTTTGCGCTGTGCGCGAGTACGGCTTTAGAATCGCGGCTTTGCCGTGCTGCTCAACGCCGCCGACCTTGCCGAAACGCGAGCGCCTGTTGCCGGAACGGCGCACCTGCGCTTCGCCCGGCGCGGTACGCAGACCGTGGTGGAGCGCGTTTTCGCCCGGAGCCCCGTGAAGCTGTTCGCCACTCGCGCGATCGGTGGCGCGCGCTGGGTCTATTCTGCGACCCTTGGCGGCGGACTCGTCGGCGGCGACGAGATCCGGTTGACCGTCGAGGTGGATGAAGGTGCCCGTGCGCTGCTCGCCACGCAAGCGTCCACCAAGGTGTATCGGTCGCGTCGCCCTGCCAGCCAGCATATCTCGGCATCGGTTGACCACGACGCGATGCTGGCGGTGATTCCCGATCCGATCGTTTGCTTTGCGGGCGCGGATTTCTCGCAAGAGCAGCGCTACGATCTCAGCGCACGCGCCAATCTGGTTCTGGTCGATTGGATGACGTCGGGACGACATGCCATTGGCGAGCGATGGGCGTTCCAACACTATTCCAGCCGGATCGACGTGCGGCGTGACGGGCGACGGATTGTGTACGACCAGATCATCCTGGGTGCGGGCGACGGGAGCATCGCTGAACGGCTCGGAGCCTTCGACGTCTGCTTGACGGCGCTGATCTCGGGACCCCGGATTTCATCTGCGGCGGCGGCAATCGTGGACGCCGCGGCGCTCCAGCCGATCGAGAGACGCTCGAGCCTCGTCGTCTCCGCGTTTCGCGTGGCCGACGGCGGCGCGCTTCTTCGCATCGCCGGCACCGGCGTGGAACAGGTGGGCGTCGCTCTTCGCGAACGAATGGGTTTTCTTGTCGACTGGCTCGGCGATGATCCGTGGACCAGGAAATGGTGACTCATGCATCTCACACCACACGAAACTGACAAGCTGGCCCTTCATCAGGCGGGGTTTCTTGCGCAAAAGCGACTGGCGCGCGGCCTCCGGCTGAATTACCCGGAGGCGGTTGCGCTGATTGGGGCGCAGATACTGGAAATGATTCGCGACGGACGAACGGTGGCCGACCTGATGGACGTCGGCCGCCAACTGCTCGGCCGCGCCGACGTGATGGAGCACGTGCCGGACATGATTGCCGAAGTCCAGGTGGAGGGCACGTTTCCAGACGGCAGCAAGCTCGTCACGGTTCATCACCCCATAGTGGCGGAGCACGGCAACCTCGAGTTGGCCCTCTACGGCAGCTTCCTTCCAGTGCCGCAATCGAGGGCTGCAGGGCCAAGCCCCGGTTCCTCCTTGCCCGGAGAGATGCTGCTCGGCGGCGACGACATCGTCATCAACGACGGGCGCGAGGCCATTCAAGTGAAGGTGACCAATCGCGGCGATCGTCCCGTGCAAGTCGGCAGTCATTACCATTTCGCGGAAACCAATCGCGCGCTGGCGTTCGACCGGGCCGCGGCCTACGGGCGCCGGCTCGATATCCCCGCTGGAACGGCCGTCCGGTTTGAGCCCGGGGAGACCAAGACGGTGCCGCTCGTGGAAATCGCCGGTGCGCGCGTGGTGCGCGGCGGCAACGCGTTCGCTGAAGGGCCTGTCAGCGAGGCCGTACGCAAGAGCCTGGAGGCGCAGTCGTGAGCTCACGAATGCGACGGCAGCACTATGCGGACATGTATGGTCCGACGACGAACGATCGCGTCCGGCTCGGCGACACCGATCTCATTGCGCAGGTCGACCGGGATCACACGAGCTACGGCGACGAGTGCAAGTTCGGAGGCGGAAAGGTCCTCCGCGATGGTATGGGCCAGGCGGCCGGAGTCAGCGAGGAACGCGCGCTCGATCTCGTGATTACGAACGCGCTCGTGATCGACTGGACCGGCATCTACAAGGCGGACGTCGGTGTGAAGAACGGCCGCATTGCCGGGATCGGCAAGGCGGGGAATCCCGATGTGATGGCCGGCGTTTCGCCGGGCATGATTGTGGCCGCCACGACCGAAGCGATCGCGGCCGAAGGGCTGATCCTGACGGCCGGCGGCATCGACTCGCATATTCACTACATCTGTCCGCAGCAGGTGGACGTGGCTCTGGCGAGCGGCGTCACGACGTTTATCGGCGGGGGCACCGGTCCGGCCACGGGCACGAAAGCGACGACGTGCACGCCCGGGTCGTGGTACATGCAGCGCATGTTGCAGTCGACCGACGAGCTGCCCATGAATTTCGGTTTTCTGGGGAAAGGAAACAGTTCGCGCCCCGAAGGCCTTCACGAGCAGATCCGCGCCGGGGCGATCGGCTTGAAGCTGCATGAGGACTGGGGCTCCACGCCCGCGGCGATCGATTGCTGCCTGGCGGTTGCCGATGAGCACGACGTGCAGGTGGCTATTCACACGGACACGTTGAATGAATCGGGATTCGTGGGCGATTCGATTGCGGCGTTCAAAGGGCGTGCAATTCACACCTATCACACCGAAGGCGCGGGCGGCGGCCATGCGCCCGACATCATCCGCGTGTGCGGCGAGGCCAACGTGCTGCCGAGCTCGACCAACCCGACACGGCCGCTCACGGTGAACACGCTCGACGAGCATCTCGATATGCTGATGGTCTGCCACCATCTGGACAGGAACATCCCCGAGGATGTCGCGTTTGCCGAAAGCCGCATCCGGCAGGAAACAATCGCCGCCGAAGACATCCTTCACGATCTCGGCGCCATCAGCATGATCTCGAGCGACAGCCAGGCCATGGGGCGCGTCGGCGAAGTGATCGCGCGCACGTGGCAGACGGCGCACAAGATGCGCCGGCAGCGCGGGCGGCTCGCGGGCGAGCCCGGCGAGAGCGATAATCTGCGGATCCGCCGCTACATCGCGAAGTACACGATCAACCCGGCGATCACGCACGGCGTGTCGAGCGAGATCGGCTCGGTCGAAATCGGCAAACTCGCCGACCTCGTGCTCTGGCACCCGGCGTTTTTCGCGGTGAAGCCCGAGCTGGTCATCAAGGGCGGCTTCATTGCGTGGTCGCAGATGGGCGATGCCAATGCGTCGATCCCCACGCCGCAGCCGGTGGTGATGCGGCCCATGTTCGGAGCCCGCGGCAGCGCCGGCGCGTCGACATCGCTGGCGTTTGTGTCGAAGGCGTCGTTGGACGGGAATGTCGTGCAGCGCTACGGACTGCAGAAGAATCTGGTTGCGGTGAAAGGCTGCCGCACGGTGGGCAAACGCGACCTGAAGCTGAACGATGCGACGCCGAAGATCCACGTCGACCCGGAGACATACTCCGTGACGGCCGACGGCGAGGAACTCCGCTGCGAGCCCATGGCCGTGCTGCCGCTCGCGCAGCGCTATTTTCTGTTCTAGAGAGATGAATTACTTGCTCTGGCAATTGGCCGATTCGGGGTTTCCCTCTGGCGGGTTTGCACACTCCGGCGGGCTCGAGGCCGCCGTGCACCATGGGCTCGTGGCCGATGACGCCAGCGTGCGGATGTTCGCGCGCCACGCGCTCCTCCAGGCAGGGCGAAGCGGGCTGCCTCTCGCCTCGGCCGCGCATCGCCAACCCGGGAGGCTCGCCGAACTCGACGGCCTCTCCGATGCCTTCCTCACAAATCCGGTGGCCCATCGCGCGAGTTGCGCGCAGGGCCGGGCCTGGCTGGCCAGCTCGTCCCGCTCCTTTCCGGAGGCGGGTCTCGAGGCCCTCGAAGAACAGGTCGAGCGCGAGTCGCTCAACGGTCACTACGCCCCCCTGTTCGGCGCTGTCACCGCCCGACTTCAGATCGATGCGCGAGAGATGCGGCGCCTGTTCTTGTACGTGACGGCCCGCGCGATCGGCTCGGCCGCGGTTCGTCTCGGCCTGATCGGCGCGTTTGAAGCGCAGGCGATTCAAGCAGGGCTGACCGGCGCGATCGATCGCATCGCCGAATCCTCCGCCGGGCTCGAGCCGCTCGATATCGCGCAAACCGCGCCGCTGATCGATCTGTTTCAGTCGACGCACGATCGCCTGTACTCGCGTCTGTTTCAATCCTGACTCCGGGAGCTCATCGATGGCCCGACCTGCTTTTCATCACGCGCCCGAACCTCACGAACATGCCGACCCCGCGCATCCCGGATTTTTCGATCGGCGCGACTCACCGCGGGCGCGGGACTATCGCGCGCGCTCGTTCACCGTCGGCATCGGGGGGCCGGTCGGGAGCGGAAAGACCGCGCTTCTTCTGGCGCTGTGCCGGCGGCTGCGCGACCGTTACCGGCTCGGCGTCGTGACCAACGACATCTTCACCAGGGAAGACGCGGAATTTCTGACGAGCCACGGCGCGCTGCCGCCCGAGCGGATCCGGGCCGTCGAAACCGGCGGCTGCCCGCACACGGCGATTCGCGACGACATCACCCCGAACATGGTGGCGCTCGAAACGCTGATGCGCGCCGTGAATCCGGAGCTGCTGTTTGTGGAAAGCGGCGGGGACAACCTCGCCGCGCAATTCAGCCGCGACCTGGCCGACTACACCATCTACGTCATCGACGTGTCGGGCGGCGACAAGATTCCGCGCAAAGGCGGACCCGGCATTACGCAATCGGACTTGCTGGTGATCAACAAGACCGACCTGGCACCGCTCGTGCGCGCCGATCTGGGCGTGATGGATCGCGACGCGAAAAAAATGCGCGGCGACGGTCCGTTCCTGTTCGCTCAGGTGATCAACGATGTCGGCGTCGACGATGTGGTGTGGCACGTGGTGGGAGCGTGGGGCCGGGCCACCAAATAATTGACGGATTTCAGGGCGAGCATAGTGGACCGCTCAAAATCGACACCACAATGAGCGGGTTGCGCCCGGCCGGCAGCACCGAATACACGACCGTATGGGGAATGAGGCTGAGCGTGCCGGCCTGCACGTGCTGCTCGGAACCGGGCAGGCGCAGCGTGGCTTCGCCGGCCACGATGTAGAGCCATTCGTCGGCGTCCGCATGCGAACGATTCACCCACGCTTCGCGCAGCTGGTACAACGTCCCGGTCGCCGTCGAGGTACAGCCGAGTGTTGAGCTCTTCTGCGGTTCGCGGCCGCTGATGAGATTCTTTTCCAGGAAGGCCGGAATCGGCGTGACTTTCGGGTCGACCGGCGGACCGAGCGGCTTGGCCGCCGGCGCCGCAGGCGCGGGGGCCGGACGCGCGGGCTCCGGCGCTTTTGGGACAGGCGCCGCACTCAACGACACATCGACCAGCAGCGGCTCTCCCGGGCGCACTGTGACGTCCCGCTCGAGGGTAATCGACCCTTCACGCACAAAGCGCAGCCGATAAGTCCCCGCGCGCGTATTGGCAAACCGAATCGAGCCGTCGTCGCCCGTGACACCCTCGCGGGCGACCGGACCCTGGGCGGTGACCTGTACGTTGGGCATTGGGAGGCCCGAGGAATCGGTCACCTGCACGGTGACCGTAGGGGTCGCAGCCGGCCTGGCCTGGCGCGCCGCCGGCTGTGGGGCCGGAGTCTGGGCGAACAACGCCCCCGAAAAACTCGTAATTAGTAGTGTGAGAAGTAGTTTGCGGCGCATATATCTCCAGTGTATTCCAGTCGAAACCCCCGATCGGCCGCCCCGTGTATAATTATCGTTCTAAATTGCGCGCTTCCCGTGTGGGTATCCGCCTGAAACCAGAAAAGCCAGAAAAGCTCCCGGCCGAACAACTTGCGCAGGATCTGACCGTCATCGTGCCGGCCTACAACGAGGGGGCCAGCATCGCGGACACCGTGCGCAGCATCCAGGCACAAACCGTCGGAATTCACGAGATTCTGGTGGTTGACGACTGCTCGACCGACAACACCGGAGATCTGGCCCGGGCCTGCGGCGCCACGGTGCTTCGGCCGCCTGTGAACACCGGGTCGAAGGCGGGGGCCCAGAATTTTGCGCTTGAGCATGTGCGCACGGCTTTTGCGATGGCCATCGACGCCGACACGACGCTGGCGCCCGACGCGATCGAAAAGCTGCTCGCCGCCTTCGACAATCCAAACGTCGCCGCCGCCTGCGGATTCGTCCTCCCCCGGCACGTGCGGTCGATCTGGGAGCGCGGCCGCTTTGTCGAGTATCTGCTCGCCTTCACCTTTTACAAGCCCATCCAGGACTACTACCAGAGGCCGCTCATCTCGTCGGGCTGCTTTTCGGCGTACCGCACGGCGATGCTGCGCGAAATGGGCGGCTGGTCGAACCGGACGCTTGCCGAAGACGTGGATCTGACGTGGCGTTTCTATCAACAGGGCTATCAGGTGCGCTTCATCCCCGAAGCGGTCTGCTATCCAATCGAGCCTCACGACTTCAATTTCATGCGCAAGCAGCTGCGGCGCTGGTCGCACGGGTTCGTGCAGAACGTCCGTCTTCACTGGCGCGGCGTGCTGAACGTCGGCTATCTGCGCTCGGCGGTCGCCGTGGCCTTCTGGGACGCGACGTTCGCGTCGCTGGCCTACCTGGTGCTCCTGCCCCTGCTGACGCTGTTTTTCATGGCGCCGATTTTTCTGCTGGGCTACGTGCTCGACGCCCCGGCCATTCTCGTGCCGGTCGCGCTCGCTGCGGTTCACCACAAGCAGATGCGCAAGGCGGCGGGAAGCCTTCCCGCGTTTTTCGTGTTGAGAATCGTGAACGGATTTTTTCTGCTGGAAGCACTTTGGAATGAGCTTTTCATGGGCCGGCCGCTGCTGGTCTACGAGAAAGGACATTAAGTCGTGACGGCGGGCTTGCCGGGAACAGGGATTGGCGGACTCTTTTATCTGGTCAGCGCGTTGCTCATGCCGTTTCGGGAGGCCTTTCGCGCGCTGACCGGCCGTGGCGACCGCGAGCGCGGGCAGACGGCGATCGTGCAGGGCGGCCTCGGGGTGACGATCGTCGGCGTCGTCTGGGTGACCGGCCTGATCCTGGGCCGCCTCCACATTGGAACCACGCTCGTGCATCACACAACAATCGCCGGCGTACGCGTGCTGTACATCACTCCCATCCTCGTCGCGGTTGCGACCTTGTCCGGTGTTCTTCTGGCCGTGGAAATCGCGCGCATCGTGCTGCTCGTCAAGGACCGCCCAGTCAAAAGCGCCGCGACTCCCGAGACCCAGAGCGAAGCCGCCTGACACCCGCCGTGGAAGCCGCCGATTGCGTCTTCCTCGCCTGCGTCTCGCTCGCGTCCTCTCTGTGGTATCTCACCCGGATCGGGTTCTACAGCGACGACTGGGAGCTCATCGAAACGTTCCGCCTGTCGCCGTTCCGATCGCTTTCCGGCCTCCTGCGATCGAACTTTTTCATCGACCGGCCGGCCCAGGGCGTCTATTCAGTCCTGCTCTACCGGTTGTTCGGCGTCAATCCGCTGGGATATCACGTTGTCAACGCGGTGGTCCTGGTGTCGATATCCGTGCTGCTGTATCTCGTGCTCCGGCGGGTCCAGCCTTCGCGCCTGGTCGCCCTCGGCGTGGCGCTGGTTTACTGCACGTTACCCAACTACTCGACGTGCCGAATGTGGTTCGCCGTGTTCGCGGCGCCGCTCAGCATCGCGTTCTACCTGCTGTCGCTGCTGCTTGACCTCCGTGCGGCGCCATGGCGGGGCGCCCGGTTCATGCGGCGACGCGCGGCGGCTGTGGCCGCGCTCCTTGTCAGCGCGCTCTTGTATGAAACCGCTCTTCCGCTCTTTGCATTCAATCCGTTGATCGTTTGGTACTCGCAAAAACGAGGTCGGAAGCTGATCTCCGCGTGCGCTGACGAAAACGCCGGCCCGTCTGGTATCGGTCCGACGCGTTTGTGGCTGGGGTTTGCGGGTGTGAACGCCATCGTGCTTGTCTCGGTCGGCATTTTCAAGGCCAGGACCGCTGCGCGCTTTCACGCTCCGCAAGGGATGGTGGCGCTCGTCCGGTCGATCGCCGGCGAGTCCTTTCGGGGAGACTTCAGGCCCGGCGACTACGGCCTGAATTTTCGGGCGGCGTTCCAGGCAAACTATGTCGATTATCTGTTGCAGCTCCCTCGGATCGTCTGGGCGCTGCAACGCCACTACCCGCACGCCTGGCTGCCGGCGCTCTCATTTGCGTTCGGCGCCGGCGTGCTCCTCTACGTGAAATCCGTCGTCGACGACCTCACGGTACGCCGGTCGATCGCGCTCATCCTGATTGGCGTGGCGACCTTCGTCCTCGGCTATGCCATCTTCTTCACCAATCGGGCCATTCAGATCACGCCGACCGGCGTTGGGAACCGCACCTCGAATGCAGCCTCCCTCGGCGTGGCGATGACCGCCGTCGGGGGTTTTGGATTGATCGCCGCCGCGGTTCGCCGGCCCGCCTGGCGCCGCCTGACCTTCGGCGTCCTGATCGGCGCATATGCTGCGGCAGGATTTTTCGTGATTGCCACCCTATCGTCCTTCTGGATTGACGCGTACGCACGCGAGCAGGAAATCGTGCGCGACATCGCGGCCCACATCGACACGCCGGCACCCAGGATCCTGCTGATGCTCGGCGGGGTCTGTTCATATAACGGTCCGGCCGTCGTTTTCGAGTCCGACTGGGACCTTGCCGGCGCGCTACGCCTCCATTACGGCGACTCCACGGTGCGTGCCGACGTCCTGCGGCCGGGGTACTATCGCGTGACCCCAAGCGGCATCACGACGTTTCTGTATGGTGAGCAGGACGATGACGCGTTTGGACCGCAGATGGTGCTGTACGATTACAACCGGAAGATGTCGCACGTGCTGCTCGACGCTGACACGGCGGAGCGGATCTTCCGCGAGCAGCCGCCCGATGTCGTCTGCCCTCCTGGGAAGGAAGGCGTCGGGGCGGGCGTGTTTTGAATTTCTAACGACAACTCCAATGCTCGAAGCCGTACACCTGCGCAAGACCTTCGGCACGCTCGTGGCAGTGGACGACGTGTCGTTGACGCTGGAAAACGGCAGGATCCTCGCGCTTCTCGGGCCGAACGGCGCCGGCAAGACCACCACCGTGTCAATGATCGCGACGATCGTCCGACCCGACCGCGGCGAGATCCGGGTCGACGGAATCGCCCTGGCCGGAGACACGGATGCCGCCAAGCGCAAGCTCGGGATGGTGCCGCAGGATCTGGCGCTGTACGAAGAACTGTCGGCGCGCGACAACCTGCGTTTTTTCGGATCGCTGTACAACCTCGGCGGGGCGGAGCTCGATCGCGCCGTTGCGGCGGCGCTCGAGATGGTGGGCTTGATCGATCGCGCCAGGGACCGTGTGAAAGCCTTCAGCGGCGGGATGAAGCGCCGGCTGAACCTCGCCGCCGGCCTGCTCCATGATCCAGCCATTCTGCTCCTCGACGAGCCGACGGTCGGCGTGGATCCGCAAAGCCGCAACGCGATCTTCGACAATCTCGAGCAGCTCAAGAAGCAAGGCAAAGCCCTTCTCTACACGACACACTACATGGAAGAAGCCGCACGGCTCGCCGATCGCATCGTCGTGATCGATCATGGCAAGGTGATCGCCGATGACACGCTGCAAGGCCTCACGCGCGGAGGCGGCACCCTGGAATCGGCATTTCTGACGCTCACGGGAAGGAGCTTGCGGGACTGATGGCGCTGACGCCCTTCGTTGCCCTCGTGCGGAAGGATCTTCAGATTTTCGCCAGCGACCGGCGCGCCGTCATCATGGCCTTTGTGATGCCGATGGCGATCGGCTCGTTCTTCGGGATGCTGTTCTCCGGCCAACCGTCGAGCGATGACGTGGCCAGGATTCCTGTGCTGCTGGTGGACCAGGACAGCAGCACGATCTCCAGGAGCATCGTCGCGGGCATTTCGACCGACAAGAATCTCTCCGCCGAGGCCGTTCCCATCGATCAGGCGCGCGACAGAGTGCGGCGCGGCAATGCCACGGTCGCCGTCGTCATCCCGCCCGGATTCGGCGAAGCGGCCGGCCGCGCGTTCTTCCGCGGCACCGACAAGCCGCTTCTGGATTTTCTGTACGACCCGTCGCACGGCATGGAGCTCGCGATGGTGCGTGGCCTGATGACCCAGCACGTGATGGAAGCGGTGAGCCGCGAGATGTTCAACGGGGAGCAGGGACGGCGGACGATCGACGACGCGCTCAAGGAGGCCGGCTCAATCGAGATGCCCGAAGACCGGAAGAAGCTGCTCCTTCAGATGCTGACGGCCGTCCAGTCGTTCAACAGGGCAGTGCCGCAGGGCAGCGCGGCGGCGCCGGGGAGCGGCGGTCGGGCCGGGAGCGGCATCAGCATGCCCTACGAGGTGCATGAGGAGGCGGTGATGGCGCGCCAGAACGCCGGCTACAACGGTTTCGCCCATTCATTCGCAGGAATGGGGCTCCAGTTCATGCTGTTTGCGGCCATCAACCTGGGTATCGAGCTGTTGCTCGAGCGGCAGCTCGGTCTCTGGAAGCGGCTGCGCGGCGCTCCGATCTCGAAGGCCACCCTTCTCGGCGCCAAGATCGCCAGCAGCACGGCCATCAGCGCCATGGTGCTGCTCGTGTCGTTTGCCTTCGCCATGCTTGTGTGGCACGTGCGCATAGAAGGGAGCCTGGCGGGATTCGTCGGCGTTGCTCTGGCTGCGTCGCTGATGGCGGGGTCTTACGGCCTCCTCGTTGCCTCGCTCGGCAAGACGCCCAAAACCGCCCGGGGCGCGTCCACCTTTGCCACGCTGTTGATGGTGATGCTCGGCGGCGCGTGGGCGCCCACGTTCATCTTCCCGCGATGGCTGCAGCGCGTCACCGTGATCGTTCCCACGCGGTGGGCGGTCGATGGGTTGGACGCGATGACCTGGCGCGGCCTGGGATTCGCCGCGGCGGTCTTGCCGATTCTCATGCTGCTTGGATTTTCGGCGTTGTTCGCCGCGATCGCCGTTTCGCGTTTCCGCTGGGAAGAAGAATGAGGGGAACGTTGCAAGTTAAAAGTTGAAAGTCGAAAGTTAAAAGTTTGAAGTCGAAAGTTAAAAGTTGAAAGTGGAAACTTTTGACTTTTCAGATTTCACTTTTGACTTTGCAACGGGCTGGGCACAATCGGCGGCTTCTGGAGAATGTCGCGAGTCCGCTGGATCTCGAGCTCTTCAAAAATCACGCTTGGCGCAATCACCGAGACCGCCGCGTTCAGTCCGGCGCGATAGCTGTAGAGCGTGCGCTCCCCGGACGCCTCTGAGAGATCTCTGAACGCGGTCGACGGGACGTTGCCGAAGCGGAGCCCCCGAACCGGCTCTTCTCTGCCGTCGAGCGTCACCTTCACGACCTGCTCGATGCCAGGGCCGGAATTCGCGCCACCGGCCGGCCGGACGCCGCGGACGATGTAGCCGAAGGTTTTGTCCTGCGCCTTGAGCAGCGCGAGATACTTGCTCTTCAGCTCGGCGGCGGGAATCGCCAGCGAGCTCTCGAGCTGAAACACGCCCGCCTGCGCACCGCCCGCCCGGCCGTGGCCGTTCGATTGCGGAAAATTCTTCTGCGGGATTCGGCTGCTGAGCAGCGTGACGAGCCGGCCCTTATTGATCAGCGTCACGTCCCTGGCCCGCACGCCTTCCTCGTCGACGACGTAGGCGCCGGCGACCGGTTTGCCCTGGAATTGTTTGAGGGAGGGCGTATCGGTGGCGGAAAACGCGTCGGCCATCACCCGCAATCCCGTGCGTGAGAGGAATGGCGTGGGCTGGGCCGGCACCACGCGGGGATTTTCGGCGTCCGGCGAACGGCGCGCCAACACAAGGGGCAGGAGCGTTTCGGCGACGAACTCCGAGCTGCCCAGTCCTTCCAGCAGAACGGGCCCGGTAAATTCTTCGCCGACGGGCGCGTTGCGCGTGACGATGACGCGCGCGGCGAGCTCGCGCGCCTGCGTCACCAGGTCGGCGGACGAAGGCAAATCCTGAATCGTGCTTTCCACGGCGGTGTAGGTTTCGCGTACCGGCATGCCATCGGCCGCTTGCGTCTCGGCATACATCGTGAGCGACGCCAGATGGATCGGCGTGACCGTCTTGAACCCTTCGCTGTTCAGGTAGTAACGGCTGCCGCGGATCGCCGAGATGTCCACCCCCGATGAATCGATCACGGCGCTGGCGCCGAGCGCGGCGGACGGCTGCTGCGCCCGCGCCGCCGCCTCGCGTCCCTCTGAAGAGGGGGAGAGCGGCAGCTCGGTCTCGACCGGCGCTTCTTTGGAGAAATCCGGGAGCGGATCGGTGGTCGATCGATTTTGGAACGCCGCCTTCTTTCTGGCGAACACGTTGACGGCGCGCTTGTAGGCGTCGTCGGTCGTGATCCAGATTTCGCGCCGCAGCGCGTCGTAGTCGTCGTCGAGCGGCGCCAGCACCGTCTCGCCCGTCAGCGGGGCAGAACCAGGACCGAATCCCTGCATCGCGAACCGCGAGCTGTCGAAATCGTAGCTGCCCACGCGCACTTCGACCCTCAGCACGCGTATGTGGTGCGGCGGGTTTTCCACGAGGGCGCCCAGGCGGCCGGAGACGTCGATCATCGTCCGGTCCTGTAGCTCGTAGGCGATGAAATACGGAGGAGGCGCGTCCTTCATCCGCAGCTCCGACATCGAGCGCGCCATTTCGTCCTGCATCGCGGCAAGAATAGGAGACTGCTGCGCGCGCACGACCATCGCCGGCGGCGACACCAGCAGCGCCGCGACCGACAGGGCAGCGACCGGGCAGAGGACAGGGCGCATTCAGGACTTTTTCGCGGTCCGGGGAGCCGGCAATATGGGCGCGGTCTCCTGCGACTGCGCCTTCTTCTGAACTTCGACCTCGCTGACCAGCAGCGGAGGCGACGAGGCCGACACCGGAACCCCGCCGCTTTCGGCGCCGCACACGCCGTTGAAGACGTCGACCTTGTCGCCGGTCGCTGCGATCTTCGCGAACGCCGCCAACGGCGTGCCGATCAGATCCACGCCGCGCACCAGTTCCGGCGCGCGACCGTCAGTATAGATCCGGTACACGAGGTTCGGCAGGACGTTGAATGCGTTCGCCGATCCGCGCTGGGTATTGGTGAAGCCGCCTTCGATGTTGTCGAAGTACAGCCCGAAGGGCTTGCCCTGCCTGCGGACTTCCTCGCGCAACATATTCATCAGCTCGTCGGCCTGGACGCTCTTGGTCGATTCCACCACCAGATTCGACTGGCGCGACACCGGCGAAAACCCCGGTTCGGCGCGGCCGTGGCCGTTCGATCGCGAGAAGCCGGAGGCGCAGCACGCGTCCTTCACGTCCTTCAGCGGCGCCCGGTCGAGCAGAAACGTTTTCAGCACGCCCTTGTCCACGACGATGGTGCGCTGGCCCTTGACGCCCTGATCGTCGTAGACGTAGTGGCCCATCAGCTCGATGTTGCCGACCTTCTTCAGCGTTGGATCGAACACGACGCTGAGAAACGAGGGCAGCACAGGCTGGCCGATCTTTCCCGCGAAGGTCTGGGCATCGTCGGGATTGCGCTGCCGGTTGCCTTCGACGCGATGGCCGAAGATTTCGTGAAAGAAGACGCCGGCGGCGCGGCCCGAAAGAATCGCCGGACCGGAATAGGGTTCGACCAGCGGCGCGGTGCGCAGCCGCCCCAGCAGCTCGATCATGTTGCGGGCATCGGTGGTCAGCTGCTTTTCATCGGGCAAGCCATCGGGCGAGGTGGCGAAATAGGTCGTGTAGAGCGGCAGATCCATTCCATCGGCGGCCTTCGTGGCCGCCTGGATGAAAATGCGGCAACTGACGTCGCCCTGTGCGATCTGAGATCCCTCGCTGTTGGTGTAGTAGCGGTTGTCGGCCTCAACGCTCAGCGACACGTCGCTCGTCAAGATCTGCAGGTCGGCCGCAAACAGCGCCGAGATCCGGCGCAGCCGCGCTTCCCATGCTTTTTGATCCAGCGCGTAGCTGACCGGAGAACCGGAGTAGGTTTGCGCCTCCTCGCGGGAAAAATCGGGCGCGGGATCTTCGTCTTTCACCTTCGCAGCAACGTTGGTCTTCACGCGCGTGAGCGCTTCGGTGGCCGTTTTGTACGTGCGATCGGTGGCCCGCCACATCGCGAGGCGGATCGGCTTTTCATCGTCCGTGAGCGGCAGGCTCACCTGGGTCAACCGCGGACCCATCGCGCGAGTGTCGCCACGGATCGGGTGTGTGTTGTCGAGCGCGTAGTCGCCCGCGCGCACTTCTACCGTCGCAAACCGCTGGTGATTGTCGTCGCTCCGCTCGACGGCGCCGAACGACGCCATGATTTCGGTGCTGCGCTCGTCGTACACGGTGTACGCCCCGAAATACGCGGGGACGTCCTGCTGCCTGAGCACCTGCATGTTGCGCTGCAGCTCCGACTGCAGGATACCCATGATCGGGCTCGCGGCACCGTGAAGGGTGTGCGCACCGGCGCCCTGAATCACGCAGAGCAGAACGACCGCCGAGGCTGTTTTCACGTTCTTCATATCATCACTATTCACTTGTCGAGCGTGGAACTCGATCATACCATCCTGGCTTCACCGTCCGGGGCCTTGGATTTCGCCCCGAGCGGCTCGGGCCTGGCTACAGTCGGAGGTCGTATGAACTCGAAGGTGCTGTTCGTCCTGGCGGCATGTGTTTGTGCGCTGACGGCCGGAGTGCTCGGCCAGGGTCGAGGTGCGCCGCCCCCCGCGACCGACACCGTGGCGCCGGACATTCCAGGGGTCGTGGCCGCCGGCACGAAGGTTCATGTGATCAGGGATGGATTCAACGGCACTGAAGGCACGATCGCGCTGCCGGATGGCACCGTGATCTTTTCGGAAACGACGGCCAATCGGACGATTCAGATCGACAAGAACGACAACGTCACGACCTTCCTGGAAAACACCAACGGATCCAATGGCATGTCGTTCGACACCGAAGGCCGGCTGTTCGTGACGCAGGTGCCGTTCGGCAGCGGCGGCATCGCCATTATCTATCCGCCCGCCGCCAAGAAGGCACTCGTCGACAACTACCAGGGCAAACCATTCGGCCGCGCGAACGATCTTACGGTCGCGAAAAACGGTGGCGTCTATTTCACCGACTCGGCAAACGCCACGCCGATGCCGCCGGGCGGCGTGCCGCTGCCCCCGGCGCTGTACTATCTGCCGCCACAGGCGACCAAGCCGATTCAGATTCTCACCGACGTGCTCTTTCCCAACGGCGTGGTGCTGAGCCGCGACGAGCACGTCCTGTTCCTGAACAACACCAACGGCGAATACATGCTCGCCTTCGACGTGCAGCCCGACGGCTCGCTGAAAAATCGTCGCAACTTCGCAAGGTACGACAGCGTCACTCCCAACGCGCAGGGCGTGGCGATCAGCGGCGCCGACGGCCTCACGATTGACAGCCAGGACCGTCTCTATGCTGCGTGCACGACAGGCGTGCAGGTGTTCGACCCGCAGGGCCGGTACCTCGGAACGATTCCAATGCCGCGCCAGCCGCAGAATCTCTCGTTTGCCGGCACCGACAAGAAAACGCTGTATGTCGTCGGCCGCGGCGTCGCCTCCAGAGTGCAGATGATCGCGCAAGGAATCAAAGAGCGACCACGTTAGAGAGGATCCGGCCCCTCGCGCACTACAATGCACCGATGGCCTGGCGGCGGTGGCTGCGTTCGGAAACGCGCGTCCTGTTCGTTCTCACGCTCATCGTCGGCGGCCTCAGCGGGCTGGCCGCCGTTGCCTTCCATCGGTCAATCGACATCATCAACGACCGGGTTCTCGTTCCGCTGCTCGCGTTGCCGGTGCTCGAGCGCTTCGGCCTCACCGCGATCCTGCTCGTTCTGACCGGTCTTCTCGTCGGCCTCGCGCTCGAGTACGTCGTGCCGTTTGCGCGCGGCAGCGGCATTCCCGAGGTCAAGACAGCCTATTTGTTCGCGCCGGGACCCCAGCTGTCGGCTGCGACGGTGGCCGGAAAGTTCCTGCTGAGCGCCATCTCCATCGGTTCCGGATTCTCGCTCGGCCGCGAAGGCCCGACCGTGCAGATTTGCGCCGGCATCGGCGCGGCTGTGGGCCGCCTGACGCGCCGTCCCACGCGTGTGTTGAAGAGCTTGATCTCGGTGGGCGCCGCGGCGGGCATCGCGGCCGCCTTCAACACACCGCTCGCCGCCATCACATTCGTGCTCGAGGAAATCGTCGGCGACCTCAACCAGCGGCTCGTGGGCGCCATCGTCGTCGCGACGGTCGCTGCCGCCGTCATCGAGCACGCCATTCTTGGAGGCGCGCCGGTGTTTGCTGTTCCACCGTACGCGCTGATCCGCTGGTGGGAGCTGATCGCGTACGCGGGGCTCGGCGTGATTTCAGGGATTGCCGCCACGGTGTTCGTCAACGGCCTGCTCGGCGCGCGCCAGATGTTACGGCAGTGGCGCGGCGTGCCCGGCTGGGTGAAACCGGCGATTGGCGGCCTGCTCGTAGCGATCGTCGGAATCGCCACGCCGGAAGTATTCGGCATCGGCTACGCCACGCTGTCGCGCGGGCTGCTCGGGAACCTCACCTTCCGGCGAATGGCGTCGCTGAGCGTGTTGAAGCTGGCGGCGACCGTCGTCTCATACTCGTTTGGCCTGTCGGGCGGGATCTTCGCGCCCGCGCTCTTCGTCGGCGGGATGCTCGGCGGCGCGGTCGGTCATCTCGTGCAGCGGTTCGTCACTGAAAATCCGCACACGGTCGGATCGTTCGCGCTCGTCGGCATGGGTGCGTTCTTCGTGGGGGCCATCCGGGCACCCATCACATCCATTCTGATCATCTTCGAGATGACCGGCGATTACGCCATCATCCTGCCGCTGATGATCAGCAACATGCTGAGTTACACGATCGCGGTCAAGCTTCAGAAACTGCCCATCTATGACGCGCTCCTGCAGCAGGACGGGTTCCCCATCGAAGAGCACCGCCGCGGGACCGATTTGCGGCACCTCACCGTCGAGCAGGTGATGAGCAGGAACGTGGCGCCCGATCGGCCGCTGGGCGCGGTCTGGGTGTTCTCCGATCAGACCCTGGATCTGGCCCTGCTCACGCTCGGTCGTCACGGCCTGAACGAGGTTCCCGTGGTCCACCGTGCGGCGCCGGAGCGCCTCGTGGGATCCCTGTCGCTGCAGGACATCTCGGCCGGGCTGAAGCGGTTCAGTACGTAAGGCTCAGGGCACACGGCTCTGGATCACACGGCCTTGAAGTCGATGAACCCGCGCTCCACGTCGGTGCGCACGAGCCGCACTCGAACACGCTCACCCACTTCGTAGTGTTCGTCACCGGTGTCGAGCTTGCCCTCCACGGTCGGATGCCAGATTTGCACCCACGTGCCCTTCGGCGACGCGCCGGTCACCACGCTGTCGAATATCGCGCCGATGCGCCGCTCGAGGAGCATCGCCGCCGCCGATTTCCGGACCGCCCGCTCCACCTTCTTCGCGTTATCTTCCTGCTCGGTGCAATGCGCGGCCAGCGCCACCAGCTCATCGCGGCTGTATGCCACGGGCGCGCGCGCCAGGGTGGATTTGATCAGCCGCTGCAGGATGACATCCGGGAAGCGGCGATTCGGCGCGGTCGAATGCGTATACGCCGCGACGGCGAGCCCGAAATGTCCGGGCGTCTGGTCGCCCGGAACCTCTGCGACATACTGCCCGCGGCCGAGCAGCTTCAAGACAGCGAGAGAAAGCATTGGGAAATTGTCAGGGTCGGCTTCGCGTTCCTGCCGCAAGAACGCGGAGAGCGCTTTCGCGTCCGGGCTGTCTGGCAGCTTCACCTGGTGGTCCAACGCCAGCTGGACGATGCGATCCCACTTGTCGGGGGTGCGAACGATCCTTCTCAGCGCCGGAACTTGATTGGATTCGAGAAACCTCGCCGTCACCCCATTGGCCGCGATCATGAAATCTTCGATGAGCATGCTCGCGCGATTTTTTTCGCGCGGCTTCAGATCGAGCACGTTCCCATCGTCGAACACCGCCTTCGGCTCGTCGGTTTCGAGGTCCAGCGCGCCGAGCTCGTACCGGGCCGCCAGCAGGCGTCGGGCCGCCAGGTCCTGCAGTTGAAGATTGGCGTCGAGGCCGTTCACCGCCCGAATCGAGTCGGGAACCGGTGTGGTTTGTTCCAGCCAGTGCCCCACTTCGTCATAAGCCAGCTTCGCGCAATTTCGCACCGCCGCGCGATAGACGCTTCCGCCGGTCACCGACCCGTGCGCATCCACCACCGCCTCCACGACGATGGAGAGGCGATCCTCGTTGGCGTTGAGCGACGTCAGATCCGTCGAGAGCCGGGGCGGCAGCATCGGAAAGATCTGGGCCTCGGTGTAGACCGACGTCGTATTGCGGGCGGCGTGCCGGTCGAGGGCGGAATCCTTTGCGACCACCTCAGCGACGTCTGCCACCGCGATTCTGATAATCGTGGCATCGCCCGCTCCCGGCTCGGCCACCGTCAGCTGATCGAGATCTTTCGAGTCGTCGTTGTCGATGGAGCACCACAACAGCTGCCGGAGGTCGCGCACCTCCTGCGAAATGCCCGCGGGGGCCGCGTGCGCGCCATCGGCTTCGGCCTGGGCGGCGGGAGGGAACTCCGGCTCGAGGCCGCGCTCGAGCATGGCGGCTCTGGCAATGTTCTGCAATCTGAGAATCGGTGAAGTCATAGGTGAGACTGTATTATGGGTCGAGGAAATTGCGTATGCAGCTTGGGATGATTGGGCTCGGCCGGATGGGCGCGAACATGGTGCGGCGCCTGATGCGGGGGGGACATCCGTGTGTGGCGTACGACCGCTCGGCCGACGCCGTGGAAGCCCTTGTAAAAGAAGGCGCGACCGGGTCGGTTTCGCTCGGCGAGTTTGCGTCGAAGCTTGCCGCACCGCGCGCCATCTGTCTGATGGTGCCTGCCGGCGTGGTCGATTCGAGCCTTGATGACCTGTTGCCGCTGCTTTCAGCGGGCGACACGGTGATCGACGGGGGGAACTCCCACTACCAGGACAGCGTGCGGCGCGCGCAACGTCTCGCAGCCTCGGGGCTGAGCTTCATCGACATGGGGACGAGCGGCGGGGTCTGGGGGCTGGAGCGAGGATTCTGCCTGATGATCGGCGGCGACGCGGCCGTGGTGAACCGCCTCGATCCGCTCTTTGCCACGCTCGCGCCGGGGCCGGAGAGCGTCGCGAAAACGCCGGGACGCAAGCCCGGCGATTCGGCCGAACGCGGCTATCTTCACTGTGGTCCGTCCGGCGCCGGTCATTTCGTCAAAATGGTGCACAACGGTATTGAATACGGTCTGATGGCCGCCTACGCGGAGGGCTTGAACGTGCTGAAGCACGCCAATGTCGGCAAATCGGCGTCCGCGAAGCACGACGCCGAAACGGCGCCGTTGCGGAATCCCGAACACTATCAATACGACTTCGATCTCCCGGCCATCACCGAAGTCTGGCGGCGTGGAAGCGTCGTGGCGTCCTGGTTGCTCGACCTGACCGCGGCCGCTTTCGTCCGAGACGCCGCGCTGGCGAATTTCGCGGGCCGCGTGTCGGATTCGGGCGAGGGGCGGTGGACGCTTCAGGCCGCCAACGACGAAGGCGTGCCGGCGCATGTGCTCGCAGCGGCGCTGTTCGAGCGGTTCGCCTCGCGGGGCGAGGACGACTTTCAAAACCGCGTGCTCTCGGCGATGCGGTTCGGGTTCGGCGGCCACGCCGAGAATAAATAAATGACCGGCCGTACTCCTTCGGACGCGCTCGTCATCTTCGGCATCACCGGCGACCTTGCCAGCAAGAAGATTTTCCCGGCGCTACAGGCGCTCGCCGTCACCGGACGGTTGAAGGTCCCCGTCGTCGGTGTGGCACGCACGTCGATGACCACCGAAGAGCTGGTCGAGCTGGCGCGCTCGAGCATCACACAGCACGGCCGTTTCGACCCGAGCGGCTTTGCGCGTCTGGCACCCCTGCTGAGTTATGTGCCGGGCAACTACGCGGATCCCGAGACGTTCAAACAGTTGAAGGAACGGCTCCATGGCGCGCGGTGCCCCTTGTTTTACCTGGCCATCCCGCCAAGCGCGTTTCCGATGGTGGTCGAGAATCTGTCCTCGGCCGGCTGTACGGAAGGATCGCGTGTCGTGGTGGAAAAGCCGTTCGGGCGCGATCTGGCATCGTCCCGCTCGCTGAACAATGTCTTGCGGCGCGGCTTTTCCGAAGAATCGATCTTCCGCATCGACCACTATCTGGGCAAAGAGGCCGTGCAGAACATCGTGTACTTCCGCTTTGCGAACGCGTTTCTCGAGCCCATCTGGAACCGCCACTACGTCGAAAGCGTGCAGGTTACGATGGCCGAAAACTTCGACGTGGCCGGCCGTGGGAGCTTTTACGAAGAAGTCGGCGTGATACGGGACGTGATTCAGAACCATCTGTTGCAGATCGTCAGCTACCTGGCGATGGAGGCGCCATCGCCCTCCTGGAACGAGGCGATACGCGCCGAGCAGGCCAAGGTGCTCCACACGATACGGCCGCTCTCGCCCGAGCACATCGTGCTCGGCCAGTACGCCGGATACCGCGACGAACAGGGGGTCGACAAAGACTCGCGCGTGCCGACATTCGCCGCGCTTCAGTTGTTCGTCGATTCATGGCGATGGCAGGGTGTGCCGTTCTACGTGCGTGCCGGCAAATGCCTCGAGGCGAACCGCACCGAAGTGCTCGTCGAGCTGAGGCAGGCGCCGCACGTGGTGTTCCGGGAACCAGTCCCTCCCCATGGGGACTACGTGCGGTTCCGCCTGTCGCCCGATGTCACGATCGCCATCGGCGCCCGCGCGAAACGGGCGGGCGAGGAAATGGCGGGCGAGCCTGTCGAGCTGTCTGTCGTCGAAGACGTCAAGGGCCAGATGGATGCGTACGAACGGTTGCTCGGGGACGCGATGATGGGCGATGCCACGCTCTTCGGCAGCCAGGAAATCGTCGAGGCGTCGTGGACGATTGTCGACGCCGTCCTTGGCGAGCCTGCGTGTTGTGAATACAAACGCGGCACGACCGGGCCGCCGGAAGCAGACCGGCTCATGGCCGACATCGGCGGGTGGACAAAATAAAAGGGAATGACCCCGCAAATTCTCGTTGGTGACAAAACGGTGCTCGGAGACGCGCTGAGCGCGGACTTCGAGGCGCAAGGGCGCCGCGCGGTGGAGCTGCGCGGCGTGTTCAGCGTGGCGCTGTCTGGCGGCAGCCTCGCGACCGAATTCTTTCCTAACCTTGCTCGGTTGTCCTTCGATTGGTCGCGTACCGAATTTTTCTGGGCCGACGAGCGTGCGGTGCCTCCCTCGGATCCGGAATCGAACTTCGCGATTGCGCAGTCGCTGTGGCTCGGGCCGGCGAACGTGCCGCCGGCAAACGTTCATCGCATGCGCGGCGAAGACCCGGACCTCCAACGCGCGGCGAGCGATTACGCCGGCGAGCTCGTCGATGTGGCTGGAAACCCGCCGCGCCTCGATTTTGTGATGCTCGGCGTGGGACCCGACGGCCACATTGCATCCCTCTTCCCCGGCCATCCGGTCTCTCGCGATGAGCGCCATCTCGTCGCGGCCGTCGAAGATGCGCCAAAGCCGCCCCCCCGCAGGATCACCCTGACGATGACGCCGCTCGCCGGAGCGGAACGCGTGGTGGTCGTGGCTCTTGGAAAGGCAAAGGCGGAGGCCATTCAGAATGCAATCGAGCGGGAGGAGACATCTCCACTGGGCATCCTGGCGGAGAGGTCGAGAAACATTCGACTTCTGCTGGACGAAGGCGCGGCCAGCCTGGTTCCGAACAGGGGTAGAGTAGGAGGATGAAAGCTCCCGCTCGCGCCCTGGCGGTCGGGCTTGCGCTCGGCGCCGGTCTGGCGGCGGTTGCGGGCTGCACCACCACCGCGCAAACCTCGCAGTACTTCGGGAAGGCCGAACCGCCGAAAGGGCAGGTCCTCCGCTACATCTCGGGTTCCGAGCCCGAATCCCTCGATCCACAGGTGAGCACCGGCCAGCCGGAAGCTCGCATCTACCTGGCGCTCTACGAAGGGCTGACCGAATACGATCCGGTCACCGGTCAGGCGATCCCCGCCATCGCCGAACGCTGGGAGCCAAACCACGACAACACCGAGTTCACGTTTTACCTGCGGCACGCTGCGCGCTGGTCGAATGGCGACCCCATCACCGCGAACGATTTCGTCTACAGCCTGCGGCGCGGACTCTCGCCGGAGCTGGCCGCCCGCTCGGCGTATCTCGCCTACTACATTCAAGGGGCGCAGGCGTACAACGAGGGGAAAGGTCGCGCGGAAGACGTCGGCATTCAGGCCGTCGATGACTACACGCTGAAGATTCGACTCTCGACCCCGGTGCCGTTTCTCAGCGGCCTGGTGGCCCACCAGATGTTCCGTCTGGTTCCGCGCAAGGCCATCGAACAATATGGCGACGCCTGGACGCAGCCGGAGCACATCGTCACGTGCGGCGCGTTCAAGGTCCAGACATGGCGCCACTACGATCGTCTGATCGTCGTTCGCGACCCCATGTACTGGGATGCGGCGCGGGTCAGACTCGACCAGATCACGTTCTATCCGGTTGAAGACCAGACGACGCAGATGAATCTGTACAAGGCCGGCGAAGTGGATGCGGTCTACAACCACACGGTTCCATACGCCTGGGTCGACGACCTCCGCCGGATGAAGGACTACCTGGACAAGCCCGAGAACGCGATCGAGTACTACATGCTGAACACCAAGAAGGCGCCGATGAACGACGTGCGCGTACGCAAGGCGTTCAACATGTCGATCGACAAGGCCGCGCTTGCGGTGTATCGCCGGGTGGTCAAGCCGCTGACCGCCTTCACGCCGGAAGGGATTTTCCCCGGCTATCGACAACCAGAAGGGGATCCATTCGATCCCGCGCGCGCGCGGGAACTGCTGGCAGCGGCCGGGTATCACAACGCTGCCGGAGCCTACGATCCCTCGACGTTTCCGATCAGCACAATCGACATCAGCTACAACACGCTCGAGAGCAACAAGCAGACCGCGGAGTTCGTTCAAGCGCAGTGGAAGCAGCATCTGGGGCTCACGCTGCCGCTGAAGAACGTCGAGTGGAAGACGTTCCTCGACTCACGCGCGAAGCTCGAATACAACGGCGTCGCGCGCGCCGGGTGGGTGGGCGATTACAAGGACCCCTAGTCCTTCCTCGACCTGTTCTCCACCGAGACCGGCGACAACGGAACGGGCTGGTCCGATCCGAAATTTGTCGCCATGCTGCGCGAAGCGAACATGCAGCCGGACCCGCTGAAGCGGTACGAGCTGCTGTCCCGGGCCGAGGCGTTTCTGCTCGCGGCGCAGCCGGTGATTCCTCTTTACACCAACGCAACCGATTCGCTGAAAAAGCCTTACGTCAAGGGGCTGTATGCGAATCCCCTGATGCTGCACGCGTGGAAGTACGTGTACATCGAGCACGACCCGTCGAAATGGGACAGCGACCCTCCCTCGAAGACTTCCAACTGAGATGTTCCGGTTCATCGTCCGCCGGCTGCTGGTCACCGTGCCAATGGTTCTGGTCGTGGTGTCGCTCACGTGGGGGCTGATTCGCCTGGCGCCCGGCAACTTCTACTCGGGCGAGAAGCCGCTGCCGCCGGCGATCGTGAAGAATATTCGCGATAAGTACGGGCTCGACAAGCCCTGGTACGTGCAATACGGAAAAATGCTGTCGAACACGATCCACGGAGACTTCGGGTCTTCGCTGAAATACCAGGGCCAGTCTGTCAACTCGATCCTGAGGAATGCGCTGCCCGTCTCGGCCACCATCGGCCTGCTCGCCTACGTGCTGGCGCTCGCGGTCGGCATCGTGTCCGGAACGCTTGCCGCGCTGCGGCAGAACTCCCGACTGGACTACGTGTCGATGGCGTTCGCGATGCTCGGCATCTCCCTTCCCAACTTCGTGCTTGGTCCCGTGCTCGTGCTCCTGTTCTCGCTGACCTGGTACTGGCTCCCTCCGGCGCTGTGGGGCGACGCCAAACATCTGATTCTGCCCGTGCTGACGCTGTCGGGTCTCTACATGGCGTACATCGCGCGGTTGACGCGGTCGGGAATGCTCGAGGTGCTGCGCTCCAACTACATTCGAACCGCCCGCGCGAAAGGGCTGCCGGAGCACACGATTCTGATCCGGCACGCCCTCCGCGGGGGATTGCTCCCGGTGGTGTCGTTTTCAGGGCCGGCGCTCGCCTTTCTCATCACCGGCACCGTCGTGGTCGAGAAGATCTTTGCCCTGCCCGGACTCGGCAATTACTTCATCAACGCGAATCTCAACCGTGATGAGCCGCTCATCATCGGGATCGTCGCCTTCATTTCGATTGTGATCCTGGTTTTCAACCTGGCGGTCGACATCGCCTACGGGTTCATCGACCCGCGGGTGCGCTATTAGGTCCGCAGGGACCACGAGAGGCGAACCGTTGGACGAAGAGGCGATCGTCGGAACCTCGCTCTGGAAGGACGCCTGGCGGCGGCTGCGCCGCAACCGTCTCGCCATCTTCGGCATGATTGTCGTGTCGATCGTCGTCCTGGCATCCGCCGTCGGGCCGCCGCTCATCCGGCATTTCACGGGTTACACCTACGACTACATTCCAACCGATTCGAATCTGATCAAATCGTTTCCGCCGTTCACGGCCCCCGACGGGTCGTTTTCCTGGACGCACCCCATGGGAACCGACATCGCCGGGCGCGATATTCTCGCGCGCGTGCTCCTCGGCGGCCGTATTTCGCTGATGGTGGGCATCATCTCGACGGCCGTCTCGCTGGTCATCGGCATCGCCTTTGGCGCCACGGCCGGCTATCTCGGCGGCAAGGTCGACGAGCTCATGATGCGCATCGTCGATGTGTTGTACGCGATTCCCTACATGATGGTCGTCATCGTGCTGCTGGCGTTTTTTGGGGGGCAATCGCCGCTCGGCCAGTTGGTCCTGCTGTTTGTCGCGCTCGGCGCCGTCTCGTGGCTCACCATGGCGCGCATCGTCCGCGGCCAGGTGATCTCGCTGAAGAATCAGGAGTACGTGCTGGCGGCCCGCGCGACCGGCGTATCGACGAGCAAGATCATCGCGCGCCACCTGGTCCCGAACACGCTAGGGCCGGTGATTGTTTATGCCACGCTCACCATTCCTTCGGTGATGCTGCTCGAGGCCTTCCTGTCGTTTCTGGGCCTCGGCGTGCAGGCGCCCCTGGCGTCGTGGGGCAGCCTGGCGGCCGAGGGCATCCAGAACATCGCCCTCTTTCCCTGGCAGTTGATCTGTCCGGGCGTCACCATGGCGATCACGCTGTTCTCGCTGAATTTTCTCGGCGATGGCCTGCGGGACGCGCTCGACCCGCAGATGAGGAAGGCCTAGCGGTTGATGGCCGTCTCGACGCCGCTTCTCTCCGTCAAAGATCTGCGCACGTACTTCGCCGAGGACGAACGGACCGTCCGGGCGGTCGACGGCGTGAGCTTCGATCTTCATCGGGGCGAAACGCTCGGCATCGTCGGCGAGTCGGGGTCGGGAAAATCGGTCACCAACCTGTCCATCATGGGGTTGATCCCGGCGCCGCCGGGGCGCATCGCCGGCGGCGAAGTGATCTTCGACGGGCGCAACCTCCTCTCGCTGCCTGCAGCCGAACTGCGCGCCATACGCGGCAGGCGCATCGCGATGATCTTTCAGGATCCGATGACCTCGCTGAACCCGTTCATGCGCATTTCGGAGCAGCTCATGGAAGTGACCGAGCTGCACCTGGGCCACTCCCGATCGCAAGCGCGGGAGCATGCCATCAGGATGCTGGAAACGGTCGGCATCCCGGACGCGCGGCGCCGCGCGAACAACTATCCGCACGAGTTTTCCGGCGGTATGCGGCAACGCGTGATGATTGCCATGGCGCTTTCCTGCAAGCCCGAGCTGCTCATCGCCGACGAGCCGACGACGGCGCTCGACGTGACGATTCAGGCGCAGATTCTGGATTTGATGCAGAAGCTGAAGCAGGAGACGGGTACGAGCGTGATCCTCATCACGCACGATCTGGGGGTCGTCGCGGGCACGACCGACCGCGTGATCGTGATGTATGCCGGCCGGATCTTCGAACGCGCGTCCACCTCCGAGCTCTTCGCGCGCCCCGGCAATCCCTACACCAGAGGCCTGTTGCTCTCGGTTCCCGACCCGACCCAAACCCGGAAGACGGAGCTGTACCAGATTCCCGGCTTGCCGCCGGACCTGGCGAACGAGATGCCCGGCTGCCCGTTTGCCGATCGCTGCTATCGAGCGGAAACGCTGTGCCGCGAGAAACCCCCGCCGTTCGTCCAGCTCACGCCTGACCATTACTCTCTCTGCCACTTCGCGGCAGAGGTCTACGAATCGGCATCATGAGCGTTCCGCTGGTGAAGATTATCGATTTGAAGGTGCACTTCGATCTTGGCGGAGGGGGCGCCCTCAGCCGGCTGATGGGCGGCAGCTCCGAACGCCGCATCGTCAAGGCGGTCGACGGGGTGACGCTGGATATCTATCCAGGCGAAACGATGGGGCTGGTCGGTGAATCGGGATGCGGCAAAACGACGCTCGGGCGGGCGGTCCTTCGATTGATCGAGCCAACCGGAGGACACGTGTTTTTCGGTGATGTCGACATCGCCAGCCTTTCCCACAGGCAGCTGCAACGCGAGCGGCGACACATGCAGATGATTTTTCAGGACCCGTACGCGGCACTCGATCCGCGCATGACGGTCGGTCAGATCATCGCCGAACCGATCGAAACATTCCGGCTTGCGCGTGGTGAACAGAAGCGCGCGCGGATCCAGGAGCTGATGAAAACCGTCGGACTGAGCGGCCGCTTCATCAACCGCTACCCCCATGAGTTTTCCGGCGGCCAGCAGCAGCGCATCGGCATCGCGCGCGCGCTGGCCGCCAATCCCGATTTCATCGTGGCCGACGAGCCGATCTCGGCGCTCGACGTGTCCATCCAGGCACAGATTCTGAACTTGATCGAGCGCCTTCAGAAAGAGCGCCACCTGACGTATCTGTTCATCTCGCACGATCTGCGCGCGATCCGCCATGCGTCGCATCGCGTGGCGGTGATGTATCTGGGGAAGGTCGTCGAGCTCGCCGACGCCCAGACGGTCTACGCCGACCCGTTGATGCCTTACACGAAGGCGCTGATTTCGGCGGTGCCGGTGCCGGACCCCGCGGTGGAGCGCCGGCGGAAGCGTATCGTGCTCGAAGGCGATGTGCCTTCGCCGATCAACCCGCCATCAGGCTGCCGGTTTCATACGCGCTGTCCGAATGCGGTGCCGGTGTGCAGCGAGGTGGAGCCGCAGCTGGTGGAAATCAAGCCGCGCCACTACGCGGCGTGCATTCGCATCAGCGCGGCGCAACCGGATATCGATCGGGTGCCGCCGGGGGCCACGCCGGGCCTCGCATGAGCTCCGGTCTCACACGTTTTTGTCACCGGCGTGTCCTGTTTAGGCACTCGTCCAAATCTCCGTATGTGCGCGGAAGTGTCTGAAATTGCTGCAAGCCTTCGGCTTACGCGATCGCCTCCGCAAGGCTCGAAACTTGCGAATTGTTGACCAGTAATCGAGATGATATTCACAGGATCTATGAAACTCATCATCGTGGAACGCTCCAAGACCGCCACATTCCGGCGGTTGAAAGAGACGTTTGCCGACGACCTGAATGTCGAGGTTGTGTTCGAGCGCCGGGGCCGAAACCGGCGGCAGAGCACCGACCCGCGAGGGCCCGAACGCCGTGCCCACGAGCGCCGGCGCCTGTCCAAGGACTGGAACGGCCGCGACTACATCGTGATTCAGGTCGCTGACGCGAAAAAGACAGCCTGAAGGGTCGTCTATCCGGGCGTGCGGTCCATCTGCTCGAGAGCGCGGACTCCGATCTGCATTGACTTCCACCACATCGCGACGCTGAGAATCGCCGGCGCGAGGAAGCAGACCAGCGTGAGCGCCAGCTGATGCCCGAGAAAGACGAAGTCATGGCCGCGGCGCCATAAATAGACCGACGAACCCCAGCCGAGCAGCCCGATGGTCAGAAGGATGAACGACACCGCCCAGATCATGAACGCAACGCCGCCCGCCGAGGCCGCCACCTGGGTGGCGTTGTCGGCGTTGAACCGGGGATAGCACGCGCCGAATCCCGTTGCCATCCCCACCAGACCAAAGCTCATGAAGACAATCGCCGCGGCCGTCACGAGTTTCAGGAACGGATCGACGCCGAGGAACTGATTGGCGGCCACCGTCAGGACTTCGCTCAGCAGCAGGACCGGCACCAGCCCCGTCCAGAATTTCGACCACAGGAAATCGCGAAAGGAAATCGGGGATGAGCGGATGATCCAGAAGGCCGCGCCTTCGCTGGACACCGCGGGAAAGACAAATCGCACGGCCACGGTCGACATGACGAGGCCGGCGAGGCCGAGGTTCAGAAAGGCGTACACGTTCTTGATGACGCCGCTCATGTACGGGATCCGCTCCAGATCCAGCACGCTGAAGTTGTAGAGATAGACCATCACGAGCGCGAGCAGTAGCAACAGCTGCGACCATTGGGTCACGTCGCGCAGAAACACCTTGGCGTCCTTGATCAACAGATGCCGGCGGACGACCGACAACGGCAGCATCCGGGCGAGGCGATCCAACCCGCCCAGCCTGGTGAATCGTGCCTTGCGCGCGTCCTGAGATTTGCTGTAACCGGAAAAGTACCATCGCTCGCTCGCGGCGGCCAGCAGCACCGTGAACGCAGCCGCCGTCATCCACAGCGCCGCGGCGTGCAGCCAATCGCGGCCTCCGACGAGGCTGGCGAACAGCGTTTCACCCGCCCAGAACGACGGCAGCATCGGCGTGATCGGCGATTGAAGCGTCGTGAAGAAATCGGTCACGTCCGGGAGCGATTCCACGCGGAGCAGTCGCTCGGGTTGCATGAAGCGAAGGAGCAGGACGATGCTGACCGCGAAGAGCAGGCCCATCAGCATCAGGATGTCGCGCGCGCGCCGCGCCGGACAGACATTCACGAGGAACATCGTCACCGCCGTGCCTGCGGCGACGGGAATCACCACAAACGGCACGACGGCCATGACGACCGTCAGGTAGAACATGCAGGGCGCGCATCGCGCCACGCCGACCCCGAGCAGCACCGGCACCAGAAAGATGACCACCATCCAGGACGCCTGGCTCACCGTGCGCACAAAGCGGGAATAGAACACCCGCCGCACCGCGATCGGCGCTGCCAGAAGAAGGCGCAGGTCTTCCGAGAGGAAGAAATTCGAGAGTGCCGTGACCACGCCGCTGAACGCGAGGAACGAAAGAAACGTCAGAAACAACCACGACAGGCCGATTCTGAGCAGAAAGTCACCGAGTTCGTCGTAATCCAGCAGCTCGGTCGCCAGCCAGAAGGCCCCGTAAAAGAGCGCGGCACACACGCCGGCGGCCACGCAGCCAAAGAGCGCCACGCGTCCGAGGTCGCCGCGGTCCAGTTGCCGCGTCCGGTTACGCGACGAGAGGAAGAACGGCACGAGCAGGTAGGTAAACGGCTGCGCAGGCACCTAAACTATTTCGTCTATTTCCTGCAGGGCACCACCGCCGGTCAGCTTGAGGAAGACCGGAGTCAACAGCTCATCCTGGCTGCCCGCGAGCTGTCCCAGCTCTTCGACCGTGCCTTCGGCGATGATTCGCCCCTTCAGAATGATGCTGATGCGGTCGCACATTTCCTGCGCGACCTCGAGCGTGTGCGTACTCATGAGGATGGCGACCCCACGGCCGCTCATGCGCCGAAAGACGTCCTTGATGAGCCTGGCGCCGCGCGGATCCAGTCCCACCATCGGTTCGTCCACCAGCACCGCTTGCGGCCGATGAAGGAACGCCGCGCTCATCACGAGCCTCTGCTTCATGCCATGCGAGAAGCTTTCGACGAGCTCGTTCTCCCAGCGCTCCAGCTCGAACAGCTCGAGCATTTCGCGCACGCGAGCGTCGGTGCCGTCGCCGTCGATCCCGTACAGCCCGGCGTGAAAGCGGAGGAATTCCGCGGCCGTCAATTTTTCATAAATGAACGGCCGGTCCGGGATGAAACCGAGCGACGCCTTCGCCGCTTCCGGCTCCCTCGCCAGGTCGTGCCCGTTGACGAGGATCCGGCCGGCCGTCGGCTTCAGCAAACCGGCGATCATCTTGATGGTGGTCGTCTTGCCGGCGCCGTTCGGCCCGAGAAAACCGTGGATGCGGCCTCGGGGCACGTCCAGGTTGACGCCGTCGACTGCCTTGAATTTGCCGAATTCCTTCACGAGATCGTGGACTGCAATCATTTGCCACCAGAGAAGAAGCAGGGCAGGCACCATCGCGCCGTCTGATGCGGCGGTGCGGGCAGTTGAGCGGCGGCAAGATCCGACATCGGGCCGCGTCCGACGAGAATCGGCGTAGAACCGGGCGCCAGATCGACGTCCAGGACCGCAATCTTCAGACGCCCGACGAGAGGAAGAATCACCGTTTGCTTGTCCAGGCCGCCGTGGGCAAGCCGCAGATGGGTGGCATCTGCGGGAAATTGGTTGAACGTAGGGTCCACGGGCAGCCAATAGCCGCGGACTCCTTCGTCTATGTAGACCTCCGGCCACGCATGGTAGTAGAACGCGCCACGCACCAGGGCAAGCCCGACCGCGATCCGCGCGGGGATGCCCGCCGCGCGAGCCATGGCGACGTAGAGCACGGTGTGCTCGTTGCAATCGCCGATTTTTGTTCGAAGCACCTCGCGCGCCGACGGCAGGCTCACGGTCGGCTTCTTCTCGAGCAGACCGTTGACGTACCGCGTCAGCGCCTCGGCGCGGGCGCGATTGCCGGAGATCTGCCGGACGGCGATCGCCGTCTCCGCCTGAATCTCCGGGGCATCGCTTTCGATGAACAGCTCCGGGGCGAGGTATCGCTTCGCCTCGGGATCGGCCGGACCCGCGGTCGTCAGTTGCGCATCCCGAATCTCCACGATATTCCCATCGGCCGTTTGAGAGACGCCGTCCAGATCGAGACCGGAGAGACTGACGCCGTCCAGGCGCAGACGCAACCGGCGCACGTCGCGAGGGTCGTCGATGCGCTGCTTGGTTTCCGGCACGACGGCGGCGGCCGCGAGCAGATCGGATCTGATCTGTCCCGGCACCGCCATCGCCTTCGCGCGGTCGGCCGGCTCGCGCACGGAGATCAGCCCCATCGGGCTTTCCTCGCGCACGACTTCTCCCGTGTCGGTCACCCACGAGGTGGTGTGCAACCCGGCGAATTCCATTTCCACGCGGAACGCCGGAATCGGCGTGTTGCCCGCGCGCACGACTTCCCGGCGGCCGATATCGATGGTCACCGGCGCGTTGCGAAGCGTGGCGGGGTCGAACAGATTCCATTGGCGCCGCGTGCCGGGCGTCAGGCCGCCATCGGCCAGGCGCCTCGACAAATTCAGCGAAAGCATCGGCGGTTCAGGTAAATCGCGCTGCTCCGTGCGTGTGCCGGCCGACGTGATCACGGCAATCGTGATTTTCTTTCCATCGACGTCTCCCCGTACCTTGATGGGACCGGTGCCGGGATCGAGCGAGAACTCGAACGCTTTCAACATGAACGCGCGATCGACTTGCGCGGTCGTGCGAATCTTGGCCGGCGTCGTCGCGCCGAGCAGCGACATCTGCAGCAGGTCGTCTTCCTGCAGCTCGAAGCCGTCGGCGGTCGCCACCGTCTGGCTGACGGTGAAGCCCAACTTCTCGCCGCGGTAGTACACGCCGTGCCACTGGGCGCTCGACCCGTAGCGTGCAAGATCGGTCGCCAGGCTGGTCGACGCCTGCAGATACGACCGGTTCACGACGAGCGCCATCACGCCGAGCCAGATCGCAAGAATGCACAGCGCAAACGGCCTGGTCGCGGCGCGGGGCAACGGAACGAGCCAGCGCATGGAGATCGACCGATCTATCGGATGGACGGTCCGATGAGGAGAGGCGTCCGGGCGTCGCCGGCGGAGCGCTCGACCGGATTGACGCAGGGGGACGCCTTCATGTAACCTTTAATCCGGATATACGGATTAATAGTGCCGACCGCCAGGGCAGCCGCCTCGCCGATTCTCGATCATCTGTCCGCGCTTGCCGACACGACGCGGAGCCGCATCCTGCTGCTCGTCGATCGCCGCGAGCTGACGGTGACCGAGTTGTGCGGCATCGTGCAGCTCCCGCAGTCGACGGTGAGCCGCCATCTCAAAGCGCTCTCGGACGGCGACTGGTTGACCGCGCGCGCCGAGGGAACGAGCAACCTCTATTCGATCAGGCGCGACCTCGATGCCGCCCGGCGCAGGCTCTGGGCGCTCGTGCGAGAGCAGGTCGGTGCCACGCCGGCCGCGGTCCAGGATCAACGCCGTCTTCACGCCACGCTGTCCGAGCGCCGCACGAAATCGCAGGAGTTCTTCTCGTCGTCGGCCGGCCAATGGGACCGGTTGCGCGACGAGCTGTTCGGCGAGCGCTTTCATCTCGCGGCCCTCGCCGCCTTCGCTGACGCCACGTGGACCGTCGGAGACCTCGGATGCGGGACCGGCCAGGTGAGCGCCGCGCTGGCGCCGTTCGTCGGACGTGTGATTGCCGTCGACGCGTCGACGGCGATGCTCCAGGCCGCAAAGAAGCGTCTGCACGAGTTCGACAATGTCGACTTGCGGCGCGGCGAGCTGGAGGCGCTTCCCGTCGACGATGCGCGGCTCGACGCCGCGACGTTGACGCTGGTGCTGCATCATGTGCCGGAGCCCGAGCGGGCGCTCGCCGAGGTGGCGCGCGTGCTCAAGCCCGGCGGCCGGCTGGTGGTGGTCGATATGCTGCCGCACGATCGGGAGAGCTACCGGCAGCAGATGGGTCACGTCTGGCTCGGATTTGCAGACGGCCACATGCGGCAGCTGCTGACTGAAGCGGAATTCGACGGCGTGCGGATTGTGACGTTGCCGGCGGACCCCAAGACGAAAGGCCCGGGCTTGTTTGTAGGAACAGCGACAAAGCCGTCGCGCTGAGGAGAAAAGAACAACATGGCCACTGCAGTCGAGAAGCTTCATCCGTTTACCGCCGCCAGAACCGCCGGCCGTGAGCCCTTCAAAGTGAAGGACCTGTCGCTGGCCGATTTCGGCCGCAAGGAGATCCGGCTCGCCGAGCAGGAGATGCCCGGATTGATGGCGTTGAGAAAGCAGCATGGCGCGAGCAAGCCGCTCGCCGGCGCGCGCATCATGGGCAGCCTGCACATGACGATTCAAACGGCGGTGCTGATCGAAACGCTCGCCGAGCTTGGAGCCGATGTCCGCTGGGTCTCGTGCAACATTTTCTCGACCCAGGATCACGCCGCTGCGGCGGTCGTGGTGGGACGGCCGGAAACCGGGGGCACGGCGAAGGATCCAAAGGGGACGCCGGTGTTCGCGTGGAAGGGCGAAACGCTCGAGGAGTATTGGTGGTGCACGAGCGAAGCGCTCGAATGGCCCGATGGCCAGGGTCCCACGTTGATCGTCGACGATGGGGGCGACGCCACGCTGGTGGTGCACAAGGGCGCCGAATTCGAGAAGGCCGGAAAGGTGCCGGCGTTCAAGCCCGACAGCGAACCCGAGGAATGGGGCGTGATCCTCGACTGCATCAACAAATCGATCGCGAGAGACCAATCGCGCTGGACGCGCCTTGCCAGGACGATTCGCGGCGTCAGCGAAGAAACGACGACAGGCGTCCATCGCCTCTATCAGATGATGGAAGCCGGCACGCTGCTGTTTCCCGCCATCAACGTGAACGACTCGGTCACCAAGAGCAAGTTCGACAACATCTACGGGTGCCGTCACTCGCTTCCGGATGGCCTGGCGCGCGCGACCGACGTCATGCTGGGCGGCAAAGTTGCGGCGATATTCGGCTACGGCGAGGTCGGCAAAGGCTGCGCCCAGGCGCTGCGCGGGCAGGGCTGCCGCGTGATCGTGGCCGAGATCGATCCGATCTGCGCACTCCAGGCGGCAATGGAGGGTTACCAGGTGGCCACCATTGACGATGTGGTGGAAGAGGCGGACATCTTCATCACCGCCACCGGAAACCACAACATCATCACCGTGGATCACATGAAGCGGATGAAAGACAAGGCCATCGTCGGCAACATCGGCCACTTCGATAACGAGATCGACATGGCGGGGCTGAAGAAGCTTCCCGGCGTCGAGCGGATCAACATCAAGCCGCAGTACGACGAATTCCGTTTCCCGGATGGCCACAGTGTGATGGTCCTCGCCGAAGGCCGCCTGCTGAACCTCGGGTGCGCCACCGGCCATCCGAGCTTCGTGATGTCGGCGTCGTTCACCAACCAGGTGATCGCGCAGTTGGAGCTGCACGCGAACAAAGGCAAGTACGAGAAGAAGGTCTACATGCTGCCGAAGCATCTCGACGAACAGGTCGCCCGGCTGCACCTCGACCATCTCGGCGTGAAGCTCACGAAGCTCACCAAGGACCAGGCCGATTACATCGGCGTGCCCGTGGAAGGTCCGTATAAGCCGGACCACTACAGGTACTGACGGAAGTAAGAGGTAAGTAAGAAGTAAGAGGTAAGTAAGAAGTAAGAAGTATGAAGTAAGAAGTATGAAGTAAGAAGGAAAGAAGGTGCCTACCTCCCGCGTCTGGCCACGAAGGCCTGCGGCTCGTAATCCTCGATGCTGCGGGTAAACCGGATCTCGTCGCCCGAGAAGGTGCCGGCATACTCGATGCGCACGATATCGCTGGCAAAGACGATGGACTCGACGAAAAAGAGCGAATCGCCGTCGACACGGCCATCCGAGATTGTGGTCCGGCCGGCTTCGCTGTCGACGGTCCCGGTGAGTTTCTTCCTGTCCGCTTTCAAGTCGAACGTGTAATGGTGACCGCCAAACGGTGTCTGGTTGTCGATGTCTGCCCACCATCGGCCCGTCACGGTTGGGGCGGCGGCCGACAACTGAAGCACCAGGACTCCTGCGGCAACAATCGTCGCGACGGCCGTGCGGCGGCTCATTTGCGGACGAGCGGCTCGAGTTTCGGGGGACGAACTCCGTGACGCGCCGACCCGACGACCGGAATGTATTCGAGCTCCGAGCCGGCCGCCGCAGCGCGCAGCAACAGCCCACCGCGGCTCATGTCGCCGCGACCGACGAACGACGACGGAAAAGTGAGCCGCAGGCCGAGTATGCCGCTCAACACTTCAACGTATTTCTGCGAGGCTACGCTGCCGAGCAGCACAAACTCGGCGCGGTTGCCCGCGATCCGGGCCAGCGCCAGCGCCGTGTCCTCGAGCGGCTTCCGGTATGCGGGATTCTCCACGCTGATCTCGGCCTCGGCAAAACGCATCAGCACATCTGCGGTGACGACGGTTTCGGCGGGAATCAGCCCGCGATCGGGCGTGATGACGAGCGCACGGCCAAACCGCTGCGCGTAGGTCAGTTTTCCACGGAAGTACAGGCCGCTCATGTGCGCGAACAGCTCGCCGATGGGCACACCGCCCTCCGAACGAAGCCGCGTAGCAACCGGAAAGGCCGCGTGCGGAGAGAGCACTTGTTGAGCGCGGCGTCCGCGGCAATTTGCGGGCGAGAGAAGAAAAAATCGAGATGTCGGCATCGAGATTGCTTTCGTTCAATTCTGACAGATGTTGCGGCGAGTGTGTCTACTTTTGCTACTGTTCCTGCCCCTCGCGCGCGAGGCGCGCGCCTACGGCGTGCTGGCGCACGAGGCCGTCATCGACGCAGTCTGGGAAACGTCCATCGTCCCGCTCTTGCAAGCGAAATTTCATCCCAGCAACGATGACCTGGACAAAGCCCGCGCCTATGCCTACGGCGGGTCGCTGATTCAGGACCTCGGCTACTACCCGTTTTCGAGTCATATCTTCGGCGATCTGACGCACTACGTGCGGGCCGGGGACTTCGTCACGGCGCTGCTGACCGACGCGTCGGACGTCAACGAATACGCATTCGCACTGGGTGCCCTGGCTCACTACACCAGCGACACCCTCGGCCATCCGCTCTCCGTCAACCCATCGGTCGCTTTGATCTACCCGAAACTGCGCGCCAGGTACGGCAACAGCGTCACGTACGAACAGAACCCTGCGGCGCATCTGAAAACGGAGTTTGGGTTCGACGTGATCCAGATCGCGCGCAACGCTTACGTGCCGACGGCGTATCACTCGTTCATCGGATTCGAAGTGGCGAAGCCGGTGCTCGAGCGGGCCTTTCTCGAAACGTACGGCCTCGAGCTGAAGGACGTCTTCGGCGATCTGGACTTGTCGATCGGCACGTTCAGATACGCGGTCAACACGATGATTCCGCAGATGACGAAGGTGGCCTGGGAAACCAAGAAGGATGAAATCACCGCGCTGGTGCCGGACGCCACCAAGCAGCGATTCATGTTCGGCCTGTCGCGGCCGGATTTCGAAAAGGAGTGGGGCACGCGCTACGAGCACCCGGGCATCCGCGCCAAGATCCTCGCCATCGTGATGCGAATCATCCCCAAGATCGGGCCGTTCAGCGGCATGGCATTCAAGACGCCGACGCCGGCGGCCGAGTCGCTCTTCGTCAAGAGCTTCACGGCCACCGTCGACCGCTACCGCGAAGAGGTGCGGGTGGCCTCACGCAAAGCGCCGGTGCTTGAAAACCTGAACTTTGACACCGGCAAGCCTGTCAAAGGCGGCGAGTACCGCCGCGCGGACCAGGCCTACGAAACCCTTCTCGACAAGCTGCAAGCCCACGATTTCCAGCAGGTGCCGCCGGCTCTGCGGGCGCATCTGCTCGCCTTCTTCTCCGATTTCCCTCAAACTGTGGCTTCGAGCAAAGATCAGAAGCGCTGGCAGAAGCTGCAGGCCAAAGTCAGCCAGCTGAAAGCGTCCGCCGCAAACTGATTCCCGCGCGCTCGAGTCCCGGTTTCCACGCGCTCAACTCCAGGCGTTGTCCTCGGCCGCCTTCTAACCTTAGCTACGTCATTCGGTTGCGTCTTTGCGGCAGGACTCATCTGATCTTGAACCGGATGCCACCGACGATCCGCATCGAGTTCGTGCCAGGGTCCTTGGTCAAGATTCGACGGTAGTCGAACTGGACGACTGCGCTGACGCTCTTGGTCAGCGGGAGGGCGACTCCACCGCCGACTTGGACCATCGCGTCGGTCGTGGAAGCGTTTGCAGCACTGAAGCTCACGCCGGCTATTTTGCCCGTGTCCGACTCGTGTGTCGCACCGACCACGAGGTGTATGAATGGCGTAGCATTGGGGTTCGAAAGACTCGTCCAGCGCACGCCGCCGCCAAAGGTCGAGAGCGTCGACGTCCCTTCGAGAGTGGTGCCGAGAATGACGTTGGATTCGGTCTTTCGAGACCAGTCGAACTGACCCACAACGCTCAAGTGGCCGAGGATTGATCCTGAGACGTCAACGTTGAAACCGGCCGGGAGGTTGAGGCTGTCTCCGGTGGCGAACAGGCGTTGAAACTGATAGCCCACAGAGAAATCCTGTGCGAGGACTGGACGGACCGCGCCCGCCACGAATACCGTCATCAAGCCGACCGCTCCAATCGAGATTTTCACGAATGCCTCCGAACCGGCCGCGCATCGTGAAGGTGTGCCGTTGTGGTCGAGTGGGTCGCGCTCTTGCTTAATGCAGAACGTGAGTCGCCACCGTCCGGTCGAGCTCCTAATGCTCTCTCCACCACCGAGTTCGCTTGACCGCTGGGGCGTGACAGCAACGGTATCCATCTCCATCGCCGTCTTGGCCAGCGCATCGTCATCCACAAGTCCCCGTTTCCGGATCCTCCGGGCCGAGTGCTCGAGAAGAACAGCGTCAAGCCGTCACGGGAGAGACCTGGGCCTCGATCGTCGAAGGTGCTGTTCACGGGCGATCCGAGGTTAACGGGTTCGGTCCACAGATCGCGTGTGGTGTTACGCGTGGAGACCCAGAGGTCGAGGCCTCCCATCCCGCCCGGACGATCTGAGGTAAAGATCAACTCCAGCCCATCGGATCGAATCGTCAGGTGTCGGTCACCGTACGCGGCCGTACTGAGCTCTTTGTTCAGCACAGCGTTTCGAAACGAGCCATCCGCGTTCTGGGCGCTTTCATAAATATCAAAGGTGCCGAGCACATTACTCACGAAGTACAGCGTCGCCTCTCCCGTCGTTGGGTCGACGAAGTAGAACGGGTCGGCATCATTGGCCGGCGAGTTGACAGACGGACCCAAGTGGATAGCTGGCTGCCAGCCAAAATCGTCCGCTACGTCCGCCCGGTAGGTCATATAGATGTCCAGGCTGCCGAAGCCCTCGGGTCGGCCACCGGACGGAAAGAACATCCAGTGATCGTCGGGCGAGAAGCTCGGAGCGACTTCCTGACCCGGCCCGTTGACATTCGGCCCGAGATTGCGCGGCTCACCCCACGGCGCTTGAACGCCGGTCCGGTGAGAGACCCAGATGTCTTGGTTCCCAAACCCGCCGGGGCGGTCACTGGAAAAGTACAAGCTCAGCCCTGAGTGAGTGATCGTGACCTGCTGCTCGTCACCAGAGGAGTTGACGGGCGCGCCCAGATTGACCGGAGGCAACCAGGGCGCGCCATCGGCCTGTGCTCGATCCAAGCTGATGTTTCCGGTCAGATAAATCAGACTCAGCATCCCACCGAACCACCGCCACGTTCGCAAGCTATTGAGCGTCACCATAGCCCCCCTTCCATCCGCCACTGAATCTGGAGCGGGCGGCGGTCGCGCGCAACGCAAAAAAAGGTAAAATCCGTCTGAAATCAGGTAAACACCACCCCATGAACAGTCGCCGCGCCGAGCCCCTGCGGTTTGCCGGCTTCGAACTGGACCAGGCCAATGGTGTCCTGCGCAAGAACGGAGTCGTCATCAAGCTCCCGCCGCAGCCCTTCAAAGCGCTCACACTCCTGGCCAGCCGACCGGACATCCTCGTGAGCCGAGAGGAGCTGCGGCAGGCGATCTGGGGCGATACGGTTGTGGATTTCGAGCATGGACTGAATACCTGCATTCGGCAGATCCGGACGGCGTTGGGCGAAGATGGCGAGAGTGCCCAGATCATTGAGACGGTTCCGCGGTTGGGGTACCGATTCAAACCGACCGTGAAACAGAAGTCTGCGATGAGTCGCAGGACTCGATGGCTTGTTACGGCAGCTGGTGTAACACTGGCCACGGTCATTGTGGTCGTGTACTGGAGAGGGGCGAGTACTCAGCATCCGGCCGGCGATCCAGTCCGGGTCGCGATCCTGCCTTTTGTGAGTGCGGGCGGCGAGCAGAACGACGATACGCTCGCAGAGGGGATTGCGGAAGATCTCATCGCGCGGCTCAACGCCTTCGACGGCGTACGTGTCGTGTCTAAGACGTCGGCGTTCTCTTTCAAAGGGAAGAACCTGTCGTTGCGGGAGATCGGCTCGCGAGTGAACGTGGCGGCCGTATTAGCTGGGACGGTGCGCCAGTCGGGCACGATTATTGAGATCGGAGCACGCTTTGTGACGGTTCCCGGCGAGCGCGAGCTCTGGTCACACCATTACGTCATCCCGGTCGCACAGATGTTCCGCTTGCAGGAAGAGATCGCGTCAAGTGTCGCTGAGACTCTCCGACTCCGTCCTGCCCGCCCAGTCCGCAAGTGGCCGACCGAGAATCTGGCCGCCTATACCAACTATGTGCGAGGGCGATCGGCACTCGAGCGCCTCACTGCTCCCGGCTCGCGGGCGGCCATACGCTTCTTCCAAGACGCCATCGCCCTCGACCCTGAATACGCAGAGGCGCAGGCAGGCCTTGCCGAGGCCTACGGCGATTTGAGTTTTACTGGTGGCTCGGTTCCACAAGGCGCCTACCAGGAGGCCGCGCGCGCTGTCGGGCGAGCGGTGGCCCTCGACGTTGCATTGCCAGAGACACATATGGCAGCGGCATCATTAAAATATCGATTCGAACACGATTGGAATGGCGCCGAGCGTGAGTCCCGCCAGGCGATCGACCTCGACCCGAACAACGCCATTGCCCATGAGCGTTTTGGGATGGTCCTGAGCTTGGAGGGACGCTCAAAGGAAGCGCTAACAGAGGCTCGGCTGGCCGAATCGCTCGATCCGCTTTCACCACGAACCACATGGATGGTGGCGGTCGTGCTGTTTTACGCGCGTCGATACGACGAAGCCATCGATCAGGTCAAGCGGACGCTGGAGATCGATCCGACTTACGAGTGGGCCTACCAGACGCTGGCGCAGTGTTACCAGGAGAATGGGAAACTCGATGAGGCCATTCGGCTCTACGTGCGTGCCGGCCGATCGAGCGGTAATCTCGGCCATGCCTACGCGATGGCGGGACGCACGGCAGAAGCGCGACACCTGCTGGCCGAGTTGGAGAAGCGCTACGGAGAGACTGGTCTTCAGCCTGGGGGTATCGCGATGGTGTACGCCGGTCTCGGCGATCGGGATCGCGCATTCATGTGGTTGAAGACGGCGTACGAAGATCGAGTGTGGCTCGGAACGTTGAAGGTTGCGCCGGTGTGGGACCGGCTACGCTCCGATCCACGCTTTGCACAGCTTCTGCAGAAAGCTGGCTTCGCTAATCTCGAAGCAACTCGCTAACTCATTGCGCGATCGGCTCCCACGTAGCGCGGCGACCGGCGACATGGCGACATCATGTGTCGGGGAACGCTCCCACCGCGACCAAGCCCTTACACACCAGCCGCTGGGACGGACACCTCTTTCCGGAAATGGACCGAAGAATTCGGTTCTTTTGAGCAAACCGCGAATTCAGGCTCAGTCGCGAGAACAGGCTAGGGCCTGGCACAAGCGAAGTTTGCCGCGTCGTCCGTGCTGCCAGTGCCCTTGTACTTGGCGACCTGGGGATAGGGGCACAACGGCCGCGTGCGTTCGACTTTTCCGCCCGCCATGTGGGAAGCCACGATCTCGGCAGGCGCCCGTCCCGTGCTGACCCACTGCTCGATGGCCGCCACCTTGTCGAACGTATCGGTGCCCGGCCCGCCCTGGCAGTGACCCATGCCCGGCACCAGGTAGAGCGCGATCGATTTTCCAGCCGCATCCTTGCCGGCCGCATTCGTCACCGCGTCGAAATACGTCACGCTGTTCAGCGTCGCAACTTGCTGGTCGGCCCATCCGTGATACATCAGCAATTTGCCGCCGCGATCGAAGAACGGCTTCAGGTTCGCGCTGGGCGGCGTGAATCCGCCGGCGGTGCTCTCGATCAGGTCGTAATCCGACGACGGGTTGAAGGAGTGAGGGTCCCAGCTGGGATTCTTGAACACGATGTACTTGTATGCCTCGACGGCAATCGGAAAGGCGTCGGGCCCCGCCAGAGTCGCCCAGCCGAGCTCCGAGCCTGGTTGCAAGAGCGGAAACGACAGCACGGCACCGCTCTTCGGATCCTTCAGCGGCGCATACAACGCCCTCGCGGTTTCCACCTGAGCCGGCGTCAGACACGTGGGGCCGTCGGCGCCTTTGCATTCAAGCACCTTCGGATCGAACTTGCAGCGTGCCGGATTCTCGATCACGCCGTCCTTCACGCCGTCCAAGGCGTCGCACGCGTCCAGCGCGGCTGCGTGTATCGCGGGATATTTTTCCGCCGGAATGTAGCTGTCGGGGCTTCGATGCACGATCTGGCCGAGCTGAAGCCGCGCCGCATGCAGCCGCGGCGACGTCACCGGCGTGGCGCCGGCCACGATCGCGTTGTAGTCGGCGGGATAGCGTGAGGCCTCGATCACGCCCTGGCGTCCCCCGGTCGAGCATCCATTCCACAGCGACAGCTTCGGTCCCGTCCCGTAGAACGCGTCGAGGACGGCTTTGGCCTGGACGGTCATCTCGTGCGTCGCGCGATAGGCATAATCGACCAGCTTCTCCGGATGATTCAGCGCGAACGCCGCCCCGGCGGTGGCATGGCCGGTGTCGGTGCTCGCGGTCGCATAGCCCTTCGCGAGCGCGGCCGACAGCGCCGGATAGGATATCGTTCCGGCCCAGCCGCCGTTGCCCACTCCCTGAAACTCTCCGTTCCATCCGGACGCAGGCAACCAGACTTCGATCTTGATGTCCGAATCGCTCGACGGCTTCGCCGTGACCGCCACGCGGCAAAACGCCGGAAGCGCGGCGTACTGCTGGGCGGCGTTCCCTCGCCCGGCTCCGCCTGGAGGCACGAACGCGCCGGCCGCAATCGTCGCCGCCGATGTGATCGTCGCGTTCGACAGCGATAACCCCTTCAAGCCCTCGCACGACCCTCCGGCGGCCTGGACGTCGATCGCGAGGTTCTGTGCAAGCGCGAGCAGAGCGACGGTGAAAAGCACGGTACGTGTTCTCATGGTTTGAACTCCTGATGTTCTTGCATCTCGATGATCCTAAAACCCGTAAAGTCCTGCCGGATTGTCGACCAGGATGGCTCTTCGCGTGACCGGGTCGGGCACCCACACCGGCAGCAGATTCAGCACGCGGCCGTCATCGATCTGCACCAGAGGGGCGAGGTCAGTATTCTTGCGCCCGGGCTTGATGGCGGAGTCCGGATGCGGCCAGTTGGTGCCCCACAGAATGCGCTGCGCGTTGGCCGACACCAGGGCACGGGCGAGCGGCAGCACATCCGGGTAATCCGGCGCCCTTGTCGAGACCTGATCGGCGGCCGCCGAAATCTTCACGTAGGCCTTCCCCGCTTTCACGAGATTCACCAGGGCCCCGAACCCGGGCTGCTCGACGCCGCCCCGACCCACAGCGCCGCCAAAATGATCGAAGACCAGAGGCACCGGCGACGCGAGCAGCTGCGGGCTGAGTGCATCGATCATTTTCAACGACGTGTTCAATTGGATGTGCCAGTTGTGCGTCTTGGCCCGCGCGGCGGCCGCCTGGAACCGCGTCAGCGCCGCGGACGGATCGGTGACACCGGCGGTCGCGAGATTCAGCCGAATCCCGCGAATACCAGCGCCCGCCATGTCGACGAGCGCGGCGTCCGGTGTGTTCGCGTCGATCACCGCCACTCCGCGCGCGCGAGCGCCGAGTTGACGAATCGCGTCCAGGGTGCAGGCGTTGTCGGTGCCGTACACACTTGGCTGCACCACAACGACCCGGCCGATGTGCAATGCATCGTGCAATGCCCGCACTTCCGCAACCGACGCGGTCTCCGGCGTGTATACGCGACCAGCGAAAAACGGATAGCGTTGAGGGTCGCCGAAAATGTGCACGTGGCAATCGCACGCTCCGGCCGGCACGTCGAAGCTGACCTTCGTGGCCGGCTGCGCTGCCTTCGCAAACAACGCATCCGCACCACGCAACACTCCAGCGGCGGTGGCCATCGCCCCGCCGATCACAACGTCACGTCGAGACAGCATCTGAAACTCCTCGCGGGCGCACGTCCCCCCGAACGCAAGCGGGGAGGCGGGCATGACCGTGCGTCGCACAGTATGTGCTTCGCCGGAAAAAATCAAGGTGTTGAATCGCGACTTTAGCGGTTTAGTTTGAGTTCAAACGTCCGTTTCGCTAGACTACGCCACACCCAATTTTTCAGTCCCCCTCGCCCGTCCACGGAGGTTGTATGCAGCAAAGGCTCATCCGCGGAATTCTGCCCGGCGTTATTGGCCTTTTATTCCTCCCGGTGCTGGCATCGGCGCAGAGCGCGATCGTTGGCCTCGTCACGGACGATTCGGGCGCGGTGCTCCCCGGTGTCTCGGTTGACGCATCCAGCCCGGCACTGATTGAAGGCACCAAGACGGGCATCACGGACGGCCAGGGGCGCTACCGCATCGTTGAACTGCGGCCCGGGACCTACACGGTGACGTTCGGGTTGACCGGTTTCGATAAGGTCGTGCGGGACGGCATACTGCTTCCGTCCGAATTCACGGCCACGGTGAACGCGACGCTGAAGGTGGGCTCGCTGTCGGAGACCGTGACCGTCGCCGGCACGACGCCGCAGGTCGACGTGCAGCAGGCGTCGCGCACGCAGGTCATCCCGCGTGATGCCATCGACTCGCTGCCGATTTCGCGCAACGCGATGGGGCTCGGGGTGCTCGCTCCGGGCGTAAAGCCCTCAACGCCCGATGTGGGCGGCATCCAGACGACCGAGCAGGTCGGGCTGCGCGCCCATGGGCTCGGCGGCTTCGACGCGGAGCAGTTCGTCGAAGGCATGTCGATCCAGAGCTACGAGGGCGTGTCGCAGAGCTTCTTCGATGACACGCTGCAGTCGGAGATGACGATCACCACGGCGGCGATTCCGGCGGACACGGGCGGCGGCGGCATCCGTCTGAACAGCATCTTGAAGGACGGCGGGAACATCTTCAGCGGCTCGGCCTTCATGGGCGGGACCAGGGGCGTGTGGGTCGCCAACAACATCGACGACAACCTCCGGAAGCACAATCTGCAGAGCGCAAACGGCATCGACCACATCGAGGGTTTCACCGGCTCGCTCGGTGGCCCGATCCTGAAGGACAAGCTGTGGTGGATTCTGTCGGCCAAGCATCAGGCCTCCGAGACGACGATCGCGAACGTGCCGAAGTGGGTGACGGCGCCGGACGGCCAGCTGTTCAAGGCGACCGCCGATCTCTACGTACGCAGCGTCGCATCGCGCCTGACGTGGCAGGCTGCCAAGAACTACAAGCTGGCCGGGTTCTTCGAGCGATGGTGGCACCAGAAGGGCCACGTGATCGGCTTCGGCACCGACCCCCGCGCCGCCGAGCAGCGCGACCCGCGGCACGCTCACCATACGATTGGCGACATGAAGTTGACCGCGCCCGTCACCAACCGGTGGCTCTTCGAGGCCGGATACTCCTGGGCTCAGTTTGCCTGGAAGGGCGGCAGCCCGGCGGGTTCGCCTGCGGCTATCGCGAGCGACTTCCCCTTCACGCCGGCCTGGTATGCCACAGCGCCCGCCGTCGATACGGCGCTGAACAAGAACTTCCCGCTGCAGTGCGCCTACGCGATCGGATGCACGGCGTGGAATGCCACACGCGAGCAGCGGCAGGAAAGCCTTCACAACACGGTGGCCGCGTCGGTCGCGTATGTGACCGGCACGCATAACATGAAGATCGGCTTCTCGAATCAGTTCGGTCCGGGCCGTCAGCGCAAGAACACGCGCAACGGCAACCTGCAAGAAAACTTCGTGAACAACCAACCCAGCACCGTCACGGTCTACAACAATCCGGTCATCCAGCCGTCCTATGTGGCGTACGACGTCGGTGTGTACGCACAGGATACGTGGACGATCAAACGGTTCACGGCAAATCCGGGGCTGCGCGTCCAGTGGATCGATACTGGAATGCGTGAGACCAGCATGGCCGCGGGGCGATTTGCGCCGGCCCGTTTTTATCCAGCGCAACCCAATCTGCTCAAATTCGGCCCCGACTATGCGCCGCGACTCAGCGCGGCCTACGACCTGTTCGGCAATGGCAGCACGGCTTTGAAGACGAGCTGGAGCAAGTACTACCGGAATTACGACGGCGACATTGCGGCGGGGGTCTACGGCAACGCCGGCGAGCGCAGCGAGAATCGCCAGTGGTTCGACGTCGACCTGATTCCCGGCACTTTGATCCCGTCCGGCATTCCGAAACCGACCGACCACGACGGTATCGCCCAGGACAACGAGATCGGACCAAGTCCGAGCGGCGGGACGTTCGGCCTCAAGCCCGATCGATCGGCCCTCAATCTCAAGCGGCAGTACAACACGGAATTCACGGTGGGCGTGCAGCACCAACTGCTGCAGCGGCTGGCAGTCGGCGCGATGCTGTACAAGCGGCGGGTCGGCAACATGGCGTTCATCGATCGCCTGAACATCGGGCTCAGCGACTACACAGCATTTACAGTGCCTTTGCCGGACGTGTCGAGGGATCCGGAGGTCGCCGCGGTCTTGAGTCGGCTTCCTCAGACGATGACGATGTACAACCTGAGCATGGCGAAGCTACCGCTCTTTGGAGTCGGAGTCGTCGATCGCAGCGATACGAAGAATGAAACGCTCTATACCGGCTTTGAGGCATCGTTCAACACCAGGCTTCCGAACGGCGCCATTCTGTTCGGCAGCTGGGATATGGAGCGCACGCTCCAGAGATTCTGCGACACCACGGCTGACCCGAACGGTCCGATCGTGAGCGGACAATTCAGCGCCAC
>DASZHO010000178.1:0-1613 GCA_035937795.1 Vicinamibacterales bacterium | reverse complement strand
GTGGATGCGGCCTGGTTGTCCAGGGATCCCCGTCGAGTCAGCTTGCCGCAACAACCTGAGCCCGCAGACGCCGATGAGGACGCCAGTCGTGAACGGCAGATCATTGAGGACGCACTGGCGGGAAGTCGAGGGCGAGTGTCTGGCCCGGTCGGGGCCGCGGCGAGGCTCCGCGTACCACCTTCGACCTTGGAGCACCGCATAAAGAAATTAAGGATTCGTAAAAGCCACTTCAAACTCAGCTAGGCCTTTTCCGAGGACTGGTGAAATCGCAATTTTCGCCAATTTCACCAAATCCACAGGCAGCTTTCCGCCCTTCTTCTTCTGTCTTTTCAATCTCTTGCGGATGGTCCGCCTCTTGCACCTGGAGTTGCTGAGAGAGACGTTACGTACCGTCTCGAAACCGACGACTCAATTCTCGGATCTCAGAAAGGAGTTAACTAACATGCTGACTAGTGACAGCATGCGGATCCCGGTGCTCGGTGCAGGTGGCGGGTTCGGACGCAACGTCGTCGATGCGGCGCGAGCCGCCAAGCACGACGTGGTCGCGCTGGTACGCGATCCGAAACGCGCGGAGTTGCCGGATGACGTGACCACCGTCGTCGGCGATGCGACGCACGTCGACGACGTCGTGCGCGCGATGGCCGGTGCCGACGCCACGATGTTCTGCGTCAACCCGCCATTCGCGACCTGGCTGACAACGTTCCCGCCGCTGCTCGCGTGCGCGATCGCAGCCGCACGGAAGACCAACACGCGCCTGGTGTTTCCCGCGAACGTATGGATCTACGGTCCGGGCCGCGCCGGGGAGCTCGTCGCCGAAACGCGCGCGCCGGCACCGACGTCGCAGCGCGGCAAGCTGCGCGCCGAGATGGAGCAACAGATTCGCGCAGCGGGCATTCGCTACGCCATCGTTCGCCTGCCCGAGTTCTACGGTCCGAACGTGGTGTCGGTGCCGGCGCCCGTGTTCCAAGCAGCGCTCGCCGACCGGCGCGCCCTGTGGCCGGGGTCGCTCGATGTCGCGGTCGAGCTCGTCTACATCCCCGATGCCGGGCGCGCCATGGTGGCAGTCGCGGCCGCCGCGGACTGCGACGGCGCCACCTTCCATCTTCCGGGCGCTCGGACGACGCCGCGCCAGTTCGTCGAGCTCGTGTACCAGGCGGCGGGTCGCAAGCCGCGCGCGTTCGGCGTGCCGCGCTGGGTGCTGTCCACCGCAGGCGTGTTCGATGCGAACGTACGAGGCGTGGCCGACATCGCACATCTGTGGACGCATCCGATCCTGCTCGATGGCGCAAAGTACAGCGCACGCTTCGGCGCGATCCCCCTGACTCCGCTCGCCGACGCGATCGCGACGACGCTCGCGTGGTATCGCGCGCATCCCGCGTTTCGTCTCCCGCTCTGATGGCCAATTTCGCCCACGAGGTTGATCCGGGCGCGGTGCACGCTATGGCGGCAACCGGTAGGACTTGATGATTGCCTCTTCGCTGACCTCCGGCACGCGATTGAACATATAGTCCCGCGGGTCTTCCTGTTGCCCGAGAAAATACGGAACCGCCTCCAACAGGCGCCATGTGCCTTCTCGATCAATCGGTGGCAAGATTATCAAGCCTGGATGCATG
>DASZHO010000177.1:0-9803 GCA_035937795.1 Vicinamibacterales bacterium | reverse complement strand
GGATCGAGCCGAATCGCGTGAATTTCCTGGAACGTCGAATCGAGGAGGAGAAATGCCTTCCCCGTGCGATCGATTCTGAAGAGACGGCCGGGCGATTCGGTGCCGGCGAGCAGCTGGCCGTCGGGCTGGAACGCCAGAGTGATGACGTGTGTGGCTTTCGTTTTGTAAAACGGCACGCCCTTGCCGTCCGGCGTGATTTTGTAAATGACGCCCTTCTCGCCGGTGCCCGCGTAGAGATTCCCGGCCGAATCGAGCGCGAGACTCCAGATGTACTTGTCCTCGGGATCGAAGAACGGCGTTCCCTTTCCGGTACGATCGACCTTGTAGATGCGGCCCTCCGGCGAGGTGCCCACGTAGAGCGTCCCGTCCGGCGCGAGCGCCACGGCGTGCACTTCAAGCTCGTTCGTCTCGAAAAACGTCGTCACGTTTCTGGAGGGATCGATCTTGAATACCTTCCCTCCGTTGCCGCTGCCGACGTAAAGCGATCCATCAGGTGCCGCGGCCATCGACCAGAGAAACGGCGCCGTTGTCTCAGCGAACAACTCGGTAGCCGGACCGAGCACGAGGCGGCCGTGGCCGTCAATCGACAGGTTTTCGACTTCCCCGCGCAGGAATTCGTTTTCAGTCGCCGTTTGCCAGAACACGGGCTTCGAGGCGACGAGCACGGCTGAGGCGGCCGCGAACACGCAAGCCGCCCCGAGAATGTGGAGTTTTCTTGTCACGGCCATTGCCAAATCAAGCGAGGAACGGAGCTAATTCGCGTCGAGGGTAATCGTCAACGTGCGGGAGCCTGCCACCGCGTATTCGGTCGGAAGGTCCCATTCGCCCAGGGTCGTGTTGCGAAGGGGAACGAAATCCCCGGCGCTGCGATCGGCCTCGAGCACCCCGAGCACCGACGGCGGCAGGGAAGAGAGTGGCTCGCCGCTGATCACCGCGCCCGCGTCGGCGGCCAGCAGGCGGACGTACAGACGATTGTTCTTGCGCGCGGTGTTCAGGGCGCGTATGAGCTGCGGCACGCTGCGCGGCTCGGTAGGCTGGCGTACCTCGCGGCGCTCCCACTGCGCCAGGCGGGATCCATCGGAGACCATCACTTGCAGCGATCCGGTGGCATTGGCCGGGATGTCCAGCGGTACGGTGCGAACCACTTCCTCGCCGCGATAGGTGCGCAGCAGCACCTTGAGAGGAACGGTTCTGCCCGCCCGTGCGTGCACGCCGTCGAGCCACACACGCTCGATGGTCGCCGTTTTCGGGTGTTCGGTCGATTCGATCGTCAGGTCCACACTCTGAATGTCGATCGGCTCGAAATCGTTGCCGAGCAAGAACGTGAGCGGCGCCATCACCGACGCGGACGCGTTCAGCGCGGCCCGATCGCCGGTGAAGAGATCTTCAATCTTGATGTCGCTGTGCGCCTTCACGCTCATCGTGCCCTTGATGCTGAAGCTGGCGGCGCCCGTTTCGCGCTCATACGACCCGAGCGTGCTGAGTATGGCCGCGTAGGTGAAAAGCGGCGTGAACACCTGGTCGTTCACGACCTGGAACTCGAAGCTCTTCTTGAAACCGCGATCCGATTCCAGCGAGATCTTCACCGGGATCATCGCAGGCGCCGAACCCAGGGTGCCGGCAATGGTCGTCGCCCGGTCCTGCGAGACGGTCCCGATCACGTCGCCCGTGGTGGCGATTTTCATCGAGGCTGTCAGGCTCGGAAGGAGGGCGTGCACGTAGGCCCTGGTCATCGGGAACTGAATGGGCCCGAGGTTGTAGAACGGGTGTCCGAATGCGTAAATCTTGTCGCCGACGACCTCGGTCACCGTGCCGGTGGCGCCCATGTTGAAATCGCCGCTCAGCAGGTTCACGCCAACCGCATCGCCAGGCTTCAGGCGCTTCGAGCCGTCGAGCGGCGGCACATCGGACGTGCCGGCCGGCGTTGCCGCCATCGGTGCGAAGCCGCTGTCGCGGAACGCGCCGCTCAAGAGATCCGCCACGTCGGCGCCGAAGCCGCCGATCGCCAGCGGCGTGGCAATCGGCCGCAGCATGGTCGCCATCTGGCCGTCGATGCCGGCGCCGGCCGGCGCCAGAATCTGCACGTCGCCCGGCCGCTCGGCGAAGGGGCGCATCCACGAGAACGAGGCGCGCATGGCCGCCGACACGCTCTCCTTCGTCACCGGCATTTCAAGCCGCGCTCGCACGCCCATGGGCGGCCGCGGCGTATCGAGCGTGGCGGCGTCGATCATCTCGCCAATCGGCGTGATACCGGCGAGCGGCTCTTTTGAAAATGCGCCGAGCGAATACGACACCGCGCCCGCCAGCCGGCCTTCGATGTAGACGGGGCTTCCGCTCATTCCCGCGATCACGCCCGTGTCGGCCAGGGGGCCGCCTTCGAGGCGCGCCAGGATCAAATCGCGCCGGGGTCCGATCACGTTCCGGAGAACTCCGAGGATGTGCACCTTGAACTCTTCGACCTTGTTGCCTTGCCAGACCGTGAGCCCGGTGGCTTCCATGCCGGGTTTGATTTGATCGATGGGGAAGTAGGGACCGGCAGCCGGGATCGACACCGCCGACAGCGCCACACTCGCCAGGAGGGCGAAAATAAGTCTCTTCATAATGTTGTAATTGCGGGAAACGTTCCTTACCAATGGTCGCACAAACGTTGACAAAATCAAAGAGATCCTGATATTGTCGGTTCTTCCTTTTTGTCGCCAATGCAATCACTCGCCAAGCCGTCGACCGCGCCCGCCAGAGCGGGAAACGTGTGGTCTGGTTTTGGATGGTGGTATTACGCCCAGTCTGAAGGGGCGCCTGCCTTGGCCTGAAACCGATCTCTCGGGAGCCAACACAGCCTCTTCAGCCGGACCTGGTTGAAGAGGCTTTTTTTATGTCATCACCTTGCTTGTGTGTCACCGTCGCCGCGCCCACCATGGCCGAGCTCCGACAACGTCGGGACGCGGTCGTGGGCGCCGATCTGATCGAGCTGAGGCTCGACCATGCGGCCGATCCGGATGCCGCTGCGGCGCTTGCCGGGCGCCGCACGCCGGTGGTCGTCACGTGCCGCGCGAAAGCGGAAGGCGGTGAGTTTCGCGGATCTGAGGCGGAGCGCAAGCAGATTCTGTCGGAGGCACTTCGGCTCGGGGCCGAATACGTGGACGTGGAGTTCAGCGCCGGGTACGACGACTTGATCCGGTCGACCGGCGGAAAGCGAATCGTCCTGTCGATGCACGACTTCGAGGGCGTGCCCGGCGATCTTCCCGCGCGGGTGCGGGCGATGCGCGGGTGCGGCGCCGAGATCGTCAAGGTTGCGGTGTTCTCGCGATCGCTCTGGGACAACCTGGCGCTGCTGGATTTACGCGATCCATCGCAAAAGAGCATTTTCATCGGCATGGGACCAGCCGGCCTGCCCACGCGGGTGCTCGCCGCCCATTTCGGCAGTTGCTGGTCGTTCGCGGGAGACGGCTACGCGCCCGGACAGATTTCCAGCGCGCAGATGCTCGATGAGTTCGCGTTTCGCGCGATCAGCGAGCACACCGCCGTGTACGGCATCGCGGGATCGCCGTTGACGCACTCGATCTCGCCGTCGATGCACAACACTGCCCTTCGCGCTGCCGGCATCGACGCCGTGTATGTGCCGATGCCGGCGGCGAGCGCCGACGATTTCCTGGCTTTTGCCAACGCGCTCCACGTCAGAGGCGCCAGCGTGACGATCCCGTTCAAAGTGGATTTGTTCAAGCGCGCGGACGCCGCCGACGAGTTGAGCACACGCGTGGGCGCCGTCAACACGCTGAAACGGCATCAGAACAAGTGGCTGGCCCGCAACACCGACGTCAGCGGCTTCCTGGCGCCGCTGCGCGACCGTCTTCAGTTGCGGGGGACGCGCGCGGCTGTGCTGGGCGCCGGCGGAGCGGCCAGAGCGGTGGCGGTGGCGTTGACGTCCGCCGGTGCGGAGGTCAGGCTCTACGCCAGAAATCAGGCCCGCGCCGAAGAAACGGCGCGCGCGGTGAACGCCAAAGCGGCGTCTCTGCCGGTGCCGCCGAAGGGTTGGGATCTGCTCGTCAATGCGACGCCCGCCGGTACCTTTCCAAACGTGGACGAAACGCCGTATGCGGGCGAATTCGACGGGCGGGTCGTGTACGACCTGGTCTACAACCCGCCGCTCACGCGATTGTTGAAGGACGCCGCGGCGGCAGGATGCGACACCATCGGCGGACTCGACATGCTTGTCGCCCAGGCCGAGGACCAGTTCGACTGGTGGGTGGGCCGCCGGCCGGGCGCCGGCCTGATGCGGCAAGCCGCGATGGCGCGCCTGGGGATGGCGGCAGACAGCGCGCCGGCGCCGGGCCAATCGGCGGCGTCCGGCCTCCGCCGGACCGGACAATCTCTATGAAACAGACCTCCTTCGAAACCTTCATCGAGCTGGCGCAGCGCAGCACGTTTGTGCCGGTAGTGAAAGAGATCGTCGCCGACCTGCTGACGCCGGTGTCCGCCTTCCTGAAAATCGCCGAGCACTCCGATTACGCCTTTCTGCTCGAAAGCGTGGAGGGGGGCGAGCACGTCGCGCGCTATTCGTTTCTCGGCAAGGATCCGTTCGTGCTGCTGCGATCCCGCGACGGGAAGACGATCGTCGAGCGCGCGGGGACGATCACCGAAAGCCAGGAACCCTACATCGCCGTGCTGCGCAGGATGATGGCCGACTTCCGATCGCCGTTCGTGCCGGAGCTGCCGAGATTTACGGGCGGCGCCGTGGGCTACCTCGGCTACGACACCGCTGCCTGGTTCGAGCCGGTGAAATTGCAGGAACAGGACCCGGATCTCGATCCGGCGCTCGGCGACGAGGCCGGCTTCATGGTGTTCGACACCGTGCTGGCGTTCGACCACGTGCAGCATCGGATTCTGATCATCGCCAACGCGCGGATCACGCCGGACGATGACCTCGAGGCGCTGTATCAGTTTGCGTGCACGAAGATCGAGTTTCTGGAACGCGAGCTGCGCCGCGACTTTTCACATCCGCGACAGACGCCGGGGCACTCGATTTCGGTGCGATCGAACATCTCGAAAGAGCGATTCGTCGAGATTGTCAAGACAGCGAAGGAATACATCGCGGCCGGCGACATCTACCAGGTCGTGCTGTCTCAACGCTTCGAAGCCGACATCTCGACCGATCCGTTCACGGTGTATCGCGCGCTCCGGCACGTGAATCCGTCACCGTACATGTATTTCCTGAGGATGGGGAAGGTCTCCATCGTCGGCTCCTCGCCCGAGATGCTCGTGCGCGTCGAGGGCGGGATGGCGCAGACCCATCCGATCGCCGGAACGCGTCCGCGCGGGAAAACCGAAGAGGAAGATGTCCGTCTCGGCGAGGAATTGAAGCGCAACGAAAAGGAGCGGTCCGAGCACGTCATGCTCGTCGATTTGGGGCGAAACGACATCGGCCGGGTCTCGGAATTCGGCACCGTGAAGGTCTCGAAGTTCATGGGTCTCGAGCGCTACTCGCACGTGATGCACCTGGTGTCGATCGTCGAAGGCAAGCTCGCCGACGATCGGGATCGGCTCGATGCGCTGGTGGCCTGTTTCCCCGCCGGCACGGTGTCGGGCGCGCCGAAGGTTCGTGCCATGGAGATCATCGCGGAGCTCGAGCCGGGCCGTCGCGGCATCTACGCCGGCGCAGTCGGTTACCTCGATTTCGCCGGGAACCTCGACTTCTGCATCACGATTCGCACGCTGGTCATTGCAGGAAAGCGCGCGATGGTGCAGGCGGGCGCCGGCATCGTCGCCGATTCGAACCCGTCGGCGGAGTATCAGGAGACCCAGGACAAAGCCCGTGCGCTCATCCGCGCGCTCGAGCTCGCGCAGGAAGGCCTTTAACTTTTGAGATTTAACTTAACTTTTAACTTTTGAGATTTAACTTTAGAGATTAAATGATTCTGGTCATCGATAACTACGATTCGTTTACATACAACCTCGTCCAGTACCTCGGCGAGCTCGGCACCACGCCGGTCGTGCGCCGCAACAATGAGATCGCGCTGGACGAAATTGCCGCGCTGGCGCCCACGCAGATCGTGATTTCGCCCGGTCCTGGACGGCCCGAGCAGGCCGGAATTACGCTCGACGTCATCAAACGTTTCGGTCCGAGCATTCCGCTGCTCGGGGTGTGCCTCGGCCACCAGGCCATCGGGATGGCGTTCGGCGGCTCGGTGGTGAGGGCGCCGGCGCCCATGCACGGCAAGACCTCGACCATCAAGCACGACGGCAAAGGGGTGTTCGCGGGAATCGCGAGTCCGTTCACCGTCGCGCGCTATCACTCGCTCGTGGTCGAGCGAACGGATCTGCCGGACGCTCTCGAAATTTCGGCTCAGACCGAAGACGACGGCACGGTGATGGCAGTGAGGCATCGGCATTTTCCGATTCACGGCGTGCAGTTTCATCCCGAATCGATCCTGACCCGGGAAGGGCCGCACCTGCTTCGGAACTTTCTGAGCCTGGGAGAGAAACGGTGAACATCGCCGGCGGAATTTCTGGGCTGCTCGACAAGGTGATGCGCCGCGAAAACCTCACCATGGACGAGTCTGCCGAAGCGATGACGGTCATCATGGACGGCGACGCCACGCCTGCGCAGATCTCCGCGCTCCTGGTCGGCCTCACCATGAAAGGCGAGCGCCCGGCGGAGATTGCAGGGCTGGCTCGCACGATGAGGCGCAACGCCGTCGCGCTGTCCAAAACGTATGCGGATGTGTTCGATACCTGCGGCACCGGCGGCGATCGCGCCGGCACGTTCAATATCTCATCGGCCGCTGCGCTCGTGGTGGCCGCCGCCGGCGTGCGCGTCGCAAAGCACGGAAACCGTTCGGTATCGAGCCGTTGCGGAAGCGCGGACGTGTTCGAGCAGCTGGGCGTCGACCTGGCCGCGCCTCCTGCCGCGGTGGAGCGGTCGCTGGATACCGTCGGAATCGCGTTTTTCTTCGCGCCGACGTTTCATCCGTCGATGCGCCAGGCCGCGCCCGTCCGGCGCGAGCTGGGCGTGCGAACGGCGTTCAACTTGCTCGGCCCGCTCACGAACCCCGCCGGCGCGTCGCGGCAGCTCGTCGGCGTGCCGCAGCCGGAGCTGACCGAATTGATGGCGCGCGCGTTGCTCTTGCTGGGCGGCGATCGCGCGTGGGTCGTGCACGGCGCCGACGGCATCGATGAGATGTCGACGACGGGATATACGAAGGTCTCGGAGTGCCGGAACGGCACGGTGTCGACGTTCTACGTGCATCCGTCTGATTTCGGCTTGCGGAAGGCGAACGCGGCGGACCTCAAGGGCGCGGACGCGGCCGCCAACGCGGAGATCATTCGCGGCGTGCTCGGCGGTGCGCGGGGCGCATGCCGTGACGTCGTGCTGCTGAATGCCGGAGCGGGCCTGTTCATCAGCGGCCAGGCTGCCTCCGTACGACAAGGGATCGAGGTGGCGGCGGGAGCCATCGACTCGGGGGCAGCGCTGAGCACGCTCGAGGCGATGGTACAGGCGTCGAGGCAATCTCTCTCGGCCACGGTCAAACAGTCATGATGCCGATGGCCCCGCCCGCGCCCGACCTGCTCGCCGCGATTGTGGCGGCGACGCGCCGGATCGTTGAAGTGCGCGCCCGGGAGATTCCGCTCGCGGAAATGGAGCGACGCGCCGGCGCGGCGGCGAGCGCGCCAGGCCGGTTCAAGGAGGCGCTGTTGCGGCGCGATCGGCTCAACGTCATCGCGGAGTGCAAGCGCCGGTCTCCGTCGCGCGGTGTGCTGCGGCAGAACTACGAGCCGGCAGCGCTGGCAGCCGCCTACGCGCAAGCCGGCGCGGCCGCAGTCTCGGTGCTGACCGAACCGACCTTCTTTGACGGATCGCTCGAACACCTCGCAGCGGTCCGGGCCGCTGTCGCGCTGCCGATCCTGCGCAAGGACTTCATCGTCGATCGGTATCAGCTGCTCGAGGCACGCACGGCCGGCGCCGACGCGGTCCTGCTCATTGTGGCGGCGCTGTCCGCGGCCGAGCTCCGCGAACTGCATGCGTCGGCGATTGACGCCGGGCTCGAAGTGCTCGTGGAAGTGCACCAGGCCGACGAGGTGCCGATCGCGGTGGATTCGGGCGCGCAGATGATCGGCGTCAACAATCGCGACCTGCGGACGCTTGCAGTGGACGGCGAGGCCAGCAACCGGCTGATCAGGATGATTCCGAGGGACGTCGTCTCGGTTGCGGAGAGCGGACTGAAGACCAGAGACGACCTCGAGCGGCTTCGGACGTGCGGCTATCACGCGTTCCTGATCGGCGAACGGTTTATGACGGCTGACGACCCTGGGAGCGCTCTCGCCGAGCTGCTGAAAGGCCAGGGACCGATGCCCAGGCTGAAAGCTGACAGCTGAGAGCGAAGGATCAAGTGGCGCGCTTATTTGTCAAAATCTGCGGCATCACCCGCGTGCGCGACGCGGATCTGGCAGTGGAGCTGGGCGCGACGGCGCTCGGATTTATTTTCTGGCCCGGCAGCCCGCGGTACATCGCTCCGAACGACGCGCGAGAGGTTGTGCAGCGGCTGGCGGCGAAGGTCACGACGGTCGGCGTGTTCGTTAACGAGCCGGTCGAGCTCGTCAGGGAGATCATGGACGTGGCGGGTCTCGATCTGGCGCAACTGCACGGCGTGGAATCGCCGGAATACTGCCGCCAGTTGAGGCCGGCGCCCATCAAGGCTATCGCCCTGCAGAACCTGCAGAAAACAACGAACGGCGGCGCCCCTGATCTTGGCGCGTTCGACCCGGACGTCCTGATTCTCCTTGACGCGCACGATCCCGCGCGCCATGGCGGCACGGGACGGACGATCGATTGGAGCGCTGCGCGTCAGGTCGCAGCCGCACGCCCCACAATCCTGTCGGGCGGATTGAACGCCGGGAACGTCGGCGTTGCCATTGAATCGGTACAACCCTACGGGATAGATGTCTCCTCGGGCGTCGAATCATCGCCCGGCGTGAAGGACGCGGCCCGGTTACGGAGCTTTTTTGAGGTGTTGAATGGCTGACACACGATTCGGCCGGCGCGATCCGAACGCGCGCGGCTATTACGGCGAATACGGCGGCAAGTTCGTGCCCGAGACGCTCGTGGCCCCGGTGGAAGAGCTGCAGCAATCGTACCTCGAGGCGCGGAAGGACAACGATTTTCTCGCCGAGCTCGATCGATTGCTGGCGCACTATGTGGGACGGCCGACGCCGATTTACGAGACGAGCCGGCTGCGCGCGTCGCTGGGGAAGCCCGCCGCCAGAATCTTCATGAAGCGCGAAGACCTGGCGCATACGGGCGCACACAAGATCAACAACGCGCTCGGGCAGGCTCTGCTGGCCAAACGCATGGGGAAGCGCCGCGTCGTGGCCGAGACGGGCGCCGGCCAGCACGGCGTGGCGAGCGCCACGGCGTCCGCCCTGCTGGGCCTCGAGTGCGACGTGTATATGGGTGCCGAAGACATGCGGCGGCAGGCGCTCAACGTGGTCCGCATGCGGCTGCTCGGCGCAACCGTGCGGCGCGTGGACGCCGGCAGCCGGACGCTCAAGGATGCCATCAACGAAGCGATGCGGGACTGGGTGACCAACGTGAACGATACCTATTACCTGCTCGGATCGGTGCTGGGCCCCCATCCGTACCCGTTGATGGTTCGGGAGTTCCAGGCGGTGATTGGCCGCGAAGCGCGCGAGCAGATTCTGATGATGACGCGCCGCCTGCCGGATGCGGTCGTCGCCTGCGTGGGCGGCGGCAGCAACGCGCTTGGTATTTTTGATTCGTTCATCCCGGACAAGGATGTTCGTCTGATCGG
>DASZHO010000176.1:0-27707 GCA_035937795.1 Vicinamibacterales bacterium | reverse complement strand
GAGGGGGTGATATGGGGCGCACCTTGGCCATCATCGAGCGTGAGCTGCGGCGGTTTCGCCGGAGCCCCACGCTGATCATCATCTCGATGATCTTTCCGATCGTCCAGCTCGTTGTCCTCGGCTATGCATTCGGTGGCACCGTCAAGCATTTGAAAGTGGGTCTCGTCGATCAGGACCACGGCGTGCCGGCGGTGAAAGTGCGGGAACTGGCGAACGCGGTCACCGGAGGCGCGCGCACGTTTGATACCGTTGAGTACAACGATCAGGGGCAGGCGCTCTCCGACCTCCGGAATGGGCGCCTCAACGGCGTGCTGATCATCCCGCCGGAGTTTTCGCGAAGAGAGTTGGCGAAGGCGGGACCGCGGATTGCGCTGATCGAGGACAACACAGACAACTTCGTCTCGGCGAGCCTCGCGGCGTCGTTCGGCGGGGTGCTGTCAGCCTACAATCAGCCCACGGCGAGCACCCGGCGGCTGTCGGGCGACGCGACGCTCGACCTCGTCGAGGTCTATCCGTACGTCCCCTACCTCCAATATCTGCTGCCGGGCTCGATCACGATGTCGATCTTCATGATGGTGATGATCGGCGGCGGCATCATCTTCATCGATGACAAGGCGCGTGGACTGCACGAAGGCTACCTCGTCACGCCGATCACGAAGTTCGAGCTGATTTCCGGCTTCAACCTCTCGGGTACGATCAAGGCCGTGCTGGCCGGCTGCGTGCTGATGACGATCGGGTCGCTCATCGCGGGCATTCCGAACCCGTTCGAACCGCTGCGCCTGTTCCGGCTCCTCGTCGTGATCGTCGTCACGGCTTTTGCCCTCATAAGCCTCATGTTTCTGCTGATGGTCCGGGTCACCGATCCGCTGGTGCCGCGCGCGATCTTTGGCGTGCTGAACACGCTGCTGTACTTCCCGAGCGGCGCCGTCTACCCGCAGCAGGGATTCCCGGCCTGGATGCAGGCGATCGCGGCGGTTGATCCGTTCACCTACGCCGTGCATGCGCTCAAGAGCCTGCTGCTCAAGAACACGGGGTTCGCCGCGATCACGGGCGATCTCGCGTATCTCGTCGTGTTTTCGATCGTGGCGATGGCGGCGGCGACCATGCTGTTCAGGCGCACGCTGTGAACGGCGATCTTGAAACGCGGCAGCGTCTGCTCGACGCGGCAGCCCAGCTTTTCGCCCGGCGCGGATTCGACGGCGTCACGGTGCGCGAGATCTGCCGCGCGGCCGGTGCGAACGTCGCTGCGGTCAACTACCACTTCCACGGCAAGCTCGGCCTGTATACGGAGGTCGTTCATACCGCCATCGCGACGATACGGCGGACGAGCGATATCGCCATGGAAGCGGGCGAGGGCGGATCGGCCGAGGAGAAGCTCCACGTCTATGCCCACGTCTTTCTGGAGCGCGTCGCGGCGAATGGCCGCGAGTCCTGGATCCACCAGCTCGTCAACCGCGAGATGTCCGACCCGACGGCCGCGTTCGACCTCATCATCAGCCGCGCGATTCGTCCGCGCCTCGAGTTTCTGGGCGGCCTGGTCAGCGAGTTGCTCGATTGCCCGCCGGACGACGAGCGCGTGAGGAAGTGTGTCATCAGCATCCAGTCACAGCTGCTGTTCTGGCTCAACCCGGCGGTCGGCCGGGTCTATCCGAAGTTCAAGCTGACGCCGCCAGTGATCGACGATCTCGCCGATCACATTGCCACGCTGTCGATCGCAGGCATTCGCGCTCTCAGGCGTCACCCATCCGCCTTGCCCTCAGCGGTTCCGAAGATCCGTCGTGCGGCCCGGCCCCGATGATCGAGGAGTAACGGTTTATGGCCATCGCGAAGATCCTGTGGACTCCCGATGCCCTGCGGATCCGCAGGGTTGCGGTCACGGTCGCGGCCGCGATCGTGTCCGCGGTGTCCACGGCACGAGCGCAGCAGGCGGCGGCGGCGCGGATCGACGACCTCGTGCGGCAAGCAGTCGAGCGCTTCGCTCAGGCCCCCGAAAACGCTCCCGCGCCGGCCACCGCCGGACAACAAGCGGCCGCCGGCTCGACGGTCTCGCTGACCGTCGAGCAGGCCGTGAAGATGGCGCTCGACAAGAATCTCGATATCGCCGTGCAGCGCTTGAATCCACAGGCCGGCGATCTCGCCGTCGCGAACGCGAAGGCAGTGTATCTGCCGACGGTCACCTCCCTCATCGGCAATCAGCGCCAGACCTCGGTGCCCGTGACTCTACTGACCGGTGGACAGCAAGTGGTCACGACGACCGGGACGGTGAACGGAGCGCTCGCGGAGAACGTTCGGTGGGGCGGAGGGAACCTGAACGTCGCCTGGAACAACAATCGGGTCGCCAGCAACAGCTTTTTCTACAACTACAACCCCTCGTTCAATGCGGGCATCAGCGCGCAGTACACGCAACCGTTGCTCCGCGGTCTGCGCACCGACGTGGCGAGGCAACAGCTCGCCGTCGCCAGGGTGAACCGCGAGATGTCCGATCTGGAGTTGAAGGCAACGATCGCGAACACGTTGACCGGCGTGCGCAACGCGTACTGGGATCTGGTGCTGGCGATCGAGTCGATTGGCATCGCCAGAACATCGGTGGATCTGGCGGGTCAGCTCGTGGAGGAGGATCGGAAACGTATGCAGGCGGGCGTGATGACGCACCTCGATCTCGTCACGGCCACCTCGCAGGAAGCGACCGCTCGGCATACGCTCGTCGTGGCGGAAGGGAATCACCGCGTCGCCGAGCTCGCCCTGAAGCGCCTGATCGTCGCCGGGCCGGACGATCCCTTGTGGCAAATTGCCATCGATCCCGTGGATCGTCCCGACGACAGGCCCCCGACGATCGACCTGGAAGCCTCTCTGAAGCGTGCCCTCAGCGAGCGGACCGACGTGGCTCAGGCGAAGCAGCAGACAGCTGCCAACGACTCCACGCTCAGGTACCTGCGGGATCAGACGCGTCCGCAGGCCGACGTGGTGGCGGGTTATGCGTTCAACGGTTTGGGCGGCACCCAGCTGGTGCGCGCCAGCGGCGACACGCTGGGCCCGGCGTCCTTCACCGCGCCGGTCGTGGCCACAATTCCCGGGGCATACGGCAGCGCGCTCAGCAATCTCTTTGACCGCAAGTACCCGACGTGGAAGATTGCGCTCAACGTGACCTATCCGATCGGCTACGACGCGGCGAAGGCCGCGACGGCGCGCGCCGAGATCCAGGCGGCGCAAGTGGCGGCCCAGACCCACGCAGTCGAGGTGCAGGTCGTGAGCGATGTCACCAACGCGGCGATTGCCGTCCGCAATGCTTTTGACGAAATCGGGACGGCCACCGAGGAGCGCGACCAGTTCCAGCAGAAGCTCGATGCGGAGCTGCAGAAGTTCGGGGCAGGCCTTTCGACCAACTACCTCGTGGTCCAGGCGCAGAAGGATCTCACCGATTCGCGGAACGCGGTTCTGCAGGCCGAGATCGACTATCAAAAGGCGCTCGTTGCCTTCGATCGCGCGCAGCAGACGACGCTGCAGTCCTCGGGTGTGACGGTGATCTCGCCAAACGGGCTTGTCCTGCCCACCGTCGGCAGCGGGCGGCCGGCGCTGGCGGCGCCTTCGGGGGCATTCATTCCCTAGACGGCCCCGAGTGCCTGGTCGAAGTCCTCGATCAATTCCTCGGTGGCCTCGATGCCGACCGACATCCGGATCAAGCTGTCTGTCACGCCGACCCGCTCGCGGTCGCCCTTCGACATCCCTGAGTGGGAGGTTGCCGCAGGGCGTGTCATCAGCGTTTCGGGCCCCCCCAGGCTTGGCGCCACGATCGGGATTCGCGTCTTCCTCATGAACGTCTCTGCGGCCTCGATCCCGCCCTTTACCTCGAAGCTCATCATTCCGCCGAAACCGTCGAACAGCTTCCGTGCGCGCTGGTGCCGCGGGTGACTTTCGAGACCGGGGTAGTTCACGCTCGTGACTGCCGGATGCGCCTCCAGAAACCGCGCGATCTCGAGCGCGCTCCGGTTTTGATGCGCCACGCGCAAGGCGAGCGTCTTCATCCCACGGTGCAGGAGAAACGCGGCGTGCGGGTCGAGGACGCCACCCATGTGATTGAGCTTGTGCGTGATCTTTTCGATGAGGGCGGCGCGGCCGATGCAGGCGCCGGCCACGATGTCGGAATGGCCGTTCAAGTACTTCGTCGCGCTGTGGAGTGACACGTCGAAGCCATGCTCGGCCGGGCGGAAGTTGATCGGGCTTGTGAACGTGTTATCGATGAGCGAAATCAGGCCGTGTTCCCGGGCGAACGAGACGCCGGCTTCGAGGTCGGGCACCTGGAGCCTCGGATTGGAGAGCGATTCGAAATAGATAGCCTTGGTGTTCGGACGCAGTTTTCTCTTCCACGAGTCCGGGTCGTCGCCGTTGACGAAGTCGCAGGACAAGCCCATTTTCGGGAGATCGTGCGTCAACAGATCGTGCGTGCCGCCGTAGAGGCAATCCTGCGCGAGGAAATGGTCGCCCGCCTCCAGCACTGCGAGCAACGCCGTCGAGATCGCGGCCATGCCGCTTCCCGCGACCAGCGCCGCCTCCGCGTTCTCCAGCGCAGCCAGCTTCTGATGAAGCACCAGATGATTTGGCGAGTTGTTCAGGCGAATGTAGCGAATCGCGTGGTAGCTCGACTCCCCGGCGGTCTCGTACATCGCGGTCTGAAAAATCGGCGTCACGACCGCACCGGCTAGCCGTGGCTCGGGTTCTCCGGCGTGAACCAGCTTCGTTTGAATGCGGCGAAAAGTTCTGGCCATCGTTCTCCTTTCCTGATCTCAATCGTACGGTTCTGTTCTGTGCGAAACACTATCTTTCAGGTTCCTTTAGGGGTCCCCGGCCGAACACTTTGATTCCCACCTATCCGAAAGATAGATGGCAAGCGCTGGATTGCTCTTGTAGGCTACTTCGTCCAGTGAGGCCGGTTACGCGAATTCGTCCAGTGCGACAGCGCTTCTATCGTCCGCTCGTCGCGATCCTGTGCCTCGTGGCGTCCGCCTCGGCCGGATCCCTGGCGTTATGGCCGCGCGCCGGCTCCTTCCGCACCGAGGATCGAAACGGCGACGGCCGGCCCGACGTCTGGCGCACCTACGATCGTCAGGGCCGCCTTTCCGAAGTGGCCATCGATACCAACTTCGACGGCCGATCGGATGTCCACGAATACTACGAAGGCGGAGTGCTCGTCAGCCGGGAATCGGATCGCAACTTCGACGACCGCGTCGATCTCGTCCAGCAATTCGACTATACGACGCACGAACAGGCGCGCGCCATCGAGGACGTGGACTACGACGGCAGGGCCGACCTGCTTGTCCTCTTTCAAGGCGGCCGCCCGGTGTTTGCGAAGTGGGCACGCGAGGTTGCGCCAGGCGTCGCGAGTGATGCCTCGGCTCGCCCGGTTCTGAATCCTGAGCCCGCGCCGCGCGCGGCGGACGATCCACTGACGCCGCTCGAGGATCCGTTCAGGACGGACCTGGCGGTGAAAGCGACCCGCGTGGTCGACGGCTCCAGCGGCCCCGTCGCCGTGTTGACGTCCGGCGGTCTGCCGGTAGCCGGCAAGGAGTTCGTCACTCGCCCCGTCTCTTCGTCTGCGCTGGAGCTTACCGGTTATCGACACGTTCCATCGGCGATCCTCGCCCCGCATTCCTCGCGCGGCCCGCCGCGCTCCCGCTCCTAGCGGCACCCTTCGGCATTTTTACTCCTTCGGATTTCGTAAAGGCGCTCGCACCGTGCGCATCGGCGACGTGTGTGCGTGCTGCGAGATCTCTACAGAAAGGATCCGCCGTGTCGCAACGTGGCGTGCAATCGGTGATCGGCAGGTTGATCACCGACGGAGCCTTTCGGCGGCGCTTCGAAGAACGGGCGGGCGATTGCCTCGTCGGCCTTGGCAAACGCGGGGTCGACCTGAACAAGAAGGAAATCGCTGCGCTGCTCGAGACCGACCCCCGGTTGTGGTCGAGGATGGCGATCCTGATCGACCGGCGCCTGCTGAAGGTCAGCCCGCCGTCCCAGCGTGAGGCCCAGAGCAATCACAAGCCGCTCACCGAGCGGCAGCATCACGTGCTGCGCGGCATCTTCGAGGGCCTGACGAACAAGGAAATCGGCGCCGATCTCGGTGTCTCCGAGAGCGCGGTGAAGGCGACGGTGCAACTGCTCTTTCGCGCGATGCGCGTACGCACGCGCGCGCAGCTCGTCCGCGTCGCGATCGAAGACTCGCTGTTCGCGCCGGGCAGCCGAGTACGAGCTCGAGCGAACTGTGATGAATCGGCAGCGATCGATGAATCGGCAGCGATGAAGGAGCGTGAGAGCTTATGATCCGCGGGCTCGTTGACTTCGCGCTCAATAACCGCTTCTTGATCCTGGCGCTGGCGGTATTGCTCTTCATCTGGGGAATCATTTCGTTTCACAACCTGCCCATCGAGGCCTATCCGGACGTCGCGAACAATTACGTGCAGGTCATCACGCAGTGGCCCGGCCGGGCCGCCGAGGAGGTGGAACAGCAGGTCACGATTCCGATCGAGGTCGTGATGAACGGGTTGCCCCATCTGGAGCACCTCCGATCGACCTCGCTGTTCGGCCTCTCCAGCGTGATGCTCATCTTCGACGACCAGTCGGAGAATGACTGGAACCGCCAGAAAGTCCTCGAGCGCTTGTCGCAGGTCACGCTGCCGCAGAATCTGCAGCCGCAGATGGGAACCGACTGGAGCCCCGTCGGCCAGATCTACTGGTACACGCTGCGCAGCACGAACCCGGCGTACGACCTGATGGAATTGAAGTCACTCGAGGATTGGGTGATCGAGAAGCAGCTCAAGTCGGTGCCCAATGTCGTGGATGTGTCGAGTTTCGGCGGCCTGACCCGCGAGTACCAGGTGCGCGTCGATCCCAACAAGCTGGTGGCCTACGGTATGACCATCGGACAGGTGGAGCAGCAGCTCACCAATAACAACGTGAACGCGGGCGGGAGCTTCATCGAGGCGGGCCTGCAGCAGATCAACGTCCGCGCGGTGGGGATGGTGACGACGGTCAGCGATATCGAACAGACCGTGCTGAAGACGCAGAGCGGCACCCCCCTGCGCGTGCAGGATATCGCCACCGTGATGCAGGGACCGAAGATTCGATTGGGGCAGATCGGAAAGACGATTCACCGGAGCGATGGCCATCTGGTGGACAACCCTGATGTGGTGGAAGGAATCGTCTTGCTCCGGAAGGGGGCCGAGTCGGACTCCACGCTCAAAGGGATCGAAGCAAAGGTTCAGGAGCTCAACGATCGTCTGCTTCCGCGGGGGGTCAAGATCGTGCCGCATCTGGATCGGAGCGATCTGGTGCACTACACGACCCACACGGTTCTCCACAACCTGACCGAGGGGATCATCCTGGTCGTCATCGTGCTGTTCCTGTTCCTTGGGAATGCCCGCGGCGCGATCATCGTGGCGCTCACGATCCCGTTCTCCCTGCTGTTTGCCTCGATCTGTCTGAACCTCCGGGAGATTCCCGCCAATCTGCTCTCGCTGGGCGCGCTCGATTTCGGGATGGTGGTGGATGGCGCGGTCGTGATGGTGGAGAACATCGTCCGGCACGCGGGGCGTCGCGATGTCGCGAAACCGATGCTCGCCCGCATTCGCGAAGCGGCGCACGAGGTGCAGCGGCCCGTTTTTTATGCCATCGCCATCATCATCACCGCCTACCTGCCCATCTTCACCCTTCAGCGCGTCGAAGGGCGGTTGTTCAAGCCCATGGCCTGGACCGTCGCTTTTGCCCTGCTCGGCGCCTTGATCTTCTCGATGCTCATCGCGCCCGTGCTGGCCAGCCTGCTCTTCCGCGGGGACGCCACCGAGTGGCGCAACCCGGCGCTGGCGTTCCTCCGGGAGCGGTACCGGCTCATCGTGCGAGCCGCCATCACGCATCGCTGGCTCACGGTCGGCACGGCCGCGGTCTGCCTCCTGGCGGCGATTGGGCTCGCGTTCAGCGGCGTGATCGGATCCGAATTCCTGCCGCACCTCGACGAAGGCGCCATCTGGGTGCGGGGCACCCTGGCGCCCAGCACCGGACCGACCGAGGGCATTCGCTTGATGAATCAGGCGCGCCTGGCGTTGGCCTCGTTCCCCGAAGTGACCGTGTCGGTCAGCCAGGTGGGCCGGCCAGACGACGGCACCGACACGACTGGCTTCTTCAACACGGAGTATTTCGTCGATCTGAAGCCGAAGGAGGCGTGGCGGCGGGTTTTTCAGCAGGACAAGGAACGGCTGATCGCCGCAATGGATCGCGAGCTCGAAAAAATCCCGGGCGTGCTCTGGAATTTCTCCCAACCAATTGCCGACAACATGGAAGAGGCGGTCAGCGGCGTCAAAGGCGAGCTGGCCGTCAAGATCTACGGGGATGATCTGAGAACCCTCGAAGCGAAAGGCGACCAGATCGTCGCGATCATGCGCGGGATCCGCGGCATCCAGGACCTTGGTCTCTTCCGCGTCGTCGGGCAACCCAACCTGAACCTGGTGGTCGATCGCAAGCAGGCCGCCCGCCACCAGATCAACGTGGCGGACGTGCAGGATGCGATTCAGACAGCGGTCGGGGGAGCCCCGTTCAGCCAGGTGCTGCAGGGCGAGCAGCGCTATGACCTGGTCATGCGCTACTTGCCGCCGTACCGGGACACGAAGGAGGCCATCGAGCGGATTCTTCTCGTCTCGCCCACGGGCGAACGCGTGGCGCTCTCCGAACTGTGCCGGATGGATGTGACGGATGGCGCCAATGAAATCTATCGCGAAGGGAATGCCCGGTATGTGGCCATCAAGTACAGCGTTCGCGGACGCGATCTGGGCAGCGCCGTCGAGGAAGCCATCGCCAAGGTAGGCCGGCAAGTCACGCTCCCGACCGGCTATCGGATTGATTGGGCCGGGGAGTACGAAAGCCAGCAGCGCTCGCAACGGCGCCTGGCGCTGGTGTTGCCCATCACGATCTTGATCATTTTGATCATCCTCTACACGATGTTCAGCTCGTTCAAATGGGCGCTGTTGATGCTCGCCAACATGGCCATGGCGCCCCTGGGCGGCCTGCTTGCCCTGCTCGTCACCGGGACAAATTTCAGCGTCTCGTCCGGCGTCGGGTTTCTGGCGCTCTTCGGCGTATCCGTGCAAACCGGGGTCATCATGCTCGAGTACATCAATCAGCTCCGGGCGCGCGGGCATTCCCCGTCGGATGCCGCGGTGGAGGGGGCCATTCTCCGGCTCAGGCCGATCATGATGACGACTTTGGTCGCCACGCTGGGACTGCTGCCGGCAGCGCTGTCCCATGGAATTGGGTCGGATTCCCAACGGCCCTTCGCCATCGTCATCGTCGGGGGACTGATGGTGAGCATGGTCATCAACATTTTTCTGCTTCCCACGCTCTACGTCTGGTCCGCAACCGGATACGACGTGCTGCCCACGCCGGAAGCGGATTTCGACGAATCGGAATGAGAGCTTGCCGTTGATAGAATGGAGGAATGTCTACAGCGACACTCGAGCTCACCAGACCCGGGCTGATTTCCGAGCGTGCGATTATCGGCGGTGAACGGCGCGCGGCGGCTGATGGCCGCACGCTTGCGGTGAAAAACCCGGCCGACGGGCACGTCCTCGCGAATGTTCCCGACAGCGCGCCGGCCGACGCGGCCCGTGCGGTGGACGCCGCCGCCAACGCGTTCACCAGCTGGCGCACAACCACTGCCAAAGAGCGCGCGAATCTTTTGAAGGCGTGGTTTGCCAGGCTGATCGACAACAAGGAAGACCTTGCGCGATTGTTGTCGCTCGAACAAGGAAAGCCTCTTGCCGAGAGCCGCACCGAAGTGGCCTACGGCGCCTCGTTCATCGAGTGGTTTGCGGAAGAGGCCAAGCGCGCCTACGGCGAGATCATTCCCGAGACCGTTCGCGGGCGAAAGCTGCTCGTGCTGAAAGAGCCGGTGGGGGTCGTCGGCGCCGTCACGCCATGGAATTTTCCGGTGGCGATGCTCGCGCGAAAGCTCGGCCCCGCGCTCGCGGCCGGCTGCACCGTGGTCGCCAAGCCCGCCGAAGACACCCCGCTGTGCGCGCTCGCGTTGGCGCTGCTGGCCGAAGAAGCCGGCATCCCGCCGGGCGTGATCAATATCGTTCCGGCCTCGCGCGAGCGAACCCCGCCCGTCGTCGATGTCTGGCTGAAAGACTCACGTGTGCGCAAGATGACGTTTACCGGCTCCACTGTGATCGGCAAGCACATCATGCGCGCCTCGGCCGACACGTTGAAGCGCGTATCGCTCGAGCTCGGCGGCAATGCCCCGTTCATCGTGTTCGATGATGCCGACGTGGACAAGGCGGTCGAGGGCGCGATGGCGTCGAAGTTCAGGAATACCGGCCAGACCTGCGTGTGCGCGAACCGGATCTTTGTTCAGGATGGCGTCTTCGACGCGTTCTCCCGGAAGCTCGTCGCGGCAGCCAAACGCCTGAAAGTCGGCCCAGCCTGGGAAGAAGGGGTGGAGCAGGGCCCGCTCATCAATGACCGCGCGCTGGCGAAGGTTGAAGAGCACATCCAGGATGCGGTCGCCAAAGGCGGAAAAGTATTGACCGGCGGCGTTCGCCATTCGCGCGGCGGGACGTTTTTTGAGCCGACGGTCATCGCCGGCGCAACGCTCGAGATGAAGCTCTCGAGCGAGGAAACCTTTGGACCGCTTGCTCCGTTGTTCCGTTTCACAAGCGAAGAGGAGGTTGTCCGGCTGGCTAATGCCACGCCGTTCGGGCTCGCCGCGTACTTCTACGCGCGCGATCTTGGACGCGTATGGCGCGTGGCGACGGCGCTCGAATGCGGCATCGTGGGCGTGAACGAGGGTGTCATCTCCACCGAGGTCGCGCCGTTTGGCGGGGTGAAGGAATCGGGAATCGGCCGCGAAGGCGCGCACCAGGGACTCGACGAGTACTTGAACGTGAAATACGTGTGTATGGGAGGGTTGGGGACTTCGTAGGATTTAGTAGGGACTTCGCTGTAAGTAGAAAGTAGAAGGTTAAAAGTAGAAAGTCCTTACCTTCCACCTTCGAACCTTCTACTTACGCGCGAGCGGCTGTTCAGTACCGCGAGCTTCTATTGCTATCGTTCAGCTGGATCGACCGCACCGCGTCGTCAAACGCCCTCTGGTAAGTGGTGAACTCGACGGACGGCGCCACGCCAATCACATAGAACAAGCTGCCGTCGTTCATTTGCGTCGTGAAGAGCTCGATCTGCTCGGCGCGCCGCGTGACGTCCGACACGTTATTCAAAACCGTGCGCAGGCCTGGCCGTCCGTCGATGGAGATGGAGTCATACGTGCCACGGCCGCGAAGATGCGGATTGTTCTGGCCCAACATGGCGATCAATCCGTCGGTGCCGGTCTGCAGGTTGTGCGAGTCGTTGCTCACCAGTCCGACTTCCAATCCGTGAGTGAACATGTTTTGCCCGTTGTAATTCCCGTAACCGCCGTTGGGCGCGAACGTCACCACGGTGGTGTCTCGCAATTCCTGCCAGTTGGCCGGCACGTCGATCCGGAAAAAGCCGCTCTCGTCGAAGGTCTGGACTCGCGTCGACGGCGGATCGACACGGCCCATCTGGCCGCCGCTCGGATAGCCGCCGCTCGGACCACCGGTCGGATAACGCGACGACGTGCTCCGGCGGTTGCCGCTGCGCATCACCTGATCGGTCGTCGGCGCCTTCGGCATGTCGCTGAGGTGCGCTTTTACATTGCGGAACGCGCGCTCGTCACGGACGGGGTTGGTCACGGTGACCATGCCGGCTTCGTCGTTGATGTACTGAATCCGGTTGCTCGGGTTGGGGTGGTCGCTCAGAAACTGGGGAGGGCCGTTGCCCGCCGTCCGCTCGATCGTTTGGAACATGTTCGCCATTTCGTGCGGATCGTACCCGGCCCGCGCCATGATGTGCGATCCGAGCAGGTCGGCCTGCTTCTCGTATTCCCGGCTATAGCGCAGGAAGGCGGTGCTGAAGCCGAACTGCGCGCCCTGCGAAACCACGGCGCCGGCCGCGCCGCCGATGACGGCGCCGAGAATCTGTCCTGCGATCGATCCAACCTCGTACGGCGTGGCTTTGGTCTGTTGTGCCGTGCCGTGTCGAAGCGCCACGTGGCTGAGCTCGTGCGCCATGACGCCGGCTACTTCACCTTCGGTTCTTGCAGACTCGATCATGCCGCGATTCACGTACATCGGTCCGCCCGGCAGCGCGAAGGCGTTGATGTCGCTGACATTCACGACCTTGAACGTGTAGCGGAATTCGGAATGCTGAAACTCGGGCGGGATCGCCGCGACCAGCCGCTCGCCTAGATTCTGAACGTAGCTTTCAACCAGGTCGTCATGCAGCAACGGCAGTTGCTGCTCCACCTGCCGCGCGGCGTCGCGCCCCAACTTCACGTCGTCGGCCGGCTTGTACTTGTTCGGCGGCGCCGTGATTTGAGTTTGCCCGACGACGAGACTGACCGAAGACAAAAGCACAACGAGCGCTGTCGTCGCTCGGGACATCGATTTTCTGTTTTGTCGCCGCATCGTTGAATCCTTCTTGAATGCTCGGACCGCCCCACAAGGCATGGCGGTAGGAACCTGGTTACGAGTTTACCAAGCAGCTTATATGCCAATCCAGGGAGGGCCGTTCCTTTCTTCCAAGACGCCTTTTTCGCCCCAATGGCCAGATGCTTGTGCTGAGTTGTGGACAGTGCCCCGCTTCAACCCCGCTTCAACCAAGGACCCGATTTCTCGCGCCCATCTGCGGCGTCGACCTACCGGGCGTGCGCCGGCCGGGAGGTGTCGCTCCTAAGACTGTCGGCCCACCGACAGTTTTGAAGGCGAAGCGGAGTCGATCCCGCACGTTACCCTGCTTTTGTGGGGTTAATAGTGGCACAGACATTTGTCGAGCTCGTTCCAGGAGCCGCGCAGCGCTTCGGGTGGGCGCTCCCCGTCAACATCGAAGCACGTACCCATCGAGTCCGGATCTATGGCTCAACCGGATATTTTTCCCGTGGGTCTGTTTTCGGAAGCGTCGCGGCGGAGATTCCTGCCGGACGGAGGACAACGCTGACGGGTAACTTCGGACAGTCATATGCGCAGGGGTCTCATCAAACCGACATCGGGATCGGCATGGCGGTTTCCGCGTCCCCCCGAGGTGGTGTTGGGTGGCGAAGACGTCGGTATTCGTGAATCTCGGCCATAGCTTCATAAGCGATCCGGCCGTTGCTGGCGGGGTCTCGTTTGGCGGCGGAATGGCGTACACGCTGTCACGGCGCCCTTGAAGTGAGCTCGCCGCGGCGCCCCTTCCCCGTGCTGTTGGGGCAAACGGATCCTGCCGATAATCACAGAGCGTGACGCAGTTCGGCTCAAATCCCCCTGGTCTCCTACCTATACCTGTTCGGCTGCCCTCGAGCGGCCGGTCGGCCCTGCTCACCTATGAGCCGTACTACGGACTGAAGGAAAAGCCGTTCAGCCTTTCCGTCGACCCGCGGTTTCTCTACAAGAGCCAGTCGCATGCCCCGATCTTTGACGATTTGCTCGCCGGTATCCGGCGGCGCGAAGGCCTGATCGTGCTGACGGGCGATATCGGCACCGGCAAGACTACGCTCTGCAGGGCCGTGCTGGAGGAGCTGGATCGAAAGACCTTCAGTACGTTCGTGCCCGATCCGTTCGTGTCGCGCGAAGATTTGCTGAAGATGCTGCTCATCGACTTCGGCGTGATGTCGGTCGACGATTTGAAGAGCGGACGGCTCAGCGGCGCGTCGCGGCCTGATTTGAGCTACCCGCTGTACGAATTTCTGAATTCGCTCGTGCCGCTTCAGGCGTTTGCCGTGCTGATCATCGACGAAGCGCAGAACTTGTCGTCGCAGCTGCTCGAAGAGATACGCATCCTGTCCGACCTCGAGGCGCCCGAGAAGCTGCTGCAGGTGGTGTTGGTGGGTCAGCTCGAGTTGCGGGAGAAGCTGAAGCTACCCGAGATGCGGCAGGTCGATCAGCGCGTTTCAGTCCGTTGCAATCTGGAGGCGCTGAATCGCGAGGCGGTGGCCGGCTACATCGCGCACCGCCTGGCCGTGGCCGGTGGAGGAAGCGACCGGGTCGCGTTCCTACCACAGGCCGTCGAGCTGATTTTCCAGGCGTCGAAAGGCGTGCCGCGGATCATCAATCTCATCTGCGATCGCGCGCTGCATCGCGGCCATCTTGCCCGGACGGCGCAGATCGATGCGGACATCGTACGTGTGGCCATCACCGATCTAGGCCTGGCCGATGCGCGCGGTCCCGCGCCACCCGCGTTTCCCGCCGGCGCGCGCGACATCACACCCCGACCATCAAGCGGCGAGCCTCCCGCCAGCGTGGAAGACGAGTTTGAACATATCTCGTTTGACGAGCACGACCTGCTGCACGCGGCGGCGGCGATTTCATCGAAGCTCGCCGGCACGCCGGTGGCTCCAGAGAAACAACCGGAAGATCGCAAACTGGAAGATCGCAAACTGGAAGATCGCAAACCGGAACTTCCCAAACCGGAAGATCGCAAACCGGAAGATCGCAAACCGGAACTTCGCGCGGCCGTTCCGTCGGCGGATGGCGGCCGCCCGCTCAGGCTGCTCGTGGAGTCGCAGGGCGGCGGCTGGAACCGGGAATCGCTATTCCCTTGGTTTCGCTGGAGTGGAGGGCTGCGCAGGCTTGCCGCAGCTTTCGGCGTGCTGCTCTTGGCGGCCGCGGCGATCGTCGGCGTGTCGTACTGGCAGAGCCTGGAAGACGAGATGACCGCGCCGATCGCGCTGCCGCCCCTTCCTCCGGTACCTGGTACCGTGTTGCTGTCTCGGCCGACGTCCGACACCGTGCCCTTGACTGGCAATCAGGGGGCGGCGCCGGCAATCCCGGGCACCGCGGGCTCGGCGGCCTCCGCAACCGTCGCCGCGCCGGCAGCCGTCGTCGCTGCTTCCCCCGGCGGCGTGCGTCTTTTCGCGATCGATGTCGCGCTCTTCAACAGCGGGTCGCGAGCCGATCGGTTGGCGGGTGAGTTGACGGCCGCCGGGTTTCACGCATATCAGAACGATCTCGATCTGGGCGGCCGCGGGCATCTTCACGAAGTGCTGGTCGGCATGTATCCCACTCGGGAGGCCGCCGACGCCGATGCGGCGAGGATTCGCGAAATCCGCGGATACCAGGACGCGAAGGTCGTTGCGAAGCCCTAGCGCCCCAGCCGTGCAGCGGCTAATCAAGGCGTGCGCGCTAAAATAATGAGTCGTGGAACAACAACTCCTCTCGTGGGTCTCGCACTACGGTGCGGTCGCCCTCTTCGGCCTGCTCGCCCTCGGCGTCGTCGGTGTTCCCGTTCCCAATGAGACGCTGTTGACGCTGGCCGGCGCGCTCGTGCGGAAGGGGCAGCTGAACCTGATTCCCACGTTGGTCGGCGCGTGCGCGGGGAACGTGCTTGGTGTGACCCTGAGCTACGCGATCGGCCGCTTTGCCGGCGATCACTACCTGAAGCGCCACCTGAAAAGGGGCATGGACACGCTCGAGCTCTGGTTCGAGCGAATCGGGAAGTGGGCGCTGATGTTCGGCTATTTCGTTCCGGGCATCCGGCACCTCACCGCGATCGGCGCCGGCTCTTCGGGATTTCCGTTTCCCGAGTTTGCGAGGTACGCGTACAGCGGCGCCATTCTCTGGACCGTTCTGTTTTTCGGATTCGGGTACTTCATAGGGGCCCACCTGCCCGCGTCGCTCGAAGACGTTCACAACAAGGCCCTGCTGGCGTGTCTCGTCGGCGCGCTTCTGGTGGTCGGCTATGAGTTGTTTCGCCGCCACGCCCCCAAGTCGAAAGCTGCGCAGCGAAGCCAAGGCGAGTGAAGCCGGCGTGATGGAGCCCCGCGTCAGCGTTGCCACGCCTGATGACCTGGCGGATCGCGCCAGGCGCGAGCGGTATCTTGCCATCCTCTCTCCCGGCGAAAGGCTACGGCTTGCGCGGCTTCTGTCGAAGCCCAAGCAGGAGCTGTTTCTTCTCGCGCATGGCCTCCTTCGCACGGAATTGTCCCAATGCGCCGACGTCGATCCCGCCGCCTGGCAGTTCGGCAGCGGGGCGCACGGCCGGCCGGAGATTGCGGCGCCGGAATCGAGTCTCCGGTTCAATCTTTCTCACACCGAGGGCCTCGCGGCCTGCGCGGTGACCGACGGCCGCGACGTGGGGATCGACGTGGAGGACATCACCCGTGAACATTCGCGTGGATTGGCGGAACGGGTATTTTCGCCGCGCGAGCAGAAAAGTCTGCGCGACCTCCAGGCCGGGGAGCAGGCGCGCGGCTTTTTTGAGCTCTGGACGTTGAAGGAAGCGTATCTGAAGGCGAGAGGCCTGGGCTTGACGGTTCCGCTCAGGGGGTTTTCTTTCTATCGTGACGCTGCCGGTGAATGGCGGATCGAATTCGACGCGTCCGGAGATGGAGCTCGGTGCGAGGACGACCCGCGCCGCTGGACGTTCCGGTCATGGCGCGTCGGCGCGCGTCACCAGGCGGCGCTTGCGCTGCCTGTGGATTAGCGCCCAGACGAACAGCACGCTGATGCCGATCAGAATGCCGAAGATCCAGTACTGGAGCTGCACGTCGGTGGCCGCCTCGGCGCCGACAAAGGCGGTGACCAGATTCGCAGGCAGCAGACCCAAGACAGTCAACAGGACAAATCGTACGATGGGCGTCCGTGTAATACCCGCCACATAGCTGATCGGATCGCACGGTATGCCTGGAATCCATCGTCCAATGACGATGGCCCAGCTGCCGCGTCGGTGCATCGCCCGATCGGCTGCCTCGAGGTTCGAGCTCGAAAGCAGCCGTGACACCGCATCGCGTCCCAGGTGGCGGCCGATGACGTAGGTGGACACCGCTCCCCCCAGGCCGCCGATAAATGACACGAGCATGCCGGTCCAGACGCCGAAGACGAGGCCGTTGGCGATCATCAGCACGGTGACCGGCACCGGAACCGCAATCGATGAAGCGATCATGAGGATGATGGAGACTGTCGGCCCCCACACGCCGAGACCCCGGAGATATTCCTGAAACTTGCCGAGATGGCCGCTCACGAGCAGCATCAGCCCGCGCGTGAACGTCGACCTGACGGGTGGGATCGCCACCACCGCAATGACGATGCCGACAGCCAGCAGCGCGCGAAGGATCTTCGGGAAAACGAGATCGGGATTTTTCTTCTGGACCTGGGCTTCCGACGGCAAAAAACGACTCCCGGTTCGCTTACCGGCGCCGCCTACCGGACGGCGGCGGCCACTTGAGCGGCGATCGAACTGTCCTCGTGCAGTTCGGTCCGCGGCCGGTCTTCCCACGACGGCACGTCCAGGCTGTAGCGGTGCTCCTTCATCGTGAGGCGGTTCCGCACGGCGAAGTCGTGCTGGTCGAGTTGAAGGAGGACCGACACCATGGAGATGCGGCCGGCCTGGACATGCGGCTTGAGGTCCTGGGCGAACTTGAGCCCTTCGAGGTCGCCCGTCAGCTTCAGCGTCGCGGTAATCTTGTAGTACAACGCCATCTCGGCCATCTTCGACATCATCATCCGCTCGTTGACATGTGTGGACGCGGCGCCGATCAGCCGTTTCTTGATCTGCTCGTAGCTCAACACGCGATCGACCAGATCGATGAAGCCTTGCTGGAGCTCGATGGGCCGCATCTTCATCGGCACGAACACCGTGTGATGCGCGTCGTAGAGCCGCGGCTTCACCGTGAGAAGGCGGCCTTCCATCAAGTAGCGCTTCCACTGCTTGCCGATCGGCGTCAGGATGTTGAAGTAGGGGTACAGGACGTTGTTGCGATCGAAGAAGTCGAACGCGGCGTCGAAGCAGTCGGTCGTCTCGGCGTCGGTGCCGAAGATGAAGCTGGCGATCACCTCCATGCCGTATTCGCGCATCCGGCCGACCGCCTCGTCGTAGTCGAACGCGACGTTGTGGTACTTCTTGTAGGAGCGCAGCACATCGACGCTCGTGCTCTCGAGGCCGATGAAGATGTTGTAGAAGCCCGCCTCGCGCATCAGGCCCAACGCTTCCTTGTCCTTCGTCACGTTGATGGTGAGCTGCGAGCCGAACGACGCATTGAACTTCGGGTAACGCTTGTTCAGCTTGATGATGGCGCGGCAGATCTCCTTGAACTCTTTCGGATTGCCGAAGATGTTGTCGTCGACGAAGAAGATCGGCCGTCGCGCGATCCTCCCCATGATGTCGTTTTGATAAATCCGCTCGAGCTCGGCGACGATCGAGTCAGGCTTCTTGTACCGCATCGTGTGGCCGAGCATGACCACGATGGAGCAGAACTCGCAGTCGAAGGGGCACCCGCGGCTCGCCTGCAGCGTGAGCGACACATATTTCATCCATCGCCCGCGGTTGGGCTTTGGAAGGTGCGTCAGCTTGCTCATGTCGGTCTTCTCGGCCTGCTCGTACACCGGCTTGAGCTTGCCGTCGCGCGCGTCGTTCAGCATGTCCTCCCAGACGTACTCGGCTTCGCCCGCGCAGATCGAGTCGGCGTGGTTCAACGCGTGATCGCCGACCATGTAGGGGTAGTAGCCGCCCATCACCACCTTCACGCCGCGCTTGCGGAAGCGGTCCGCGATCTGGCAGGCGCGGGTGGCGTTGGTCACCATCACCGTCAGGGCGACCAGGTCGTAGTCGCCGTCGAAATCGATCGTCTCGAGATTTTCGTTCGCGACCGTGAGGTCAACCCAGTCGGGCGTGATCGAGGCGATCGTTTCGAGGCCGTTGAACGCGAGCCCGTACGTGCGCGCGCGGAACGGCCAGATCACCCGGCCGAGCACCTGCTCCTGGCTGAACTGCGTTCGCACCTGCGAATCGATGTCGCGGCACGGATAGACCAGAAGGACTCGGAACTTCTTTGCCATGCAAATTAACCCTCAAATCGAGACACGAGGAGGACGGCATTCTGGCCGCCGAACCCGAAAGCGTTCGACATAATTATCCTCAATTCCGCTTCCCGTGCGGCACCAGGTACGTAATCGAGGTCACACTCCGGATCCGGCTCCTCATAGTTCAGGGTGGGAGGCACAAACTGGCCTTCCAGGCACATCAGGGCAAAGGCCAGCTCCACCGCCCCCGCTGACGCCACCAGGTGGCCCGTCATCGACTTGGTCGAACTGACAGGCAGCTTCCTGGCCCGGTTGCCGAACACCTTGTGGATCGCTTCGGTCTCAGCCTGGTCGTTCAATATGGTCCCGGTGCCGTGGGCGTTGATATAGCTGACCTGTCCCGCCGCGAGCCCCCCCGACGCGAGCGCGGTCTGCATGGCGACGACAGCCCCTTCCCGCTCCGGATGGCTGCGGGTCAGCGAGTACGCGTCCATCGACGAGCCGTAGCCGACGATTTCGCCGAGAATGCTCGCGCGCCGCGCCGCCGCATGCGCGAGCGTTTCCAGCACGAACATGGCGGCGCCCTCGCCCAGCACGAAGCCGCTGCGCCTGCGATCGAACGGCCGCGGCTGTGCAATGCCGTTGGGTACCGCCAGGGCGTTGATCAGCACGAATTCCATGAACGGGATCGGGGCAATCTGCGAGTCGGCCGCGCCGCAGATCATCATGTCGGCGTCGCCGCGGCGCAGGACGTCGAAGGCATTGCCGATGGCGTCGTTGCCCGAGGCACACGCGGTGTAAATCGAAAACTGCGGACCGCGGCAGCCGAGGCGCGCCGCCAGCCGCGCCGCCTGGCCCGCGTAGTCGCGCGCCTGCTCGCGCGTGGGATCGAGCGCGTCGAGCGCGCCGGCCACGTCCAGCGACACCGGCTCCTTGCCGAGGCCAAGCGACACGCCGACGCGCTTCGGGTCCGCTTTCCCGAGCGCAGCCAACGCGCACTCCGATACGTGGTCGAACATCGCTTGAATGCGGGTGCGGCCGTCGGTCGGCGCGGTCCAGCCGCGCACTTCCCCCGCGACCGTCAACGGGAAGCCGGACGTGTCGAATCGCGTGATCGGACCGATGCCTGTACAGCCGCCGCGAAGCGCCGCGGCGGTTTCGCGCCATGTCGTGCCGATCGGGCTCAGCACCTGACAGGCCGTCACCACCACGCGAGTGCGAGAAGACCGCAGGCTCATACGCGTGCAATCAGCGCCGAGCTAGCCGTACTGTCCGGCTCGATCGCATTGACCAGCGCGGTGTCGAACCGCGCGCTGACTTCGTTCATCGCGAACGGCAAGTTCATCTCGGGCGATTCCAGCGTCGCAATGGCGGGGATGCGCTCGTCGGCGAGCATCAGGCAGGCGCCGGCAAGATTCACCGCGCCGCACGCGCTCATCGTATGGCCCACTGCGGGCTGCAGCGAGGTGACGCATTTGGGCGAGAGCAGATCGAGCGCTGCGGCCTCGAGCCGATCCGATCGCACGCCGCTCTCGCCGTGCGCGACCACGACGTGCGGCGATCGGTCCGATGACGTACGCATCGCCTGCCTCATCGACTCCGCGCAGCCGCCCTCGGTCGGGCCAGCCGTCGCGCACGCCACGAGCTCCGCGTAGGCGTCGACGCCGCGCGCGCGCGCCGATTCCTCCGCCTCCAGCACCACGATGGCGGCGCCCTCGCCGGCAACCACGCCGTCGCGCCGCCGGTCGAACGGCCGGCACGCGCTCTGCACATCGTCGGACGGCGACAGCGGGCACAGGCGCCCGAAGAGACGGACGCCGAGCGGCGTGAGCCGCGAGTCGGCCCCGCCGCACAGCACGGCGTCGATGCGGCCGTCGCGGATCATCGCGAGCCCTTCCGCGATCGCCTGGAGCCCGGTGACGTGGCCGCTGACCAGCGTAAGGCTCGGACCCATCGCCTTGTGCTCGATCGAAAGCAATGCCGCTCCGATGTTCGGAAGCAAACGAAGCCGGCGGAGCGGATACATCGAACGGGCTTCTTCGGCGAAGCGCGCAAGACTCAACGCGCCGTCGGCGGTCGCGGCCTTCACCGCGGCGAGTAAATCGTCGGTGTACTGATCGATCGGTCCAATGCCGACGATCACCCCCAGCCGGTGCGGAGGAATCGGCGTGGCGCTGAGCGCGGCGTCGGCCGCGGCCAGCGCGCCCGCGCCGACGAGCAGCTCGAACGTTCGATTCAGAATGCGGCCGTTGCGCTCGTTCTGAAGGTAGGCGGCACCGGAGAAATCTTTCACCGTGGCGACGACCTTCGCGCCCAGCCGCGCCAGCTCCGGCGGTGCGGGCGACAAACCGGTCGCGCCGGTCGTGATGCCGCGCCAGAACGCGTCGGCGCCCACGCCCACCGAAGAGACAACGCCGAGACCGGTGATGAGAACGCGTCGGCGCATGGCGGTTATCGCAAGCCGCCGTCGACGTGCAGAACTTCGCCGGTGATGTAGCCGGCCGCGGGGGAAGCCAGGAACGCCACCGCCGCGGCGACATCGTCGGGTGTCCCGAATCGACGGAGCAAGATGCGATCGAGGATCTGATCGGCGGCCATATCGCGAATCTGCCGCGTCATCTCGCTGTCGATGACGCCCGGCGCGACAGCATTGACGCGGATACCTTTTGAGGCAAGCTCCACCGCCATCGCCCTTGTAAAGCCCTCCAGCCCGGCTTTCGCGGCGACGTAATTCGACTGCCCGCGGCCCGGCTTGGACGCCGCCGCCGACGAGATGTTGACAATCACGCCGCGCTTGCGGCGCATCATCTGCCGCGCGGCCGCTCTGGTCATTCTGAACGCAGCCTTCAAGTTCACATCGAAGACCTCGTCCAAATCCGCATCCGACATCGTGAACAGGAGGGTGTCGCGGATGATGCCGGCGTTGTTCACGAGCACATCGATACTGCCGCAATCGGCGACGACGCGCTCGATCAGACGGTCGGCCTCTTCAGAGGAATGCAGGTCGGCTGCGTAGGCGCGCGCCCGGCCTCCCGCCGCCGCGATGCCGTGCACCACTGCATCCGCTCGGTCGCGCTTGCTGTTGCAGTGCACGGCGACCAGATGTCCGTTGGCGGCGAGTGCGCGGCTGATGGCGCTGCCCAGTTCACCGGACCCCCCGGTCACAAGGGCCACCGCCTGATCGCTCATACGCGTCCCAGCACGAGCGCCGCGTGGGCGCCCGCGAGATTCGCATTGCTCAACGCAACGGCTCGAAGGTCCATGCCCCGCGCCGTTGTTCCCGCGACGTAGTCCAAATCGCAATCGGTGTCGGCCTCGGTCAGATTGATTGTTGGGGGAAGCGCGCCGGCGCCGAGCGCGAGCAGCGCCGCCGCGGCCTCAATCGCGCCGGAACCCGCAAACGAATTGCCCAGCATCGATTTCAGCGCGGGCGCAGGTGTGTTGTGCGCGCCCGGACCAAAGACGGTCTTGAGAGCGCGAGTTTCCTCGACGTCGCTTTCTCGCGTCGCCAGGCCGTGCGTGAATACGGCATCCGGCCGGAGACCGCCCGCATCGGCCAGCGCCGCCCTCAGCGCCCCGGCGAAGCCGCGGGCGTGCGGGCCGAGTGTCTTCGACGCGGCAGGCCCCGCCGATCCGTAGCCGAGCACTTCACCGTACATGCGCGCGCCGCGCGTCCGCGCGGATTCGATCGTTTCCAGCACGAAGAAGCCCGCGCCCTCGCCGGGAAGAAACCCATCGCGGCGGCGGTCGAACGGCCGGCTGGCGTGAGCCGCGTCGGTCGACTTCGTGACGAGCCGTGACGACGCGAACATCTCGATCCGATCCAGATCCAGGCCGGAGTCGTATCCGCCGGCGAGCGCGACATCGACGTAGCCGCGCTGAATCGTATGAAATGCTTCGCCGATGGCCATGGTGCCGGCCACTCCGCCCATCGAGATGTTGTTGTTCATGCCCTGCGCGTTGAATTTGAGCGAAACAAAATAAAGAACGTTGTTCGCAAGACCCTTCAACAGCCACATCGGGTGGACGAGCGGCAGCCCTTCGGCTCCGAATTTCGCGAGGCTGAAATCGCCGTTGGTGGTCGCGCGCTGAACCGCGGGCATCAGATCCTGGCGGTCGGAGCTGTGGCCGCGCGAGCCGACGAATGCCCCCAGCCGCACGGGCTCGATCGACTCGAAGGTCATGGAGGAATCGGCCGCCGCCATCTGCGCGGCGGCAACGCCGAACGCCACGGCCGGCGCCATCAGGCGCAGCGACTTCGGATCGACATGTTCGCGGACGTTGAAGCCGCAGACCGGCGCCCCGGCCACGTCGCGATCGGCGCCTTCGACGCTCGCGATGGTGCGGCCCGCAGACTGCCCTGCGCGAAGCGCGCTCCAGAACGCGTTCACGTCGCAACCGAACGGCGTGACCAGGCCGATGCCGGTGACGACGACGCGGCGTTTGTTCACTCTTCCGCCCGTCCCACGACAACCGTGGCATTGATTCCGCCGAAGCCGAATGAATTCGACAGCGCCCGCTCGACGTTTTGACGGCGCGCCACGTTCGGCACGTAATCGAGATCGCACTCCGGATCCGGCACTTCGTAGTTGATGGTGGGCGTGAGCACGCCGTTGATGATCGTGAGCATGCAGATGATCAGCTCCACGGCGCCCCCGGCATTCACCAGGTGGCCCATCATCGACTTGGTCGAGCTGATCGGCACGTGCTTCGCGTATTCGCCGAAACAGCGCTTGATGGCGGCTGTTTCGCTCTTGTCGTTCTGATGGGTCGACGTGCCGTGCGCGTTGATGTAGCCGACTTCTTCGGGCCGCACGCCGGCGTCATCCATCGCGTTCTTCATCGAGAGGTACGCGCCCTGGCCATCGGGAGGCGAATCGGTGAGCCGATAGGCGTTCGACGTCGATGCATAGCCCATCACCTCGCCGTAAATTGTCGCGTGGCGCGTTTTCGCGTGCTCGTACTCTTCGAGCACGAGCATGCCGGCGCCTTCACCCAACACAAACCCGTCGCGATGCAGGTCGAATGGGCGGGACGCATGCCCCGGATCGTCGTTGCGCTTCGAGAGCGCGCCCAGCAGGCTGAAGCCGGTGAGCATCAGCGGATCGATCAGCGAATCGCAGCCTCCGGAAAGCATGGCATCGGCCTCGCCCCATTGAATTTTCTGATACGCCACACCGAGCGCCTGGGTGCCGGAGGTGCACGCCGTCGACACCGTCACCTGCGGACCGGTGAATTCATAGTGCGATGCAAGCGCGCCGGCCATCACGAAGGGAGAAAACCGCATGTGGTCGTGGGCGCCCGGGTAAAGCGCGCCGTCGGCGAGCCGCGGCAGAAAATCGGGGCGGCGGGATTCCGTGCCGAGCGATACGCCGACGCACCCGGGCGGCGCCTCGAGAATGCGCGAGTCTTTCAGCGCATCGGCGGCGGCAACCCACCCGAACAGATTTTTTCTGTCGAGAATCGTCCGGAGCTCGCCGTCGTCCGGCAGGCGCGACTCGTCGAAGTCGCGTACTTCTGCGCCGAAGGTCGTGGGAAACGTGCTCGCGTCGATCCGTTTGATGTAGTCGACGCCTGAGCGCCCAGCCACGAGGCTCTCCCACATTTCGGGAATCGTGGTGCCAATCGGTGTCACGGCGCCGATGCCGGTGACGACCACGCGGCGGCGTTCGGGGGGGGCCATCGGTTACTGCGCTCCTTTCAGCTCGCGCCAGACGCGATCCGACCAGTCGTGGAGCGCCCTGGTCTGCGTCTCGTCCAGCTGTCCGGCTGCTTTGCTCAGGTCGAGCATGGCGTACATGATCTCGGCGGTGGCCGCCCGTTTCCCTCCGACGCGCGCCGTACCGGTAGCTCGCGCGGCGTCGTCGCCGATGGCCACGATCTCGACTGACAAGTCGAGGCGGTCGCCCGGCCGGACTTGCCGCACGAGCTTGGCGTGCTCGAACTTGGCCAGCATAGGCAGGACGCGGCGGCCCGACGACTCGCGCACCGACGCCTCGACGAGGCGCCCGCCGAGCTGAGCGAGCGATTCGAGCACGAGCACGCCAGGGACGAGCGGATAGCCGGGAAAGTGATCGCGGAAATAATCTTCGTCGTGCGCGATCAGCTTGTGCCCCTCGGCCAGCTTGCCCGGCTCCAGCCGATCGATCTTGTCAATTAGGATGAAGCGCATTTAACATTCCGTGGTGCCTGGTTCCTGGAGCGTCGATGTCCTTCTGGTCGGAACCGGCTATTCCTCAACCTGTACGTTACTTACCAGCGAGCGATATCGCGTCGTCGTCGACACGGGCCTGTCCATTCAGGAGGACGACCTCGTCGCCGCGCTCGCGCGCCATCATCTCACGCCCGCCGATGTGGACATCGTGATCAACACCCATCTGCACGTCGACCATTGCGGCAACAACTCGATCTTCCCGCGCGCCTCGATTTTCGCGTCGAAAGAGGAATGGGAGTGGACCCACGCCTTCTACGCGGCGATGTTCGGCACGCGCACGCCGGAAAAGGCGGTGCCGGAGTTCTACCCCGAGGTCGCCGCGCACGGGATCAAGACACGCACCATCCGAAACGTGGCGCGGATGGCGCGCCTCTTCTGGCATCCCGAGCGTCTCGGCGTCGAAGCCAGGCGGCGCTGGCTCGAGACTGCCGAATTGCCGGCCGGCCTGCAGTTGCTGTCGACGCCGGGCCACACCCCGCATCATCTCTCAATACGCGTCGAGGCGGTGGAGCCGGTCATCGTTGCTGGGGATGCCGTGTTGGCCGAAGACGCCGACGCGAAGGTGAAAACGATGATTCCGTTTTCGCGCGCGCAATTTGCCGCCACCAGACAGGGACTGATCGATCGTGGCCACACCATCGTGCCCGGGCACGGGCGGCTGTTTCAGCCCCGGCCCGCGCACATTTTCTAGATTCCGCCTGCGGCTACGGCATCGCGGTGCCGTCCGCGAGCCGCCAGGCCACCAGGCGCACGAACGTTTCCACCGTGAACAGATTCGGCAGCTGATGAGCCTTGAGCCCCGTCGCGAGCCTCGCCTGCGACACTTCCGGCATCAATATTTTAAGCCGGTCGAGCGCCGCGGGCGTCAGCACTCCGGCCTGCTCGAACCCGTCGGCCAGTCCGTCCTGCGCCATCACGCGGATGCCGTCGCGTGGGATTTTCACTTTGAAATCCGTTTCCAGCCTGAACACGAGATCGAGAAAGTCGAGCGACTCGGCGCCCAGGTCGTCGATGAGCGACGCGCCCGGCGTAATTTTCCCCGGGTCGATCGCAAGCACGTCGGCGACACAGGCGAGCACGTGGCCGTAGAGCTCGTCGTGCCTGGCGGTCAGCACTTTGTCCGTGCGATTTCGAGCATCCTGCACCTGCGAGTTATCAATCATGGCGTCTGCGAATCCTCATTCGTAATTGGCTTCCAACTTGCCCTGAGCCCTGAGCCTGAGCCCTGAGCCTGCTATTCTAATGGCTCAACAACGAAAGACCGCCGTCGACGACGAGCGTCTGTCCGTAGATCCAACGGGCGCCGTCCGTGCACAGAAAGGCGACGACCTCGGCGATATCGTCCGGCTGCCCCATACGGCGGCCCGGCGCCAGCCTCATGGAGGCATCCTTCATCTGTTCGTAGGTCGAAAACGATTTCAGCGAATCAGTGTCGATGGGACCGCCGGACACTGTATTGACGCGGATGCCGAGCGGCCCGAATTCTACCGCGAGATACCGCGTGAGCGATTCGATGGCGGCCTTGCCCACCCCGACGGGCGCATATCCCGGAATATAACCGCGCGAGCCCAGACTCGACAGCGCGACGATCGAGCCCGTCCGCCCGGCCATCAGCTTGGCGGCGCGCTGCGATCCGACAAGGAACGTCGTCACGTGGCTGTCGATCGTGTGGCGCCACGCGTCGGGCCGCAACCGCAAGACAGGGCCGAACGACGCCACGTCGATGGCGTTGTTCACGTAAATGTCGAGCGTGCCCCACTCGGCTGCCACGCGATCGAAGAGCCCGCGGAGCTGGGTGAGATCGCTCACGTCGGCTCTGGCCGCGAACGCGCGCCGGCCCATGGCGCGGAGGGCGCCGACAACCTGGTCGGCGTGGCTCTCGCTCGTGACGTAGTTTACAACAACGTCTGCGCCGAGCTCTCCCAGCTTGAGTGCGATTGAACGGCCGATGCCACGTGAGCTGCCGGTGACCAGCGCGGTTTTTCCAGCGAGCGTCATCCGGTACTGACGGCTGTCGCCGACGAGGCCCCGGCCCATCGGCGGAGCTGCTGCTGCATGGTGATGAGCTGCTTGGAGAGCTCGTGCTCGGGCGGCCGCCCGTTGGCCATCATCGGGCTCTTGAAATAGAACGCCAGCCATTCCTGCGGCCCGGACATCTCGGCGCGCTTGGCCAGATCCATGAAGAGCGCCAGATCGAGCAGCAGCGGCGCCGCGAGAATGCTGTCGCGGCAGAGGAAGTCGACGCGGATCGACATCGGGTAATCGAGCCACCCGAAAATATCAATCGCGTCCCAGCTTTCCTTGTTGTCGCCGGCCGGCGGGTAGTAGTTGATCTTCACCTCGTGGTGGAAGCTGCCGTACAGATCCGGATAGAGATCGGGCCGCAGCATCGACTTCAGCACCGCCAGCTTCGATTCCTGCTTTGTCTTGAACGCCGCCGGGTCGTCCAGCGTTTCGCCGTCGGCATTGCCGAGGATGTTGGTCGAGAACCAGCCCTCGAGGCCGAGCATCCGATCGCGCAGGCCGGGCGCGAGAATGGTTTTGAGCAGCGTCTGCCCGGTTTTCAAATCCTTGCCCGCCACCGGCGCGCCGGATGCCCCCGCCAGCTCCGTCAGCGCTGGAATGTCGACCGTGCGGCTCGGCGTGGCATTCACGAACGGAAG